>DATHTE010000052.1:0-94069 GCA_035463475.1 Vicinamibacterales bacterium
TGGCGGCGGCGGGCGCGGCGGTGGCCGGGGCGGCCGGTCCGAACCGCGCTGGTAAGAGCCGGAGAGGGGACGGTCTCGCGTTACGCGTGACCGCCCCCGTCGCACGGTGGTGGCGGCGCGGTGCTTCGCCCGCATCGTCACCCTGACAGGAGTCCTTATGGCAGGCAAGTCCCGACCCACGCAGCTCAAACGGCAGCGCGAGCGCGCGCTTCAGGAGAAACGCAACCAGAAAGCCGCGCGGCGTCAGGAAGCGAAGGAGCGCCGGGCGAACCAGCCGCGGCGCGCCGGCGACGAGGACCCGGACATCGCCGGGATCCGCCCGGGCCCGCAGCCGCCCCAGTACGACCTGGGAGATCTGGAAAGCGAGTAGCGGACGGTCCGCACGCACGTGCCGGGCTCCGCCGGGCGCGCGCCTCGAGAGGAAGAGGCGCTGAGCCGTTCGGACACCGGCGCCTCGACCCCGGCCAGACGCCGGACTGCGGCGCGGACCTTCCGAGCGAGAGCTAGTCCACGTACTGGCGCAGGAAGTCCAGCGCCAGGGGCGTGTCCACGCGGAACTGGTAGTCCACGCCGATGCACGGCGTAATCCCCCACGACACGACTGACACCACCATGTTGGTACCGCGATAGAAGACCGGACCGCCCGAGTCGCCGTAGCAGCTTCCGCCGCTGTTCGCCCCCGGGTTGTTGGAGAACTTCGCGCTCATGCCGGCGTCGAACGTGCTGTTCAGCTCGATGAGCCGCACCTGTCCCCGGTACCGCTCGTACACGTCCTCGGAAAACGGCTTGATGTAACCCTGCATGCCGTAGCCCACCACGGTGAACTGGTTGTCCGCCGCGCTGTGAATGCCGACGAGGAAACTCTCCGGCGGCAGCACGCCGTAGGTGTTCATCGTCACCCGCTGGCGGAGCAGCACGAGGCCGACGTCGTAGGTCTGCGGGAACTGCGCATAGTCGTCGTACTGCGGATGCGGAACGGCGTCGCCGCGGATCCAGCCGTTCTTCTTGTCGTCCAGGTACGCGCCCAGCGACGGGTAATCCTGCCGGCCGGGGAACGTGATCTTCGGCGTGAACTTCACCCACGTCCGCAGGTTGGCGACTCCGCCTTCCTCAGTGCAGTGGCCCGCCGTGAGGAACACGGTAGGGGACAGCAGGGTGCCCGAGCAGGACCAGTAGCCGCTCGGCGTCTGGAAGATGATCGTGCCGACGTACGGATGCGCGTTGCCGTCAGGCTCGCCGAACGTCACCGCGCGGAGCAAGGCGCCCCCGGTAGCGAGGAAGAGGGCGAGGCAAAGGCCGATCAGTACCTTCTTCATGGGAACCTCGTGATGGGATCTCGGTGCGTGATTCTGTCCTGCGCGCGAGCGCTGATCAAGGGGTATCCTGCCGACGCCGTCATGGTAATCGTCCAGACCGTACCCGCCGGGTCCCGCGTGGCGGCGCGTCGGTTCGTTGATTTGCCTTACCGTCTCTATCGCCATGATTCGAATTGGGTTCCGCCGCCGCGGCGCGATGCGGCGCTGGCACTGAACCCCCGGCGCCACCCGTTCTACGAGCACTCGGATGTGGCGTTTTTCATCGCCACGCGTGACGGCCGCGACGTGGGCCGCATCGCCGTCATGGAGCACCGCCCCTACAACCGGGCACATGGAACGACACAGGCCTCTTTCGGGCTGTTCGAGTGCGGGCGCGACGAGGAGGCCGCGTCGGCGCTGTTCGCGCGTACGTTCGAGTGGGCGCGCGGCCGCGGGCTCACGGCGCTTGTGGGTCCCAAAGGGCTCAGTCCTTTCGACGGCTACGGTTTGCTGGTGGACGGGTTCGATCGCGGCCAATTGATGACCATGACAAACTACAACCCCGCCTGGTACGTGCCCATCCTCGAGGGATTCGGGTTCGTAAAGGAGGTGGATTTCGTCAGCTACGAGCTGCACCGCGACACGTTTGTCATGCCGGAGGCGGTGCGGCGCGCGGCGGGCCAGGCCGCGGCGCGGCTGCGGGTCGTGCAGTACCCGACACGGCGGGCGCTCGTTCGCGCCGCCCGCGCGATCGGCGAAACCTACAACCGCGCGTTCGTGAGCAACTGGGAGTACTACCCGCTGACGCCGCACGAGATCGACTTCGTGGTCGATCAGCTGCGTCCGCTTGCCGATCATCGGCTGATGACGTTCATCGCCGCAGGGGAGCAGATTGTCGGCTTCGTGCTCGCGTTCCCGGACGTGTCGGACGCGTTGCGCGGGATGCGGGGGCGGCTGACGCCCTGGGGGATCGTGCGACTGCTGCGCGATCGGCGGCGCACCGCGCGGGTCGCGCTCAACGGCGCGGGGATCGTGCCAGAGTACCAGGGGCAGGGAGGTAACGCACTGTTGTATCTGCAGATCGAGCGCGCCGTACGGAGCTCGCAGTACGAATGGGCGGAGCTGCCGCAGGTGGCGGAGACCGCGACGCGCATGCGTCGCGATCTCGAGAAGCTCGGCGCGGTGCCGATCAAGACGCACCGCGTCTACACCGCGCCTGCGTAGATCAGGGTTCAGAGTTTAGAGGGTTCAGGTTTAGGGGTTCAGGGTTCAGGCCTCAGAAAGATCTTGCTGAACCCTGAATCCTGAACCCTGAACCCTGAACCGTGGTTCAGTCCGTGGTGCTCTTCGCCTTCAGCCCCCGCCGGAGGAGCAGCGGCTCCACGCTCGGCTCCCGCCCGCGGAACCGCTTGTAGAGCGTCATGGCGTCATCCGTCCCCGTGCTCTCGAGGATGTGCGTGCGGAACGCCTTGGCCGTCGCCGGGTCAAAGAGCCCCTTCTCTTTGAACGCCTGGAACGCGTCCGCGTCCAGGACCTCGCTCCAGACGTAGTTGTAGTAGCCGGCCGCGTAGCCGCCGCCCGGGCCGAACACGTGGTTGTAGTAGGGCGACCGGTAGCGCGGCACGATGTCGAGCGGCATGGCGATGTTCGTCATCGATGCCTTTTCGAACAGGGCGGCGTCCTGCTCGACGGTCGTCGTCAGCGTGTGCCAGTCCAAGTCCAGCATCGCCGCGGCCAGATACTCCACGGTGGCGAATCCCTGGTTGAACTGCGCCGACGCTTGCAGCTTCTCGACGAGGGCCGCCGGGATCGGGTCCCCCGTGCGGTAGTGCTTGGCGTACACCTTCAGCACCTCGGGCTCGAGCGCCCAGTTTTCCATGATCTGCGAGGGCAGCTCGCCGGCATCGCGGGGGCCGCGAAGGCCGCGGTACGGCGCGCGGGAGAACAGGCTGTTGAGCGCGTGTCCGAGCTCGTGGAACATCGTCTGCGTCTCGTCGATGCTGAGGAGCGCCGGCATGTCACCTGCGGGCCGCGAGAAGTTCGCGACGTTCACCGTGACAGGCGATACCACGCGGCGTCCGTCCTTCGTGCGCTGCTCGCGGTAGCGGCTGCTCCAGGCGCCCACGCGCTTGCCGGGGCGCGGGAAGTAGTCCGAATAGAAGATGCCGACGTGCGTGCCGTCCGCTTCCTTGACCTCGAACGCCTTCACTTCCGGGTGGTAGACCGGCAGGTCGGGCCGGGGCGTGAAGGTGATCCCGTACAGCTGGTTGGCGACGTAGAACGCCCCCTGCCGGACGTTCGCCAGCTCGAAGAACGGCCGGAGCGCCTGGTCGTCGAGATCGTAGCGGCTGCGCCGAACCTTCTCGGTGTAGTACGCCCAGTCCCAGGCCGCCAGGGTGAAGGTCTTGCCTTCGGCCCGGATCATCTTCTGCATCGCCGCGGCCTCACTCGCCGCAACCGCGCGCGCCGGAGTCCAGAGCTGGCTGAGCAGCGCCGAGACGCGCTGCGGCGTCTTGGCCATGTTCTCTTCGAGCACGAAGTCGGCGTACGTCTTGTAGCCGAGCAGCTGCGCGCGGCGCGCGCGCAGGGCCGCCGTCCGCGACACGATCTTCTTGTTGTCGTACTCGTCGTTGTGATCGCAGCGGGAGACGTACGCGGAGAAGATCCGTCCCCGCAGGTCGCGATTGTCGGCGTACTGCAGGAACGGGGTCATGCTCGGCACCTGCAGGGTGTACACCCACTTGCCTTCGAGTCCGGCGCGCCCGGCCGCCTCGGCGCCGGCGGCCTTCACCGACTCGGGCAGACCCTGCAGGTCCTCCGGCTTGTCGATCACCAGCTTCCAGTCGTTCGTGTCGTGAAGCAGGTTCTCGCTGAACTTCACGCCGAGCATGGAGAGCTCGGCGTTGATGGTGCGCAGCTGCTGCTGTAGCTCTGGCGGCAGGTTCGCGCCGCTCCGGACGAATCCTTTGTAGACATCGTCGAGGAGCTTGCGCTGGACCGGCGTCAGGTTCAGCGCTTCGCGCTGCTCCCAGACCGTCTTGACGCGGGCCCACAGTTTCGGGTTGAGGTTCACGTCGTCGCGGAGCTTCGACAGCATCGGGACGACTTCACGGTTCGCGGCCTGAAGATGCTCGTTCGTCTCTGCCGAGATGAGGTTGTTGAACACCCCGCTGACCTTCGAGAGGAGCCCTCCGACCGAGTCGAGCGACTCGATCGTGTTTGCAAAGGTCGCCGGCTCAGTGTTGGCCGCGATCGCGTCGATCTCGCGGCGTTGTTCGGCCGCGGCCACGGTGAACGCGGGGACGAAGTGCTCGGGTTTGATCTCGGCGAACGGCGGCACGCCGAAAGGCGTGTTCCACTCTTTCAAGAGCGGATTGTCAGCGGGTGTCCGGGCCGGTTGCTGCGCCGACCCCGATGCGGTGAGCATGACTGCGAACAGGACGAGAAGGGCAAGTCGGGAGCGCATAAAGTAAAGGAAGAAAGGAAAACGGGGAACGAAGACACCGCACGCGAGTGCGGCAGGGCGCGGCAGAACTTGAATGTACTGCCGCGCCCCGAGCCCGGTCAAGGAGGATTGCGCCTAGCGCCCGCTGATGGCCATGGCCCGCGTGAGCTCGTCCACCAGCTCCCGCGCCCCGTAAACGCTCCGGAGTGCCTCCACGATCCCGTGCGCGTGGACGCCGACAGCCCGGCTCCCTTCGCGCTCGTCGATGTACAGATAACGGTTTGCCAGCTTCTGCAGGTTGCTGTCGAAGTTGATGCCGACGAACTCCGCGCGGCGGTTGACGATCGGGCTCCCGGAGTTGCCCCCGATCGTGTCCGCCGTGTAGACGAAATTCAGCGGTGTGGAGAGGTTGAGCGCTGGCCGCTTGTCGAGCCACCGCTTCGGCAGGCTCCACGGGCTCTTGAAGTCGAACCCCTCGGCGCGATCGTAGAGGCCGTAGAAGGTCGTCTTGTACGGCACGCGCGTCGTGTCCTCCTCGTAGCTCAGCACGCTTCCATAACTGAGTCGCAAGCTGAAGGTGGCGTCAGGGGGGACCGTCTTGCCGTAGACGGCGAACCGGGCCGCCGCAATCCGTGCGCCCGCGGCCGTTTCGACGCTCGCGATGTTCTTGTCGTGCCAGGCGCGGAGCTCGCGGATGACGGGCTCGACCCGCCTCGCCAGCGCCATGAGCGGATCGGCGGTCTGCGCCACGGCCTGGGCGCCGGCGTCGAGCAGCGCCTTCCGCGTCCCGGCGTCAGCCAACTTCGTGCCGGTCACGGCCGCCTGCGCCACCGACTCGGGCGTGCCCCCCTGGATCGCCGCCTGCACGAACGGGTCGCTGGGACCGAGGGTGCGCTGCGCGTCGGCGAGCCACCCGGCGAGGATCGCGGTTTCCATGTCGGCGTGGATCGGAGCGGGGGAGAGCAGCCCGAACCGCAGCGAGTCGAGGCGCGAGTCGCGGAACTCCTCGTACCTGGCAGCGTCAGGCTTCGCCACCTCCTCGGCATACCGGACGATCTGCGACGCGATGTTGGCGAGCCGCGACGGCGCGAACGTCGAAAACGCGATGCGCTTCGCCATCGCCGGATAGTCGCGGTACACCGCGGCAATCTGGTCCCAGGCATCGTCGTACTGGCGGCGCCAGTCGTCGTTCTTCGAGACCGCCTCGCGCAACGCGCGCTCTTCCGCTTCCTTGCGCTCCATGATGCGCGGGTTCATGAGCCCTTCCTGCTGCGCGACGAGCCGCTTCATCGAGTTCGCAAGCGACCGGCGAACGGATCCGGCACGTCGCGCGGCTTCCGGTCCGGTCTGGGCGTATCGGGCGAGGGCCGCGGCCCGGGACGACCACACCTGCATCTGCAACGGGTTGCCCGTGTCGCGGTGGTACTGAATCTGGGCCATGGTCAACAGCCGCGACGTCGATCCAGGGTTTCCCGAGAGGATGACGAGGTCTCCCTCGGCCGGCGCCGTCGCCGCCCAGCGGAAGTAGTGGGGCGTCCTGGCCGGCCGGCCGTTCTCGTACGCCCGCAGGAACGAGATGTCCAGGTCATGTCGCGGGTACGTGAAGTTGTCGTCGTCGCCGCCAAAAAATGCGATCGACTCCTCGACCGCGAACACCAGCCGGATGTCCGTGTACTTCTTGAATCGATACAGCCAGTACTCGCCGGCGTTGTAGAGCGTGACGACCTCGCTGCGAAGCCCCGTGGAAGCGGTCGATGTCTTCTCAATCCCGGCGATGGCAGACCGCCGCTGTGCCGCGGCGTCCGCATCGGTCGCGCCGGGTTTCACGGCGCCCTGGACGCGCGCGGTCACGTCCTCGAAGGAGGTGAGCACGTTGACCTCGAGATCGGGGCATTTCAGTTCGGCGTCGCGCGTGGGCGCGTAGAAGCCGTCGCGGGTCAGGTCCCGCTCGGCTGTCGAGAGCTTCTGCAGTTGCCCGGCGGCGACGTGCTGGTTGGTAATGATCAACCCGTCGGGCGATACGAAGCCGCCGGACCCACCGTCGTTGAGCCGGACCGACGCGAGCCGCACGCGTTCGAGCCACGCGGCGTCCGGGGTGAAGTTGTACCGTTCTTTCCATTGTTTCAACGGCGGGTTGTCGAAGGTCCACATGCCCTCGTCAGCCGAGGGTGCTGCGGCGGCAAACAGCAGGACCACCAGAAGCCCTGCATACGGACGGAACTTCATGAGAGCCTCCACGGAAGTGGCGCTACGGATGAGACAGGTCCCAGCTCAAACACGCGATCAACTTAAGGATAGAATCCTACTCGCGTGACAGAAACCACCAAACCGCCCCTGCTTCTCACGACGGCTGAGCGCGCGGCGCTCCGGCTGGCGGCGATCGTCGAATACTCCGACGATGCCATTGTCAGCAAAGATCTGAACGGCATCATCCAGACCTGGAACTTGTCCGCGGAACGGATATTCGGCTATTCCGCCGCGGAGGCGGTCGGACGGTCCATCACCCTCATCATCCCAGATGATCGCCTCGATGAGGAGGCCGAAGTCATTCGTCGCATTGCCGCCGGTCAGACCGTCGATCACTACGAGACGATCCGTCGCCGCAAAGACGGCGGGCTGGTGGACATCTCGCTGACGATTTCCCCCATCCGGACGCTATCCGGCGAGATCATCGGCGCCTCGAAAATCGCGCGGGACATCACCGAGCAGCGACGGTTGCGAGAGCAGGCCGACGCGGCCAGCCGGATGAAGGACGAGTTCCTCGCGACGCTGTCCCACGAGCTGCGCACGCCTCTGAACGCGATCGTCGGCTGGGCCCACATGCTGACCCGCAGCGATCTTCCACACGAGACGATCATCAAGGCGGCGTCGGCGATCCTCAGAAACGCGACCGCTCAAGCGCAGATCATGGAAGACCTCCTCGACATGTCGCGCATCGTCACGGGCCGTATGGCCCTGGCGATCGAACACGTGGACCTCGCGAACGTCGTCCGGGACGCGCTCGAGGTGGTGCGGCCCGCGGCCGATCCAAAGGGCGTGGCCGTGTGCCTGAAGGCGGACGTGCCGATCCCGATGAAAGGAGATCCCATCCGCCTGCGTCAGGTCGTCTGGAACCTGTTGTCGAACGCCGTGAAGTTCACCCCGCCTGAAGGACGCGTTGACGTTACGCTGCACGTCGACGGCCGGATGGCCATCCTGGAAGTGGCCGACACCGGACGCGGCATACCGCCCGCGTTTCTTCCGCACGTGTTCGAGCGGTTCAGCCAGGAGGAGTCGGGCACGACCCGATCGAGCGGCGGGCTCGGCCTCGGTCTCGCGATCGTCCGCCACATCGTGGAGGCCCACGGCGGCACGATCGAGGCCGCGAGCGACGGCCCCGACCGCGGCGCGACGTTCACCGTGCGCCTGCCGCGCGGCGCACCCGGCCGATAAGTTCAGGTTGACGCGAGGCGGGGATCGCGCGTCAATACGGCATGCCCGTCAATCACCGGTCGCTGTTTCCGAGAGAAGATGAAGGGCGCGTGCTCGAGGAGCTCGAGCGCCTGCATCGCGAGATTCAGAAGGCTCGCCGGGAGCGCGACCGCGCGGGCGCCGAGTTCGACGAGTTCGTCCGGACCTTCCGCGAGCCGCCGCCTGTCGCCTCGGAGCATGCGGCGCCGCCGCCGCTCTTCAGTCGCTCGGAACCACGCGCGCCCGTCGTCGCTCGCGGATTTGCAGGCGGCACCGGGCCTCCGGCGATGGTGATGCCATCTCCGCCTACGCCCCGCATCGCGTCCGACGCTGCCGTCAACCCGCCCGCCGTCGCCTACGCGAGCGCGTCCCCGCAGGGGGCGGGGGCCGTGCGTCGCACGAGCCTGATACTCGGCGTGCTTGCCGTTGCGGTGCTGGCCGCGGGCGTCGCGGCCACGTGGTTCTGGCGCGGAGCGGCGACACCAGGCGAGTCAACCGAGCGCGTTCAACAGGTCGCGCCGCCCCAGCCCGAGACGCGCTCCACGCCAACTCCAGCCGTGGCGCCTGGCGGGAGGGTGGACGCGCGGCGGGAAGCAACCCCTCTTGGCGGCGATCTCACGGCAGAGCGGGCCGTGTGGGTGCGCGTGACGCAGGACGGCCGCAGGACCGTCGAGCGCGAGCTCAGGGCCGGCGAGCGTGTCGCGCTCCGCGCATCGGCTTCAATCGTGATTCGCGCCGGCGACGCCGGTGCCGTGCTCGTCCGCCTCGGCGATGGGCGGGCCGAGAAACTCGGCCGTGATGGCGAAGTGCTCACACGCGCCTTCCGCGCGGCCACGCCGCGATAACCGGCCTGCGCGGGGGCAGGCGTACAGTTGACCACCGACGCATCCCTGAAGCCTGAAGCCTGAAGCCTCCGCTACGCTCTCCCGGCAAACTCCCGCGTCTCGGTGTGGACCTTGACCTTCTCGCCCTCCTTGATGAACAGGGGCACGCGGATCTGCAACCCTGTCTCGAGAGTGGCGAGCTTGGTGACGCCGCCGCTGGCCGTGTCGCCGCGGACCCCCGGCTCGGCTGACGTCACGGTCAGCTCCACGTGCGGCGGGAACACGACGCCGATCGGACGGCCGTTGTATTTCTCGATCTGCACCAGTACGTTGTCCACCAGCAGCAGCCGATCCTCACCGATCGCCTCCGGGCTGATCGTGATCGTGTCGAACGTCCGCTGGTCCATGAAGTGGTATCCGTCCGCGCCGCCATAAAGAAAGGATGCCGGGACCGACTCGAGGTCCGGCTCTTCGAACTTCTCGCCGGCCTTGAAGGTCTTGTCGAAGACGGCCCGCGTCAGCAGGTTCCGCATGCGGAGGCGCACGAGCGTCTGGCCGCCCCGCGCCGTCGGACGGGAGATCTCCACGTCGAGGCAGTGATACGGCGCCCCTTCGAACTCCACGAACATCTTCCTCTTCACGTCGATCGCTTCGATCATGTTCCTCACCGCACGCGACCCGCGTGCGCCCGTTGCCATGCTACACCGCGCGCCGCCGGTTATTGTTCCCAGGCACGCGCTGTTGTGCTACGCTTCGCGCGCCGCGCCAGCCCAGGCCAGCACCAGGCTGGTCAACCAGGGGGTCGTGGTCGTCGCGTCCGCGGGAAACGACGCCGCGGTCGGTCTGTACGGCAGCGCGGCGCCATCGGTCGGCGCGAAAGTGATCAGCGTCGCGTCGTTCCAGAACACGCACACGAACCAGCGCGCGTTCGCGGTTTCTCCGGACGGCCAGCTGGTCGGGTACAACGCGGCGAGCGGAGGATCGGTCCCGCCGCCCGACAGCGGCGTGTTCGACCTGGCTCGTACGGGGACGACGAGCTCCACCGGCGACGCATGCACGCCGCTGCCGGCCGAGAGCCTGGCAGGACAGATCGGGCTGATCCGGCGCGGCACCTGCTCCTTTCATATCAAGTCGATCAACGCGCAGAACGCTGGCGCGCCTGGCGTCGTGCTGTACAACAATGCGGCAGGCGGCTTGAGTCCCAGCCTTTCGCCGACGACGCCGGAGGACCCGGTCGTCGGCATTCCCATCGTTGGGGTCACGGCGGCGACTGGAGAGTTGATCGACGCACGGATCCAGGCTGGCCCGACGACCCTGACGTGGACCAATCAGAACGTCTCGAACCCGAGCGGGAGCGGCGGTCAAATCGCCAGTTCGAGTTCCTGGGGCATCTCGCCGGATCTCACGCTGAAACCGGACATCGGCGCGCCCGGGGGAAGCATCCTGTCCACGTATCCGATTGAATCCGGTTCCTACCGCGTGCTGAGCGGGACATCGATGTCGTCCCCGCATGTGGCCGGCGCCGTGGCGCTGTTACTCGAGGCGCGTCCGCGAACCTCGCCGCAGGTGGTGCGGAGCATCCTGCAGAACAGCGCGGACCCGAGGATCAATCCTACGCTCGACGAGCTGTACCCGATGCACCGGCAGGGTGCGGGAATGCTGCAAATCGACGCGGCGATCTCTGCCGCCGTGAAGATCGAGCCCGGGAAGTTGTCGCTGGGCGAGAGTGAAGCCGGACCGGCAACCCGAACGCTGACGACCGAAAACAACGGGCCGGCGTCGGTTACCTACGCGCTTTCCCACACTGGGGCGCTCGCGACCGGTCCGAACACGTTCAGCGTGACGCAGCTGCCGGAATTCGCCGAGGTGACCTTCTCCACGCCGGCTGTCACCGTGCCGGCTGGCGGGACGGCGACTGTCGGCGTGACCATCGCGCCGCCGCCGGGCCTCGCGGATCGCGGTCTCTATGGCGGGTACATCGCCTTCACGCCGGAAGGCGGAGGTCACACGCTTCGCGTGCCGTTCGCGGGATTCAAGGGAGACTACCAGTCGATCGTGGCGCTGACGCTGCCGACCGAGATCCGGCGGCGCACGGGTACGAACTCCGACGGCACCGGCATCTACAGCCCGAGCCCCGTGGGGGACGTCTTCACGCTCGAGGACGCCTTCAGCGTGCCGTACGTTTACGTTCATTTCGAGCACCAGGTCCGGCGCCTGCGCCTCGAAATGTTCGACGCGGTGACGGGCAAGCCGTGGCACCGCGCGCGCGACCTCGAGTACGTGCCGCACAACACCAGGGCCAACACGTTCACGGTGTACTGGTGGGACGGGCAGACGACCGGAGGCTACAAGATCTACACCGTCCCGAATGGCCAGTACGTGATCAGGCTGTCCGCGCTCAAGGCGCTCGGGGACTCGGACAACCCGGCGCACTGGGAGACCTGGACGTCGCCGCCGGTCACAATCCAGCGCCCGTAAGTTCGACGACGGCGCCGTGCTCCGGCGCGGCGGCGTCCACTCGTTGGGGTGCAGGCTGCCGGGTCCGCCCGCTGGCGGACCCGGCGTTGCGTTATCCTACCGGTCAGTGCACCTGGTCATCACCGACTCGGGCCTCGGCGGCCTCTCGATCTGCGCGGCTCTCGAAAAGACCTTACGTGAAACGCAGCCCACGCGCGACGTGCGCATGACGTACGTGAACGCCTGGCCGGAGGAGGGGCGCGGCTACAACGACCTTCCGGATCCCGCCGCCCGCGCGCGCGTGTTCGATCGCGCGCTCAGCGCGATGGCGGGCATGAAGCCGGACCTGCTCCTCGTCGCCTGTAACACGCTGTCAATCCTGTACGAGCTGACCGAATTCCGGCGCACGACGGGCATCACAGTGCGAGGCATCATCGACCCTGGCGTGGACCTGTTCCACGAGGCGCTGACTGCCGAGCCTGACAGCGCCGTCGTGCTGCTCGGCACGCGTACGACGATCGAGTCGGGCGTGCACCGCGAGCGGTTGCTCGGGCGCAGCGTGCCGCCGGATCGCGTGGCCGCCGTGTCGTGTCACGGGCTCGCGACCGCGATCGAGCACGGCCCCACGAGCGCCGCCGTCGATGAGCTCATCGACACGTACGCCGAGCGCGCGGCCGCGATTGTCCCGGCGGGCGAGCCGGTCTACGCGGGGCTGTGCTGCACGCATTACAGCATGGTGGCGGACCGAATTTCCGCGGCGCTCGCGCGGAAGACCGGCCGGCTGGTGGGACCGCTCGACCCGAACGAGAGGCTCGTGCGCGACGTCGCGACGCGACTGACGGGGAGCGCTCGCGGCGACGGCGTCGGCTCGGTACAGGTCGAGGTGATCTCGAAGGTCGGTCTCGATGAAGGGCAGCGCGACGGCGTGTCGCGGGCGATCGAGGCCGTCTCTCCCGCAACCGCGGCGGCGTTGCGTCACTACCGGCGCCTCCCGGAGTTGTTTTGAGGCCGCCACTGGAGCACCCGTGCGATTGCTGCTGTTGACCGGACCCGGCGGCGACGCGCAGGGCTGGGGCGACCTGGAGGTCACCAAGTCCGTCAGGGACGCCGCCGAGGCGTCAGGCTACCCGTCGACGATCGCGTGGGTCGAGACCGAGACGGACTTCCTGCGCGTGCTCCATGCCGGCGGGTTCGACATGATCTGGAGTGCCCTCTACCACATTACGCCGAACGAGAAGTTCATCGGAACGAACGAAGGAGGCATGTGGGTGGCGGACGTCCTCGACGAGCGGCAGATTCCTTACGTCGGCTCGAACAGCGCCACCATGAAGGACATGATCGACAAGTTCCACACGCACGAGGTACTCGCACGACACGGCGTGCCCGTTCCCGCGCACCACCTCGTTCGCGGCGCGGACGCCGACGTGTCGATGATCCGCTATCCCGCGTTCGTCAAACCGATGGGGGAGTCGCGCTCCGTGGGGGTCACCGACGACAGCGTCGTCACGTCGGAAGCGGAGCTGCGGCGGCAGGTCGCGTACATAGACCGCGAGTTTCGCCAGCCGGCGCTCGTCGAGGATTTCCTGCCCGGTGACGAGTTCACCGTGCTCGTGCTGGGCAATCCACCCGGCCAGGAATGCCTGCCCGGGCTCGTCACGGTCGATCCCCTTCGATACGGCAAGCACAAGGTGCTGCGCGCGGATCTGCGTGGAGTGGGCCTCACGAAGATTCATCCTGCCGGCGCGCGCAGCGAAGAGGTGAAGGCGCTCGCCGCGCGTGCGGCCACCGCCATGAACTGCCTCGATCACGTGCGCATCGATATCAAGGCTGGGGGTGACGATGGCCTGAGGATCATGGAGGTGAACGGGATTCCAGGGCTCAAGCCGCACAAGAGCTGGGGGCCGCAACTCTATACGCTGCATCACCGATCGCCGGGCGGCGAGGCGCAGGACTACCGCCGGCTGGTAAAGGCGATCGTCGACTCCGCCTGCCGCCGGTTCAATCTGCCGGCCGCGTGAACCACTCGACGACGGTCTCGGCGGCCTGACGCGGCGGCCGCGGGGCACCCCCACTGACGATCCGCGTCAGCGCGTCCCGCCACAACTCCGCGTGCTGCATCGTGGTGACGCGGTTGCGGAACATGGCGGCCGCCTTCTGCGGTTCCGTTTTCATTCGCTCGATGATTCCGTTGACTTCCGCGGTGAACCCCTCGAAGCCGTAATACGCCAGGTACGCGTCCCAGGCCCGGGACGGGCCGGCCGGCGTCGAGAACGGCCGCGAGATTCGCGCGAGGTCTCGGCGAAAGGCGCGATCCTCCGCCGGGCCGAGCGCGCGAACGGCCGCGTCGGTGATGCGGTACGGGTGCAGCGTGACGCCGGCAATCCCGTCGCGCTCGAGCCGAAGCGTGACCAGGAACCCGATCTTGCGGTAGTGCAGCGCTGCGGGTTGGTAGAAGACGAAGTTTCCGAGGCTGTAGAAGATCGGGCAGCCGTCGCGCCACTCCATGCCTTGCGGCACGTGAGGATGATGGCCGATCACGCAGTCTGCGCCCGCTTCCGCGATGGCGCGAAACGCGCCGACGACGTATGGCGGCGGATACGGGACATACTCGAGACCGCAGTGGCCAATGGCGATGACGACACCGCCGCCCTTCTTGCGCCGGCGGACTTCCTCCACGACGCGCGGGATGTCCCACCCGAATACGCCCGGACCTCCCCGGGCAGCCGTCAGATCTTCCCCCTCGCTGAAGTTGACGATGTGCAACTGCACGCCTTTTACGGCGACCGACAGCGGCGAGTACGCCTCCTGCTCGGTCAGGCCGGCCCCCACTGTCCGAATGCCGTGGCGTCGGAGTAGACGGAGGGTTTCCGAGAGGCCCGGCACCCCGTAGTCGAGCACGTGGTTGTTCGCCAGGCAGGCCACGTCGAACGGGACCACGGTCAGCCCTTTCACATGGGCTGGCTCTCCCTTGAAGACGGCGCCGCTCTTCCACACGGCCCGCGTGGATCGCGTGAGCGCGCACTCGCAGTTGACCACTCTGAGATCGGCGCCGCGGAGAATGGGCAGCAGGTCGCCGTACACCGACTCGGGATCGTCCCGCACGATCCGGTCGAAGGCGCGGATCGGCGCCCAGTCGGATGCGACGATGACGGTCGCGCGCGGGCTGCGCCCGGAGCGGCGCGGGGTGGGACGTGAAGAGCGGCGCGGGAGGGAACGGCGCATGGCGTGCTGAACTACTTCCGCGCCACCGCGACCAGGCGGGAGGCGGCGATCCCGTACTCGTGCGCATCGAGATCGCCATAAAGCCGGACGCCCGAAAAACCGGCCCGCCCGAGCAACGCCCGCAGCTCGGCTCCCGAGTAGATCGAATGATCGACCCGGAAAGACCGGACGATCCCGGCTTTTATGGCGTACCACTCACCGTTGACGCGCGTCCAGTCGGCCGCAGTCGCGGTGCGCCAGATCATGAGGGTCCCGTCGGATGCAACGGTCGAACGCGTCTCCTGCAAGACGCGCGCAAGCACCTCCTTGCCCATGACGTCGATCACGAGCGCGCCGCCCGGGCGGAGCGCCTCGTGCATGTTGCGGAGCACGCGCACGTCGTCAGCCGGGTCTTCGAAGTACCCGAATGACGTAAACAGATTGACGATGAGGTCGAAGCTCGCGGGACGCCGGAACTCGCGCATGTCGCACTCGACGAACTCGATGTCGAGGCCAGCTTGCTCCGCGTGCGTCCGTGCCGCGTCGAGCGCCGCCCGCGTCCGATCGACCCCCGTCACCCGCCAGCCTTTGCGGGCAAACGCCGCCGCGTGCCGCCCGGTGCCGCAGGCCAGGTCGAGGACGTCTTGCGGGGCCGGCGCGCCGACGAGCGTTATGACGCGCTCAACATCGTCGGGCGCGAAACGCAGCCGCTCGTCGGAGAAGATGTAGGGGAAGAACGTCTCCCAGAAGGCAGGATCCTCGAACCACTCCATGGTGTGCCTGACGGGCATTGTATGATGCTCCTTCCATTTTCGAGGTGGTCATGGGCACTGAGCCGATCACAATCGGCATCGTCGGACTGGGGAGGTGGGCGAGGGTCCTGACACGCGCCGCACGGAAGTCAACCGGCCTGCAGATCGTCGCGGCGTTCAGCCGCTCGGAAGAAAAGCGAGCGGCGTTCGCGCGTGACACGGGTGTGCCAGTGGTTCCGTCACTGGAGGCGCTGCTGGCGGATCCTGAGATCCGCGGCGTGATTCTCACGGTGCCCAACGAGCAGCACCTGCCGGTCGCCGCTCGCGTGGCCGCCTCGGGCAAGCACGTCTACACGGAAAAGCCCATCGCGAGCACGGTCGAGGAAGGGCTGGCGATCGCCGCGCTCGAACAGCAGCACGGGGTCACGGTCACCGTCGGCCACAGCGCGCGGCTGATGGCCGGCATCCGGCAGATACGCGAGGCCATAGAGGCGGGAGAGCTGGGTCGCGTCACGTTCATGGAGGCAAACTTCTCCAACGAACGGGCGCTCGAGCTGACGCCGAACACCTGGCGCTGGTACAAGGATCGCGCTCCGGGCGGGCCGCTCTCCCAGCTCGCGATTCACCAGATCGACGTCCTGCACTTTCTCGGCGGAGAGATTGTGGAAGCGAGCTCGATGTCGTCCAAGCTCTCGCCGGTCGGAGCGGAAGTCGACGATCAGTCCATGACGCTGCTGAAGTTCGCGGACGGCAAGATCGGCTACGTGGGATCGTGCTGGACGTCTCCGGGCGTGTTCGCCGTCCGCGCGTTCGGTTCGGACGGGCTGATGCATTACGAGATCGACTTCTCGACCTGGGACACCCCCGACGCGCTGCACAAGACGTCAACGTTGTACATCCAGCGCGGCAGGAGCGGCTATGCGTCGCGCGAGATGCTGTCAGCACGCGAAGGCGACATGTTCCAGGCAGAGCTCGAGATGTTCGCCGAGAGTTGCCGGACCGGAAAATCGGCCGAGCTGAACGCGCACAACGGCAACATCGCGCTCGCCGTGGTGTACGCCGCACTGCTTTCGATCGAGCGGCAGGGACGCTACGTTCGCGTGGCGGAGGTGCTCGACGCGGCGCGCGCGCGGCTGGCGCAGGGGAGCGGCCGTGTCGCGTAACCGCGAGTTCCTCGAGCTGGCCCAGCCCGAAATCGCGGCGCAGTTGAAGGCGAACCCTCTGGTGATCC
Organism: Vicinamibacterales bacterium; assembly: GCA_035463475.1. GTDB lineage: Bacteria > Acidobacteriota > Vicinamibacteria > Vicinamibacterales > 2-12-FULL-66-21 > JACPDI01. The sequence goes on from DATHTE010000052.1 coordinate 16,656, forward strand.
TGCCAGCGGGCAGCGTCGAGCAGCACGGCCCGCACCTGCCGACGGGTACCGACATCTTCGCGGCGCGCGTCATCGCCCACGCCGTCGCCGAACGCATGGACGCCCTGGTGCTGCCGGCAGGACCGCTGGGCGTCACGCCCCTGCACATGCCGTACGAGGGGACGATCACGCTGACGCCGGACACGTTCATCAGGGTCGTCACGGAGACGTGCGCGTCGGCGGCCAGCCACGGCGCGAAGCAGTTGCTGATTCTCAACTGGCACGAAGGCAACATCCCTGCGCTCGCAATCGCCGCCGACGCCCTCCACCGGCAACATGGCCTGGCCGTGATCACCGTGCAGGCCTGCTACGTCGCCGACGATCTCTTCGGCGCGGACTGCAACGGGCTCACGCATGGCGGGGAGATCGAAACGCTGGCCGTCCTCGCACACCGGCCGGACCTGGTGCACCTCGACCGCCTCGACGCTTCGTCGGACCGCGAGCATGGCGGAGCGATGGATCGGCTGCGGCGCACGCGAGCGTATCAGCCGGTGCTCGGCGACGTGAGATGGATCGCGCCGACCGGCTGGTACGGCAGCCCGGAACGGGCGACGGTCGAGCACGCCCATCGCGTGGTTTCCGGCATCGCTGACGCGATCGCGACGAGAGCGACCGAGATCTTCGGCGAGCTGGCACGGCTCCAGGGCGGAGTTCGAGACATGCGGATAGGAGCGCGGTGAGCTGATGGCCCGCGTGTTCACACAGGCGGATGCGCGCCGGCTCGGATTACCGGGCCGGACGTCGCTCGAGATCGTGTCCGGCCGCACCGGCGCCCGCAGCGTGACGTTACGGCTCGCGGAGATCCCTCCGTCGAATCCGGGCAAGTCCGAACGCGGACCGCACCATCATCGCGATTGCGAGGAATGCATCTTCGTCCTGTCCGGAACGGGAAAGACCGTGGCGGACAGCGGCGAATACACCTTGAACCCCGGCGATACGATCCTCATCCCCGCGGGCGAGCGCCACGTGACGCGCAACACCGGCACCGTGCCGCTCCTCCTCCTCTGCTTCTATCCCCTCGCGGACGTCGTCTCGGGAACCGTCGAACCTGATGTCCGGCACGGTTGAGGGGCCCGTCGCGCGCGACACGGCTGTCCTGTGCCTTCGTCCGGAAGCTGATTTCGCGCGCGTCGACGCCATGCCGCCGGCGTCGCTGCGCGTGTCTTACCGGTCTCCGTCCGATGCCGACGTCGGCGATCTCCTGAGGCAATCACGCGCGATGGTGATTCCTGCCGTCGGGCCGAAGATCTCCCCGTCGATATTCGAGGGCAGCGATCTCGCGCTCGTGCAGATCACCGGCGCGGGGGTCGAGCGGCTCGACCGCGCTGCGCTGACCCGCCTGGGGATCCCGGTCGCCAACGTTCCCGGCGGCAGCAACAGCGCGGTGGCCGAGTACGTCGTCACCATGGCCTCGCTGCTCCTGCGACGCTTCGCGTGGGCGGACTGGGAAATGCGCCGCGGCAACTACGAGGGGTTCCGCGCGCGCCTGCTCGCCGACAATCTGGCGGGGCTCGACGGCCTGCTCGCCGGCGTCATCGGGCTTGGCGTGATCGGCCGCGCGGTTGCCGAGACCTTTCACCGGGCGGGCTGCCGCGTCTGTTACTACGATCCCGACCCGAAGGATGCCCGCGGCGTGGACGGCCTCGGCGCCAGGCGGGTCTCCCTCGAGGAATTGCTGGCAACGGCGGACGTGATCTCGCTCCACGTGCCTTTGCAGCGGGAGACCGAGCGGCTGATTGGCCCGCGCGAACTGTCGCTGACGAAGCCGGGCGTCGTGCTGATCCAGGCGTCTCGCGGCGGCGTCGTCGATGAAGCGGCCCTCGCAGAGTGGCTGCAATCGGGCCACATTGGCGGGGCGGCGATCGACGTCTATGCGATCGAGCCGCCGGTGCCAAACAACCCGCTGCTTCGCCTCGAAGGCGAGCCCGCGCGCCGCCTCATCTTCACGCCGCACATTGCCGGCGTGACGCGCCAGTCCGCCAGTTTCCTCCTCCGGGCGGCCTGGCAGAACGTCGAGCGCGTGCTCGTCCGGCACGAGCCGCCCCTGAACCGGGTTTACTGAGGACCTTCGGACATGGCGGCGAAGAAACCGTGGTACGCGCAGCTTTACGTGCAGGTCCTCATCGCGATGGGCATCGGCGCGCTGGTCGGGCATTTCGCCCCGGGCGCCGGCCGATCGCTCAAGCCGCTCGGCGACGGATTCATCGCGCTCATCCGCATGGTGATTGGCCCCATCATCTTCTGCAACGTCGTCGCCGGCATCGCCTCGATGCGGGACATGAAGAAGCTGGGACGGGTCGGGCTCAAGACGCTCGTCTACTTCGAGGTGGTCGCGACGCTGGCGCTCGTGGTCGGTGTGGCGGCCGCGCTGGTCATCAGGCCGGGCGCGGGATTCAACCTCGATCCGGCGACGCTCGACTCGACCGCGCTGCCCCCTGCGGCGACGGCGCCACACCAGGGAACGCTGGACTTCATCCTCGGCATCATTCCCGAGACTTTCTTCGGCGCATTCGCGAGCGCGGAAATTCTTCCCGTGCTGCTGGTCTCGATCCTGTCGGGCTTCGCAGTCGGGCGGATGGGCGCCCACTACGAGACGGCGGTCCATGCCGTGGAGACCGCCGCGAGATTCTTCTTCAGCATCATTCACATCATCACCCGCGCCGCGCCGGTCGCGGCGCTGGGCGCCATTGCGTTCACGGTGGGCGCGTACGGCCTGAGCGCGCTGTGGAACCTGATCGAACTGATCATGACGTTCTACCTGACGGCGGCCGTCTTCGTATTCGTGGTCCTGAACGTCATCGCGCGCCTGGCGGGGTTCTCGATCTTCCGGTTCGTCGGCTACATCAAGGACGAACTCCTCATCGTGCTCGGGACCAGCTCCTCGGAAACCGCGCTGCCGCACATGCTGGAGAAGCTCGAGCGACTCGGCGCCGCAAAGTCCACCGTCGGCCTCGTCTTCCCGACGGGCTACAGCTTCAACACCGACGGCAGCAACATCTACATCACCCTCTCGGCGCTCTTCCTCGCTCAGGCGACGAACACGCACATGCCGCTCGGGGATGTACTGGGCCTGGTGCTGTTCGCGGCCGTGACCTCGAAAGGGGCCTCTGGCGTGAGCGGCACCGCGTTCATCACCCTCGCCGTGACGCTCTCGGCGTTCCCGGCGATTCCCATCGAGTCGCTCGCCGTGCTGCTCGGCATCGACAAGTTCATGAGTGAGTGTCGGGCGGTGACGAACGTCATCGGCAACGGCGTGGCGACGCTGGTCGTCAGCCGATGGGAGCGGGAGCTCGACGTCGAGACGCTTCGGCGCAACCTCCGCAGCGGTCCCGAGCCGACCACGAGAGAGGCCTTGATCGAAACCTGAACGCATCGCGTTCTTGTTCAACCCGTTCTGCTGGAAGGTCCCGCCGGCACAGTGGCCGAGTTTCCGCAGAACCCCTCGGAGAACCGCCTCGGAGAGAATTGCGGCCTGTTGAGGAGCAGACCGCTGACCGACTGGCCTACGGAGCGGACAGCGCGGCCATAAAAGAAGCTTGTTTTGGCCTGTTTCGCGGCTGGCGACCTGCTTGCAACCGGGCAGGGCATGGCAACGATGACACGAGAGTCGCTGAGGCTCGTCGTCACCGCGGTGGCCGCGCTCACGATCGCGGCCTCGTCGGCCGCGCAGACGCGCATCGAGCTTCGGAAGAACAAATACACGCCGCAGCAGGACGTGGAACTGGGGCGCCAGGCGGCCGCTGAAGTGCGCCGTGAGCTCCCGATGATGAACGACGACCGCGTCGAGGATTTCGTCGAGGACATCGGCGAGGAGCTCATTCGCGAGATCCCGCCCGAGTTCCGGCATCCGGGCTTCGAGTATTCCTTCGACGTGGTGAACCTGAAGGAGATCAACGCGTTCGCCCTCCCTGGCGGGCCGATGTTCGTGCATCGCGGGATGCTCGCCGCTGCGCGCACCGACGGCGAAGTCGCGGGCGTCATGGCGCACGAACTCAGCCACGTGATCCTCCGGCACGGAACCGTGCAGGCGTCCAAGGGGCAGAAGTTCCAGATCGGCGCCATCGCCGGCCAGATCCTCGGAAGGATCGTCGGCGGGCGGACCGGCGCGGTGATCGCGCAGGGATCCGAGCTGGGCCTCGGCACCTACTTTCTCAAGTACGGGCGCGAGTTCGAGCGGGAGGCGGACCTGCTCGGCGCGCAACTGATGGCGCGCGCGGGCTACGACCCACGCGAGATGGCCTCGATGTTCGAGACGATCCAGAAGCAGGGAGGCTCGCGCGGCCCGGAGTGGCTGAGCAGTCACCCGAATCCTGGTAACCGCGCCGCTGCGATTCACCGCGAGGCGGAGATGCTCCGCGTCGAAGGGCGGGCATCGTCCGCAGACATTGAGGGCGTGCACGCGCGTCTCGCGCAGTTGCCGCCGGCGCCGAGCATGGCGCAGGTGCAACGGTCCGGCTCCGGATCCGCTGGCAGTGAGTCGGCTCGCCGGGCGCCGGTAGGCACCAGCAGACGCGCCGCGCGCGTGGAGCCGCCGTCAGGCCAGTGGCGAACCTACCAGGCGGGCGACTTCCTCCGCCTGAGCGTCCCGGCGAACTGGCGTGCGCTCGACGGCGGCGGGACAGTTACCTACGCGCCGGAAGGAGGCTACTTCCGCGCCGAGAACGGGCAGTCCGCGTTCACGCACGGCGTTCAGATCGGCGTCATCCAGGCGGGCGGCGGAAGCCTGCTGCAGAAGACGGAGCAGCTGCTCGAAGGGTTCGCTCGCGGCAATCCGCAGCTCCGGCGGCAGGGCGGCTACTCCCGGACGTCGATCGCCGGGCGCCCGGGGCTGACTGCCAGGCTGAGCAACGTGTCCGAAGTGACGGGGCAGACGGAAGCGGTAAACGTGTCCACCGTGGAACTGCGCGACGGCGGCGTGCTGTTTCTGATAGGCGTGGCCCCGGCGAGCGAAGCGCGAGCGTACTCGAACGCCTTCAGCCGCGTGCGGCAGTCCGTGCAGCTCGCGGACAGATAAGCGCAAGGGTCGACAGGCCTTTAAAGGTTCGACGGGTAACCCCCGTCGAACCTCATTCGAACCCGACGAGCCTTCCCCCGCCGTGCGATAATTCCCGCCTCTGCACTTCTCATGCGTCCGCTGACTATTGCGGTGGCGATCTGTCTGAACGGGGCCGTCGTGTCGGCGCAGGAGCGCGCGGTGGACGGCACCGTGCTCATTCGCGTGACCGGAGACGTGACGGTGAGCTTGTCTGACGAAGCGGGCGCGACCCGCCGGCAGACCGAGCTCTCCGGCGTGGAGCTGGGAACGGGCAGCGGCATGATCGTGTCGCGCTACGGTCACGTGGTGACCAACCATCACGTGATTGCGGGGGGCGAGTTGCGCGGGCGCATCAACGGGGTGCCCGCGACGATGACGCTGACCGTGCAGCGCGTCGAAGTGTGCCTGCCCGGCTCGACCCCCGATCGTTCGCTGGTTCGCTTCGACGCGTCGGTCGTCGCCGTCGATCCGGAGCTGGACCTGGCGATCCTCGCCATTCCCGGAAACGATCTCCCGTACGTGTCCCTCGGCGACTCCGATTCGCTCCGGGCGGGGCAGCCGGTGTCCGTCGTCGGTTATCCGCTCGGCGACGCACTGGACGTCGGCCGTCCCGAAGCCACCGACTCGATGGCGCCGACGATGGGGACGGGCATCGTGTCCGCGCTGCGCGAGGACGCCAGCGGGAACGTCCGCTACATCCAGACCTCCGCGCCGCTCAATCGCGGGAACAGTGGAGGGCCGCTGCTCGATCGGGCCGGCTTCGCCGCGGGCGTAGTGCAGATGAAGCTGACCCGCGTGGAAGGAATCGCGTTTGCGATTCCGATCAACCTCGTGAAAGACTTCCTCGCCCGTAACGGGGTGGACACCTTCCTTCCGGCCACGCGGCTGACGCTCGGGCCACTCTACGATGCGCCGGGCAAGTTGATTCGTCTTCACGCCGTCACCGGCTTCGAGGATGGAGGCCCCTCTCGGCTCGCTGTAGACAGCGGATCGAGTCTCGCCGGCGTAGCGCTGCACATCGATCGGGTCGCAACGGGGTGGAGCCTCGAGCAACTGGAGGAAGAGCTGCGAACGGGTCGCGCATTTGAGCCGCAGCGAACGGCCGAGGCGGGGCCTCGGACGCGCACGGAGCGTGTCCTTCGGGCCGAGTCGAGTGGGCTCGCGGATGGGCGTCCGGTGCGGATGATGTACTCCCTCGTGGACCTCGGCGGCGAGAAGATCGTGGCGCGGTACGTCGGAAGCGCCGAACAGATCGCATTCAACCAGAGCGTGCTCGCGGCATCGCTCGCGAGCCTTGAAGCGGCGCCGATGCTTGCGACCGGCCCGCGAAGCGCGCAGCCGGACGGGTGGGTCGCCGTTGTGCCCGCGAGTGGTCTGGAAGCGGTCAAGGCCATCCCGGCAGGGTGGACGCTCGATGCCGGCGCGCCGCTGCCCTGCGGGGGCCTGCCGGCGGTGCGCACAGCGCTCTTCGCTTCACCGCGCCACGACTTCACGGTCTCCTTTGCGGCTGGACAGCATGACACGGCGCTCGCGCCGGCACGGGCGGCACGCGCCTGCGCCGCCGGCCGAGGCTCCGCCACGGAAGCGACATACCGCTATCGCTTTTCGCGGTTGGGCGTCGAGTACGCTGTCGAAGGGCAGTTCCTGGGAACGGACTCCGGAACCCTGCAGCTCGAGATGGTTGTCCCCACCCGCGACGTCACTGCCGCTCGCGATCTCTTCCAGCGATGGCTGGCAGAGTTGGCGGCTGGCTCCCGCTGATCGCCAGCTCGAACGCGACGACACCTCACGCTTGGCATCCAAAACGTGCTGCCGCATATGCTGAATCTTGCGGCCGCACTCGGGGGGGACGAGGTCAGACCTCGCTGCAACCGACCTCCAGGACGCTACGGTTCTGCTCGAACGCGACGTCTTACTCCGGAAGATGCTGCGGCATCTCGCGGGGACGTTGCAGGACGGTGGACTCGACGAGGCCTTCTGCTCCGCGAGCGTGGTCGGACAGAAGATCGGCGAAGAGATCAACTCCAGCTGCAAGCAGGGAGCTTACGATCGATCGCGTCAGCCGCGAGCAGGTCGCCGCCGTGTCCAAACCGGCCAGCCCCGCGGAACTCGTCACCGCCGTTTGCGCGCTCGTCCCGCGGGCGAGCGGGGGCGATCGTGCCTGAGACCGGCGCCGCTTCCCGCGGCGTTGGGGTACAATTCGTCGGACCCACTCCCATCATGGCGCTCCCGTCCGGCAGCTTAAGGACCAGCATTCCCGCCGCCGCAGCCCGCTAGCCACGAGGTGCATCGATGTCGCTGGATCGCGCTCGCCTGTTTGCCCTGCTCGCGCCCGTAGTCGGCGCGCTGACGCTCGCCGCCCTGCCGCGCGCCATTCATCAGACACCGCAGGCGCAGCAGCCGGCCGTGACACACCCGGGGCTGCCCAGCGAAACACCTGCCAGGCTCGAGCAGCGGACGGAGAGCTTCGACTACGTCCGCCGGGAAGTGATGATCCCGATGCGGGATGGCGTGAAGCTCTATACGGTGGTCCTCGTGCCGAAGGGCGTCACGGGCGCGCCAATCCTGCTGACGCGCACGCCCTACAACGCCACGGCGCTCACGAGCCACACCAGCAGCCCGCGCCTCGCTTCGATCCTCCAGGGCTACGACAACGCCGCGGACGTCATCGTCGAGGGAGGCTACATCCGCGCCGTGCAGGACGTGCGCGGGAAGTACCGCTCGGAGGGGGACTACGTGATGACGCGGCCGCTCCGCGGGCCGCAGAACCCCACCCCGATCGATCACGCGACCGACACCTACGACACGATCGAGTGGCTGGTGAAGAACGTCCCCGAGAGCAACGGCAAGGTGGGGATCCTCGGGATTTCCTACGACGGCTTCTTGACGTTGATGGCGCTCTTCGACCCGCACCCTGCGCTCAAAGCCGCCGTACCGATGAACCCGATGGTGGACGGTTGGATCGGCGACGACTGGTTTCACAACGGCGCGTTTCGCCAGCAGATGATGCCGTACATCTACAACCAGGTCGCCACGCGCGAGTCCGAGGTGTTGTGGTGGACGGGCCATTTCGATGATTACGACGCGTACCTGAAGGCAGGCTCCGCAGGGGAGCTCGGGAGGAGTCACGGGCTCGAGCAGATGGGTTACTGGCGGAAGCTCCTCGAGCATCCCAGCTACGACGCGTTCTGGCGGGACCAGGCGGTGGACAAGGCGCTGGCGCGCCAGCCGCTGACGGTTCCGACGATGTTCGTGCACGGCCTGTGGGACCAGGAGGACATCTACGGCGCGATCGCGGCGTACCACGCGCTCGAGCAGAAAGACACGGCGAACGACACGGTGTTCCTCGTCATGGGGCCGTGGTACCACGGCCAGCAGATCGCCGAGGGGAGCAGCCTCGGCCCGCTCAGATTCAGCAGCGACACGGCGCTGCACTTCCGGCAGGAGATCCTGCGGCCGTTCCTCGACCGGCACCTGAAAGACGATGCGCTGGCCGGCGCGAAACGCGACATCCCGCCGGTCGTAGCGTTCGAGACCGGCACGAACGCCTGGCGGAGTCTTCCCGCGTGGCCCGCCGGCTGCGCGAGCGGCTGCAGCATCGAGCGCGCGCCGCTCTACTTGCGCGCGGGCGGGAAGCTGAGTTTCTCGGCTCCACTTCCGGGTGAGAAGTCGTTCGAGGAATACGTTTCGGATCCGGCCAAGCCAGTACCGTTCCGCGCGCGCCCCATCCGGCCGGTGGGGTACGAGAACCTGACGTGGTCGCAATGGCTCGTGGACGACCAGCGAGAGGCCTCCGGCCGCACCGACGTTGCGGTGTTCGTGTCGGATGTGTTGAGCGCGCCCCTGAAGATCAGCGGCGGTCCGATCGCGAACCTGATCGCGTCCACGACCGGCACCGACTCAGACTGGGTCGTGAAGCTGATCGACGTCTATCCCGACGAGGTGCCGGCACAGCCCTCGATGGGTGGCTACCAGCTCATGATCGCCGCCGACATCTTCCGCGGGCGGTACCGTGAGAGCGTCGACACGCCCGGGCCGATCACGCCGGGCAAACCGCTGCCATATCGCTTCGCGCTACCCACGGCGAACCACGTCTTCCTGCCGGGGCACCGCATCATGGTGCAGATCCAATCGAGCTGGTTCCCGCTGTACGATCGCAACCCGCAGACCTTCGTGCCGAGCATCTTCTGGGCGAAGCCGGAGGACTTCCGCAAGGCGGTCCAGCGGGTTTTTCACGCAGCCGATCGCGCGAGCTTCGTGGAGCTGCCGGTCGTGAAGTAAGCCCCCGTCCACCTTTCTGGAGAGCGTGATCGTGTCTGACCCCGCAATGTCGAAGCGAGGCATCCACGCGCACCACGCGCAGCTATGGCTGGTTCCCGTCGCCGCGCTGGTTCTCGCGGCGCCCGCGACCGCAGAGCCGGACGATCCGGTCGCGGATCGCAAGGCAACCGTCATCGTCGACCACGCGCGCTTCACCGTGCTGACGCCGCAGCTCGTGCGGATGGAGTGGTCGGGGGACCGGAAGTTCGAGGATCGGCCGTCGCTGGTGTTCATCAACAGGCGCCTGGCTGTACCGCGATTCAGCGTCGGCCGCCGCGGCGGCTGGACCGAGATCGACACAGGCAGCCTCAAGGTGCGCTATCGCCCGGGCGGGCGGGAACGCGGGCGCTTCGCCGCTGCCAACCTGGCGATCGAGCTCGACGTCGCGGGCAGGCCAGTCGTGTGGAAACCCGGATCGGAGGACGCCGGCAACCTGCGCGGGACGACGCGCACGCTGGACGGCGTGAAGGGTGCGACCAGCCTCGAGCCCGGCATCGTCTCCCGCGATGGCTGGGCGCTCGTGGACGACACCGAACGGCCGCTGTTCGACTCTTCGGACTGGCCGTGGGTCATCCAGCGATCGCCAGGTCCGCGCCAGGACTGGTACTTCTTCGGGCACGGCCACGAGTACCGCCAGGCCCTGCACGACTTCACGCGTGTGGCGGGGCCGATCCCGATACCGCCGCGCTTTGCCTTCGGCACGTGGTGGTCGCGCTACTGGAGCTACACCGACCGCGAGTTCAAGGAGCTCGTCGAGGAGTTCCGGTCCCATGACGTGCCGCTCGACGTGCTCGTCATCGACATGGACTGGCACCTGACGTTCGGCACGAAGTGGTGGGAGAACAAGAAAGATCAGTCCGGGCACACGCTCGGCTGGACCGGATACACCTGGAACCGCACGCTGTTCCCCGATCCACCCGGCTTCCTGGCCTGGTGCGGCGAGCGCGGCCTGAAGACGCCGCTCAACCTGCATCCCGCGTCTGGCGTCCAGCCGCACGAAGAGCAGTACTCCGCGATGGCGCGCGCGATGGGCATCGACCCGGCCACGAAACAGTACGTGGCGTTCGACATCACGAACAAGCGGTTCGCCGAGAACTACCTGAAGATTCTCCATCACCCGCTCGAGGAGCAGGGTGTGGACTTCTGGTGGCTCGACTGGCAGCAGGAGCAGAAGACGAAAACGGAAGGGGTCAACCCCACGTGGTGGCTCAACTACGTCCACACGACGGACCTGGAGCGGCGCGGCAGGCGGCCGATCATCTATCACCGGTGGGGAGGCCTCGGCAATCACCGCTACCAGGTCGGATTCTCCGGCGACACCGTCTCGGTGTGGGCGTCGCTCGCGTTCCAGCCGTTCTTCACGGCCACCGCGGCGAATGTCGGCTACGGCTACTGGAGCCATGACATCGGCGGGCATATGCCGGGCCCAGTGGACGCGGAGCTCTACACACGCTGGGTGCAGTTCGGGTTGTTCAGCCCGATTCTCCGCACGCACACGACGAAGCACCCGCAGGCCGAGCGCCGAATCTGGGCATATCCGCCCGAGAACGCGAAGATCATGCGCGACGCGTTCCTGCTGCGGTACGCGCTCGTGCCATATCTCTACAGCGCGGCGCGCCAGGCGTACGACACGGGAGTGTCCCTGGTGCGCCCGCTGTACTACGACTATGCGGAAGCGGCGGAGGCGTACGAGTTCAACGACGAGTACTTGTTCGGTGAGAGCATGATCGTGGCGCCGATCGCCGCTCCCGTCGATCCGTCGAGCGGGCTCGCGCGAAAGGAAATCTGGCTGCCGCCGGGGCAGTGGATCGAGTGGTACACGGGAGCGCGGCTCGAAGGCCCCGCGCGCCTGCAGCGCAGCTTCTCGATCGCGGAAGTACCGGTCTACGTGAAAGCGGGCGCGATCGTGCCGATGCAGCCGAAGATGCGGCACATCGGCGAGAGGCCGGTCGATCCGCTCATCGTGACCGTGTTTCCTGGATCCGAGGGGTCCACGCGCGTGTACGACGACGCGGGAGACACGCTGGGCTACAAGCAGAACGAGTTCTCGTGGACGACGGTCCGGCACCGAACGCAGGCGGACGGGACGCGGACGATCGAGATCCTGCCGATCGAGGGGCGATATCCCGGCATGCCCGAGGCGCGCGGCTATGAGTTCCGCGTCTTCGGCGCGCTGCCGCCGGCGGCGGTGGAGTACCAGGACCGCGCCGTTCCCTTCGCGCGGCGCGCGGATCCCGGCGGGAGCGCGTCATGGCGGTACGAGGGCGAAACGCTGACGACCATCGTTTCGATCCCGCGCACGGCGGTGGCGGTGCCCGTGCGCGTGACGCTGAGGGCCGCCGCGGCGTCCGGTAACGAGCCCGCGCTCGTGAGCGGGTATATCGGAACGTTGCGCCGGCTGCGGCTTGCGATGCGCGAGTTGAACAACACCTGGCCCAAGGGGTGGGCCCCGGATGTGCTCGTCGAGGCCATTCAGACCCCATCGCGCCTCGAGTCCGATCCGGCAGCAGCGGCGTCGGAACTGAAACAGTTCGCCGAGCGGCGGCCGCGGATCGTGCGGGAGATTCGCGCGATGACGGTGGACCCTGACGCCGTCGCGCGGGCGCTGGCCGTCCTGGGGACCTGACCCTACAGCAGCCGGCGGATTCGCCAGTCGACGTTCCCCGTGCCGCCGTGCATCTTCGGCTTGCCGGTGCAGATTCCTGCGCCCGGCGGCTCAGCCGGCACCGCCCCGAGATACGTCGGCGGGATCCGGGCATTCAGTTCCTGTTCGAGGTCGTACGCGAACGAGAGCAGCTTCGCCTCCTGCCAGCCGCTCCCAACGAAGCAGAACCCGACGGGGCTCCCGTCCGGCATGTAGCCGGCGGGCAGCGAGACGCTCGGATAGCCGGCGACCGCGGCGAACGAATACAGCCACGCCCAGGTCGGCGCGATGAGCGCGTCGAGCGCGGGCATGTGCGAGTTCAGCGCCGCGTCAATCCCGTCGATGCGCGCGTGTTGCACACAGAATTCGCGCGCGTCGAGGTAGGTCGGGTCGGTGAGGTCGCCGCTCGTCGCCTCCGCCCACTCGAAGATCTCCTGGCCGAAGTACTTCATCTCCTGCCAGCAGTGCGTGCGATCGAACGTGATCAGGTCGGCGAGCGTCCGCGCCTCGGAGTGCCGCAGCGTGGCCATGTAGTCGGCGACTTCCTTCTTGAACTCGAAGAGCAGCACGTTCAGCTCGTTCGGGGTCAGCAGCCATGACGGGTCAGTCGTCACGTCGATCAGCGTCGCGCCGAGTTGCTCGAGCGCATCGAGCGCCTGCGACATGATGGGGAAGACGTCCGGGTTCCCCCAGAACGGGTCCTTGAAGTACTTCCAGTCGATTCCGATCAAGGCGCCCTGCAGTCCGCCGCGGGTGATAACGGTGGTGAAGTCCTCCGGCGGCCAGCTCAGAACGCTCAGCAGGATCGCCGCGTCGGTAGCGGTTCTCGTCATCGGTCCGGCGGTGTCCTGGCTGTGCGCGATCGGGATGATGCCGACGCCAGGCACCCGCCCGACGGTCGGCTTGAGACCGAAGGTGGAGTTCGCGGTGGACGGCGCCATGATCGACCCGTCCGTCTCGGTACCCACGGCGACGGAGCACATGTTCGCGGCGACCGCCACGGCGGACCCTGAGCTCGACCCGAGCGGATCATTGCTCAGCACGTAGGGGCAGCGCGTGAACCCGCCGCGCGCGCTCCAGCCGTTGTATGAGAACCCACGGAAGTTCGCCCACTCCGAGAGGTTTGCCTTTCCGAGGATGATCGCCCCCGCATCGCGCAGCTGCTCCACCAGCGGCGCGTCGCCGGGCACGCGGCTGTTCACCAGCGCGAGCGACCCGGCCGTGGTCTGCATCGCATCGTCAGTAGCGATGTTGTCCTTGACGATCACGGGGATGCCGTGGAGCGGACCGCGCAGGCGTCCGGCCCGCCGCTCGGCATCGAGCCCCGCCGCGATTCCCACCGCCTGCGGGTTGGTCTGGATGACCGCGTGCAGGAGCGGGTTCAGCTCGTCGATCCGATCGAGATACCCGAGCGTCAGCTCGCGGCTCGTCAGGCTGCCGGCGGCCATCATCGCCTGCAGTTCCGGAATAGAGGCGTCCACCCAGGGCGCCGCGACCCCCGCGCCGGGGCGCCAGGTCCCGGAAGCGGCGTTGACGAGCGGCGACCAGCGTCGCGTGACGAGCGCGGCGCCGGTGGCGGCGCCCGCGCCGAGGAATGCGCGCCGTGTGAGCCCACGGCGCCGGCCAACGTGTTGTGCCATGGATCCTCCCTTCTGGGCGGCGACGAGGCTACGCCCGGCCCGCACTGGTGTCAACGGCCGGGCGTGCAACACGGCCGGGCGTGTGTCAACAACACGGCCGGGCGGGGCGTGTGGCCGGGCTTCCGGCGTGCCCGCGTCGATGCTGCCGACCTAGCCCAACAATAAATAGCCATTGACTCGGCCGCACGAAGCGGGCAGCATTCGTTTTCCGTCTTCGTTCCTCATACCAACTCAGGCGGGTGAACGCAGGGCTGCAATCAAGTGCAGCCCTCGCTCACCCTTAAGAACTCAAGGGGGCGATCCGACTCTACGGGTGTGTGCACCATGCTGAAGACGTCAACACTGACTCGCCTGTTTCTGGTGGCCCTCATTCTCGTCGTGGGCTCGCCCAGACCTGCACGTTTGCTGGCAGACCCGGCGACACACGCGAAACTCGGAGCGCTGGTCGACAAGCGCGCGGCGCTTGCGTCCGGGTGGACGCGGGTCATCGTGCGCGCGAGTGATAGCGCATCGCTCCGACAGCTTGGTCCGGTCGTCAACCGCGCGGGAGGACGCCTGGGTCGGCGACTCGCGGCGATCGACAGCCAGGTGGCGTACGTGCCCAACGCCGCCTTGCGCGGCCTGGCACACCATCCGCTGGTCGAGTACATCTCGCTCGATCGCGCGATCGCGGGCTCGTTGGAGCGAACGGGCAAGGTCGTCGGCGCCACCAGCGTGCGGGGCGAACTTGGCGTGGACGGCGCAGGCATTGGTGTGGCGGTCATCGACTCCGGCATCACGGCGTCGCACACCGATCTCGCGGACGCGAACGGAGTCCAGCGCGTTGTCCGTTTTGTAGATTTCGTCAACGGGATCGAGACGCCGTACGACGATTACGGGCACGGGACCCACGTCGCGGGGATCATCGCGGGCAACGGCGCTCGTTCCAACGGCACCCGCGCCGGGATCGCGCCCGCGGCGCACCTCATCGTCCTCAAGGCGCTCGACGCGTCGGGCGCCGGCCGGATCAGCGACGTCATCGCGGCGTTCGAATATGTCCTGGCGAACCGCGACGCCCTCAACATCCGGGTCGTCAACCTGTCGCTCGGCGCGGCAGTTTTCGAGTCCTACAACTCGGATCCCTTGACGCTGGCAGCCAGGCGCGTGGCGGAAGCGGGGATTGTTGTGGTGGCTTCGGCTGGGAACAGCGGCCGCAGTTCGCAGGGGCTCACGCTTTACGGCGGCGTCACCGCTCCGGGCAACGCACCGTGGGTGCTGACCGTCGGCGCGGCGAGCCACAACGGCACGACCGACCGTGACGATGACACGATTGCGCCCTTCAGCTCCCGCGGCCCGGCGGCCGTGGATCACGCCGCCAAACCAGACATCGTCGCGCCGGGCACGGGAACCGAGTCTCTGAGCGCTCCCGGCAGCGCGCTGTACGCCAAGTGGGCCGCCTACCTTCTGGACGGCGCCGACCCCACGCTGACTACGCCGTACTTGAGCCTGAGCGGCACCAGCATGGCCGCTCCGGTGGTCAGCGGGACGGTTGCGCTCATGCTGCAGGCGAACCCGGCGCTGACCCCGAACGAGGTGAAGGCGATTCTGCAATACACCTCGCGCCGCCACTCGTGGACGGACGAGCTGACGCAGGGCGCTGGGTCTCTCAATGCCAAGGGAGCGGTAAGGCTCGCCCGGTACTTCGCGGGGCTGTACGGCACAAGCTACCCGTCGTCATCGGAATGGAGCAAGCGCGTTGTCTGGGGCAACCAGGTAATCGCGGGAGGCCGGCTCACGCAGGATGCAAACGCGTGGGGCACCGACGTGGCGTGGGGTGCCGCGACGACCCCGACCGGCGAAGCGGTCCGCTGGGGAGAGCTCTGCGTGAGCGACTTCTGCGGTGACTCCTCCTCGTGGGTTCCATGGCAGGTGAGCTGTGCCGACGAGGTGTGCGGCACCATCACGTGGGGCTCCGGCACGTCGAAGAACGCGGTGTGGGGCACCGCCTGCGGCGGCGCCGACTGCCAGGGCGCGTGGAGTGCAGACAGCGTCTCGATCGCGGACGGCACCCAGGCATCGACCGTCGTGTGGGGAAGCACAGACATGGACACGGTCGTGTGGGGCAGTACCGTGGTGTGGGGATCCGCGTGCACCGATCCGGCGTGCCAGCCGGTCATCTGGCCGAAGGAGTGACGCCGTGATGCAAGCCTTCATGGACGGACGGCTGCGGGTGACGCCCTGGCGCAGGCGGTCCCATCTGCCACCGCTGGCGGGTCCCACCTGGGAGGCTCTCCCGATCTCGGCAAGGGTCTATGTTGGCGCAGTGATCCTGTTGGGTGCGTACTGGGTGGTGCTGTTCTTCCCGCTCACGCTTCCTTCCCCCACACTGTTTGCGGCTCTGCTGCTTTTCAGCTGCCTGACGTCCACCTGGAAAGTCACCCTCCCGATTTCGGTCGCCAACGGTTCGACGCTGTCCGTCTCCTACGCGGCGAACGTGATGGCGCTCCTGCTGCTGGGCCCGCGGCAGGCGGTACTCATCGCGGTTGCGGGCGTGTTGGTCCAGTGCACCTACAAACGGAAACAGCCGTACCCGCTGCATCGCACGCTGTTCAGCGTCGCTGCCATGGTCATCACCATGACAGCGACCGGCCTGATCTACTTCTGGCTCGGGGGCCCGATCCCGCCTCAGGGATCTGATGGACTGGCGAAGCCGCTGGTCGGGGCGATCGCGACGTACTTCCTCGTCAACACCGGACTGGTGGCCGGCGCCGTCGCCCTCACCAACAAACGGACCGTTGTCGAGACGTGGCGCCAGGAGTTCATGTGGCTCGCCGCCAGCTTCATGGCCGCGGGCACCGCGGGCGCGCTGGCGGCGGTGGTCGTGGTACGCGGGGAGCACTGGAAAGCGCTGCTGCTGACCGCGCCAATCTACCTGACCTACAAGACGTACGGGCTGTTCGTCGGGCGGCTGGAAGATCACAAGCGGCACATGCTCGAGATGTCGCGCTTGCACGAGCAGACCGTCACCGCCCTCGGACAGGCTCGCGACGCCGAGCGCGCGCTCGCATCGGAGAAAGAACGCCTCACCACAGCGCTCGAGGAGAAGACCCGTCTCGAGGAGGCACGCAAGCAGCTCCTCGCGCGCGAGTACGCGGCCCGGGCGAGCGCGGAAGCCGCGAACCGGCTCAAGGACCAGTTCCTCGCGACCGTCTCGCACGAGCTGCGCACACCGCTGACCGCCATGCTCGGCTGGGCCGACATGCTGCGGCGGGGCGTCATGGATGACGCGCGTCGCGATCGCGCGGTGTGGGCGATTCACGCGAGCGCGAAACGCCAGGCGCAACTGATCGACGACCTCCTGGACGTGTCGCGCATCATGTCCGGGAAGCTCAGGTTGCACCGCACGCCGGTGAGCCTCGAGGGCGTCGTTCACGACGCTGTCCAGGTTATCCAGCAGGCAGCGGACGCGAACGGGATCCGCATCACTATCGACGCCGACCCCCTCGTCGGCCTGGTCCACGCCGACCCCGCGCGCCTCCAGCAGATCGCCTGCAACCTGCTCTCGAACGCCGTGAAGTTCACGCCACCGGGAGGCGTCGTGAGCGTGCGCCTGCGCCGGACGCCGCGCAACACCGCCGAGATGATGGTTACGGACACCGGCGAAGGGATCTCGCCGCATTTCCTCCCGGCGGTCTTCGATCCGTTCCGCCAGGCGGATGCATCGACGACGCGGGTGCACCGCGGGCTGGGCATCGGGTTGTCGATCGTCAAGAACCTCGTTGAAGCCCACGGCGGAACGGTGAGCGCGCACAGCGCCGGCGAAGGGCGTGGCGCCACGTTCATCGTCGAGTTGCCGGTCGCGACCGTTAATGCCGCGGCAACGAGGACCGCCCCCGGTCTCGCAGCGGAACCAGCCGATCCTCCGCCACCGCTCGACGGCCTGTCCGTGCTGGTCGTGGATGACGACGTGGAGAGCCGCGAGGTCGTCGCGGAATACCTGCGGGCTTCGCGCGCCAGGGTGCTAAGCGCGGCATCCGCCGCGCAGGCGCTGGAGGTCCTGAAGCGCGAGCAGGTGGACGTCCTGCTGGCGGACATCGGTATGCCGGAAGAGGACGGTTACTCGCTCATCCGGAAGGTGCGCGCGCTCGAAATGGAAACATCGCTCATCCCCGCCGCCGCGCTCACCGCCTTCGCGCGGGAGTCCGACCGCGAAGAGGCGCTCCGGGCAGGTTTCCAGCTCCACCTGCCGAAGCCGATCGACGCGCGATCGCTCGTCGAAGCCGTTGCCATTCTGGGCGCCACGGGCACACCTGGCGCCGACGCGGCGCCGCGGGCCTGAGCTGGCATTCTCGCCCGGCACCCGGGAATTCCCCGCTTCAGCCGATAACAGGACAGCCCCTCAGTGGCGGGGCCGAACCGCGCAGTTGTAATATAGGCCTATATTGAGCTATAATGTCATATATTTAGGCTACTTTGTCGTTAATGTCATATTAACCGAGTCAATTGCGATCTCCGTTCCGGGAGGGCGCTCGGCGACGAGCGTTGCTCTTATGCGCAATGCCGTGTTCCTCGGCGTCGTCATCGCGGGGGTCAGTCTTCTCGCCGGGCCTCGCCCTGAGGCCTCCAGTCGCTGGAACCGGCGTGGCGGCCCGGTGGACTGGTCGCATCGCCACATGGTCGCGGCCCGGGGCGGACCGGATGGCGGCCAGCGCATCTCGCACGACTGGCGAACCCATCGGAAGCATGCACGCCTCGAACGCGCGCGCTCGCGCCGCGACCTGATGTTCGAGTGGTTCAAGCAGCACTGGCCCGAGAAACTCGCGCGCAAGAAGGAAACGTCCTCGTCGAAACTCGACTGGAGTCTTAACACCGGCGGCTACGGGAACGTCCTCGGCACCCCTGCGAAGTACAGCTTCGATATCACGGCATACAACTGCAGCGACGTGATCTACTTCACGGTGGACCAGGCCGGCAGCGCCTCGGCCGTCAACGTCGTGGGCATCACGAATCCGTACGGCGGCTGTCCGGGCAATGCCGGCGGCACGACGCCGACGGTCAAGTTTGGCATCGCGATGATGAGCCCAGTGCCCACCTCGGCAGTGCTGAGTCTGGATGGCAGGATTCTCTACGTCATCGAGTCGGCGGCATCGGGTATGGTCCTGCACGCGATTCTCGTAGACAACATTACGAGCAACCCCGGCACCTACGACTTCGGCACGAGCACGTGGACGTCGACGCATACGCTCGCGGCGCCGGACGGGACGCCGACGAGCGAGCAGCTGTTCCAGTTGACGTATTCCGGCGTGACCAACACGACGTCGTCGCCGTTCCTTGACTACTGGACCGACCAGCTGTACTTCGGCACCTCCCAGGGGCGTATTCACCGAGTGCTCGACGCGGCCTCGTCGGCAGCGGCCAAGGACCCGGATTTCCCCGTCACGTGCGGCATCAACGCGCACCAATCTCCGGTGTTCTATGACGGGCAGGTGATTTCAGCGGGCGCGGATGGCTATCTGTATCGCATTAACACCCTTCTTGCGCCTCCGTACACGTGCGTTCGTTCCATTCAGGGCGGAGCCGGAACGATTGAGGGAGCCGCCGGGGGATTTGCGTCGCCAGTCCTCGACGTCACCAACGAGCTGATCGTCGTTGTTTCGGGCCACGCGGCGGCGGCTGCCTTGAGGGGCATCGGGACCTTCAACTTCAGGTTCGCCGCGGGGGAAAACTACGTTGCCGGACAGTCCCTGGGCGTCGTGGATTTGGACGCGAACGCGCCGCAGACGCCGGCATTCGACGACAACTTCTGGCTGTACAACAACGGAAGCGTGTACGCCGTCGGCGCACCGGACAGCGGGACTGGCACCTACCTGCGCCGGCAACCGTATAACGCCGGGGTCCTCGGCGCGACGGCGGGCTACGGTCAGCTTCGCCGCGGTACGTCAGGAAGCGCGCAGGCTCCGGCGAGCCCGGTTACCGAGTTCATGACCGCGAGCGGCGATTTCCTGTATGTGGGCGCGGCGAGTTACACGCGGTATCGATTCATGTACCGCATCGCGGCCGGGTTTGGAGGAACGAGCGGTTCGCCGGTCGCCGTCGATAGCCGATACCCGAGTGGCACCACACCGGGGCCAGGTGTGCTCTCGGGCATCATCATCGACACGAACCTGAGCGACAACACGGGCGGGACCGCGAAGGCGAACGTGTACTTCGGCACGGTCGGAGTCGCGTCAACGACGCAGAGCACGATCGTGCAGCTCGCGCAAGCGTTCTGACATTCGGCGTTGCCCGCGCCCGCCGCCGGACGCTATACTCGGCTATCCACATGCCCAGTGAGCGGAGTGTCGTCGTCGACATCGGCGACATGCCGGTACGGCTCTCCACCCAGGACGCTCCGTTGATCGACCTCCTGCGCGAGCGCTATGGCCCGTTCCTCAATGCTGCCGCGCGGCCGAGGTTCGACTTCGCGATCTCGGTCGTCGAACCGGGCGAACTCGACGGCGACCCGGATCTGCAAGTGCGAGCGAGCGACGGCTGCTGGCGCCTGGCGCGCGCGGACTTTCGCGCGGAATGGAGCACGCACACGGGCCGCGGGGCCATTTTTCAGACGCGCAATCCCTACACCGTGGACTCGGTGCTCCGTATCCTCCACTCCGTGATCCTCTCGACGGAGGGAGGGTTCCTGCTGCACGCCGCGAGCGTGGTTCGGGCGGGGCATGCGGCCGTCTTCACGGGTCCGTCCGGTGCCGGGAAGACGACGCTGGCGGGCCTCGCGCCGCGTTCCGCAACGCTGCTGAGCGACGAGATCTCGTACGTGAGAGGGACGCCCGCAGGGTACGTCGCCTACGGCACACCGTTCGCGGGTGAGCTTGGACAGGCGGGCGAGCCCGTCTCCGCGCCTCTCGCGGCCATCTACGCCCTCGAGCATGGCACCAACACGGTTGACCGTCTCGGAACAGCGGAGGCACTGCGAACGCTGCTCAGGAACGTCCTCTTCTTCAGCGACGACGCGGCGTTGACCGAGCGCCTGTTTCGGTTCTGTTGCGAGTGCGCGCAGGAGATCCCGATGTATCGGCTGGCGTTCAGGCCCGACGAGCGCGCGTGGGACCTGGTGGCATGAGCGACGTCTACATCGCCCGGGGAGAACGGCTTGCCGCCCGCAAGGTGGACGGCGAGATGGTCATTCTCCGCGCCGAGGACTCGGGACTGTACGTGCTGAACGAAATCGGGACCGCGCTGTGGGAGGCGGCGGATGGGCGCACGCCGCTCGTCGCCATCGTCGAACGGGTGATCTGTCCCGAGTACGAGATCGACGGCGAGACGGCGCTGCGCGACGCGCTGGAGTTCGTGGATGCCCTCGAGGCTCATGGCGTCCTGCGGCGCTCCAGCGAGCCGCTGGCGCCGGAAACGCCGTGGCGGCCCGAGGGCGAGGCCTGATTGTGAGCAGCCTCGTCGACCGCGTGTGGGAACGGGCGCAGGCGGCGGGCATACCGCTGGCGGTGCAGCTCGACGTCACGTATCGCTGCAACGAGCGGTGCGTGCACTGCTATCTCGATCACGAGGACCACGGCGAGCTGACGACCGGCGAGATCACGGAGGTCCTCCACCAGCTCGCGGCGGCGGGCACACTGTTTCTGACCGTGAGCGGCGGCGAGCCGCTGGTGCGCGCGGATTGCTTCGATGTGCTCGCCCACGCGCGGGCGCTCGGCTTCGACGTCAAGCTGAAGACTAACGCGATCGCCGTGCGGGAGCGCGAGGCGGACCGCATCCGCGCCGCCGGCGTGCGGCAGGTGCAGGTGAGCATCTACTCGCACCGTCCTGATGTGCACGACGCGATTACCAAAGTGCGCGGATCGCTGGAGCGGTCCCTCGCGGGAATCCGCCTACTCCGCTCTCGCAGCCTCCGCGTGCTGATCGCCAACGTGCTGATGCGGCAGAACTGGGGGGACTACGCCGCCGTGCGGTCTCTCGCCGGGGAGCTGGGCGTCGAGTTCACGCTGGATCCCACGATCACCCCGAAAATCGACGGCGACACGTCCGTCCTCGCGCTTCGCGCGGGCGGCGTCCAGCTGCTCCGCGTCTTCACCGACAAGTCGCTCGTCGGCGACGGCTTCTGCGGCCCTCCTCCCGCCGTCGACGCCGACACGCTCGACGCGCGCCCCTGCGGCGCGGGACACACGGCGTGCTACATCTCGCCGTACGGCGACGTCTTTCCGTGCGTGCAGTTTCCGCTGCCGACCGGCAACATCCGCCGGCAGCGGTTCGAGGACGTCTGGCGCCACTCGAGCGAGCTCGAGGAAGTGCGCGCCATCCGGGTCCGGGATCTCGCGACGTGCCCGAGCTGCAGCCTCGTGACGACCTGCACGCGCTGCCCTGGACTTGCGTACATGGAAGGGAACATGCGCGGGCCGTCATCCGCCGACTGCGAGAAATCGATGCTGCGGGCGCAGGCAGGCGCCGCAATCTGAAGGACGCTGAGTATGAGTGCAGACGAACGCCGCGCGGGCGACCGCGACAAGGAGGCGAACGGCGAACGCAGGAAAAAGCCGTATCGCAAGCCCGCATTCGAGCACGAGCGGGCCTTCGAAACGATGGCGCTGGCCTGCGGGAAGCATAACCCGACCCAGGGCCAGTGCCGTCTCGTGAGGAAGGTCTCCTGATTAATGCCTTCAAACTCGGCCAGCCAGCGCGCCCCCGAAATCGAGCAGGCGGCGCTGGACCTGCTGGCGGAAGTCCTGAGGACTCACGGCGAGGCGCGCATCCGCGTCGGCGGCACGAGCATGCTGCCCGCTATCAGGCCCGCCGACATCCTGATCGTCCGCAGCGCGCCGCTCGCGCGTGCCGTCCCAGGGGACGTCGTCCTGTTCACGTGGGAGCGACGGCTGTTCGCGCACAGAGTCGTGCAGGCGCGCACGGGCGCTGCCGGCCCGGTGCTGATCACGCGCGGCGACCGGCACTCGCACTGCGACCTTCCCGTCCAGGAACACGCCCTGCTCGGTTTCGTGTCCGAGGTGGTGCGCGACGGCGCGCGAGTCCGCGTGGCGGGCGGGACGACGCCTTTCGGCGGCCTCGGCGCGGCGTGGTGGCAGGCCCGCACGGCGGCGCTGCGGATCGGCCGCGCGGCCCGTCGAAGGCTGTCGCTCACGATCAGGGAAAGGGCACCGTCACGGTCATGATGACCGGCACCGGTTGCCCGTCGAGCGTCGTCGGCGTGAACCGCCACTGACGCACGGCGTCGAGCGCGGCCTGGTCGAGCAACGGGATGCTGCGGAGGACGCGCGCGTCTTTCACCGCGCCTTCCGTGTCGATGGTGACCTCGAGGATCACGACCCCCTTGATGCCGGCGCGGAGGACCTGTTCAGGCACGACGGGACGCGCATCCACGATCTTCGCCGGCGGCCTCACTCCACCGCCCACGCGGATGGCGCCGCGCGGGTCGGACGGCGCGATGCTCAGTTCGGTGAACACACCCGACGCGGTCGTCGACGCCACACCGACTCCAGGCGCGTGCCCCTGACGCGCCGCGTTGCGCCGAATCTCGATCACCTGCTCCCGCTCCGCCTCATCGAATGTCATGCCGCGGCCATCGGTCCTGCGGCTTCCGCTGCTGCCGCTGAATGACAGCACCGCGACGCCGTCCGGATCGCGAAACGAATCCTCCCGTGCCGGCGGCAGGATCTGCACCAGGCCGCGCGGCCCGGCGAAACCGATTCCAGACCAGGGCCCGCCGGCAATCGTGTACTCTTCGACGGTCGCCGTTCCTTCCCAGCGCTCCTCCATGGGCCAATCGCTGAGGCCGGTGTAGTAATAGCTCGCCTCGACTCGACCGTCGGGCCCTGCGCCCTCCGCCGCATGATCGACCAGCAGGAGGAGCCACTGCT
Source organism: Vicinamibacterales bacterium (assembly GCA_035463475.1). GTDB lineage: Bacteria > Acidobacteriota > Vicinamibacteria > Vicinamibacterales > 2-12-FULL-66-21 > JACPDI01. The sequence goes on from DATHTE010000052.1 coordinate 40,191, forward strand.
CGGCGCGGTTGTGGACCACGCGCACGGTCGCCTCGCGGCGCCGGATGATTCTCACCCGGGCGTCGTTGTCGACGACGATCGTGTCGCCGTCCTGCGCGGGGATCCGGTTGCCGGAGGGCAGAGCAGGGCGCGCAGTCTGGGCGCCGAGGTGCGCGCATCCGAGGAGGAACGTCGCAGCGAGCCAAGCGGAGTGTCGTCGGGCCATGGCCGTTCTCCAGAGTAGCGCCAGTCTACTGCAATCCCCGCGCCCTCGAACCCGATGCTGGAGGCTCACGCCGGCTCGCCCATCGGCCGATAAGTCGCTCCGGAGGTGTGTCCATGCGGATGTTCGCTGCGGCGGTTGGGTTCTGTCTGGTACTGGGGACGAGTACGACGGCCTTGGCCCAGGCCGGGCTGGTTGTGGGCGTGAACTTCGCGACGATCGAGTACAACGATCCGGATGCCCCGGAATTCGACCGGCGTACCGGCTTCGCCGCCGGCATCTTTCAGAACATTCGACTGGGCGACTACGTCAGCGTGCAACCCGAGGCCCTGTACAGCCAGAAAGGCGCGAAATTGCAGGAGGGGGGCGGCGAGACGACGATCGAAGTCGATTACCTGGACGTCCCCGTGCTGGTACGTGTGTCGGGTGGCCGCGGCGGCGGGCTTGTGGTCTTCGGCGGACCCTCGTTCGGATTCAAGCTCCGTGCGCGCGCCAAGGGGGAGTTCGATGGGGAGAGCGAGGAGGTCGACATCGGCGACGAGGTGGAGGACTTTGACCTCGGCGTGGTTGCCGGCGCCGGCATTGGTTCGGCACGGTACTTTCTCGACGTTCGTTACCAGTGGGGGTTGTCGGACGCGGACAAGGATCAGACCGACGACACCGAGGTCAAGAACCGCGTGATTTCGATCTTCCTCGGGTTTCGCTTCTGACGCCGTGCATCCGGTGATCTCTTCAGCCGCGGCGCTCTACGCGGGGCTCGCAACGTCGGTCTTGCTGGCAGCAGCTGCACCTGCCGCCGCCGGGCAGGACGCAACGCCCGACGCTCCGGCGATCGCGATCGTTCCGCGCCCCGTTTCGCTCACACCTCAGCCCGGACGCTTCACGATCACGAGGAACACGGTGATCTGGACGGACCGGGCAAGCGCCGACGTCGCGCGCCAGCTGGCGCGGTACCTGGAGCCGGCCACGGGCATCACGCCGCGCGTCCAGATCGGCGGAAGCCTGCCGCCCGGATCGATCGCGCTGCGGCGCGACCGCTCACTGGCGAAGCTGGGTCCCGAGGGATATCGGCTGGACATCCGTCCGAGCCGGATCATCGCGCGCGCGCCCGAGAGCGCTGGGCTGTTCTACGCCGTGCAGACGATGAGGCAACTGTTGCCCCCGCAGATCTTCCGCGACGCACCCGTGGGGAACGTCGAGTGGACGCTGCCGGCGGTGACGATCGAAGACCGGCCGAGGTTCCCCTGGCGTGGCGCGCACCTCGATGCGGGCCGCCACTTCATGCCCAAGGAGTTCGTGAAGAAGTACATCGACCTCCTCGCGCTGCACAAGCTGAACACGTTCCACTGGCATCTCACGGAGGACCAGGGCTGGAGGCTCGAGATTAAGCAGTACCCGAGGCTGACCGAGGTGGGCGCCTGGCGTAAGGAGACGATCGTCGGGCACCAGTCCCGGGACCGATCGCTCTGGCGGTTCGACGGGACGCCGCACGGCGGGTTCTACACGCAGGAGGACGCCCGCGAGATCGTCGCGTACGGCAAAGCGCGCTTCGTCAACGTCATGCCGGAGATCGAGATGCCGGGCCATGCCGTGGCGGCGATCGCGTCTTACCCGGAGATTGGCGTCACGGGACAGCCGATCGACGTGGCGACGCACTGGGGCATCTTCTCGGACATCCTGAACGCCGAGCCCGCCACGGTCCAGTTCATGCAGAACGTCCTCGGCGAAGTGCTGGAGATATTCCCGAGCCGGTACATCCACATCGGCGGTGACGAGGCGGACAAGGCGAAGTGGAAGGTGGAGCCGCGCATCCAGGCGCGGATTCGCGAGCTGGGCCTCGCTGACGAGCACGAGCTTCAGAGCTGGTTCATCCGGCAGATGGATGCCTTCCTGACCGCGCGCAAGCGGCGGCTCGTCGGGTGGGACGAGATCCTCGAAGGGGGCCTCGCCGAGAACGCGGTCGTCATGTCGTGGCGCGGGACGGCGGGCGGCATCGCCGCGGCACGCGCCGGGCACGACGTCATCATGGCGCCGGAGAGCCACACGTACCTGAATTACTACCAGGCCCCGGACCAGGCCACGGAACCGCTCGCGCACCCCGGCCTGCTGCCGCTCGAAAAGGTGTACGGGTTCGAGCCGGTGCCGGTGGAGCTCGAGCCGCAGTTCGCGAAGCACGTGCTCGGCGCGCAGGCGCAGATCTGGACCGAGTATCTTGCCGGTCCGAAGAACGTGGAATACCAGGCGTTTCCACGCCTCAGCGCGCTCGCCGAAGTGGTGTGGACGCCGCTGGAGCGGAAGGACTACGCGGACTATCTCACCAGGCTGGTCGTCCACCAGCGTCGCCTGCAGGCGTTCGACGTGAGCTTCCGGCCGGTTGATGCCCATTGAGACGCGCGTGCCCGCGCGTCACGGCTGCGATGAACGCGCCCGGCCAAACCGCGGGGCGGTGCGCGATGCCGCCAGCGCGCGAACTGCGTCCGCCGTGAGCTGGACGACCCGCGTCATCTTGTCGAAGTCGAGCCGATCGATCGTGTCGGCGGGCTCGTGGTAGCCGGGATGAAACCCCCCGAACAGCCACACGGCGGGGATGCCCTTCTGCAGGAAGGGCAGGTGATCGCAGCGAAAGAGCGCGCGCATCGATGAGTCCCGGTCGAACTTCGCGCTCAGCGAGGTTCCCGCCCGCTTTGCCTCGCGGATAAGTAACTCCTCGAGATCTTGACTGAACACCGCTCCCACGAGGTTCACCTGGTCCGCGCGCGATGCGGTGAGATCGTACGCGCCGGCGCTTTCCGGGGTGTGCTCCTCGTTGCGGCCGATCATGTCCAGGTTCAGCACCGCGATCGTCTTGTCGAGCGGCCGGAGGGGGTGCGCCACGTAGTGATACGAGCCGAGCATCAGCTGCTCCTCCGAGCCGAACGCGAGGAAGAGGACGGAGCGCGCGAGCGGCTGCGTTCCAAGAAGGCGGGCCGCTTCGAGCATCCCCGCCACGCCGGACGCGTTGTCGTTCGCCCCCGCGTACAGCTTTCCGTTCTGCACCCCCAGGTGATCGTAGTGCGCGCTCACCAGGATGGTCTCGTCCCGCAGCTTCGCATCCGTCCCGGGCAGCAGGCCGGCGACGTTCCACGAAGCCTGGGCGGCGGCTTCGCCGTTCACGGCAAGCAGACGGACCCTCACGCCGTCGAGCGGCCGCGACGCCGGGGACGGGCCGCGATCGACATCGCCTTGCCACTCCACGGGTGTCCTCCCGGTGCCTTCCAGGAGCGCGGCGGCCGCCTCCGGTGGCACGCCGATGCGCGGGATGCCGAGCTCGCTTCGCGCGAGGGCCTGCGGCGGGGCATTGGCGCGATCGGGCGCGCGCGGCGCGACGCGGTGGCTGTTGACCGGCTCGGTGACGACGAGCAGGGCCGCGGCACCGTGACGCTGGGCGTTCCACGATTTCGTCCACGTGTTCGCGTGCAGCGTGAACCCGGTGCCATGGAACGCCGATCGCGGGTTCGCTTCCTGCGGCTCGTGGTCGAACACGAGCACGGCCTTGCCGCGGACATCGATGCCGGCGTAGTCGTCGTAGCCCAGATCCGGCGCCGTGATGCCGTAGCCGGCGAACACGACGTCGAGCGTGAGGTCGACCGGCCGCGCGGGGTCGGGGAGGAAGACGGCGCCAGGGGAAAAGCGCTGCTCCTTGCCGTCGCGCATCACGCGTACCGAGGATCGCTCGCGATCGATGCGGAGCGGCACCACGTCGAAGCGCTGAAGGAAGCCGGCGCCGGCCGCCGGCTGCAGGCCCGCCTTCCGCATCTCGGTCGCGATGAACCACGCGGTCGCGTCGGCGCCCCGGCTCAACGAGGCGCGTCCCTCGAGCGGCGGAGAGCAGAGGAACTCGAGGTCCGCGCGCATACGCTCGCGGCTGGTGCGGTCGTCCGCGGCGAGCGCGGGCGCGAGCGCCAGGAATAGGAGGCTGATGGAAAGAAGTTTCATATGTGCCCCGCGAAGCTTACCCTTTCATGCGCGCGGCGGTGAAGCGGCAGCTGGAACGTCTCCCGGCCACACGCGCAATCCCGCGCGGCTGAACACGTGCGGAATGGGCGTGAAGGAAGGGTTCTCCTGCCCGATCGCGCGGATCATCGCGCGGCGCTCGGACGGCCTCGCGCCGCACAGCAGCGTCATCGATCCGCCGTCCCCTCCGGCGCCGTTCACTTTCCAGCCTGCGGCGCCGTGGGCGGCGGCAATTCCAGCTACGCGCCACGCGTCAGGATGGACGAGCCCCGGATGGAGCGCCGCCTGCGCGTTGATGTTGTCCTGCATGGCGCGGCCGAGGCCCTGAACGTCACCGGCGAGCGCCGCATCACGGGCGCGCTCTGCCGCGGCCCGCAGCGCTTCGAGCTCGGGGCAGTCTGGTCCGATCCGTTCCAGACGCCGTATGACCTCTTCGTGGACGGCAGAGGAGTTGTGGGCTCGCCCGAGATAGATGACCACGATTCGGCGATCCAGCTCTTTGCGGAAGCGCTCGTCGAGCCGAATCGGCGCGACGACTGCTCGCGGGTATTCGGGGGTCTCGATGTAATTGACGCCGCCAAACGCGGAACAGAGCTGATCCTGGACGCCGCTCTGGCGCCCGAGCCACCGGGTCTCGACCTCGTGCGCTTTCATCGCGATCTCGAACAACGAGCGGCGGGCGCCGGCGAGTTGATCCAGCGCGCCCAGCATCGCGACGACGACGGCCGCCGATGTGCCGGTCGAGGCGCCGGCGGGCGCCTGCGAATGGATCGTCAGCTCGATGTCCACCTCCTTGGGCGGGCGGATCGCGCGAATGGCAGCCTCGAGCAGCGGGTGTGGGCCCCACCCCGGCCCATCGAGCGAAGGGACGTATCGCACTCCGTAGTCCCAGGCGTCGATGACGACGGGCGCGTCGCGTGTCCGAGGCGCGAAGACGGCCAACCGCACGCGCACGAGCGGCCGGACGGCGATGTTGAACACCTTCCCGTGCCGCGCGACTGCCGTGTCGGTCCAGCCGCCGATGTCACAGATGCGAATGGGGGCAGCGCTGTCGATGACACGTAGGGGAGTCACTGCGTCAGATGGTGTGCGGCAGCCCGCCTGTGGTCGGAATGCGGAGAGGGCCATTATCGGTCAGCTCGACCGCAGCGACAATGCACAAGCTGCGAAGCCGCGAGTTTTGTGCGACACTCATGTCGTACACCTTCAAGAGATGACGCTCGCAGCCGGCGAGGGCGCCAGCCTCGGTGCCCGCACGTGCTTCGGACCTTACGAAATCGTTTCCGCCATCGGCGCCGGCGGAATGGGTGAGGTCTATAAGGCCCGCGATACCCGGCTGGGTCGCACCGTGGCCCTCAAGGTGCTTCCGCTCGAGGCCGCAGCCGATCCGGAGCGACGCAGGCGCTTCGAGCAGGAGGCGCGCGCTGCCTCGGCGCTGAGCCACCCGCACATCTGCGTCCTGCACGATATCGGATGCGAAGGGGACGTCCACTTCCTCGTGATGGAATACCTCGAGGGAGAGACGCTCGCGGAGCGCCTGATGAAAGGTCCGCTTCGGCTCGCGCAGGCGCTCGAGTACGGCGCGCAAATCGCGGATGCGCTGAACAAGGCGCACCGGCAGGGCATCGTGCACCGCGACCTGAAGCCGAGTAACGTCATGCTCACCGCGGACGGCGCGAAGCTCCTCGACTTCGGCCTCGCGAAGCTCAAACACGCCGGCCGTGCAGCGCCCACGGCAGTCACCACCACGGGATGGGCGGCCGGCGCCCCGCTCACGGAGAGCGGGACGCTGCTGGGTACGGTGGCCTACATGGCACCCGAACAGCTCGAGGGCGGAGAGATCGACGCGCGCGCCGACCTGTTTGCCTTCGGCGCGGTGCTCTACGAGATGCTGACGGCGCGGCGCGCCTTCGAAGGGAAGACGCCGGCCTCGGTCATCGCGTCGATTCTCGCTGGGGAGCCGCCGCGGCTGCTCGACGTGCAACCGCTTGCGCCCCCCGCGGTCGCGCGGGTCATCGCGACCTGTCTGCAGAAGGACCCGAACGACCGCTGGCAGACCGCCCACGACCTCCGTCTGCAGCTGCAGGCGATCGCGGCCGACGGCGGGGCGGGCCGCCGGTGGCGCGACGCATCGTGGCGCCGACTCCGATGGCCCGCCATCGCTGTGCTGTTTCTCGCGGCGATCGCCCTCGCTGGCACGCAGTTCCGAGGCCGGCCGGTGCCGGCCCCGCCGGTGCGATTCACGATCGCGCTCCCGAGCGGCGCCAGCTTCGGCGACCAGCCGAACCTCGCCGTGTCGCCGGACGGCCGGTACGTCGCGTACACGGCGAAGCTGCGCGGTTCCTCCACCACGCTATGGCTCCGTGCGATGGACGCCACAGAGAGCCGCGAGTTGCCGGAGACCGCAGGAGCGCAGTTTCCGTTCTGGGCGCCAGACAGCCAGGCTGTCGGCTTCGTGTCGGGGGGCGCGCTCCACCGGATCGACCTGCGCGACGCGAAACCGCGCGTCATCGCGAGGCTCTCGCCTCAGCAGCAGGTGGGTTCCGCGGCGTGGGGATCCGGCGACGTCGTCGTGTTCGCCTCCGGCACCGGCTTGTACCGCGTACCCGCGCAGGGGGGCGAGCCGACCCTGATCGCCGAGCGGCCGCAGCGCTTCCGCGGCATTCGCGGGTTCGTCCCCGACGGCCGCGCCCTCGTGTCGGAATGGGACGCCGCCGCTTCGTACTGGAGTGCCTTCGCGGTGCCGCTCGATGGATCGGGGAACGTCTCCCGCATCGCGAACGGGTTCGCGGTGCAGGCAGCTCCCGAGCGGCTCCTGCTGGTGCGCGACGGCATGCTGATCGCCCAGAGGTTCGACAGTCGCGCGCAGCGCGTCCTCGGCGAGCCCGCTATCCTCGCCGAGGCCGTCGACGCCTGGGACGCGGCGGCGTCGGCGGGGGAACTGCTCGTGTACCGGCCGCGGCCGAGAACAGAGCTCGCCTGGTTCGATCGCGCGGGCAGGCGCCTCGGCGCGCTGGGATCGCTATCGACCGATTACCTCTGGTTCGCTCTGTCGCCCGACGGCACACGGGCCGCCGTCGAGCGTGGGCGGCCGATTGAAGTGGGGGACATCTGGCTGTTCGATCTCGCGCGCCCTTCCGTTCCGCTGCGTCTCAGTCACCAGGGTACGCGGCAGTCGGATCCCGTGTGGTCGGGTGACGGGCGGCGCCTCGCGTATGCAACGATGGGCGCCGGCCGCAGCGGCATTCAGTGGCGGAGCATCGGTGACGGCGGGCAGCAGGAGCACAACATTCCGCTCCAGGCGCCGGCGTGGCCCACGGACTGGACCGCCGATGGACGGTACCTCGTCGTCGCCACGCCCGCGTTCGGCACGTCCGGTTCTTCGATGGATGTCGCGCTGATCCCGGCGGATGGCGGCGGCACGCTGCAGCCGCTCATCGCGACGGGGGCAAACGAAGCGCAAGCCCGCCTATCCCCAGACGGCCGCTGGATCGCCTACACGTCTGATGAATCGGGCAGGCCGGAGGTCTACGTGCAGAGGTTCCCTGAGCCCGGCGAACGGATTGGCGTGTCGGCGGGCGGTGGGGCACAGCCGGTATGGCGGCGCGACGGCCGGGAGCTGTTCTACGTCGATCTCGATCGCCGTCTGATGTCGGTGCCGATGGAGACCGGTGCCCGCATCACCGCGGGCAAGCCGCGCCTCCTGTTCGAGCTTCCCAGTTATGGGTTCGAGATCTTCTACGGCGTGCGGAACGTGTACGACGTGGCGCCTGACGGCGAGCGGTTCCTCGTGCTCGCGCGCAACGAGCGCGACGCGTCGTCGCTGACGGTCGTGACGAACTTCACGAGCGCGCTGGCCGGGCGGCGCGATTAGCCGGCCGGTTACCTCGATCTCAATCCGCGCAGGTACGCGGGCAGCTCCGCGATGGACCGTATCCGCGGACAGTCTGCCTCCGCGTACAGATCGCCCGCGTCCACGAGGAGGGGCTGCAGGCCGGCCGCGCGCGCTCCCGCGACGTCCACGTGATACAGATCGCCGACGTGGATCGCGTCCTCCGGCCGCGCGCCGGCGCGCGCCACGGCGATGTGGAACAGCCGCGGGTCCGGCTTCTCGACCCCTTCGAGATACGAGTCCACGATCGCGTCGAAGTAGGCGCTGAGATCGAGCCGGTCGAGGAGCGCGTGCAGCCGGCCGTTGGCATTCGACGTGACGATGAGCAGGAGTCCGCGCGCGCGCAGCTCCGAGAGCGCCTCGTGAGTGCCCGGCGTGACGGCTTCCCACAGGTTCGTCTGCGTGTGGTAGGCCTTCAGATTCTCGAGCGCGGCGTCGGTCGCCTTCGACAGCGGGATCCCCGCCCCTTCGAGCACCAGGTTGAAGTACAGCCAGCCGCGCTGCGCGTCGTTCGTCGCGCTGATCGTGGGCGGGCTGTCGAATTGCCGCTTGGCGCGCGGCTCCGCCCCCTCAAGCGCGGCCGGGTCTGCCTCGACGCCGTGCGCCCTCAGCACGCTCGCGACGCGCTGCCAGTTCGGGTTGACGATGACCCCGCCGGCATCGAGGGACACGAGCCGATACATACTTGGAGTCTCATCCATATGCCTCATACAAACCAGACCCCTGTCTCCGCGTCCGCGCCACCCCCGGAGCCTGCTCAGACCCTGCTTCGCCACCTCCGCAAACCGCCCGCGGAGTGGACCGTTGACGATATCAGCTCGTTCGTGCGCGAGCGCGATATTCGCGTGCTCTCGCTGCTGCACATCGGCGGCGACGGCTGGCTGAAAACGCTGGATTTCGTACCGCGCGACGCGGCGCACCTGGCCGACGTGCTGAGTGGCGGCGAACGGGCCGACGGCTCGAGCCTGTTCGGCGACCTCGGCATCCCCATCGGCGCGTCCGACATCGTCATCCGGCCGCGGCTGTCCACTGCGTTCGTGGATCCGTTCGCGCCGGAGCCGACGCTGGCGGTGCTGTGCAGCCACTTCAACCGGCAGGGAGCGCCGCTGGCCGAGTCCCCCGACACGCTGGTCCGGGCAGCGCACGCGCGGCTGGTGGCGGAGACCGGCGTCGAGTTGCATGCCCTCGGAGAGATCGAGTTCTTCCTCGGCACGCGGGTCGGCGATGCCGAGGCCTATGGCGCCAACGAGCGCGGCTACCACGCGAGCTCGCCGTTCGTGTTCGGCGAAGCGTTGCGCCGCAAAGCGCTCGTGCACCTTGCGGAGATGGGGGTGCCGGTCAAGTACGGCCACGCCGAGGTCGGGTACGTGGAGGCCGACGCGTCCGACTCGCGCGTGTGGGAGCAGCACGAGATCGAGCTGTGGCTCCGGCCGCTACCGGAAGCGGCCGACGCGGTCGTGCTCACGCATTGGGTGCTGCGCAACCTCGCCCAGCGCGTCGGGATGTTGTGCAACTTCGCACCCATGGCGCGCAAAGGGCACGCCGGCAGCGGCATGCACTTCCACTTCGCGCCCTGCGCCAGGGGAGATTACCTGCCGCACACCGCCGGGGACGGGTCCCTGACCCCGCACGCAAAGTGGCTGATCGGCGGGCTCGTCGCGCACGCAGGCGCCCTGATGGCGTTTGGCAACCGGAGCCGGGACTCCTTCGTCCGTCTGAGCCAGGGGAAGGAAGCTCCGAGCACCGTCACGTGGGGCCGTTACGACCGCCGGGCGCTCGTGCGAATTCCCATCATCCCGACCGACGAGCAGGGCCGCATCACGTCCCCTCCCACCATCGAGTTCCGGCTGCCAGACGGATCGGCGCACCCGCACCTACTGCTGGCGGCGATCGCGCAGGCGTTCGTGGCGGGCCACGACATGACGGACGTGGATGCCGTCCTCGAACGCACGGCCGTCACCAGGCCGGGCGGGACGTCGGACACGCGCGTACCGCTGACGTTCACGGAAATCGCGGACGCGCTGGCCCGCTGCCGGGGCACGCTCGAAGCCGGCGGCGTGTTCACGCCCAACATGCTGGACCGCGTGATCAGGCTGCTTCGCGCCTGACCGCGGCAGCCTTGATCGTATGCATATGTTCAGGCCATACTGATATGCATGCGAACGACGATCATCCTGGATGAGGGTCTCCTCGAATGCGCGAGAGGGCTCACCGGTCTGACAGAAAAGACGGCCCTGGTTCACGAAGGTCTGCGGGCGCTGATCGCTCGCGAGAGCGCGCGCCGCCTGGCGGCGCTGGGCGGAACGGAACGACGGCTGCGGGCGCCGCGCAGGCGCCGCCCGGCCCGGGGACGCCCGCGGTGATTCTGGTCGACACGTCGGTCTGGGTGAACCACCTCCGCAGCTCCGATGGGCGCCTCGCGGCCGCGCTCGCCGATGGCCGCGCGGGTGTGCACCGGTTCGTCATCGGAGAACTGGCGCTGGGACAGCTTCGCCGCCGAGGGGAGATCCTGACGCTGCTTCGCGCGCTGCCGGATGCGGGCGAGGCGACTCACGACGAGGTGCACGAACTGGTGGAGTCCCACCGCCTCGCCGGGAGCGGGATCGGCTGGATCGACGCGCACCTGCTGTGCGCAGCCCGGCTTGCCGGATGGCAGCTCTGGACGGCTGACCGGCGGCTCGCGTCTGTCGCGGCGCGACTCGACCTCTCGCCTGACCGATAGACGCCAGCTCTGGCCTCGAGCGTCGCCGGAACCCTCCACGCGAGTCATGCTGCTCACTTCGAAGGGTGAGGGGGCAAACCATCTGTCGAGCTGCAGGGGCCGAGCGGAGACGACCGAGCTGGCGATGCGTGTCCAAGGAATGAGGATCGTGTTGGAGCGACTCGGGGACCAGGTCAGCGTCGCGGCCGACCCGTTCTCAGGTCCGTTTGTCCTCGGTCAAGAGCTGGTCGATGATCGCGTTTGCGTCGTTCTCGAGCCGGGCGCGGGCCTGGTCGAATCGGTCCTTGAAGTCGCGGCGAATCACGACAGCCGCGGTGACGAACAGGCCAATGAGCGCGGCGAGGAGGACGACCACGGAGAGAGCGATAATCCAGAGCGGCATCATCTCCCCTCCGAAGAGCAGGACCGCACCCAATCCGATTGTAACCGACGCTACTGGTAGATGATCACCGAGGGAGACGGGGAGAGCGCCAGCACGTCAGCCGGCTGGAGCAGGTCGGTGTCCTGTTCGTAGAACAACTTGAACCCCGCGAACTCGAGCGGCCGCTGGCGCAGCACGGACCTGTACGTGTGCCGCTTCAGCGCGCGCGAGCCAAAGCCGTCCATGTCGAGGACCACGTCGATCCGCGGGCTCGACCAGATGCGCTCCTTGTCCGGCAGCATGCCCAGCGTGAATTGATGGACGATGAGCACTTTGGGCGGGAGCTCGTAACGCGCGATGAGGTGCTCGAGGACTGCGATCGCATCGTTGACCTCGCTCGCCGCCATCGTCCCGATGCGCCGGCCCGGGACCTCGCCGGGCGGCATCGAGAACTCGGGATCGAGCGCCAGGTAGACGTCCGGTTCCGCGAGGTACGGCGCCAGATACGCGAGCTCGCGAAGCACCGTGGAGCGGCCCGTCTGGACGTCGAGAATGAGCTTGTATCCAGCCTGGCGCGCCTCGCGCAGCATTCGCTCGATCACCTCGCGGCTTTCGCGCCGGCGGTACATGCCGTCCGGTCCCGGGCGCGGCTGCGCGACGACCGCGATCAGCTCGTAAGCCGGCAGCACGGGTTTGTCGGACACCGCAGCGAACGCCCCGGCCTGCCGCCGGAGGCCATTTGTCAGCGCGTCGCCGGTGAGGCGGCCCAGGATCCCCATCCGCCCGGTCCACGGGTTCCCATACCACGCGACGAGGAGGTGCCGGTCGAGCACGGAGGCGTGCTGCAGCGCGGGGCGAGCGAGCCGCGCCTCCCGACTTGACCGCGCGGCCGGGCGTGGAGGGGAGTACGCCGCCAATGTGGTGAACGCCGCGACGCCGAACGCCGTGAGAAAGGTGATTGCCTCGAAAGGCCGGGACCGCATCAGGCCATCCGAATCGCAATCGCTGTACCGATGAGAGACGGCTGTTCGCGCCTTGCCAATGCGGGCCGCAGACCCGAAGGAAATGCGCGGGGCTACGGAGATCGGACATTCCGATCACGAGTTCGTGATCAGACTGTGCCGGTCATTCGAGCGTTTCTTCGTCAGGCGACGAACGCACCACACCAGGCCGCCGCCGGCCAGAAACAACGAGCCCGGTTCGGGGACGGGCGCCGTGTGGGCGAAGTGGGCGAGCGTGGGGAAGTTGCCGGTCACGTCCTCGAGCACGAAGCTGCTGAAGTGACGGTCGGATACGAGACCGAAGAAGCGGTCGGTGAATGCGCCGGTTCGAAGCGGCAGGACCTGCCCCCAGGCAGCGTGAGTGCCAGGTTGTGAATCTCTCCATAGAAGGTGCCGTAGTCGAACCCGATTGCGTGCACAGGGCCGGAGAGGGACACGTTCAGCAGCGGAGGATTCTGCCACTCCAGGTATCCGGACTGATGGTGCAGCGAGTCGTAATCAAGGTCGGCGGTGTTGACGAAGAGCTCTTGTGCCTGGAACGTGACGCCGCCAAGTATTGTCGGGTTCGACCCGTAAAATGTGGACGCGTCGGTGGTCCCCTCGAAGTCGACGACGGTTACGCGCGATACCGCGGCCAGCCACGCGCTCCGGGAGGTGTAGATCGCGATTGGGTCCGCGGAAGCGGTCGGGGCAGTCAGCAAGAGGATTGCGAGAACACGTACGATGGGTGCTGCAAAATGGGCAGGACTTTCCACGGGTGACCTCCTCAATGCGGCTACCCGTCGCGCGTGCAAGCTGGGGTCCAGCAGCGAAGGAGGCGACGCTGTTCACGCCGCAGTTGCTCCCCCCAAGGTTTTTGCGATGTCCCCGAGAACGGTTTTCGCGTCGCCGAACACCATCAGCGTGTTGTCGGCGTAATAGAGCTCGTTCTCGATTCCCGCAAAGCCCGGGTTCATCGATCGCTTGTTGGCGATGACGAACCGGGCGCGATCGGCGTCGATGATCGGCATCCCGTAAATCGGGCTGTTCTGATCGTGGCGGGCCGCGGGGTTCACGACGTCGTTCGCACCGACCACGAGCACCACGTCCGTCTGCGGCAACTCGGGGTTGACGTCGTCCATCTCGGCGAGCGCCTCGTAGGGGATCTCGGCTTCGGCCAACAACACATTCATGTGTCCCGGCATGCGTCCGGCAACGGGATGGATCGCGAACCGGACGTTGACTCCTCGCCTCGTCAGCTGATCGTAGATCTCGCGCACCCGATGCTGCGCCTGGGCGACGGCCATGCCGTATCCCGGCACGATGACGACGCTGTTGGCATTCTCGAGCAACTCGGCCGCGTCTGCCGCCGTGCCGCTCTTGACCGCGCGGGTGTCCGTCCTCGCCACGTCCACCTGCACCTGGCCGAAGGCGCCAAACAGCACGTTGGTGAACGACCTGTTCATGGCCCGACACATGATCACCGACAGGATGAATCCGGAGGCGCCATCCAGGGCGCCGGCGGTAATGAGGACCTTGTTTTCCAGCACGAATCCCATCGCGACTGCGGACAAGCCTGCGTACGAATTCAGCAGGGAAATGACCGTCGGCATGTCGGCGCCACCAATCGGGAGGATCAGCAGTACCCCAAATGCCAGCGAAAGTGCGACGACGAGTGGGAACAGCTGCCACACGTCCGGCCGGATGGCTAGGACGACGGTGGCGCCACCGGCGAGGCCGAGCAGCGACAAGTTCACGAGGTTCTGGCCACGATAGGTGATCGGGCGCGTGGGGACGATTTCCTGGAGCTTTCCGGCGGCCATCAGGCTGCCCGTGAAGGTCAAGTATCCCAGGATCACCTCGACCCCGATTGCCGCGGTGCGAAACGTGGTGAGCTGTCCGTCATGGAGCCACAGGACGTACTTGGCGGTCCCGACGAGTCCCGCGGCGACTCCACCGAACGCATGAGACAGGGCGGTCCGTTGCGGGACCGCCGTCAGAGGGACCCATGACAACGGAATGCCGATCGCGGTCCCGACGGCGAACGCGACGGCGATCCACGTGAAATTCACAATCTCCGGCTGAAGGAGCGTACCGATGATCGCCGCCGTCATGCCCGCCACGCCGGCGCCGACGCCGCGCCGCGCGGTCCGCGGATGGTTCAGCCAGCGCAGCGACAAGATGAAGAGCACCGCCGCGAGCAGATAGCTCCCCTGCGTAAGGTGGGCAGTCATGAACGCGGCCCCCGCTCACGGAACATCTTGAGCATCCTGTCCGTGATCAGGAAGCCGCTGACGATGTTCGTCACGGAAGCGGCGACCGCCACGGCTCCCAGTACCGTCGTCAATGCCGTCTGCTGTTCGCCGGCGATCAGGATGGAGCCGACGACCGCTATGGCCGAGATCGCGTTCGTCAGTGACATCAGCGGCGTGTGCAGCAGGCGGGAAACGTTTTGAATGACCTGGAAGCCAACAAACGCGGACAGGACGAACACGAAAGCCATCGACCACAAATCGAGCGAGCTCACACTGCCTCCTCGGCTGGCTGGCCGGACAACGCCGCCGCCACGAGCGCTATTCGTCGAGCCGACGGGCGTTCGTTTCACCCATCGGCCACATCAGTGCCAGACCAATCGCGCCGTACAGCATGATGTAGTACGCGGGCGCCAGCGGATGCCCGAGTGTTTCGATCAGCCACGTCGAGACGAGAGGTGCGGTCCCGCCGGCCATCGCGAGCGTGATGCTGTACGCAAAGCTCATAGACGTCACGCGGGTGCGCAACGGGAAAATCTCGACCACCATCGCGCCCTGAAGGCCGAGCGACATCCCGATGGGGATGGCGAGGAGGATTTGACCCGTGATGAACTGTACCGCGGTTCCGAAGAGCATCAGGTGCAACGCCGCGTAGATGACCGCCATCATGACGACGGTCAACGCCATCATCAGCCGCCGCCTGCCCGTCCGATCGGACAGCCAGCCCCCGAACGGCTTCGAGAACAGCACGATGAAGAGGCTGATGGTGTTGGCCAGCAGGAACGTTTCACCGCCCTCACCCGTCAGCGTCTTGCGCCGTTCCACCGCGTAGGTGAACGTGAGGTAGTACGCGGCGTTGGTCATGGCGACAATGCCGAACGTCCTCACGATCGGGAGCCAGTCGGCCACGAGCGACGGCAGGAGCGGTGGGCGGGCGGCCGCGGCCTTGAGCCCCTCGGCGGTCTCGGCAATGCCTCGGCGCAGGAACCACCCGAACACCACCAGTCCGACGCTCGCGATGAACGGGATGCGCCAGCCCCAGCGGGCGACCTGGTCGGTGGTCAGGTACGCATTGACGATCCACGCGGAGCCCGACCCGAGGATGAACCCGATTGTGGTCCCCGCAGCCGTCGAGCTGCTGATCAGGCCGCGCATCATCGGCGAGGCCTGCTCGGTCGTGTAGACCATCGACCCGGTGAACTCTCCGCCGAGTGAGAAGCCCTGGAGCAGCCGCATCGCCAGGAGGAGCAATGGGGCGGCGAGGCCGATCTGCTCGTAGGTCGGCAGCAGGCCGATGACCAGGGTCGCCACTCCCATCAATGCGATCGACAGCGTCAGCAGCGCACGGCGCCCGATGCGATCTCCCACGGCGCCGAGCACGAGGCTGCCCACCGGGCGCGCGACGAATCCGAGGGCGAACACGCCGAAGGTGAGCAACTGTTGAACCGCGTGACTGGATTCGGGGAAGAACTGGCGGCCGATGTCGCTGGCGAAATAGCCGTACACGGCGAAGTCAAACCACTCGAGTACGTTGCCGATCAGCCCCGCGAGTGCCGTGCGCAGGGCGGACTGCCTCCCTACGACCTTCGTCGGCTCGCCCTGATGAGCGCTGCTATTCGTCAATGGGCCTCCTCTATGCCGGCGCGGTTATAACACGGGCCGCCGCAGGCGCGCAGCTTGACCGCGCGCTGCGGCCCCACAGTTCAAGAACCGCTGTCAGAATGGAATCAGCACGCCCGCCTTGAAGCCCAGCGCCTGGATGTCCGGATTGCGGTCGGGACCCCGCAGGCTGTTGTTGGACACATGCAACCAGCCGAACGCGGCAACGGCGTGAACGTCGCGCCACACGGCCGTGGTCGCGCTGGCACCGACGCGCCACAGGTAGTTGAACCGCGTCCCACGCGGGGGAACCGGAATCTCGGCGCGCGCTGCCCCGACCTCCACATCGAGGCTGACCGTGCGCCCGCCCCCCTGATACACGGCCCACTTCACGCCACCGAGGCACCCGATCGCGAACGCGTCCGTGCGGCGCTGCGAGACGTAGACGGTCACGGTGGTGATCCCCACCGCGACGCGGTCGCGCACACCGTATGTCAGCCCCGCTTCGACGGCGTATGCTTCCTCGCGGCTGCCGTTGTAGTTCCAGGCTTCCGACAGGCCGGAGGCGGAAAGCGACAGCATCCACGCGCCTTTGGCGAACGGCTCTTGGATCGCCGGCGGGGTGGGCTGTGCAGCGGCGCCGCGCGCCGTTATGATCCAGGGCGCCAACATGAGCGCAGTGGCGCGGCGGGCGGCCATCATCGTGGCGCTATGGTATCTCCACGGCGCGGCCCCGCCTCCGGCGCTCGGCCAGGAACGCCTCTCGCTCGACGCATCGCTGCTGTTCTACGGCGACAACACTGAGTTTCGGACGTTCCGCGATGGCGAAACGCTGCTCGGGACCGCCATACGACTGTTCGGCGCGGCCGAGATCAACGATCGCGTCAGCGTGCGGCTGGGCGCCGCAGCCAACCACCGCTACGGGAGCGACGATGCGTTCGAGTTCGTCAGGCCGATGGTGGCGCTGGTCATCCGCGGGTCGCGATCCACGTTCATCTTCGGTTCGCTGGAGACGACCGATGCCTGGCTGCCCGCCGGGCCGGACCGCGGCGGTCCTCACGGCCTCCTGCCCCCGTTGCAGCACGAATCGCTCTCGTACGATCGCCCCCACGAGGCCGGGCTGCAGTGGAAGTTCCGATCGATCGCGCTCCGTCATGAAACCTGGATCAACTGGCAGCGAGTGAACACGCCGGCACAGCGCGAGCGGTTCGACGTTGGAACAGCCACGGAGTGGGCCCCGGCGGGCGGACATCTCGCCCTGGCGTTCCAGGGGCACGTCGTGCACGAAGGGGGGCAGGTGCACGCAGCGGGGCCCGTCTCGGACAGCTACGCGTTCGCGCCGGGCGTCCTCCTGCGCACCTCGCGCGGCCGCCTGCGCACCATCGGCTTCGAGGTCTTCGGTCTGGCATCCCGCTTCGTGCCGGACCGCGAGCAGTCCGGGCGGACGCGCAACGGCGCCGCGGTGTTCATTCGCGCCGAAGCTTCGACGACAAACTGGCGAGGTCACCTCATCGTCTGGAGGGGCGACGATTACCTGAAGGACGAGGGGGACGCGAACTACCTCAGTCGGCACATCGACGGACGGCGGTATCTCGGCGTGCGGGATTACAGCGAGGCGGGGCTGACGAGGTTCTTCCGGCCGGCCGAAAGGATTGCCATCGAGGTATCCGGCCGGGTCTACCGCATCGAGCCGCACAACTACGAGTATTCGTACCGCGTGGTTGCGCGCACGGATCTTCACTGGCCCATTCGATAGCCGGGCCGCGGCGGAACCGTCGGGTCCACGGGAAAACCGCCGCACATGGACGGCGCGTCACGCCACGAGCGCTTCAGAGCCGGGCGTCGGGGCGATAGTCGCGGAAGCGCTCCCGAAGCACGGACTTCTGCATCTTCCCGGTGGAGGTCTTGGGAATCTCCGGCACGATTTCGAACGCATCCGGCAGAGCCCAGGAGGCGAAGTGGGGGGCGAGGAAGTCCCGTAGCTCCTGGGGGGTTGCAGTCGTCCCCGGACGCAGCACGACCACTGCAAGCGGCCGCTCCTGCCAGCGAGGGTGCGGGACGGCGATCACCGCTGCCTCCAGGATCGCCGGGTGCGCCATCAGCGCGTTCTCGAGCGCCAGGGAGCTGATCCACTCCCCGCCGGACTTGATCACATCCTTGATGCGATCTCGAATCTCCACGGTCCCCCGAGGGTCGATCGTCACCAGATCGCCGGTGCGGAACCAGCCGTCCGTCGTGAATCGATCCGACGTATCGTCGCCAAAGTACGCGCTCGCCACCCACGGGCCGCGCACCTCCAGCTCTCCCATCGTCTGGCCGTCCCACGGCACGAGCTGTTCGGCCCCGCGAGCGCGAATCTCGACGAAGGGAGCCGGCTGCCCCTGCATGCAGCGGTGGCGGTACTGCGCCCCCGGGTCCGCGTTGGCGAGATCGGACGGCAGCGCGGCCACCGTGCCAAGCGGTGTCGTCTCGGTCATGCCCCACGCGTGGAGCACGCGGAGCCCGTGTCGCTCCTGGAACCCCGTGAGGATCGCCGGCGGTACCGCCGCCCCGCCCACGAGCATGCAGCGCATCTTCGACAGATTCCAGGCGCCCGGCTCCTTGTCGAGCGCTTGCAGGATTCCCGCCCAGATCGACGGCACGCCGGCCGTGATCGTGACGCCCTGGTTCGACATGAGGTCCAGCAGGCTCGCCGGATCCAGGCAAGGGCCGGGGAACACCTGCGCCGCTCCAAGCATCGTGGCTGTGAACGGCAGGCCCCAGGCATTGACGTGGAACATCGGAACGACGGGCAGCACGACGTCGGATTCGCGGATGCCCATCGCGCAGTCCAGCCCGGAAGCGAACGAATGGAGCACGATCGCGCGGTGGGAGTAGAGCACGCCCTTCGGTCGTCCCGTCGTGCCGCTCGTGTAGCACATGGCCGCCGCGTCACGCTCGTCGATCGACGGCTCGACCAGGCTGTCGGCGGCCGCGTCGGCGAGCAGCGTTTCATAGTCCAGGAAGCCCGGAGGAACCGGCTGGCCCTCACCCATGACGATGAACGTCGCTCCGGGCACCGCGGCGCGAAAGCGCTCGAGCAGCGGCAGCAGCGCCGCGTCCACGAGGATTGCCCGATCTCCCGCGTGCCCGGCGATGTAGCCGAGATCGTCGGGATGGAGCCGCAGGTTGAGCGTGTGCAGCACGGCCCCGGCCATCGGGATGCCGAAGTATGCCTCGAGGTGACGATGGTGGCTCCACGCAAGCGTGGCGACGCGATGGCCCGGGCGAATGCCAAGCTGCCCGAGGGCCGCGGCCAGCTGCCGCGCCCGGCGCGCGACCTCGCCGTATGTGGTTTGGTGGAGCGACTTGTCTGGCCGGCGGCTTATGACGCGCTTGTGCGGAAAGAGCGTCTCGGCACGTCGGAGAATGGTGGAGAGCGTCAACGGGTAGTCCATGATCAAGCCGCGCATCGTGCCTCCTGCAGGCAGTGATTCTATCGGGAGCGCGCTGGCTTGACGCGCCTCGGTCCTTCATTTCGCCGATGTTCCCGATCTGTTGAATTTCGAATCGCACGCGCGTCGGAGGAAGAACTGTGAAGTCGTGGGAGGAAGAACTGTGAAGAGGATCTGTCGCCTTTCGTCCGTGTTTCTGGGTGTCCTCGTGGTGCTCGTCGCCACCGTCTCGGCCGCGGCCGGACAGAGCCGCGCGACGACCGCAGATCTGTCCGGCCTCGTCGTGGACCAGTCCGGGGCCATCCTGCCGGGCGCGAGCGTGACGGCCACGAACGCGGCGACCGGGCTCGAGCGAACGGCGGAAACGGGGGGAGACGGCCGATTCACGCTGCCGGCGCTTCCGCCGGGATCGTACAGCGTCCGGGTGACCATGCCGGGCTTTGCGACGCAGCTCACGCCGCGGCTCGATCTCGCGCTGGGCCAGTCCGCCGAAGTGAACTTCGTGATGTCGCTCGCCGCCGCAGCTGAACAGGTCACCATCACCGCTGAGGCAGGGCTCGCGCACGTCCAGCAGACCGCTGTCGCCACCGTGGTGTCGCAGCAACAGATTGAGGTGCTTCCAACGAATGGCCGCAACTTCATGACGTTCTCGATCCTGACGCCGGGCGTGACGACCGACCGGACGCCGCAGCAGGGCGCGTCGGCCACCTCGGGGCTCACCTTTGCCGGCCAGCGCGCGCGTTCGAACAACATCACGGTGGACGGCCTGGACAACAACGACTCAACACTCGGCTCGGTACGCGCCACCTTTTCGCAGGAGGCGGTGCAGGAGTTCCAGGTCATCACCAACTCGTACTCGGCCGAGTTCGGGAAGGCCTCCGGCGGCGTTGTGAACATCGTCACGCGCAGCGGCGGCAACGATCTCCGCGGGAACGCGTTCTACTACTTCCGCGACGAGGCGCTCAACGCAAAAGAGCACTTTGAGCGGTTCAACCCCGCCGGCGAGCAAATCGACCGCAAGAAGGCGCCATTCAGCCAGCACCAGTTCGGCGGCACTCTGGGCGGACCGATTCGGCAGAACCGGTCGTTCTTCTTCCTCTCGGCGGAACGCCTGGACACACAGGCGAACAATTTCGTCAACATCGACGACACGACACCTGTGCTGGTCTTCGGCCGCAACGTTGGCACGACCGCGGACATCCTGCGGCGGTCCGGTTTCCCCGTCGAGGTCGGCAACGTCCCGTACGACATCGAATCGACGCAGGCGCTGGCAAAGGTGGACACGAACCTCACCCCCAACCAGGCGCTTGCCATCCGGTTCAACTGGGCCGACCTGCTCAACGAGAACATCGAGCCGTGGGGCGGCCAAATCGCGCGTAGCCGCGGCGCGTACCTGAACAGCCGCGACCTGATGGGAGCGGCCTCGCTCACGTCCATCGTCTCGTCGGCTGCCGTAAACGAGCTGCGCTTCCAGGTGGCGAACCGCGATCAGAGCATCATCTCGCTCGACCCCTCGTGCACAGGGGTGTGCGATCAGGAGAACGAGGGAGGGCCCACCCTGGAGATTGGCGCGATCGGCGTCGGGCGCCACCGATTCACGCCGCAACCGCGCGAGAACCGACGGTACCAGGTGCTGGACACGTTCAGCTACCTGGCGGGGCGCCACCTGTTCAAGACGGGCGTCGACTTTTCCTACATTGATCACCTGTCGCAGGCGCTGCCGCTGCACTTCGGCGGCCGGTACATATTCGCGCCCCTGCCGGCGATTCCCGCGCTGGGCCTCCCCGCACCGGTCAACGCCGTGCAGGCGCTCGCGCTGGGCCTGCCCGCCGCGTACGTACAGGGCTACGGCGACGCGTCGGTGCCGTATGGATACAAAGACGTGTCGGTCTTTGCGCAGGACGACTGGCGCGTGGCTGACGACCTCACGCTCAAGCTCGGCGTGCGCTATCAGAACCAGTTCTGGGAGAGCACCACGCGCCACGTCAACGGCCTGCCCGCGTATGGCTGGCCCACGGACAACAACAATGTCGCGCCACGCGTCGCCGTTGCCTGGAACCCCGGTGGTGACAAGCGCACGGCGATCCAGGGATCCTACGGCCTCTTCTTCGACAACCACATCACGGCGATCTGGGGCATCACCGAGGGGATCAGCGGCACCCAGGAACAGGTGCGCACCCTGGCGGTGCGGATCCCCTCGTCGATCGCCGCGTGGCGGGCACCCGGGCATCGCCTGCCGGAGCCCAGCACGCCGTATCCCAGCCTGGTGCTGTCGGTCGATCCGGCGTTGAAGACCCCGTACGCACACCACGCCTCGGCCGGCGTGGAGCGCGAACTGGGGCACGGCCTGGCAATGTCCGCGCATTTCGTTTACGCGCGCGGCTTTGACCAGCTCGGGACGATCGACTACAACCCGGTGACCAACCCGGCGACCCAGGGACGGCCGCTCGACATCAACGGCGTCCCCGGCACGTCCGCCTCGGTCCTGCAGTACACGTCATGGGGGGAAACCTGGTATCGCGGCCTCGCGCTGTCAATCCGGAAGCGTTTCAACGACAGGTACCAGTTCCTTGCGTCTTACACGCTGTCAAAAGCCGAGGACACGTCGGCCGACTACCAGAGCTTCTTCATCCCGCAGGACAACGGCCTCGGACGCAATCCGGCGAATCTCAACGGGCTGCCGATCGGGTTCGATCCGTCCGCGGAACGCGGACCTTCGCTCCAGGACCAGCGGCACCGCGTCGTCTTCAGCGGCGCGTACGCGCTGCCCTGGAACGTGACCGTCTCCAGCATCGTCACGCTGGCATCGGGGCGGCCGTACAACATCCTGGCGGGGAGCGACCTGAACGGCGATGGGAACGGCGGCGCGACCGCCCCGGACCGGCCGCGTACGGATCCGGCCAACCCGGCGACGTCCATCAAACGGAACGCGGGCCTGCTGCCGAACCAGTACACGGTTGACATGCGCGTCGCGAAGCGGCTGGCCATTCGCGGCCGTGCCCATATGGACCTGATGTTCGAAGCGTTCAACCTGTTCAACTCGACCATCTACACGAACGTGGACAACATCTTCGGAACGGGGAGCTACCCGGGTAGCCCGCTGCCGACCTTCGGCCAGCACACTGAGGCGGCGCCCCCGTTCCAGGCCCAGCTCGCCGTGAAGTTCGGGTTCTGACCACGGGAGGGCGGTTGGACCTCCTCGACCGCGTCGTCATCGCTGTCCGCAGGGAGCTGTTCCCCGCACCTCAGCGGCCGTGGGTGTTCTATCTGATCAACGACCGCGACACCCCCATCGACAACGCCCGCCTCGAAGAGGTCGGCTACGAGTGGGGCGATTACTCGAGCGAGCGTCGCGTCGAACGCGAGATCGGGCATCTCGGTCCGCGCTCGTATCGGAGGATCTGGCGCGACAACAGTGACGCCGCCGAGGTCAACACCTGGATCGTGCTCAGCCTCGTGATCGGCGGCGCGACGCACTGGCTGATGTACGAGTTCCCGAAGCTCTATCGTCGTCGCGGACTCGTTGCCATCCCGCTCGTCGGCGGGCGCGGCGTGGTGTGCAGGGGCGAGACCTGCGCCGCTCGATGAGCAGGCCTGCTGTTCCGGCCACGGCGTTGATCGTGGACCTGCGGGACTTCACCCTGACGTTCAGCGACGCGACCGCCCGCAACGATGAGCAGGCCTTCCTCGCCGTCCTGGCCAACTTCTACGAGGTGTGTCTTGCGGCCGCGGGCGAGGCGTGCAGCGAGCCTTCGGGAACCCGGCTGCACGTCAACTCGACGGGTGACGGGATGCTGCTGGTGTTTCTGGGCGGGCCCGGGGAACCTCCGGGAACGCACGCGCTGCGGGCTTACCTCACGGCCGTCCTGCTCCAGCAGCGCCTGCCACCGGTCTTCGCTGCGCTTCAGAAGAAGCCCACCACATCGGATCCGCGCTTTGGCATGGGCCTCGAGTCGGGGGAGGTGCACATCGTTGACGCCGCCGCCGGGGACCAGGGTGTGCGCACGTGCATCGGTCACTGCATCAACATCGCCGCGCGGCTCGAGGACCTCACGAAGACCGTGTCCGCCACGGCGCTCGTCGTCGGCGAGGAGGCCAACGCCCACGTGACCGAGGCGCTCCTGCCCGGAGTCCGCTATGCCGATCTCGTTCGCCAGGCCCGGAATCCCGCGCTCGACTCCGCCACGCTTGCGGCTGTGTTTGGCGAGATGCGCCGCGCGAACGATGCGATCGGTTTGACCTGGATCGGCGCTGTGAACCTCAAGGGCGTCGACCAGCCCCTGCTGGCGTTCCGCAGCGCGGTCTCCATCCTCCAGCGCCGCTACCGGGACATCGTCGCTGCTCTGCGCAGCGCGCTGCCACTGTGACTGCAGAGACCACCGTGCCGGGTGCAGCGGCGGGTCAGATTTCCGTCCGGACACGAACTCCGGGCGACCATGCTTTCCCCTCGCGCGCCGAATCCAAAGCGGAAATCCCAGCCTGGTGCTGTCGGTCGATCCGGGCTTGAAGACCCCGTACGCGCACCACGCGTCTACCGACGTGGAGCGCGAGCTGGGGCACGGCCTGTCGATGTCCGCGCATTTCGTTTACGCACGCGGCTTCGATCAGCTCGGGACGATCGATTACAACCCGGTGACGAGCCCGGCGACCCAGGCAAGACCGCTCGACATCAACCGCGTTCCCGGCACGTCCGCTTCGGTCTCCAGCATCGTCACGCTGGCGTCGGGGCGGCCGCACAACATCCTGGCGGGAAGCGACCTGACCGGCGATGGGAACGGCGGCGCGACCGCCCTTCCAGGCCCAGCTCGCCGTGGAGTTCGGGTTCTAGGCCGCCGGGCCAGCTCTCGGACACGGCATCCCCAACTAGAATCGATCCTCAGGCGGGAGGGGATTGCCATGCGGATGCCCGACTGGCTCGAGCCGATGGCGGCCACGCTGACCCAGGAGCGTTTCAGCGGGCCCGACTGGGTGTTCGAGCGCAAGTTCGATGGCATCCGGCTGCTTGCGTACAAACGCGGCGCCGAAGTTCAGTTGTACTCGCGCAACCGCCTTCCGCAAAACCTGCCCGCCGTGGCGGATGCCGTCGCGAAGCTGCCCGCCGACGAGGTGATCCTGGACGGCGAGGTGACGTGGGACGGTCGGAGCGCGTACCACGTCTTCGACATCCTGTGGCTGAACGGCCGATCCGTGACGGCGCTGCCGCTTGAAGAGCGCCGGGCGCTCCTCGAGGCGCTGCCGTTCGAACCCCCGATGCGCAGCGTCGCCCTGGTCGACGACGACGTGCCGTGGGAGCGCGCCAGGCGCGAACGCTGGGAAGGGGTCATCGCGAAACGGCGAGGGTCGCCGTACGAACACCGGCGCTCGAAGCACTGGCTGAAGATGAAGTGCGAGGCGTCGCAGGAGCTCGTCGTCGGCGGCTTTACCGATCCCCGGGGCACGCGCGTGGGTCTGGGCGCCCTGCTCGTGGGCTACCACGAGGGGCGTGACTTCGTGTTCGCCGGCAAGATCGGCACGGGGTTCGACACGAAGCTGCTGCGCGACCTGCGCAGGCGCCTGGATCGGATCGAGATCGCGGCGTCGCCATTCACGAAAGCCATCGGTCTGCCGCGCCTCCGCGTGCACTGGGTGAAGCCCGAGGTCGTCGTGCAGGTCGGGTTCATCGAGTGGACCGCGCACGACAAGCTACGGCACCCGCGGCTGCTTGGGCTGCGGCACGACAAGGACGCGCGCGAGGTGACGCGCGATCGGCCATGATTACGCATCCCGAGAAGGTGCTGTTCCCGGAGGACGGGATCACGAAGGGCGATCTCGCCTCGTACTACGAAAGGATGGCGCCAGTCATCCTGCGCCACGTGCGGGGGCGGCCGCTGACCATGGAGCGGTACCCCGCCGGAATCGGCAAGAAGGGGTTCTGGCAGAAGGATGTCAGCAGAGGATTCCCTGAGTGGCTCGAGCGCGTCGAGGTGCCGAAGAAAGGCGGCGTTGTCCACCATCCGGTAATCACCGACGCGCGCTCGCTGCTGTGGATCACGAACCAGAACACGATCACGCACCACGTGTGGACGTCCCGCGTGCCGCGACTGGACTACCCGGATCTCTGCGTGTTCGATCTGGATCCGCCCGAGGATGACGCGGCGGACGTTCGTGGTGCGGCGATCGGCCTGCGGGACCTGTTGACAGAGCTGGGGCTGCCGTCGTGGGTCAAGACCTCAGGTTCCAAAGGATTCCACATCGTCGTCCCCGTAGACGGGAGAACGCATGTCGACCATGTTGCGCGGTTCGCTCATGCGACCGGGAGCGTATTCGTCAGCCTCGCGCCCGAGCGCCTCACCCAGGAGTTCAGCAAGGCGGACCGTGGGGGGCGGATCTACGTCGACACCGGTCGCAACAGGTACACGGCGACGTTTGCCGCGGCCTACACCGTTCGCGCGAAGCGCGGCGCTCCCGTGTCGGCCCCCTGCACATGGGAAGAAATCGAGCGCGGCGAGGTCGGCCCGGGCACGTTCACGCTGCGGAACATGACGGAGCGCGTCGCGAAACTGGGCGACCTCTGGTCTGATATGGGGCGGCGTGGGCGCTCGCTGAGCCGCGCAATAGACAAACTGCACCGCCTGCGCAGGTGAGCGCGTGTCGGGCGATGCACCTCACTCGTCCCGCGGCTTCAGGGCATCTCGAAGCTTGTCGGCGAGGGATCCGAAGCGCTCGGCTTGTGCAGGCTCATGACGTTCGGTGTACTCGCGCAGTTCCTCCGCTTCCTGAGCAGCCTGGATCGCCTTCACGCTGAGACGTATGCGGCGTCCGGATTCGTCGACTTCGAGCACTGCGACCTCGACGTCGGCGCCGATCGGAAATGCCTTCGCGACATCCCCTTCTCTTGCGACGCCGGTCTCGCTCAGCGGGATGAGACCGGTCCGCCCCGGCGCCAGGAATACGAACACGCCGAAGTTCGCATGGCGCTCCACCTTGCCTTTCACGCGAGCGCCCGGGACGATCGCAGAGGATGACGTCGTTCCCGTGGCACGAGCGGAACCCTCCGGAAGCATGGCGACGCCGATCCGCTTCTTCTCGAGGTCGATGCTCAGGACCTCGAAATCTGCCGTCATTCCCGGGGCGACGGCGCCGGACCAGCCTCGAGGCCGTCCAGTCGGCGGGAACGTGGAGGCGTGAGCCAGCCCCTCGATGCCCGGCTCCAGCTCGACGAAAGCCCCGAAGTCCACGATGCGCGTGACGCGGCCGGTGACCACCTGGCCGATCTGGTACGACGTCTGGACTCGCGACCACGGATCGGCGGTGAGTTGCTTCAATCCAAGCGAGATCTTCTCCCTGGCATCGTCCACTTGCAGCACCTTGACCGTGATCTCCTCGCCGGGCGTGAGGACCTGCGACGGGTCGGAGATGCGCGACCATCCCATCTCGGACACGTGCAATAGCCCCTGCACGCCGCCACCCAGGTCAACGAATGCGCCGAACTCGCGCACGGATGCGACGCGCCCGGTCAGCACGGCGCCGGGGACGATGGCCCGCTTGACGTCGGCGGCGGCCGCGCGCTGCTCCTCCTCGAGGAGCGCACGCCGCGACACGACGAGACTCCTGCCTCCTTCCTTGTACTCGGTAATGCGGAAGGTGTAGACCTTGCCTTCGTGTGTCGAGGGTTCTGTGCGCGCGGTGTCGATCTGAGAGAACGGGCAAAAGGCGCGCTGGCCCGCGACGCGGACTTCGTACCCGCCTTTGACCGCTTTCTCGACCCTTCCTTCAACCGGCAGCCTGCTGTGGAACGCGTCCTCGAGTTGCTGCCGTGTTGCCGCGCCGCGCGCAAGCTTGCGGGAGAGAGTCAGCCCACCGGCCGTGGACACCACCATTGCCTGGACGCGATCGCCGACGGCGAACTCGAGCTTCCCGTCGGCGTTCTTGAGTTCGTCGACGTCGATCGTGGCCTCTCCCTTGCCGCCGACGTCGACGAATGCGACCTCAGGACCGATCGCGACTATCTTCCCGTCGATCGTGTCCCCCTGCTCGATGCGCCTCGCTTTGAGCGACGCCTCGAACATGGCGGCGAAATCTTCCGTCGGGTCGTCCATCGAGGCTCCTCGGATCTGGTCTCAGTTCAAACTCCTCATTATACGAACACCGCGAGCACGACGGGCACAGCGCAGCGGTATGCCATCGCATCGCGGTGCGATGTTGGGTCGAGTCGATCATCGCGGCCGGCTGAGGCCTGGCGACGCTGGTTCGGTATGGCGTGTGCAGGGAGGTCGCGCGCGCTTCCCGGAGCACGTCGGAGTTCCACCGGCAGCTCTACCAGCGACTTCGGGAGGCCTTGCCGAGTGAGGAGCAACGGCGGCTCGACGAGGCGATCGATCTGGCGAGCGGCGTCCGGCCGAACCCGGCGCGCCTCATGTACGTGCAGCGCGGAATCGAAGAAGCCGACCAGCTGATACCCGCGGCCTCGGTGGACCTGTCATCCAGAGCTATCAGGGCCGGCTCGTCACATGGATTGGGGATTCGACGCTCTCGACCTTCGACTTGGCGGCTCGAGCCAATCGAGAACCGGTCCGGCCCTCGTGATGTCTCAGCGTCTCGTGAACAGCGCCTGAAACTCGGGTCGAGACCGGAGAGGCGCAAACACCGGATCCTGCTGAACGTCGTCGGGCAGGAACCGGCGCGGGATGCTGGCGAGCCACGCGATGGCCGCGTCCGCGTCACCCTTCTGCAGGCACGCGCGCGCGGCGGGCAGCCCTAGATCGCGAGCGCCGAGGCTCTTTCCCTTCAGCTTCTCGAACTCGGCACATGCGGCCGCAAACTGGCCGGAGCCGAGCAGCGCCTCTCCGTAACTGAGCCGTAACCGTGGATCCTCGGGACGTGCCGCGACGAGTTGGGCATACCGGGCCGCGGCATTCTGGAAGTTGCCGGTCATCACGTGCGCAGCCGCGGTCGCCTCGGTCACTCCGCGGCGCACAGCCTCCTGGTACGCGGGCTCCGTGGCCTCCTTCGCGAACGCGAGCGTCCGGCCGATCACCGCGCGCGTCGCGTCGTCATCATCGACGATTTCAAAACCATGGTGGCCGGAGGGATGGTTGACGAGCGTGACGGGCGCGTTCTGTGCGACCGCGCGTGCCATCAGGTCCGCGATCGCACGGTTCACGGGTGGGCGATCGAGTCCGGCCCGGACGAACAGCAACGGAAGGTCACGACGGAATTCGGGAACATCCGTCACGCCGTAATACAGCACCGCGGCTGCCACACGTCTTTCAGCCGGATCTTGCACGAGTGGCAGCGCGCGTGAGACGTTTCCGGATCCGGCAAAGACGACGATGCGCGTGGCATCGAGGCCCAGGCGAGTGGCGTTCGCGGACAGATACGTGAGCAGCGATCCGAAGTCCGTCACAACACTCGGGTCGCGCAGGTTCGGAAGCACCGCGGCAAGACCGCTTCCCGCCGCGGCGCGCGCCCAGGCGTCGTAGATCGGGTGCCTGGCCACACCGGGCGGCGTAACGGAAAAGAAGAGCAACACCGCCAACGGCGCGCCGCCGGACCTGCGCGGCACGTGCAGCTCCATCTCCGCAGGGCCGTAGGACAGGCCCTTGGTGATGACGACATCCGCTTCACGGGGCAGCGGGTAGAAGAACCGCACGTCTTGGCCAAAGACGCGAGTGGCCAGGAGCAGGGCGAACGCCGTCGGCGCGAGTCGTACCACGCGCGCATGCTAGTTCGTGGGAAGCCCGACGTCGACCCGTTTGGGACGAGTGGTCGCTCCGGCGTGACGAGGGGCCGGGCGCCGCCGCGGCACACCACGATGAACGCCGAGCGGAGGAGGAATTCAGGACGTCTGTCGGTGCGACCAGGTTGGCCCGAATCGATCTGGGACATTGAGCGCGGTGAAGATCCCGAGGGGCTCGAACGATTCGACAAGCGTGGTACGGCGCGCCTCAAGCGATGAGATCGCGTCGGAGCGATACGCCCGGTGTTGCTCGTAGACGATCATCTCGCTCCAGTATTCGATGACGATGTACCGGGACGAGCGGTTCTGGTCACGAAGGAAGGAACTGCCCAGGTAGGACCGCGTCTGGCGATTCAACGTGGTCCATTCTCCGTCAACGCCGAACAACTGCTCGAATTCGGTCTCTCGTCCGGTCTTCACATCGAATTGCCACATGATTGCGATCATCGACATTCCTCGTCCGCGCGCCCCTGATGTGAGCAACGCTCGAGGGTAGTCTAGTTTGGACCGGCTCACAGGGCTAGAGCGGCGGGATCACGACCGGCCAGTATTCCACCGCGCAGTGCTCGCTGTCCCGATGCCCGCAGTTGGTACCGGATTGCGAGTCACTCGCCCGAAACGAAGCGCGCAGCGGCGCCGAAGGCGCTTCTGCTAACGACAGGAGTGGCGCATGAGACGAACCCGCAGAAGCCTGTACTACGTGATTGGTTACCTCATCCCGGGCGGCGTGGGTCTGCTCGTGGCCCCTCGGGTGGCGTTGACGCTACTCTTCTCGCAGGGCAGTTACGGTGACATCATGCCGCGAATGGTCGGCCTGATGATGGTCGCGCTGGGGCTGTTCGTCGTCCAGATCGTGCGCCGAAGTGTCGAAGTCCTGTATCTCACCGCGCTGGCGGTCCGGAGCGGGATGCTGCCCGTCCTGCTCGCCTTGTATCTGGCTTCCCGCGATCCCCTGTTTCTCACCCTGCTGTTGATCGTGGGATTCGGGGTTGGGTACACGTCGGTGAGCTACGCGCTGGATCGGCGGGACCACGCGTGAGTGAGTGGTGCGGAAGAGAGGGCTCGAACGCGCATTTTGCTCCGCGGCGCAGACAAAGATATGCGGCGATGCCCGTTGCGAGATTGACCGGCGATTGCAGGTCGGGAGCCTTGGCGGTATCCGCAAAGGACGCGACGGGACGTTACCCCGCAGGCCGGGCTACTGGCCCCGCTCACTTACAGGCATGTTCTGGTAGCAGGCGAGGCGCTGGACTGCCTTCCGGACCCCGACGATGGAAAATTCCGCCGTGACGGTTTCGCCGTCGCGTGGATCCATCGCCTGCATCGTGATGGACGAGTGGCTTGACGCCTCTTCGATGAAGGCCATGACGCTCTCCTCCGGCATGTAGGCGATACTCTGTCGCCCACCGGCCATCAGGCCCCAGTCCTCCCACGGTGTGGCGGGCTGTCCGGGAAAACGCAGCCGAATACGAACGGCCCCATCGGTCCCGGCGAAATACTTGTCGAAAGAGTACAGAACATTCAACCCGTCGGACAGGCACTTGAACGCCAACGATTGAACCGGCAGCTCGCCCGTCATCGTGGCGACAAAACTTCTGTCCTCATCGGTCCTGGGATCGGTGTTGAGCGAGAAACGAAAAGACGTGCCAGGAATGAACGGGGGTACGCCACGTTCCGCAATGGCTGTTACCGCGACGTTGGCCAAGACACCGGCGACGATCAGGGAGCGTGCCATGGATTTCCTCTCCGACCTTCCTCACGGGTGCGGGTTCCTTTTCTTGGCATATTCGACCGACGTTGAACGTCCAGGAGTGCGCGGTCTTGCCGACTAAAGTCGCCTCGTACCGAGAACACCCAACCGAAAGGGCGCTCTGGTGCGGCTCGGTGAGGGGACGTGCGAAGCTTGTGCCGCAAGACGACCGCCCCGTACGGCATCATAATCAGCGTTGAAGAGCGCGTCGCGGGACGCGTACGGTGACCCCGTCAAGTCCAGCATCCGTGAGGACGGGATGCCCGCCAACCTCTCGCCGGAATACAAGCGCGCCGAAGAGCGCTTTCGCGCAGCCGTCAGCCCGCAGGAGAAACTCCAAGCCGTCGAGGAGATGCTCCGCGTCATCCCCAAGCACAAGGGCACCGAGGGGCTGCAGGCCGACCTCAAGGCACGGATTGCGAAGCTGAAGAAGCAGCCCGCGACGAAGGCGGGCAAGAGCAGCTTCACGCACATGATCCCGCCAGAGGGCGCCGGGCAGGTGGTCCTGGTGGGCCCGCCGAACTCGGGCAAATCCGCGCTCGTGGCGGCGCTCACACGCGCGACGCCGCTGGTGGCGGACTACCCGTTCACGACGCGCGAGGCCACTCCCGGGATGATGCCCTTCGAAAACGTCTCGATCCAGCTCGTCGACCTGCCGCCGGTTGCCCCTGAACACGCCGAACCCTGGCTGTTTGACCTCGTCCGCATCGCCAATCTGTGCTGGGTCGTCGTGGACGGTCGATGGGCAATCGAGGGGTTCGAAACGACCGCCGCGGTCCTGGCCGGCTGTGGCATCGGTCTCCGGCCAGCCGGCGAACCCCGCGCCGTGCGGGAGCTGGAGCGCGTCGTTCGGCCAGCCCTTCTGATCGTGACGGGGCTGGACCGCCCCGAGGTCGCGTCCTCCGTCAGCGCGCTCGTCGAGCTACTCGAACAGCAATGGCCGGTCCTCGCCGTCTCGACCCTCACGGGCGCCGGCCTCGCCCTTCTCCCGCGGCGCACATTCGAAGCGCTGGAGATCATTCGCGTCCGCACGAAACCACCCGGCAAGCCGTTGGACGAATCGGCTACGCCGTTCACGCTGCCGCGCGGGTCCACCGTGGAAGACCTTGCGGCGCGCATCCACAAAGATCTCGGGGCGGCCATGAAGTACGCGCGAGTGTGGGGGAAGGGTGTCTACGACGGGCAGGCGGTCCACCGCACGCACCCACTCTCCGACGGCGACATCGTCGAGATCCATGAGTAAGGGCGGCGCGGGCCAGCCGAGTGGCTCCCGGTAAGCCTGCCTTCGCGGCTGAGAAGGTGTCACCGAAGGACTTCCCCGGCTATCGGGGTTGTAGAACTACCGCTGCGCAGTGAGGTGGTACATCGGTAGGGGACCATAGCGTTTCGCGAGCGGGACCGACCCAACGTACTGGGAGTCCACGCGGCCGCCGCGCGCGAGCAGGAGCGCAACGAAGGCCTGGCTGGCGTAGACCTGGCCGGGTGGTGTCACCGGTTCGATGCGGGCCGCACGGCTGACGTGGCTCCCGGCGAAATTGATCCGCCCCGTGAGCGGATCGAGAAAACGCGTTGCGGGACCTGCGTGGAGCGCAATGCGGAATTCGTATCCCCCCGCCTCGGGGGCGCTCAGCGCGGAGATACCGAGAGCGAGCGTCGCGCCGTCCTCCGGCGATCGCTGCGCGAAGAACAATCCGTCGCCCCAGGTGTTCACGACCAGTGGCGGTTCAGGCAGCGCGTCGACCAGAGTCCTCACGCGCCCGAGAAACTCCGACGTGAAGGTAGCAACCTGCGCGTCCGTCATGCGCGAGTACCCGACCGCATCAGCGAAGAGCATCGACAACACATCCGCGTCCCCCGTTCCCGGCGCGCAACCCCGCTCCGTTTCGGGCCGTGGGGCGGCGGTCCAATGCCTCTGGGTGCGAGGGTCGATGATGAGAGGCGCCAGCCCCGAGTCGAGCCATGCGGACACGGCATCGCTCGTTCCGCCCGCACCCTCACCAGTGGCACCGTCCCACAAGGCGAGCGCTGCGGGGGTCGTCTCGAACTGTCGGGCATGCATCATCGCGAGGCCGAGCAGCAGCTCATTGGCATATTGAAAGCTCGCCGGCAGCCGCGGGAGGGGATGCGGCGAGGCGACGATGACCTCGCGGGCGCGCGCCAGCACCCGGTCGAAACGTTCGGCCCAGGCGGTGCCGGCCCCGACGCTGGTGCGCAGGAACTCGTCTCGTTCGAAGGGAAGCACCACGTGGATCTCGCCTCCGGCATCGAGCACCGCCTCGAGAAACAGGATGTCGCCGCCGGCAGCCGCCGACGCGTACCCGACACCGCAGCGAACCGCCTGAATGTGGCGCAGAATCGCCGCATGGACAGCCCCTTCTGCGTCTGGCGGGAACCGGCTGGGAATTCGGTCAGCCGTGTCGGTTCGGTGGCCGGCGAACACGGCGACGCACGGAATGGGGACGAGTTCGTCGAGCGCCTCCGGGCGTCGGAGCGCTTCGAGCAGCAGGCGCGCGTTCCTCCGCGTGGAGGCGAGATGGCCCATCCGCTGACCGGCCGCCGCTAACGCCTGAGCGTACCATCGCCCGGCACCGTCCAAGTCCCCGGCAATCAAAGCTGCCTCGGCAATCGTCGCGACAATCCAGTACCGTTCGTCGACGGGGCACGCCTCGAGACGCCTCGTGCACAGCTCGCGTACGCACGCGGCGATCGCCCGCGCGCGCCCCTCGTCTTCCATCAGCAACGCGAGCGTGGCGGCATTGATGCCGGCCCAGTAGCTCTCATGCCGCTCGTACGCCTCGAAGTAGAGGTCGAACGCCTCCTGCAGTTGCGGCGACCTGGCGGAGCGGCGCAGGGCAAGGTCCTTGGTAACGCTGGCGAGCAGGCCTAACGTCTCCTCGTCTCGACATCCCTCGTCCCGGAGGTCCGTCAGCAGGCGGCGAGCCTGTGCGGCGGCTCCGCTGCGCGCGAGCGCGAGCGCCTGGAGCTGCCGACCGCGTACGGACTGTGGATCGCGGCGCAGCACGGCAGACGCCAGGTCATAGGCGAGCAGCGCGTTGCCCTGGGCGAGCGCCCGCTCGACGCGTGCGACACCAGTCACGCGGATCTTCCTCTCGCTAGCGCACCGCGCAGCGAGGAGGTGAGCCCGTTGACGCGACCGCGCGCGATGGCGACCGTGAGCTGGTGCCGACGCATGGGCCTCTGCTGCGCTGAAGGATGAGGAAATTGTCAGACCCGGTCACGAGCCAGTCAAGTACAAACCTCGCACGCGACGACGGACGCGCCATGAGTGTTGCAAGGCTTCATCCGGGCGCGTACGATTGCGCGGGAGGTCGGCCATGTTCTTCCTCGTTCTCGTTTGTGCCCTTATGCAGGTGCCGAACAGAACCGGGGACTTCCTGCTGGCCAAGGGCCGTGCGGGCAGTATCGAGATCGGCATGACCGTCGATGAACTGCTTGCGCGTGTGGGCCATGGTCACACCACGCTGGTGGACCTTCACCTCGAGGGGATGTTCACGCCGGCGCTGGCCGTCCGTCTGCCGGGCGGCGAAGGCGTCGTGCACGCGGAGATCGGCGAACAGCCCTGTGAGGGCTTCAGGATTTGGCGACTCGCGGTCGAGGACGCGCGTTTCCGCACCAGTGAGGGCATCGGCGTAGGCTCGACCTATGGCCAGGTGCTCGCAAGGTACGACACCCAGCCGCCAGCCGACGGTGAGGGCGACGTCTACGTCTTCGTTCCTGCTCTGGAGATGAGTTTCGGATTCGGGTCCGCCTGGTACTCGCGGGCGCGCGAACTTCCCGCGAGCGCGAAGGTCACCACCGTTCTCGTGCTCCTGTCGAAGGAAATCGTGCGGCAACAGAGGTGCCCGTTGCCCGGCCCGATCCGGTGAAGAGTCACCTCCACTCGGCACGCCCGATTCGGTCGGGTGCGGCGGGACACTACCGCTTCGATTGCTCCAGCGCCTTCCTGTATTGCCGGGAATTCTTCAGCCGGTCCATGTACTGAATGCGGCGGCGGGCGCCGACGGGAAAAGCCTGGAGGTGGAAGCCACCGCGCATGCCGCAGTGCAGTCGTGTGCACGCGTGGCTGGGATCCAGTAACCTGATTTCGTTCGCGGTTTCTTCAAACTGCAGGATGCACGGCTCGTCTGCGGGATCGAAGGGAGGCTCAGGGTCCTGAAAGACCAGGACGCCCTTGCGGCTATAGCGCGCCAGTCCCGACAGACTGCACGTGGACATGTTGTAGGCCTCGAGGTGAAGGCGGAAGACCCGGCCGCCGTTGCATTCCGGAACCTCTTTTTGTACACGCCTTCGAGCCGCGCAATCACTTTGGAAGCTTCGACAAGATCTCCCGGCGTTCTCATCGCCTCCTGGTCCCTTTCATGCGCTTCCTGAGCATTCTTCTCAGCCGATTGAATGTCGGCAGCGGTCTCCGCGTAACGAGACAACAGGCAACCCCTCACGTCGGCCGATCCCTCGCACCGGGCCAGGATCTCCTCGCGTACGTCGCCGTACTCGTCCGTGTGGGTCAGCCTGCGAATCTCAAGTCTCCGTCGCTCGAAATCCCGATCGAGTTCCTGGATCTTCGCGTCGCTGCACCAGAATGCGCGTGATCTCCTGGGATCGGCGAAACAATCCCGGGTCGCACCCGGCGGATAGATCGCCCCGTTCCTGAATGGATAGACAGCAGGGACCTTCGGCTTGTCAGTGCAGTGACGCTGACAGTCCGTGCCGGACAGGCTCAGGAGCCGTAGTTCCACTTTGCCGCGCGCCTGGACCCTTTCGAGCTCCAGATAACAGTCGGCCGGTTCACCGTCGTAATCGAAGAATTGTCCTTTTGCCTTGGAACCGCTGATCCGGAGTACGTTTCCGTCTTTGCTTGAACTCGTGCACCTCGATTCCGACGACTCGCTATCGAATCGGAAACGGCATGTGAGAGCCGTCGAATCGCATGCGAGAATCGAGAGGCTTGCACCATAAGTGTGCCCTCGGCCGTCCGACGTCCACTGGCCCCATTCCCCTTGCCATTCCTGACTTGCGGATCGGTCTGAAGAAGAGCCCGGGCTGCAACCGGAGAGCACCGC
Source organism: Vicinamibacterales bacterium (assembly GCA_035463475.1). Lineage (GTDB taxonomy): Bacteria > Acidobacteriota > Vicinamibacteria > Vicinamibacterales > 2-12-FULL-66-21 > JACPDI01. Next base: position 76,175 of record DATHTE010000052.1, read on the forward strand.
TAACAGCAACATCGTCGTCCGCACGCTCTTCATCCTCCCATCTTGCGCCCAAACACGGCGGACAGTGCGGGGGAATCACGCGCTGAGTCCACGTGACGTGCCGGCGGCCTTTCTCGGACGCTGTGAGTCTGGATTCGATATACTTGGAGCTCCCGCCTCTCCAACCGCGAGGAAAGGACATGACCGTCTTCGTCAGCTATAAGAGCGAGGACCGGGCCGCGGTGCAGGATATCGTCACCGGACTGAGACATGAGAACATCGACGTCTGGTGGGATCAAGGCATCGCGCCAACCACCGACTGGCGTGCCGAGGTTGCCCGACAGCTGCGCAGCGCTCGGGTCGTCGTCGCGGTGTGGTCGCGCAACAGCGTCGAGCTCGAGGGAGGAAGATGGGTGATCCAGGAGGCCGAGGACGCCGACGCGCGCGGCATCCTCGTTCCTGTGATCATCGACGACGTCCTTCCGCCTTTGGGCATGCGCCACCGGCAGGCGGCGGATCTCGTTGACTGGCGCGGCGACCGCCAGGATCCCCGCTGGCGCGGTTTCGTGGAAACGGTGCGAGCCAAAGTGGAAGGCCGCGCCATCGACACGGGGGTCGCCCGCAGCACCGGCGGCGAGACGGTCGGCACCATGCTGCGAGGCCGCTCCCCGCAGCTGTTTCTGGCCTTGGGCCTCGCCGCGCTCGTCGTCACCAGCGCGATCTCTTTTGGTCCATTCGTCGCGGCCTCTCTGGTGGGCGCTCTGGCGCTCTCCTACGTCGTTCTCAACCTGCTGTTCAGCCGCAGACGCCATGACCGCGCAGCCGCGACGTTCCTGCGCCGCGCTTTCGCGATCGGCTGGGTCACCACTCTGACCAGCATCGTTGTGTGGGTCGCCGCAATCGGCGCCGGTGCGTATCCTCATGCGCGGCGCGCACTCTACGACGACTTCTCCATTGCCGTCTACGACGAGCTGCGCAAACCGGTCCCGGAGGCGCAGGTGACCGTCGCTTTAGGGGAGCGGCATGTGCGTGTGCCCCTTGGCGCCGACGGCATCGGGCGCGTCGAATATCCGCTCTTTTGGGGTCCGCGCGAAGCGGCGGTGAGCATCCGCCACACGAGTGATGATCTCGAGCGGCCATTCAGTCGAGACAGCGGCCGGTTTGCCGATCTGATACTCGGTATACCCTCCGGAGTCGAACGTTTCCGCGTCCATCATCTGACGCTCGAGGGATTGGCAATCGATGCCTTGCACCATGGACAGACGCCGCCCGAGCTTGTGGACGTCGTGCCCAGGATCGTTGGCGTAATCCGCAATCCGGTCTGGGACGAAACCGAGGCGTACCTGAGGGTCTACCCAACGTTGGGCACGCGTGACGGTACTTATCTGGCGCCGTTGTTGGAGCGGCCGAACGCGAGCAGCGAAGGCGGAAGCGCCGCCGAGACCCTGAGGTCCAGAAGAGCGGCATGGGAACGGGCTAGCGCGGGAGACCGGGCCACGATGAACAGTCCGGAAGTGCAACGCCTCGCCAGGAGTCTCCGATGGCCTCGGGAGCTATACGCTTCGATTCGCTGGGACTTCTCCAAGGGTGTTCTCGGCTGTCCGACCCACAAACCGCTAGATGCGGATTACCGTCTCATCCTGGGTGATCTCGCCAACTACAGGGTCGGTGCTCCGCTGGAGCCGAATGATGCGGCAACGGCGGCCTGGAGGCCCACGGGGCTCAGACGTCTCCGTGACGAGGATGGGAGCATGAGGGGCGCTTTGGTGCGTCTTGTCGACCACCAGTGGTTGGGACAACTAATCGCTACCAAACCGATCGTTGAAGAACTCCACCCAGATACCCTTGCGTACCTCAGCTTCATGACGGAGCGATCGGTTCCGCCCGGTGTTGTCAAAGCCGAGATTCGTCTCGCCCCGGACGAAGGATGCGATTTGAAGTATTCAGGCGTCGAACTGACGATGCCACCGGCCGAGTTGCGGGTTTCCATTATCGAGAACGTCTCCGTCACACCGTTGCCGATCACCGCCGTGGTTCAGGGGATGGCGCGGCGAGATCGAATCGAGCCGTGGGTCCAGGGCGGCGTGGACGCCGACGTCAACACCCCCTGGCCCGGAGGCATGCTCGCTCCGGGCACTGCGATCGCGGTCCCGCGCCGGCTGATCATCCAGCACGCAGTGGCAGAAAAGGAGGTCACAGCCTGGCGCGCAGGCGCGGAAGGTCCACTCCTTTCATACCGGGTCGCCGCACCTGCACCAGGGGTGTACTTCGGCGTAGAGACCGTGCGCGAGGCGTCGATCGAGCGTGCGTCGGGTATCGCCTTGCGCGCGGGCCAGGTGCGGCCCGGGGAGCCGTGGGACCACAATGATCCGCCGCACGCGAGCCCACCATATGTCATCGGGCCGAGCGTGGAACGCCTGGCCGTGCGCGTCAACGATATCGAGTTCCCGATGCGCGAGGATGCCGGCATGGCCTTCGCCATGATAGGCGGACAGCTGTTCGGATCGTGCCCGTTTGTCTACGCCACTGCGGACAGCGGCGGTGTCTTCCTCAATCGCGGGCAGATCATCGCCGATCATATCGGGGCGAACGCCGAAGGCACCGACCGGCTCTATCTGGGACGCTCGGTGGGCCGAATCGAGATCCGCGAATTGGAACCAGAGATCAGCCAGCTCAATCGAGTGCGGCTGCTTGTTCAAGGGGGAGACGGACGCGAGCGCGTCTATCCAGCCGCACAGCAGGAGCTGCGCCGCACGGACACGCGGTACGTGGCCTTGCGACGCGGGGAGACGCTCGTTCTCGAATTCCCCGGCTACAGCCCGCAGGAACAGGATCGGGCTGTCTTTCTGGAGGCAGTGGGATTCTACACGCCGACGCCGATGCCTCATCGCGACGGGAACGCGCTGCGTCGAAACCGATTTCAGAGGTGATGACGCGCCACCGCTTCGCCATTCCGCGCGGTCCGCTGCTTTGACCTGCGCCCGCAGACCCCGGAGGACTCCATGGCCGCACAACCCGAGGCTTATGCCGCACGTTTGCAGATTGACTACCCGGAACGGCTGGACCGCGTCACGACATTCTTCCGACTCATTTGGATCATTCCGATCGGGATCATTCTGGCCCTGCTCACGGCCTCTGGCGGCACACGCATCGTCACCGAGACCGGGGAGACGGTGGGTACCTCAGAAGGGGGGATCCTGGGCGGGCTCGCGGTGGCGACGGCCCTGATGATTCTCCTCCGGCAGCGGTACCCGCGTTGGTGGTTCGACTTCGCGCGCGAGTTGGTGCGCTTTGGAGCGCGAGTCGCTGCCTACCTCTTGCTGCTCGCGGACAAGTATCCGTCCACGGTCGACGAGCAGTCGGTGCATCTGGAGATCGACTACCCAAACGTGGAACGGGACCTGAACCGCTGGCTGCCACTGGTGAAGTGGTTGTTGGCGATTCCGCACTACCTCGCGCTGGCGGTGCTGGCGGTCCTTGTCGTGTTCGCCGTCGTGATCGCCTGGTTCGCGATCCTCTTCACCGGTCGCTACCCGAGGGGGCTGTTCGATTTCGTGGTCGGCGTCGGCCGATGGGCGCTTCGGGTACAGGCGTACGCGTTCCTGCTCGTGACTGACCGGTACCCGCCCTTCAGCACGAACTGAGCCGTCGTCCGGGCGAAGGCTGTCGACACCGGTCACCGCAATTCACGCCGGAGTCGGCGGCTCAGGCTCGAAACGCGTCCAGGGATGGCCCGCGTTCGTCGCCGTGCCGGGCGCGCGCTGTTCCGGCGGCCGGAAGTGCCCGGAGTTTCACGTCAGGCCCACTAATCGTCGCCAAATTCGCGACTTCACGCGCGATGGCGTCCCCGTCAGCGCCGCGAACTCCCGGCCATGGCTGGCCTGCACGTTGCACCGCTCTTGTTTCCTTTCCCTTTCATCAAGGAGGCCCACTATGCTCTCACCGCGTAGAGCGCGACGGTGGTCATGTGCCCTGTTCGTTATCGCGAGACCCCTCGTGGTCGCGCTCATCGCCACGGCAGGCGCGGGCGCGCTGTCGTTTCAATCCGCCGTTTACGCCGGCGATCAGAACGATCGCGGCGCGGCGTTCCCGAACGCAGTTGGCTCCTGGTTCGGCCGCGCCGTGCCGGTGCCCGGAGAGGTGCTGTGTGAGCCAGGACCGGGTTGCCTGGTCCCGCCGGAAGTCATGATGGTGTTCACGGTGAACGCCGATGGAACGTTCATCGCGATCGACGCTGGTCGCGTCCCCGCTCACGGTCAATGGGAGCGCAAGGGCCCGCGGAGCATCAAGGCCGCGTTCACACTGATGCAGGTGGGCTCGACTACCGGCTTCATCGGCAGCTTCAAGAACCTGTTCGAGGCCACGCTTGTCAATCCTGACGAGATGAGGGGCACAATCGAGGCCCACTTATACGCCTACGTCGATCCGTCGACTGGTGCAGTGATTGTGGATAGCGACGGCTTTCCTACACCGAACCCACTAGAGCCGGCTGCCCTGTGCTCGACGACAGCGGGTTGCACGGACGTGGGCAGATTCTCGTTCATCGTCCGGCGAGTAAAGGTCCAGTGAGCACGAAACGGTGAATCACGAAATACCCGACGGTGATCAAGAGCTTTTGCGCCGTCGCTCCCGTGGGTTGGGCCCGGCCTGGTCAAAATCGACACCGGTGTGCCGGGACGGGCGATCCAGTGAATCGATCCGGGACGTGCGCGCCAAGGTTGGCGCGGCACGTCCCTTGCCGGCTGGTGTCCTGATGGGCACCTGCCGCCTCGACAACCTCAGTGCGACACGTCTGATCTTTGCCACAACCGTGAATATTCGCTTGTGAAATCCACTCCGACTCCATTGACAGCCCGGCTAGCGCGCTGCTAAAAGATCCGGCGCATGAATCACTCGCGTCGCGTCTTCCTCGGAGCGGCGGCCTGGACGGTCGGGATCAGCGCCCTCCACTTCAATCTCAACATCAACTGGAATGCGCTCCGCAACAGTTTTCGCTCGCGCGACCGGCTCGAAACGCTGTTCGTGGGCGGGTTGCCCGTCACCTGCAACCTCACGCTTCCCATCGCCTGCATGGCGCGCAATCTCGACAGAACCTCCACGCGAGCGAAGTTCGAATACAACCGGTACAGCGGTTGGCCGGAGATCAAAGAGTCGCTCATGTCCGGCTCGATCGACGCCGCCTACATGCTGGCGCCACTGGTGATGGATCTGGTGACGAAGGACGTCCCGGTCAAGATCGTCTCGCTGGGTCATCGGTCGGGCGCGGTCATCATGGTACGCACCGACTCGCCCTATCGGAAGTTCAAGGATCTGACGGGCAAGCGAATCGCCATCCCCAGCCGCTTCGCCGTCGACTTTCTCTTTCTGCGCAAGATGCTGGCCAAGGAAGGCATGTCGGCCAAGGAGATCCAGATCGTCGAGATGGCGCCTCCCGACATGCCCGCCGCGCTCTACGCCAGGGGGGTCGACGCGTACTGTACCGGCGAGCCGTTTGGCGCCGCGGCGCAACGCGCCGGCTACGCAGTTCCCTTGCGCATGACGCGCGACGAATGGCCCAATTACATCTGCTGCGTCCTCACCGCGCGCCAGGAGCTCATCGATCAGAACCCTGGCCTGGTACAGGACCTCGTCAACTACGTGCAGGGGGCCGGCCAGTGGCTCGATGCCGAGCAAGACCATCGGACCCGGGCGGCGGAGATCGCCGCCGACCGCAAGTACTTCAATCAGGACCGGGCGGTCATCCAATATGTCATGGAAAACCCGGTCGACCGCGTGACCTATGGAGATCTGCGCATGATCAAGGAGGAGTTTGAGGATCTGATGCAGCTTTCGTTACAGGCCGGAACGCTCACGCGGCCCATTGCCTTCGAGCGCTACGTCGACGACCGCTTCGTGAAGGCTGCTGCTCCGGCGCGCATCGCGGTGTAAGGACTCAATGAAGAAGACGCTCCTCGTCGGCGCCCTGGTCCTTCCCCTCGTGGTGTTGGGAACCTACTTCGCTTTTCGGCGGCCCCCGCAAGCCGAACAGGGCTTTCGCTCCGGTATCTTCGAGCCGCCGCGCGAGGCGCCCGCCTTCAGCCTGGACGGCTCCAACGGCAGGAAACTGAGCCTGCGCGACCATCTCGGCAAGGTGGTCATTCTGGAGTTCGGCTTCACCTTTTGTCAGCAGGTCTGCCCGGTCACGCTGGCCCGCCTGACCGAGGCCCACAAGAAGCTGGGGAGCGCGGCGCGCGACGTCCAGCTGATCTACGTAACGGTCGATCCCAAGCGCGACAGTCCGGAGCGCCTGCGCGAGCACCTGACCGCCTTCAACCCGAGCTTCCTCGGCGCCACCGGGACCCCCGACGAGCTCGCGGCCGTGCTAAAAGCCTACGGCGTGGTCGCCGAGGAAGTAGTTTCCCGGAATCCGGCACTCGGATACGAAGTGAGTCATTCGTCGTTCCTCTACCTGGTCGACCGCCAGGGAAAAATCCGCGGGCTGGTGCCCTTCGGTACTCCAGCCGACGACATCGTTCGCGATCTCGAGCTCCTGTTGAAGATGCGGACATGAGCTCGACTGCCGCGGGCGCTGTTGCGGACGTCCATCGACGCGATGACGATGGTCTATTGGTTCCATCCCGAACGCGTCGTCGCCGAGGCTTCGGGATCGTCGCCGGTGTCATCTTCACCCTAATCTGCACCCCTGTCGTCTTCGCGGCGATGTGGCCCGTGACCTTCGACTCGCGAGAAGAGCTCTTCGAGATCCCCAAGGGCACCTGGGCTCGCCGGATGGCTGGCGACATGCGCGAGATCCTCCCGTCGGAGATTCATCTGCTCGTCGGCATTCGTGACGTGTTGAAGCTGAAGAACTCGGACGACGTGCCGCAAATCTTCGGACCGACCTTGCTGATGCCGGGCCAGACCCTCCGACTGCCCTTCACGACGCCGTCGGAGAACTACTTTGCCTGCACCGCACACGCGAGCGGGCAGCTTGTCATCGTGGTGGAAGCAGCGCCGACCTGGCCGTGGAGCCGGCTCAGCTGGCGGGTACGACGGATGCTGCGCTGGGTGTCCGAGCCGTGAGGGCGGTCCCGCTCAGCCATCGCTGGTGTTGGCCGCTTCTCATCGGAGTGGTGGCGGTCGGTTCCGCCTCACGCGAGATCGCGCCGCGGCAGCGGCCCGTTGCCTACGCAGAGGCGCGCACCGTGGTGGACCGCCGCTGCCTCGAATGTCACTCTGAGCGACCGACCAACCGCGCCTTCCCGATTGCCCCTCAAGGAGTCATGCTCGACACCGCCCTGCAGATGCAACAGTACGCCCGGCGGATCGAAGCGCGCGTGGTCGTGGAGCGCACGATGCCGATCGCGAACATGAGCGGCATGACCGACGAGGAGCGCTGGGTTCTCGGTCGTTGGGTGGAGACGGGCGCCAAGGTCCCTTAGTGGCGGTGTTCGACTTCAGCCAGCATTCTCGGGGGAGGCACCATGATTGCCCACCGGTCGACACACGGACGGTCCATGTCTCTGGTGAACGCGCTACGCGCGATCCCGTCAAGGGGAAGGCTGCCTGTGGTGCTCGCGTCCGCGCTGACACTGCTGGCTGGCTTTCGACGAACGAACCGGCTACGTGTTCGTCGCCGGCGGTCCAACAGGGCAGGCGTATGTCTATGACGGCAGCAGCGGGGAAGAGCGGGCTGTTTACTCCCTGACTCCAGACGCAAGCTTCGTCAACGACGTGATCGTGACGCGATCCGCGGCCTATTTCACAATCACTGATCATCGTCCACAGCGCGCTGGGCTTGCTCTATAGCGTTGATCCCGAGACGGGTGTGGCGTCTCTGATCGATCTTGCAGTCAACGCCCGATTTGCCACGCCTCCGACCCCATCGACGGAATACTGGGTGGTGCAGGTCAGGCGCTAGTCTCGTGCGTGAGCAGATTCCCGGCGTCCGTCGTACACACCGGTTTGCGTATTGTCGAACGCCTCGACAATGTTCACTGTGATGCCACGGGAAATCTGGCCTGCCTTGCCGTGCATTTCAGCCGCGTGCGCCCGCGCGTAACGGAACGCTGGGCGACGCGAATGACGAAGCGGATGACCCGGCCGAACGCTTCGCACTTGAGGGTGCCGCTGATCGTCAAGCCGCCGTCGGAGGATGGAACCATCCGGCTGGAGCAGGTCCGCGGTCTTAGAAGCGGTACCCCACGCCCACGCGCGCGCCTGTCACCCAGTCGAGCCCACCGCCCATCCAGAACACGCCCTCCGTTCGCAACACCCACCGACTGGTGAGATCCCACTCGGCACCCGCCCGCCCGTGCAGCAGGCGGATCGTCTCGGTGTTTTCGACGAGCCCGACCGGCGTCTGGGTGAACTCGCTGTGCGCTCGCTGCACTGCTACGCCTCCGCCGCCGAGAAAGTGAACACGCGCCTCGGGCGAAGAGCGAAACAGCACGCTGCCGGTGAACGTGACCTGCGAGAAGTCGTGGTGCTCGCGGCCAAAGACGTGGCTGATGCGCGCGCCGTGGACATCGGCGTCGACGATGAGCCGCGGCGTCAGGTGCAACGCGATGCCGCCGCCATAGATCGGAGCCTTGCCCTGCTCCGAATCCGCGTGGCCGATTCCGGCGAAGCCAGCGGTGCCGAACACCGCGGCGCGATGCTCCTGGGCGGCGGCCGGACTGGACAGACACGAGACCAGCAGCGCGCAACCCGCAAGGAACGCTCTCAATCTCGAGCTCATGAACATCTCCTGAGCAACCTCTCGGCGGCGCAACTCCAGGACAACCACGAGCGGCGTCACGGCCGCTCGATCGCGCCACCCTCCCGGACCTTGATGGAGTGAATGGCCCAGAACGAGATCCGAAGCGTGCCCGACCGGTCGCGGTCGGCGCGGAGCAGCAGGCGGCCGTCGCGGACGCCGAGGAACACCCCCTTCAGCTTCTGGTTGTCCATCAATCCGACCGTCACCCGGGTCCCCTCCGGCAACCCGTTGGCGAACACGGCGATGACATCGGGCTGTACGACTGCGGCCTGCGGCGTGGGCTGACTCGAGGGCATCACTGGACAGGGCCCTGACGCGAGGGCCAGTTGCTGGCTGCTCGCGGGAGCAGCCAGTGCGAACATTCCCAAGGCTGCGAGGATTTGCGCGGATGTCTTGCGCATCGCTGCCTCCTGACAAGGAATGCGCGATATGAGCCCAGATCGGCTCATCGGCGGAAGATCCACTTGTGGCGCGCCCAAGCGGCCGCGCGGCGACAGCGCCTACTGGCGTACGGCGCGGCGAGCGCCGCGAGCGCAAGCGCGAGCAGCGCCGCGGAAATCGGTCGCGCCAGGAACACCGAAAGATCCCCCTCGCTGATCGCGATCGCCCGGCGGAACTGCTGCTCGGCGAGCGGGCCGAGAATCAGGCCGAGCACCGCCGGAACGAGCGGCACGTCATTGACCCGCATGGCGCAGCCAATGGCGCCCACGATGTAGAGGAACGCCAGGTCGAGCAACGAACGATTCAGCGTGTACGCGCCCAGGGACGAGAGCACGAGAATGCCGCCAAACAGGAGCGGCCTGGGGATCAGCATCACCCGCGCCCAGAGGCCCGCGAGCGGCAGGTTGAGGACGAGCAGCATGACATTGCCGATGTACAGGCTGGCGATGAGCGTCCACACCAGATCCGGCCGTGTCTCGAAGAGCAGCGGGCCGGGCTGCAGTCCGTATTGTTGAAAGGCCGCAAGCAGCACCGCCGCTGTGGCCGACGCTGGAAGGCCGAGGGTGAGCAAGGGGACGAGCACGCCCGCGGCCGCGGCATTGTTCGCCGCTTCGGGACCCGCGACCCCTTCGATGGCGCCGCGGCCGAACTCGTCGGGGCGGCGGCTCAGGCGCTTCTCCGTCATGTACGAGAGAAAGGTTGGTATCTCCGCCCCGCCGCACGGCAAGACGCCGAGGGGAAATCCGATCAACGTGCCGCGGAGCCACGGCTTCCACGAGCGCTGCCACTCCTCACGCGTCATTCCGCTTCCGCCTCGCAGCGGTACGGGCGTCGGTTCCTCGCGGCCGTGGCGCCAGGCCTGGTACATCGCTTCGCCGACCGCGAAGAGCCCGATGACCAGGATGACGATGTCGAGCCCGTCGAGGAGCTGCGGAATGCCGAAGCTGAATCGCGCCTGTCCCGTGAGCTGATCGATCCCGACCAGACCCAGCGCGAGGCCGAGGAACAGGCTGAAGAGTCCGCGAGCGACGGATCCGCCCAGCAGCACACTGACGGTGGTGAAGGCGACGATCGCGAGGGCGAAGTACTCCGCAGGCCCGAACCGCAGGGCAACCGTCGCGAGCGGCGCGGCACAGAACGTCAGACCGATCGTCGCGAGCGTCCCCGCCACGAACGATCCAATCGCCGCCGTCATCAGGGCCGCGGAGCCACGCCCCTGACGCGCCATGACGTGGCCATCGATCGCAGTGGCAATCGAGCCGGTCTCTCCCGGGGCGTTGAGCAGGATGCTGGTCGTGGAGCCGCCGTACATGGCGCCGTAATAGAGGCCCCCGAACATGATGAACGCGCTCGTCGGATCGAGATGGAACGTGATCGGCAGCAGCAGGGCGACCGTCATGGCGGGCCCGATACCCGGAAGCACGCCGACAGCGGTGCCAAGCGTCACCCCCCCAAGCGCCCACATCAGGTTGGGAAGGGTCAGCGCATGGCTGAAGCCGTTCGAGAGGGCGCTCAGCGTGTCGAGCACGTCGCGTTCACAGGAACCGGCCCAGCGGCCCGGGGGGGACAGGAAGCTGCAGGACGCGCGCGAAGAGCACGTACGCCGCAACCGCGATCGCGATCGCGAGCACGGCATCGCGTGCCGGGTGCCTCGGGTCGAACGCGCGCGCGGTGCACCAGAACAGCACGGCGGAGCCGACGACGAATCCAGCCCGTTCCGCCAGCGCGAGGTTCAGCGCGAGCCCCGTCCCGAGCAGGACGATCGGCCGCCAACCCGCGGCCACGGCTGTCGAGGAGCTGGCGTCGCCGTGCCGGATCGGCTGGACGGCTGACGCCAGGGCGGTCAACACGAGGCCAGCCAGAACAAGCAGGGAGTAGGTACCTATGGGCCCAAGCACGCCTGCTTCCCCACGGCTCACTCCAAGCTGCCGCAGCACCGCCGTCACTCGCGCCTCTTCCGCCGTCAGGAACGCGGCAAAGGCAGCGCCTGAAAGGTAACGGTCCAGCCACCGGTACCGTGCCAGCGCTTCGCGCCATTGCCGGGAGCGAGCCATGTCGGCTAGGAGCGACTGCAGCCGCAGGTGGTCCTCCCTGCTGATTCCCGGCGGCGCGACGACGCAGCGCCAGTTCTCGAATTCGATGTCCACGCCCTGTTCCCGCAGTGTGCGCAGGTCGAGACCGGGGAGACGATCCGCGCTCGAAATCGCGAGCGCGCGAATCGTGCCCGCTTCGAGATGAGGAGCGAACTCCGCAAGACCGCTCACGCCGACTGACACCTGTCCGCCGACCAGGGCGGACACCGACTCACCGCCACCCGCGAATGCGACGTAATTGACGCGGCTCGCCGGCACACCCAGTCCGGCGGCTACGAGCCCGGCGAACATGTGATCGCCTCCGCCTGCGGATCCGCCTCCCCAGGAAATGGCCTCGGGTCGGCTTCTGAACGCAGCGATCAGATCGGCCAGCGAGCGAAACCGGGAGTTCGCCGGTACGGCGATGACTTCGTATTCCCCCGTCAGCCGCGCCACCGGGGTCACGTCGTCCAGCGTGACCGGCGAACGATGGGTCACGACGGCGGCCAGCATGATGAGGCCGGACACCATCAGCGCATCGCCGTTTCCCCGTTCGGCGCCCATGAACCGCGCGAGTGCGATCGTTCCCGCCGCTCCGGGGATGTTCTCGACCGGCGCGATCCGCACACGGCCGGTGCGCTGCAGCACGTCCTGGATCACCCGCGCGGTCTGATCCCAACCGCCGCCGGGAGCCGCGGGCGCGACGATGCGCAGTTGTTCGAAGGTCGGCTGCTCTTGGGCGCGAGCCTGGACTGGAACGAAGGACGCGACAACAGTCGCCGCGAGGAACAGGCGCACGCGCGTGATTCTACGTGAGCACGTGGCGTTCGCGGAGGGTACAGCCGCCTCACGCTCGCTGCCGACCGCGGTCAACACCATCTCTCGTGCGGGTGCCCGCTTTCGCCCGGATTGCACAGGCGAGCTGCAGCAGGGTGACGCCGCGTTAGAACCGTCCGGTTAGGCCCGTGTTACGGAAGCGCCGGCTGTTCGAAGCCTGGAGAAACCTCGTAGTGCGGCGCGAAGATGGCCGACCTCTCGTCGTTTCAGGCGCATACTAGAGGCTCATCGCCAGCTCAGTGGTAATTCCCGCCCTGAATGGATGCGCGCCATGCGCCGTGCCGTCGTCCTTGACCTGAAGGACCTGGTTGGGGACCGCGCCGCCGGTTATCCCGTTGCTGTTCACCCTCGCCTGCGGCCCCGATTCCAAGACCGTCCCGAGTGGTCCCACGGCCACACCAGCATCGACACCCACACCGGCAGCACAGCCGGTCACCCACACACTGACCATGACGGCCTCGCCATCTTGCACGGCCCTGCCCGAGGTCGCGAAGAAACGAACTTACCCCGCGCAGGTCATCGAGAAGTCAAACGGCTATATCTTGGTGTGGGTGGTGAATAGCACGGACATTATGGTTGGATGGGCAAACGACGACGGATTCACCGGTACGGGACGGGAACACCGTGCGTTTCGACATCACGGACGACATTTTCTTCACGGCGGTGCTATGTGGGGCGCCTGATCACCACATAGAAGTCACGCCAACGGGCAGCTAACGATCCCCAACGTGCCCACAACGACAGCTCGGCCCCTTACGCCCTGGACGACAGCCGCCTCAACTCGTCGGCCCACCCTTGGACGACGATGATCCGGTCGGACGTGATGGTGCTCTCTTCGGCTTCATCGATCATCAGGAAGCGCCGGCCGTCCCGGGTCACATCGTAATTGGAAGAACTCAGGCCCGGCAGCCCGCACGAACTGCTCATGCCGTGTGCGTACTGCCCCTTCCACAGCGCGTGCGGACGTTCGGCGGAGAAGGTCGGCGTCAAGGAGAGCGCAACCGCCATCATCTGGTCGCCGTTCCTGTAGAACAGCTCGCGCCCACTCCTACTCCAGACAGGGTCGGTTCCCCCATCGTTCGAAATCTGCAATTTCGCGCCGGGTCCCGGGAATGCCTGAACGTAGACCTCGGGCCGCTTGGATTCAGCCGAACAGTACGCGAGCCACTTGCCGTCGGGGGAGAACTTGGGCGACCCCTGCGCAAACGTGGTTTCGTCGAGTGGACGGGGCTCGCCGCTGCCGTCAAGCGGAATGACGGCCACCTTGTTGGGGGCTCCTCGTCTGCTGACCGCGGTGTAGACCATCCAACGCCCATCCGGAGAATATGAGCCGGTGCTCCGCGAGACACCCGGTGCCCGTACCTGCTGCGCGCCGCCGCTTCTGTCCGCCGGAACCTGCCACAACTCGAAGCTTCCCATCGGCCCGGAGCGGTAGCCGATCCGCGTGCCATCCGGCGACCACACGCCCCAGTGACTCACTCCGTTCGTTGTAATGTTCGTGAGCACGTCGCGCGCGAAGTCATAGACGTACACATCGTGATTCGCCCCCTCGATCTCGATCGCGAGTCGCTGCCCGTCGGGGGAGATCCTCGGATGGAGATATGAGCGCGGCGGCAGCGGCACGCGTTCCGCATTGCCGTTCCTGTCCACCCAGACGAGCGTCCTCGATCCTCCAGCGACTTTCCCCGGCGCGTAGGTGAGATCACCCGTGGCCGAGATGTCGAAATTCGCCGCGCCGGTGTTCCGGCTCATGAGCACGCCGTCGAGCACCTCGAACGGCCGCCCCACCACGGCGAGACGGTTCAGATCGAATCCCAAGGCGAAGAGTTTGCCCGCACGCGCGTAGACGATGTGGCCGGAAGGTGAATAGCAGGGCGCCGTCCCGCCTTCGATCAACACCCGTCTCTTGCCCGTGGCGGTGTCCATCGCGACGATGTTTGCGTCGTCGAACGACTCGGCATCCGCCATCGCCACGGTGAGCAGGAGCGCCTTGCCTCCCGGCAACGCGTGCGGATACCTGTGTATTCTCTCGCCGCCCGCCAGATCGATGCGTGCAACTTCGACAAGCTCCCCCCCAGCGGCAGAGACTCGCGCGACCCCGCCCGGCGTATCGGGGACGAGGTAGATCGTGTCGTCCGCAGCCCAGGTCGCCCCACCTTGCGGGGTTTCGTTGCGGCAAATCGTCGCTGGCGCGCCGCCGGCCAGCGACACCTTTCGCACGTTCCCGCTGCCCGCGACCAGCAGCCACTGGCTGTCTGGAGAGAAGAACGGCACTCCGGCGATGCCCCCATCGGCAGCTTTTCTCCACTCGAGGTCGCGTAGCGGCCGAAGGCTCAATGGGAATTCAGGGGCGCCGTTGCAGGCCAGGCAGGTCCCGTCCGGTGAAATCGCCAGCCGTTTGTTGAAGCTCGCGGTCAGGCCGGCAGGCACCGGCACCGCGAACCGCGTGAGGCTGCGGCGTACTGCGGCGCCATTGCCGCGGAACGCGAACGGCGCCAGGGCCGCGGCGCCCGCGGCCGTGCCCAGCAGCGCGCCAATCGCCGTCCGACGGGTGACGAGACCGGCCTGCGGGGCAGGAAGCGAACGGCCGGCGATCACATCGTCCAGCTCCAGACGGGCGTCACCGATATCGCGCAGGCGCCGCCGCGGGTCCTTCTCGAGACAGCGACGCACGAGGCGGTCAACGGCGGCAGGGGTGGACGAGGGGAGCGCCTGCCACTCGGGGTCGCGCTCGAGCACCGCAGCCAGGACCTGGGTGAGCGTTTCGCCTCTGAACGCAGGCTGGCCCGCGAGAATTTCGTACAGAATGCATCCGAACGCCCAGATGTCGGTCCGCCGATCGACCGGCTTGCCGCATGCCTGCTCCGGCGACATGTAGGCGGCCGTTCCAAGGATCAATCCCGCCTCGCTCAACCCGACGGACGCGGTGGCGGCAGCCGTTTCGTCGCCCGCTAACGCTTCGGTACGCACTGTCTTGGCCAGGCCGAAATCCAGCACCTTCACCGTGCCCTGCTCGGTGATCTTGACGTTGGCCGGCTTCAGATCGCGGTGGATGATGCCCTTTTCGTGCGCGGCGTCGAGTGCATCGGCGATCTGCCGGCAGATCGCCAGCCCCTCTTTCGCAGACACGTCACGGGCTGCGAGCCGATCGCGGAGTGTGGGTCCGGGCACGAGCTCGAGGGCGAGGAACGTGACGCCCGAGTGGTGCTCGATGCCGTAGATCGTCGCTATGTTGGGATGGTTGAGGGCGGCGAGCGCGTGCGCCTCCCGCTCGAGTCGCGCCAGGCCCTCGCGGTCGATGAGTTCGGGGCGGAGCAGCTTGACCGCGACGTGGCGGCCGAGGCGCGTGTCCTGCGCCTCGTAGACCACTCCCATTCCGCCCTGGCCGAGCTGTCCCACCACGGCGTAGTGGCCGAAAGTTTGACCAAGCATGGAACACCCTCACTGGCGAGCTAGATGCGCGCGATTCTAACATGCTCCTGGCGCCAGCTCGTGCAACCGCCGATTCGATCCTCCTGTTCGACAACTTCGGTCCGGGAAACACGTTCGGTCCCGACGCGCGCCCGATTCTGGGCCCCGGGTACGCGCTCTCGGAGGGAGACGTCACCCCGGGTCAGTGGTTTGCCACGTCCTTTCCCGTTTTCCGGTCCGGACCCTTCGCGTTCACCGGAATCGATCTCGAGCTGTCCGTTTTGAAGAGGTGAGATCGTTTGGAATCGCTCCCGCAAGCGCGACCGGTAGGGGCAGCAACGACAGACCCCGCGGCCGCCGGCGGAGTGGCTGCGACTGAGCGCCTCGGCGTTGCGCATTGTGAGCGACGAGGTGTGGGCGGCCGCGCACGAGCGGCTGGCCATGATTCGCGCCAAGCTCGGGGACTGGCCGATCACCTGACGCGACGTGGACTCGCGATATCTGCTCTCCGGCTTTGCGCGATGCGCGGTGTGCGGCGGTACGCTCAGTCGTGTCGCGGAGCTACGGGCCGAAGCGCGTACTTCTACGGCTGTTACGTTAACTGGAAGCGGGGCACGGCCGTCTGTTCGAATGGGCTGGTGCTGCCCATCGCGGTCGTGGATGACGCCGTGCTGAAGGCGCTGGCGGGCGATACGCTGCGGCCTGCTGTTGCGCGCGCCATCATCGACGCTGTGTTCGAGGCGTTGCAGCCGAACGCGCTGACGGCCAACGTGGCAACGCTACGCAGCGACCTGCGGGCGCTCGACAAGAAGATCGCGAACCTGACCGAAGCAATCGAGGAGGGCGGCGCGGCGGTCGCTCCGCTCGTCCAACAGCTCTCGACACGGCAGAAAGAGCGTGAGGGTTTGCTGATCGCGCTGGCGTCCGCGGAGGCGCCGCTGGAGCACTGGCGGAAGCTGCTAACGGCGAACGTGGAGGACGGGCGGCAACTCCTGCGGGAGGTGCTCGAAGGGCCGCTGCGGTTCACGCCCGAGCAGCGGACCTATCGGTTCGAAGGGGATGTGGCGACGGGCCGTTCGGTCGCGGGACTGGTGGGTGTGCCACCTTGTGTGGCGTCCCTAATGCCTGGCAGTTGGAACCAGATAGCGTCGTGGCTTCAGCGGATCGAAGGGCTTCGCAGTGTGGCCTGGACTCTTGCCGGCCGGGGCCGAAACCCGTACAGTAGCTACATGAGCCCACTTCGAGCGCGAGTCCAGAAGGGGCGGCTCGTCCTGGACGAGCCGACAACCCTGCCCGAGGGAACGGTTGTCGACCTGGTCGCGGACGACGAGGGTGACGACCTCACGGAGGACGAGCGCCGCGCTCTGCACGAAGCGCTGACTGCGTCTTCGGAATCTGCCGAGGCCGGCCGGCTGAGGCCGGCATCGGCAATTCTCGACGAGCTACGCCGGCGCCGGTGAACCTGCCGGTCCGGACCACACCCGAAGCAGACGCGCAGATCCGCCTAATCGACGATTGGTGGCGCATCAACCGTCCTGCCGCACCGGACCTGTTCCTGTCGGAATTGGCTGCATCATTTGACATGCTTGGCCACGCGCCGAGTATCGGCCGCCTGTATCGGCGATCGCCCGTTCCGAATACGCGCAGGATTCTGCTCAAGGAGACTCGGTATCACGTGTACTACGTTCCTCGCGCGGACGAGGTCCGAGTGTTCGCTGTCTGGCATGCACGACGGGGCGTCGGGCCTCCTTTCCGGAAGTGACTCCGCGGGGCGGCATGATCGAGGTCGCGGGAGCTGTTTGGAGGTAAGTAGGCGATGAAGCGAGTTCCTCCCGATCGAGAGATAGTGAGGCGCTTCGTAAAGCAGCTACGCAACGAGGGGCGCCCGGGGTTGAAAGTTGATCGTTGGCCAGAGGACGAGAATCCCGGGCAGTCAGAGATTGAGGCTATCGCTGGCGACCTCGCAATCGAACATACCAGCATCGACACGCTTCCACACCAGCGCAGCATCGGGGGTCACCTCGAGGACGCGCTCGCGGAGCTCGAACGCCTCCCCGCCTGTGCTCGTCTGTCGATCAATGTCCCGTACGAGCTGGTGAAGGTCGGCACCGATTGGAACGCCTTCCGCCTCACCATCGTTCACTGGATACTCAACGTCGCGCCGGGGCTCCCCGATGGCGGGCACGAGATCGAGCTTCCCGGCACGGCGCTCCGATGCACCGCGCAAAAGAAGAGCGACTGGCGGCCTCGCGTCGTGCTGAGCCGCCTCGCTCCCGACGACCACACGCTCGCCTCACGGGTCGGAGAGCAGATCCGCCGGAAGGCGAAGAAACTGGCACCTTACAAGGCCAGGGGTTATACGACGGTACTCCTCCTTGAAACCAAGGACATTGCGTTGATGAACCAGAACAAAAT
>DATHTE010000053.1:0-21232 GCA_035463475.1 Vicinamibacterales bacterium
CCTCGATGATGTCGCGGCTGTTGACTTCCCAGCGGCGGTCGATCTCGGCGCGCACGGCGGCGGTGTCGAGCCAGCCAATCACCTTGTCAGGCAGGTGGAGGTGCCGCTGATAGCGCGGCGACATCTCGAGTGCGGTATCAATCGCCTCGTCGAGCACCCGCACCGAGTAATTGCGCTCCAAGCGCGGACGGAGGTTGTAGAGGATGCGCCGTGTCTCCTCGACGGTCGGCTCGCACACCTGCACGGTCCGGAACCGGCGCGCCAGCGCCTCGTCTTCCTGGATGTATTCCTTGTACTCGCTCAGCGTGGTCGCGCCGATCATCCGGACCTCGCCGCGGGCGAGCACCGACTTGAACACGTTGGCGGCATCGGACGGCGCGCCGAGCGCCGAGCCCGCGCCCACCATCGTGTGCGCCTCGTCCACGAACAGGATCAGGTTCGGCCGCTCCTTGATCTCGCGGATGACGTTCTGGATGCGATCCTCGAACATGCCGCGCAGCATCGTCCCCGCGACCATCGTGTTCATCTGCAGGTTCACGATCTGGCAGTCGCGCAGCCGGACCGGCACAGTCTCCGACTCGAACTCGATGCGGCGGGCGAGCCCTTCGACGATCGCGGTCTTCCCCACCCCCGGTTCGCCGATCAACAGGACGGAGTTGGAACGCTCGCGGTGGCAGAGGATCTCGAGCGCCTGCTGCATCTCGGCGTTGCGGCCGAACACCGGCGGCAGCTTGTCCTGCCAGGCAAGCTGGTTGAGGTTGGTCGCGAAGTGCTTCAGGAACGGCGGCAGCTCGAACCGCTTCTTCAGGCGCTCCTCGCGTACTTCCTGGTCGCGCATGCGCGTAGCAAGGCGCGACACAAGCAGCTCGGGTTCCACACCCTGGCGGCGCAGAATCGAAACCGGCACCCCCTGCGTTTCCTCGAAGATCGCCGAGAAGAGGTCCACTGCCTCGATGGCGTGCCGGCCGCATCGGCTCGCGTGCAGGAGCGCCAGTTTGAACAGGAGCTTCGTGGCGGGCGCGACGCGCAGCTCGCGACCGGACGCCGGGAGCATCCGCAGGTGTTCCTCCAGCGACTGAATGAACTGGTGCGGGTTCAGTTCGTTGTCGCGCATGACCTGGCCGAAGAAATCCCATTCGACCTGCGCGAACGCCAGACACACGTGCTCGTTGGTCAGGAGGGCGTGCTCGCGACGGTGCGCTTCTTCGACCGCGCGGTCGACGACGCGCTCGGCTGACTCGGCCAGTCGGTTCTGCGGGATGTCGAGATCCTCAACCACTTTTGTCCTCCACGTCCGAGACGCTCCACCGGGCGCAAACGCAAGAAATGCGCCGCGACGACGCTCAGCGCAAGCTGGGCTGTGGAAGTGGTTGAAAGGAGAGGGACTGACGAATGCAACCGGACGATCCGCTGGAGGACCGTCCGGCTCGTGAGGTAGCGGATTACCTAGCGGATCGTGCCGAGCAGGGCCGCGATGCGCTGTTCGGTCGGGGGATGCGTGCTGAACAACGACATCAAACCGCCGCCCGAGAACGGCTTCACGATGAACATGTGCGCGGTTGCCGGATTCGCGTCGAGCGGCACGCGCCGCGCCGTCGCGTCGATCTTCCTGAGCGCCTCGGCGAGCCCGTACGGGTTCCCGGCGATGGCGGCCCCCCCGGCGTCTGCGGCAAATTCACGGGAGCGGGAGATCGCCGCCTGGATCAGCATCGCCGCGAGCGGCGCGAGAACCATCATCGCGATGAGCGCGATCGGGTTCCCACCTTCGCGGTCGTCGCGCCCCGTGGCCATGCCGCCCCACGCGGCCATCCTGACAAACATCATCAGCGCGGCAGCGATCGTGGCCGCGACCGAGCTGATGAGAATGTCACGGTTCTTGACGTGCGTCAGCTCGTGCGCCATCACCCCCTCGAGTTCGGGCTCGGTGAGGATGCGGAGGATGCCTTCCGTGGCGGCGACCGACGCGTGCGCCGGGTTGCGCCCGGTCGCGAACGCGTTCGGCGAGCCCTCCGGAATGACGTAGACCTTCGGCATGGGGATGTTGCCGCGCTGCACGAGCCTCGCGACGAGCTGGTACAGCGGGTGTTCGGGCCCCACCTGTCGCGCGCCGTACATCCTCAGGACGATCTTGTCGGAGAACCAGTAGGACA
This sequence comes from Vicinamibacterales bacterium, assembly GCA_035463475.1. Classification (GTDB taxonomy): domain Bacteria; phylum Acidobacteriota; class Vicinamibacteria; order Vicinamibacterales; family 2-12-FULL-66-21; genus JACPDI01. The sequence goes on from DATHTE010000053.1 coordinate 2,151, forward strand.
CGAAGTTCATGACAACGGCGAACATGAACGCCACCACCAGCCCCTGCGAGCCGCCGAGCAGCTCACCCGCGGCCAGCAACAGTGCGCTGAGCAATCCGAGCAGGAACGCCGTCTTCAGTCCGTTCGGCATAGTCACCCTCATGGGCGGCCAGTCCGGCCGCCCGCACTCATATTTTAGACCGGCTTGGCGAGACGCTCGAGGAGCCCCGCCACCAGCGCGGCGCGCCACGGCAGGCGTGAGAGCAGGACGTGCTCGTGCGAGGCGTGCGCTCCGTCCCCCTCCGCGCCGAGGCCGTCGAGCGTCGGGATGCCGAGCGCGGCGGTAAAGCTCCCGTCGGATCCGCCGCCCGTGCCCCCTTCGTCCAGCGCCCGGCCGAGCCCCCGCGCCACGTCTTTCGCTAACTCATAGAGTCGAACGACGCCCGCCGTCCGTTCGAGCGCCGGGCGGTTGAATCCGCCGGTCATCGAAAGGGACGTGCCCGGCGTCTGTGGGCGCAGCGCGCGCAGCTCGTCTTCAATAAGACGCGCGTCGGCCGTCCGAGGTGCCCGCACGTCGATCGTGGCCCGGGCGTGCTCGGCGACGACGTTGCTGCGCGAGCCGCCAGAAATGATGCCAACGTTGACCGACACGCCGGTCGCGGGATCCTGCAGCCGCTCGATGCCGACTATCTGGCGCGCGAGTTCGTGGATCGCGCTGGAGCCCTTTCCCGGATCGATGCCGGCATGGGCCGCCACGCCGCGAACCGTCAGCTGGAACTCGCCGACCCCCTTCCGACTGGTCTTGACAGCACCGCCGGGAAGCGACGGTTCCAGCACCAGCACCGCCTCGCTGCGCCGCGCTTCGCTTTCGATCGTCTCCCGCGACGTCTCGCTGCCGACCTCTTCGTCGGCCGTGCAAAGCACGACGACTCGCAGGTGGTCGAGCGCGCTCGTGCGCTGCAGCGCCCGGAGGGCGGTCAAGGCGATCACGATTCCGGCCTTCATGTCGAACACGCCGGGGCCGAAGAGCTTGTCACCGTCGCGCCGCACGGGCATCGTGTCGATCTGACCGACCGGCCAGACCGTATCGAAGTGCCCGAGCACGAGGGCCTGCCGGTCGCCGTTACCCGTCTCGGCCCGGATGTGGTCCCCGGCCGCTTCCCGGCGCAGCGTCTGCACACGGCAGCCGAGCGAGGCGAACCGCTCCAGCACGAGCGCGCCGCAGAGATCGAGCGCAGCCTTGTCCGTGCTGGGGGACTCGGCGCGCGCGAGCCGCTCGATCTCGCCGGCCATCCACTCTTGCTGCGACTCACAGAAGTCCAGCATCGGCTTCTCCGCGTCCTATAATGAGCATCATGGTCACCTCGGCGCTCGTGCTCGTCCTCGCGCTGGCGCAGCAGCCGGTGCCACAGCCGTTCCCGCGACCCGGCTCGCCGCAGCGGCCTTCAGCGCCAGCGACCGATCCGGCGCCCCGGCAGCCGCCTGTCGCCCAGCCGCCCGCCGCTCCGGCGCCGCAGGCCCCGGTTCAGGACCCGGCGGCGCCGTCGCAGGCGACACTCGGCATGCCGGTGTATCCCGGCGCGACGTACCTCGCGGCGTTCGACGCGGGACAGGGCCAGCGGTATTACCTGTTCGGCACGAACGCGAGCTACGTGGAAATCGTCGCGTACTACAAGACGTACCTGAAGGAGCGCGGGAACGAGATCTTCGACAACGACCCGCCGACGCACGTATTCGAGATCGGCCGGTTCCGGGAGGAGACGATGGCGTACGCGCCCGGGATCACCGTGAAGGACTACACGTGGAACGGCAGCCAGGGTTACCTGCACGTGAAACCCGGTGCCGCACCGCAGCGGTTCAAGACGGTGATCCAGGTCGTTCCGGCGTCCGCCGCTCCCGAACGCTGAGCAGCACGTCACCACAGCGGCGCGGAGACCCACAGCCACACTCAGCGATCGGCTTCCCCCAGCAATCGCTCGACGATGACGACGTCGCGCCAGGCACCGTCGAGCCGCGCGTGGCGCCGATAGACGCCGACTTCGCGAAAGCCGGCGCGCGCGACGAGCGCGCGGCTCGCGGTGTTCTCGACGAAGATCCGCGACAGCAGTTTCCAGAAGCCCGCGGCGGCCGCCGCGTCGATGAGGCCCTGCAGCGCCAGCGTGCCGGCCCCCTGCCCGCGGCGCGCCCCGGCGACGTAAACCGAGCATTCGGCGACGCCGGCGTAACACTCGCGCGCGCGATACGGCCCGGTCGCGGCGAACGCGATCACCTCCCGCCCGCTTTCGACGACCACGATCGGGTGCCGGCCGTCGAACCAGCGCGCGATCTCGTCGGGCGAGCGTTCCCTTGTTTCGAACGTTGCGACGCGGTCCCGAATGCCTTCGTTGTAGATCGCGGCCATAGCAGACGCGTCGGCCGGCGTCGCGGGCCGGGTCAGGATCGCCGCGCCTTCGGCCTTCGGCATCAGGCCTTGACGTAGATCTCACCCGTCTTCCGGAACTCCGCGGACTTCTCCTTCATCCCCGCGTCCCGGATCTGCTGCGTGAGTTCCATGGAGCAGAACTTGGGGCCGCACATCGAGCAGAAGTGCGCGAGCTTCGCCCCATCGGCCGGCAGCGTCTCGTCGTGAAAGGCGCGCGCCGTCACGGGGTCCAGCGCGAGGTTGAACTGGTCGCGCCAGCGGAACTCGAAGCGGGCGCGGGACAGCGCGTCGTCCCACTCACGCGCGCGCGGATGCCCCTTGGCGAGGTCGGCGGCGTGCGCCGCGATCTTGTACGCGATCACGCCCGCCTTCACGTCGTCGCGGTTCGGGAGGCCCAGGTGCTCCTTCGGCGTGACGTAGCAGAGCATCGCGGTGCCGTACCACCCGATCATGGCCGCGCCGATCGCGGAGGTGATGTGGTCGTAGCCCGGCGCGATGTCGGTCGTCAGCGGCCCGAGCGTGTAGAACGGGGCTTCGTCGCACCACGCGAGCTGCTTGTCCATGTTCTCCTTGATGAGATGCATGGGAATGTGGCCCGGACCCTCGTTCATCACCTGGACGTCGTGCTCCCAGGCGATCCTCGTCAGCTCCCCCTGCGTCTGCAACTCGGCGAACTGCGCCTCGTCGTTCGCGTCCGCGATCGAACCCGGACGCAGACCGTCGCCGAGCGAAAAGGAGACGTCGTAGCGCGCCATGATCTCGCACAGCTCGCGGAAATGCGTGTAGAGGAAGTTCTCCTTGTGGTGCGCGAGGCACCATTTCGCGAGAATCGAGCCGCCGCGCGAGACGATGCCGGTGACGCGACCCGCGGTGAGCGGAATGTACCGGAGCAGCACGCCGGCGTGGACCGTGAAGTAGTCCACACCCTGCTCGCACTGTTCGACGATGGTGTCGCGGTAGATCTCCCAGGTGAGGTCCTCGGGGCGGCCGCCGACCTTTTCCAGCGCCTGGTAGATGGGCACGGTGCCGATGGGCACCGGCGAGTTCCGGAGGATCCACTCGCGCGTCTCGTGGATGTCGCGGCCGGTGGACAGGTCCATGACCGTGTCCGCCCCCCAGATGGTGGCCCAGCGCAGCTTCTCGACCTCCTCGTCGATGCTGGAGCTCACGACCGAGTTGCCGATGTTCGCGTTGATCTTCACCAGGAAGGTGCGGCCGATGGCCATCGGCTCGAGCTCCAGGTGGTTGATGTTCGCGGGAATGATCGCGCGGCCGCACGCCACCTCGGACCGCACGAACTCGGGGTCGAGCCCTTCCCTGACGGCGACAAACGCCATCTCGGGGGTGATCTCCCCTTTCTTCGCGTAGTGCATCTGCGTCACCACGCGACTGCCGCGGCGCGGAGCGACCCACGACGCGCGCAGCTTCGGGAGGCCTTCGCGGGCGTCGTGCCCGCCCGGGCCGCTCGTGTCATACACGCGGAGGATCTCGCCATTGCTGAGCGCGATCTCGCGCATGGGCACGGCAACGCCGGCGGGGCCCTCGACATGGACTTTACGCGACGCGGGAAAGACGTCCGAGTAGGATGTAGTGGTCATCGCGGCCCCCCAACGTTGACTATACCAGACCGATTCGAGGAGTCCATGCGACTGCTGAGCACTTCGATTGCCGCCGCCGTCCTGTCCCACGTCCTCCTCGCGCAAGCGCCCGATCCGGGGTCGCGGATCGTCCAGTCGCTCGAGACCAGGCGGGACGCGTTCACCGACGTCGCGATGAAGATCTGGGAGTTGGCGGAGGTCGGCTATCAGGAGGTGCGCAGCAGCGCGCTGTTGCAGCAGCAGCTCGGCGATGCCGGCTTCAAAGTGGAGGCCGGAGTCGCCGAAATCCCGACCGCGTTCACGGCCACCTACGGATCAGGCAAGCCCGTCATCGGCATCGTCGGCGAGTTCGACGCGCTGCCCGGCCTGTCCCAGGCCGCCACTCCCGAGCGACGTCCGGTGCAGGAAGGGGGCGCTGGCCACGGCTGCGGCCATCATCTGTTCGGCACTGCGTCGGCAGCGGCCGCGATCGCGACGAAAGAGTGGCTGGCCGCGAGCGGACGCGCCGGGACCATTCGCTTCTACGGCACGCCCGCGGAGGAAGGTGGGTCGGGGAAGGTGTACATGGTCCGCGCGGGGCTCTTCGACGACGTGGACGCGGTGGTCTCGTGGCATCCCGGCGATCGGAACGAATCGACACCGTCGAGCACGCTTGCCAACATCACCGCCAAGTTCCGGTTCCGCGGCGTGTCCGCGCACGCGGCCGGCGCCCCCGAGAAGGGGCGCTCCGCGCTGGACGGCGTCGAGGCGATGACGCACATGGTGAACATGCTCCGCGAGCACGTGCCGCAGGAGACGCGCATCCACTACGTGATCACCCGCGGGGGCGCTGCGCCCAACGTGGTGCCGGATTTCGCCGAGGCGTACGTCTACGCGAGGCACAACGACATGTCCGTCCTCGACGGAGTGTGGGAGCGCATCGTCGATGCGTCGAAAGGCGCGGCGCTCGGGACGGGCACGACCGTGGACCACGAGATCACCGGCGCCGTGTACAACGTGCTGCCGAACAGCTATCTGTCGTCCGTGCTGAAACGAAATCTCGAGCGCGTGGGGGGCGTGACGTACACGCCCGAGGAGCGGGCGTTCGCCGAGAAGATCCGCGCCACGCTGTCTCCGCCGCTCCCGCCGCTCGGTTCGGAGAAGGAGATCGTGTCGACGCGCGGCGAGGTGGCGTCGAGCTCGACCGACATGGGGGACGTCAGCTGGCGCGTGCCGACCGTGCAGCTGACCGCCGCGACGTGGGTGCCCGGCACGCCGGCCCACAGCTGGCAGGCAGTTGCCGCCGGCGGCACCGGTATCGGCGCGAAGGGCATGATGGTGGCCGCGAAAACGATGGCGCTCACCGCGGTGGACCTGATTGTGGATCCGCAGCACCTCGTGAACGCGAGGGCCGAGTTCGACAAGCGCCGCGCCGGGCACGCCTACACGTCGCGCCTTGGCAATCGAAAGCCGGCGCTCGATTACCGCCGGTAGCGTCCGCCTTCAGGCGGACCCACCCACGGCGCTTGCGAAGGGGGTGGACCAGTGTTCGCCCGCGCCGGCGTGCGCGCGACGCTCGCCGGCCACGTGCACAACTTCCGGCACTCGTTCGCGGACGGAATCGATCATTTCGTGACCGGCGCGGAGAGCAAGGTCCGCACCTCCCCGCCCACCTCCTTCGAGGAGGCCCGGACCGTGTCCTGGTCGTCGCAGGCACATTTCCTGCTGGTCACGATCGACGGAGACACGATGCGCGTGCGGCACGCGTCGCCGCGAGCAGCGCCTGGCGCTTGGCGGGATCGAATCGCTCGACGGCGTAGCTCACGGTGGTGCGGCCCAGTTGGGCGCCGTGCCTTCGGAGGAACCGCTCGAGGCGCGGCATGTCGGCCTTTCCCGCTTCCCGCAACAGCCAACCGGCGGCCTTCTGCAGCAGGTGGTGCGGTTCGCCGCCGAGCGCGAGCGCCGCGTCGTAGGCGTCGTCGAGCGCCTCCCCCTTGCGCGCGAGCGGGATGAGCGCGACGGCGGACGCGCGCCGGACATACAGGTGCGGCGACGATCGCCAGCCGCGCAGCGCGGTCACGAGCTCCGTGTGCTCGACGAGCAGCGGCCCGATCACTTCGCCGCACAGGTTGTCGGTGCTCGCCCAGTCCGTGCAGTGCTTCGCGAGCCACTGCTTCGCGCGCTGGAGCATCGACGGGCTGAACTGATCTCGAAACCTGCCGAGCACGCAGATCCCCAGGCCCTTCGCCTCGAGCTGCGGTTGCGCGACCATCGAATCGGCAAACGCCAGGGCCTCGCGGAGCCTCCAGTCCCGCCCGTCCTCCTCCTTGATCCGCCCGGCCATTCGCCGGACGGTGGGCGAATCCACGCCAAAGAACGTCAGCTTCTCGTAGGCCTTGAAGTAGGCCGCCGCTCCCTTGGCGCGGGCAGGGATCCCCGCTCGTTTGAGGTCCGCGAGGGAACGGGTAACCACACGACGAAGGGGGTCAGAACCCATTGCAGTGTTCGTCAGTCTCATGGCGTTCACCGGGCGGGCGAAAACTGTAAAGGGGTCTGGCCCCGTTCTCGTTCGCCCGCGCTAGGCGATCTTCCTCAGAATCAGGCACTTCAGATAGTACGTTTCCGGCACACCGACCAGCACCGGGTGGTCGCGCCCCTGCAGGCGCTTTTCCACCAGCACCAGGCTGGCGTGCGCGTCAGCGGCCGCCTGCTGCACGATCGCGCCGAACATCTCCTCGTCCACGTTGTACGAACAGCTGCACGTGACCAGGATGCCGCCGGGCGCGAGCAGCTTCATCGCGCGCAGGTTGATCTCCTTGTAGCCGGCGGCGGCCTTCGGGATGGCGGACTTGCTCTTCGCGAACGCCGGCGGATCGAGCACGATCGTGTCGAACCGTTCCCCCGCGCGATCCAGTTCGCGCAGCTCGTCGAACACGTTCGCCTCGCGCGCCTCGAGGTTCGTCAGGCCGTTGCGCGCGGCGTTCGCTTCGATCTGCTTCACCGCGGCCTCCGAGATGTCGAGCGCCAACGCCGCGTCGCAGCGCGGCGCGAGCGCCAGGGCGAACCCGCCGTGATAGCTGAAGCAGTCGAGCAGCCGGCCGTGCGCCCAGCGGCGCGCGGCGATCCGGTTCTCCCGCTGGTCGAGGAAGAGACCCGTCTTCTGCGCGCGCCAGGGGTCGATTTCGTACTCGACGCCGGCCTCCCGCACAGTGAGCCGCTCGGGCACCTCGCCGTGCAGCAGCTCCACCTTCTGCTCCAGCCCCTCGAGCTGGCGCACGCGCGGATCGTTGCGCGCGAGAATCCCCCGCGGCTGCAGCAGATCCACGAGGTGTTTCACGAACGTCGGCTGCAACCGGTCCGTCCCCTGCGACAACGCCTGCACGACGAGGTACTCCCGGTACCGATCGACGACCAGCGACGGCAGGAGGTCCCCTTCGCCATGTACGAGGCGGTAAGCGTCGGTGCCGGTCGCCTCGATCTCGAGCGACGCGCGGTAGGCGATCGCCTGCTCGATTCGGCGGCGCCAGAAGCCTTCGTCGATCGCCTCGTCCGCCCGGGTGATCAAGCGAATCGCGATCTCCGATCGATCGCTGTAGAGCGCGGAGCCGAGCGGGCGGTGCCGCCCGCCGCGACCGGTGACCACGCGCACGACGGCGCCCGCATCCGCTCGATCCACCGCCACGATGTCGGATCGATACACCCACGGATGTCCTCCGCGAATGCGCTCTTCGCCGCGCTGCGAGACGGTGACGGCGGGGGTCATGCCGGAATGCCTATAGTACAATTGCGCGCATGCGCGTCGCGATCGGCGCCGATCATGCCGGGTTCCCTCTCAAGGAACACCTGAAGCGGACGCTCGCGTCCCTCGGTCATGATGTCCAGGACCTCGGCACGCACGGCGAGGCGTCCACCGACTATCCACCCATCTCCGCCGCCGTCGGGCGGGCGGTCGTCGAAGGACGCGCCGACCGCGGCGTCGTGGTCGGCGGCAGCGGGCAGGGGGAGCAGATCGCCGCGAACAAGGTGGCCGGCGTGCGCGCGGCGCTGTGCAACGATCTCTACACGGCGCGGATGTCGCGCCTGCACAACGACGCCAACGTCCTCACGATCGGTGGGCGCATCGTCGCGCCGCAGCTTGCCGACGAGATCCTGAAAACGTGGCTCGAGGCCCCATTCGAGGGGGGACGGCACCAGCGCCGCGTCGAACAGATCGCCGAAATCGAACGGAAAGGGTAGGTCATGGCACCCATCACGCAGGCGCCAACACGCTGGCGTTCGCTGGCCGACGCCGACCCCGAGATCGCGCGCGCGATCCGCGATGAAGTGCACCGGCAGAACTCCGGCCTCGAGCTGATTGCGTCGGAGAACTTCGTCAGCAGCGCGGTGCTCGAGGCGGCCGGATCGGTCCTCACCAACAAGTACGCCGAAGGCTATCCGGGGAAGCGGTATTACGGCGGCTGCGAGTTCGTGGACGTGGCCGAGTCGCTCGCCATCGCGCGCGCGAAGCAGCTCTTCGGGGCGGACCACGCCAACGTCCAGCCGCATTCCGGCGCGCAGGCGAACATGTCCGTCTACTTCGCGCTGCTCAAGCCGGGAGACACGGTGCTCGGGATGAACCTCGCACACGGCGGGCACCTGACGCACGGGCACCCGCTGAACTTCTCGGGCAAGCTGTACAACATCGTGCCTTACGGCGTCCGCAAGGACGACGAGCGGATCGACTACGAGGAGTTGGAGCGCCTCACGCGCGAGCACAAGCCCCGGATGATCATGGTGGGTGCGAGCGCCTACCCGCGCCTGATCGACTTCCCGCGCATCAAGAAGGTCGCCGATGAAGTGGGCTCGCCCGTGGTGGTGGACATGGCGCACATCGCGGGCCTCGTCGCCACCGGCGAGCACCCCAGCCCGGTGCCGCACGCCGATTTCGTGACGAGCACGACGCACAAGACGCTGCGCGGCCCGCGCGGCGGGCTCGTGCTGTGCACGGCGCGCTACGCCAAGGACCTCGACAAGGCGCTGTTCCCCGGCGCGCAGGGGGGCCCGCTGATGCACATCATCGCCGCCAAGGCGGTGTGCTTCCAGGAAGCGCTCGAGCCGTCGTTCAAGGACTACCAGCACCAGATCGTCCTGAACGCGCGGCGGCTCGCGGCGGCCATCGCGGCGAGCGGTTTCAGGCTGGTCAGCGGCGGCACCGACAATCACCTGATGCTCGTCGACGTGTTCTCGAAGGGGCTCACCGGGAAAGCGGCGGAAGCCGCGCTGGGCAGGGCGGGGATCACCGTCAACAAGAACGCGATCCCGTTCGACCAGAACCCTCCGATGGTGGCGAGCGGCATCCGGATCGGAACGCCCGCGGTGACCAGCCGCGGGATGCGCGAGGCGGAGATGGACCAGATCGGCGGGTTCATCGCGCGCGTCCTCGGCTCGCCAGACGATGAGCGGGTGACCACGATGGTCCGCAACGAAGTCGAGGGGCTGTGCCGGAAGTTCCCGCTGTACCCGGAACAGCAGGCCTGATCGCGGCGTCCGAGGCGATCTTCGATCCGGCCGGCCCGCTCGCGCGCGCCTTTCCGGCCGCCGTCGCGTTCGAGCCTCGCGCCGGCCAGCGCGAGATGGCGGCGGCCGTCGCGCGGACGCTTGCCGAAGGAGGCGTGCTGCTCGTCGAGGCGGGCACCGGCACGGGCAAGACGCTTGCCTATCTCGTCCCCGCGATCCTCAGCCGCAGGCGCGTGCTCGTGTCCACCGGCACGAAGAACCTCCAGGAACAAATTTTTTTCAAGGACCTTCCCGCGCTGCGCGACACGCTCGGCATCCCCTTCACCGCGACCTACATGAAAGGACGCGGCAATTACTTGTGCCTGCAGCGCTTCGACGCGTTTCGCGAGCAGCCGATGTTCAAGGGGCCGGCGCTCGACGATCGCGAGTACCTCCAGACGATCGAAGAGTGGGCCTGCGAAACCGAGACGGGCGACCGCGCGGAGCTGACCGACATTCCGGAGGACCTCTCGTTCTGGAGCGACATCTCGGCCACCGCCGAGCAGTGCATCGGGTCCGAGTGCCCGCACTACCAGGACTGCTTCGTCACGCGGATGCGCCAGCGGGCCGCCGAGGCGGACGTCGTCATCGTGAATCACCACCTGCTCTGCGCGGACGCCGCGGTCCGGCAGTCCACGTTCGGCGAGGTCATCCCCGAGTGCAGCTACGCCATCATCGACGAGGCGCACCAGCTCGAGGACGTGGCGACGCAGTACTTCGGCTTCTCGGTGAGCAACTACCGGATCGACGAACTGGTCCGGGACGCGGAGCGCGCGATCGGCGCCGCGTGGACGCGCGGCGAGCGGCAGAGCGGCAACGATGCGACGCCGCGGCAGCTCCAGGACGACCTGACACGCGTGCGCGACCGGTCGCGGCGCTTCTTCGAGGAGATCGAATGGTCCCGCCGGCGCGGCGGCCTGGGCCTCGACGATCGGACGCGGCTCACGCGCAAGATGGCCGAGCAGATGTGGGAACCGGGCGCGTCGCTCGGGGACGCGCTCGAGGCGCTCGAGGCCACCATCCGGCTTGCGAAGGAGATGCCGGAAGATCTGCTGTCGATCGCGCGCCGGGCATCGGAGATCCGCGAACAGCTCGCGCGGCTGCTCAAGGCCGACGACCCGGACTTCGTCTTCTTCGTGGAGCTGCGCGGCCGCGGTGTTTTCCTGCGCGGCGCGCCGATCGACGTCTCCGCCATCGTGCGCGAGCTGCTGCTCGATCGTATGCAGGCGACGGTACTGACGTCGGCGACGCTCGCCGTCAACGGCTCGTTCGAGTACGTGCGCGCGCGCCTGGGCCTCCGCGGGGCGCGCGAGCTCCAGCTCCCGTCGGAGTTCGATTTCGCCACGCAGGCCGTGTTGTACCTGCCGCGCCGGATGCCCGACCCGCGCGCGCCCGCCTTCAACCAGGCGGCCGCCGAAGAAGTGACGGAGCTGCTGCAGCGCACGAAGGGCCGGGCTTTCGTCCTCTTCACGAGCTATGCCGCGCTCCATGAAGTGAGGGCGCTCATCGAGGGGCGCCTCCCCTATCCGATCCTCGTGCAGGGCACCGCGCCTCGCACGGCGCTGCTGCAGCAGTTCCGCGACACACCGAATGCGGTGCTCCTCGCCACGTCGAGCTTCTGGCAGGGTGTGGACGTGGCCGGCGAGGCGCTGAGCTGCGTGATCGTGGACAAGCTGCCGTTTGCCTCGCCAGGCGATCCGATCACGGCGGCCCGCATCGAGGCGGTGAACGAAGCGGGCGGCAACGCGTTCGCGGATTATCAGATCCCGACCGCGATCCTGGCGCTCAAGCAGGGCCTGGGGCGGCTGATCCGCACGCGGCGGGACCGCGGCGTGCTCGCGATCCTCGATCCGCGCGTGCGGACGATGGGCTACGGCGGCCGGTTCCTGGCATCGCTGCCGCCCGCGCCCGTCACCCACCGGCTCGAAGACGTGGAGAAATTCTTCGCGTGACGGTGGCGAAGCCGTTTCTGAAGTGGGCCGGGGGAAAGCGGCAACTGCTGCCGGTGCTCCGCGAGTTCTATCCGCGTTCCTTCGACGCGTATCTCGAGCCGTTCGTCGGGAGCGGCGCCGTCTTCTTCGACCTGCGCGGCCGCGGCCTCCTCGATGGCCATGAGGTGCTCCTCGCCGACAGCAGCAGGGACCTGATCGACTGCTACATCGCCGTGCGCGACCACGTCGCAGCGCTGATCGCCGAGCTGGAGGCGCTCCAGGCGGGCCATCGGGCGGGTGGCGCGAGCCACTACTACGCCGTGCGCGACGAGCAGTTCAACACGCTGCGGAGGCGGCCGGGACGGCCGATTGTGCCGCTCGCAGCGAGGCTCATCTACCTGAATCGAACCGGGTACAACGGCCTGTTCCGGGTGAACGCCGCCGGGGACTTCAACGTACCGGTGGGCCGGTACAAGCGGCCGGTGATCTGCGACGCGGCGAACCTGCGGGCAGCGTCGGCGGCGCTCGCCGGGGTCCGGCTCGAATGTGCGGCATTCAGCGAGTCGTTGCGCAGCGCCCGCGCCAACGACTTCGTGTACCTGGACCCGCCCTACGCCCCGCTTTCCCGCACCGCCAGCTTTACCGCGTATACGGCCGCCGGGTTCGGCGGACCCGCGCAGGAGGCCCTGAGATCGGTCGTCGTCGAACTTGCGGCCCGCGGGGTGCGGGTTTTGCTCAGCAATTCGGCGGCGGATGAGGTGCGGCGCCTGTACGCGGACGACGCGCGCGCGAGAGAGGCGGGGCTGCGGGCCCATCGCGTGGCGGCCCGGCGCGCGATCAACTCAGCGGCAACGCGACGGGGACCCGTGTGGGAGTACGTGATTACGAACGTGGGGTGCTAAACTAATCAACAGTCAGCCATCCTATTCTCTGGAGGATATGCATGCTGCGAGCTACCATCGGGCGCTCGCTTCTGGGCGCGCTCATCGTGGGAGCGATCGTCTTCATGGCCGCTCCAGCGGCGGCACAGACCGGCGCGGTCAAGGGGAAAGTCGTCGACGCGAAGGGGGAGCCGGTCGAAGGCGCCAAAATCACGATTCAATCCAGCGAAAGCGCCGCCCGCAAGCACGAAACCAAGACCAACAAGAAGGGAGAGTTTTTCCAGATCGGCCTTACGCCGGGAAACTACAAGGTGTCGGCGGAAAAGGAAAAGCTGTTCCAGAGCTACGACGTTCGCATCCGGCTCGGTGACCCGATCACGGTGAACTTCGCGCTCGTCCCAGGCGCTGCGGCGGTTAACGCCGAGGAAGCCGCGAAGAAGTCGGCGGCGCTGCGCGCCGCGTTCGACGAAGGTGTCGCGCTCAGCCAGGCCGGCAAGAACGTCGAAGCGATCGCGAAATTCAACGAGGTGATCGGGATCGCCCCGAGCTGCGCGACCTGCTTCGCGAACATCGGGTCGATCCACCTGAAAGCGAACGAGTTCGACCAGGCCGAAGCGGCGTACAAGAAGGCGCTCGAGGTCGACGCCGAGCTCGCGGCCGCCTACACCGGTCTGATGAACGTCTACAACGCGCAGCGCAAGTTCGACGAGGCCGAGAAGATGGCCGCCGAGGCGGCCAAGCGATCCAGCGGCGGCGCCGGCGGCGGCGGCAACCCGGACGCGCTCTACAACCAGGGCGTCGTCCAGTGGAACGCGAACAAGTTCCCGGAGGCGCAGCAGGCCTTCGAGAGCGCCATCAAGGCCGACCCGAACCATGCCGAGGCGCATTTCATGCTCGGCAAGGTCTACATCAACCTTGGCAAGCTCGCGGAGTCGGCGACTGAGTTCGAGACGTATCTCACGCTCGCGCCGGATGGGCCCAACGCGAAGGAGGCCAAGACGAACTACGAGGCGTTGAAGGCCTATATCAAGAAGTAGGCTTCAGGCGTCAGGCTTCAGGCGTCAGGGGTTGGTGGACTTCGAGACTTCGATTGCCGCAAACCTGACGGCGGTCCGCGGGCGGCTCGACGCCGCTGCGCGGGCCGCCGGGCGCGATCCCGCGTCGGTCCGACTCATCGCCGTTTCCAAGACGTTCAGCCTCGATTACGTGCGCGCCGCGGCGGCCGCCGGGCAACAGGACTTCGGCGAGAACCGCGTCCAGGAAGCCCTGCAGAAAGTCGAGGCATCGACCGAACTTAAGATCAGGTGGCATCTGATCGGCCACCTCCAGACGAACAAGGCCCGGAAGGCGGTGGGCCCGTTTGCCTGCATCCACTCGGTGGACAGCCTGGAGCTGCTGCGGCGGCTGGAGGACGCGGCGGCGGCGCAGGGCGCCCACCCGGACATACTCGTGCAGGTGGATCTGGCCGGCGAGGCGACCAAGTTCGGCGCCCCGCCGGAGGAGGTGCGGCAGATCGTGCGGGAGGCCGCCCGCTGCCGAGCCCTCAGGCTCGTGGGGCTCATGCTGATGCCCCCCTTCCTGGACGACCCCGAGCAGGTCCGCCCGTACTTCGCCCGGCTGCGGGGCTTTCGCGACGAGCTCGCGCGCGGGGACGCCGGCGCGGCGAGCCTCCACGAGCTGTCGATGGGCATGAGCCACGATTTCGAGGTCGCCGTGCAGGAAGGCGCGACCATGGTGCGGATTGGGACGGCCATCTTCGGCAGGAGGAGCCAGCATGTTTGAACCGCGGAAAGAGGAGACCAGCGCGCCCCCCGAGCGCATCATGCGCGTGTCGCCGCTCGACGTGCGCCAGCAGCGCTTCAAGAAGGTGATGCGCGGGTACGATCGCGCGGAAGTGATCGCCTTTCTCACCGAGGCGGCCGACGACTACGAGCAGGCGCTGCTCGAAAACGACCGCCTCCGCGAGGATGTGAAGCGCCTCGAGGCGCTGCTGGCGGAACACCGCGAGCGCGAGGCCAACCTGCGCAACACCCTGCTGACCGCGCAGCGGCTGGCGGACGAGATCAAGCAGACCGCGCACAACGAGGCCAAGCTGATCGTGCGCGAGGCGGAGGGGCGCGCGGACCTGCTACTGCAGAAAGCGCAGGCGAGGCTCGAGGACGTGGAGCGCGACATCAGCGAGCTGCGGCTGCGCCGGCGAAACGTCGAGGGATCGCTCGAGGCGTCCATCCAGGCGTTGTACAGCGCGCTCGAGTTCATCCGCGACCAGGACCACGCGCGTGACGAGGGGCAGGTGCTGCTCCACCGGCCGCGGACCGCGGCGGACTCCGGCGCCTCGCAGCAGCAGCCCGAGCGCAAGACCGGAGCGTGACGCTCGCTCCAGACCTCCTGTCCGTCACGGCGCGCGGCGTGGTCATCGCGATCCGCGCCATGCCCCGCGCCGGGCGGAGCGGCATCGCCGGGCTGCGCGCCGGAGCGCTCCTGGTGAAGCTCTCCGCCGCTCCCGCCGACGGCGCCGCCAACGCGGAATTGATCGATCTGCTGGCGCGCGCGCTCGATCTCCCCAGGCGCCAACTCTCGATCGTGGCCGGCGATCGGGCGCGCGACAAACGCGTGCTCGTTGAAGGGGTCGCGCTCTCCACGCTCCAGGCGCGCTTGTCGGCTATACTCGACGCGAAACGCTGAACGGATTCGGCATTCGGCATTCGGCCTTGCTCGTCGATCTCCTGATCCGCCACGCCCACCTCCTCACCCCCACCGGCTCCTCGCCGCTCGCGGGAGAGGCGCAGCGGGACCTGATTTCCATCAAAAACGCCACGATCGCCGCGGCGGACGGTCACGTGGTCTATGCCGGGCCCGAACCGGACGGCGGGATTGCCGTGGCGCGGGAGGGACACACGATCGACGCGGCCGGCGCGACGGTCGTGCCCGGGTTCGTTGACGCACACACCCATGCGGCGTTCGCGGGCGATCGCCGGTCGGAGCTGCAGCGGCGGCTCGCCGGCGCGACCTACGCCGAGATTGCGGCCGAGGGGGGCGGCATCCTCGCCACGGTGGGGGCGACGCGGTCGGCCTCTGAACGGGAACTCGCCGCGCAGACGCGCGCGCGCCTCGACGAGATGCTCGCGTGCGGCACCACGACCGCGGAGGTGAAGAGCGGGTACGGTCTCGAAACCGCGGCCGAGTTGAAGATGCTTCGGTGCATCCGCGGCCTGGACGCGGCACATCCGATCGATCTCGTGCCGACGTTCCTCGGCGCACACGAGGTCGCGCCGGAATACCGCGGGCGCCGGGAGGAGTACGTCCGTGTCGTCGTGGAGGAGATGATCCCGGCGGTGGCGGCCGCCGGCCTCGCGCGCTGGTGCGACGTCTTCTGCGAGACGGGCGTGTTCACCCCGGAGGACTCGCGCGCGATCCTGCGGGCGGGCCAGGCGGTCGGGCTCCAGGCGCGCATCCACGCCGACGAGCTCGCCGCGAGCGGCGGATCGCAGGTCGCCGCCGACGTGGGAGCCCGTTCAGCGGATCACCTGATCCACGTGCCTGCCGACGGGATCGCCGCGATGGCGCAGGCCGGCGTGATCGCCACGTTGCTGCCCTGCGCGGCGTTCTACCTGAAGCTGGGGCGTTTTGCGCCGGCCCGCGCGCTGGTTGCCGCGGGCGTGCCCGTGGCGCTCGCCACCGACGTCAACCCGGGAGGAGGGTTCTCTCCGTCCATGCCCTTCGCGATGGCCCTCGCCTGCTTCGGCATGCAGATGACGTTCGAAGAAGCGCTGGCGGCGGCGACCCTGAACGCCGCGTGCTCGCTCGATCGCGGCGACCGCGCCGGGTCCGTCGAAGTCGGAAAGCCGATGGACGTCGTCATCGTCGAGGGCGGGGCAGTAAACCTGATCCGCGTGGGGGCCCCCGCGATCCGCGCGGTCGTCAAGGCGGGAAAGGTCCTGCATGCTCACCGATAAGACCGTGTCTCAGCTCCTCGATGCTTTCGCGGCGTCCGATCCGACGCCGGGCGGCGGATCCGCGGCGGCGCTCGCCGGCGCGATCGGCAGCTCGCTGCTCCTGATGGTCGCGCGAATGGCGAAGACGAAGGGGAGCGCCGAAGAGGACCGGCGGACGCTCGACGCGGCCGCGGTCCAGCTCGCGCCGCTCGCGACGGAGCTCCGTGCGCTCGTGGACCAGGACACTGCCGCCTACGACGAAGTGGTGGCGGCTTACCGGCTGCCGAAGGGGACCGACGAGGAAAAGGGGGCGCGGCGCGCGGCCATCCAGCGCGCGATGCGCTCGGCGATCGAGGCGCCGCTCGCCGTGATGCGCGCGTGCCGCGCCGCGCTCGCGCAGGCGGCGGTCGTCGAGCGGCACGGGAACCCGAACGCCGCGAGCGACGTGACGGTGGCGACGGAGCTGCTGCGCGCGGCGCTGAACGGCGCACGCGCCAATGTCGAGATCAACCTGCCGGGCGTCAGCGACGAGGCCTACGTCGCGCGCGTCAGGAGGGAGGCCGCCGCGGACTAGGCATCGGCGCGACGCGCCACTGGGCGGAACGCGCCGAGAAGTGCCACTCGTAGTAGTAGCCGGGGAGCAGCTGGACGCGCTCGACGTACAGTGCGGAGATCTCCACCG
Source organism: Vicinamibacterales bacterium (assembly GCA_035463475.1). Classification (GTDB taxonomy): domain Bacteria; phylum Acidobacteriota; class Vicinamibacteria; order Vicinamibacterales; family 2-12-FULL-66-21; genus JACPDI01. Next base: position 19,093 of record DATHTE010000053.1, read on the forward strand.
ACTCCCCCTCCCGCCGGATCTCGATGGCCTCAGCATCGAGCGGGACCTGGTATTCCGCCGCCAGCGCCATCACCCGCTCCCGCACTTCGTTGTCGGAACGCCGGCCGGCGAAGCGCGCCGTCTCCTCCACGCCGTCCTGGAACTGGAAGTTGTGCAGCAGCGGCGGGGCCGCGTGAAAACCGGCCCAGAGGATAGCGGCGATGATCAGCAGGTTGACCGCGCGCTTCATGTGGTCACCGCGTCACCGGATCTGGTGCAGGAGCCGCTCCCATCGCGTGCGCGTGAACAGGTGGGCGACGCCCGAGACGATGCGCCCCAGCGTGCCGAGCACGCCGTCCGCCGGCGGTTCCCCCTGCGTGTCGAACGACCAGTAGACGAGCAGCGCCTTGCCCTTCACGTAGGACCCGGGGAGGAAGCCCCAGTACCGGCTGTCCTGGGAGTTGTCCCGGTTGTCCCCCATGACGAAGTAGTGTCCCTCCGGAACCGTCACGGGGCCGTACTGCTCGCGAACGTCGTACGCGGCGAACTCCCCGTACGCGCCGGCCGGCTGAAGGAAGTGCACGTACGGCTCGTCGATCGGCTTTCCGTTGATGTAGACCTTTTTCTGCCGCACCTCGAGCGTCTCGCCGGGCAGCCCGATGACGCGCTTGATGAAATCGCGCTCGGGGTCCTCGGGGTACTTGAACACGACGACGTCGCCGCGGCGCACGGTGTCGATCGGCAGGATCGTGTGCTCGACGCGGTTCATCGTCGGGCCGTAGATGAACTTGTTGACCAGCAGGTGATCGCCGACGAGCAGGTTGTTCTCCATCGAGCCGGTCGGAATCTTGAAGGCCTGCACGACCCACGTGCGCACGAAGAGCGCCAGGATGACGGCAATGACGATCGACTCGAAGTACTCGCGCAGCGTGCTCTTCTTGAATTCCGCATTCGGCCTTCGGCCTTCGGCATTCGGCATTGCCGCTACTCCTGCCCCACCTTGAGCACCGCCAGGAACGCCTCCTGCGGGATCTCGACGCGGCCGACGCGCTTCATCCGCTTCTTGCCTTCCTTCTGCTTCTCGAGCAGCTTGCGCTTGCGCGTGATGTCGCCGCCGTAGCACTTCGCCAGCACGTTCTTGCGCAGGGCCTTGACGCTCTCGCGCGCCACCACGCGGCTGCCGATGGCCGCCTGAATCGCGACCTCGAACATCTGCCGCGGGATGAGCTCGCGCATCTTCGACGCGAGCGCCCGCCCGCGCTGGTACGCGGCGTCCCGGTGCACGATGATGGACAACGCGTCCACCGGCTCGCCGTTCACCAGGATGTCCAGCTTGACGAGCGGGGACTCCCAGTAGCCCGTCAGATGATAGTCGAGTGACGCGTAGCCGCGCGAGATGGTCTTCAACCGGTCGTAGAAGTCCAGGACCACCTCCGCGAACGGCAGCTCGTAGGTGATGACCACCCGGTCGGTGGACAGGTACTCCAGGCCCTTCTGCGCCCCGCGCTTCTCCTGGCAGAGGCTCAGGATGCCCCCCACGTGCTCGGAGGGCGTGAGGATCGTGGCCGTGATGACCGGCTCCTCGAACGTCTCGATGCGCCCCGCCTCAGGCAGCTTCGCGGGGCTGTCGATCTCCAGCATCTCGCCGTCCGTCGTGGTCACGCGGTAGAGCACGCCCGGCGCGGTGGTCACCAGGTCCATGTCGTACTCGCGCTCGAGCCGCTCCTGGACGATGTCCATGTGCAGCAGGCCGAGGAACCCGCAGCGGAACCCGAAGCCGAGCGCGGCCGACGTCTCGGGCTCGAAGTGGAACGACGCGTCGTTCAGCCGGAGCTTCTCGAGCGCCTCGCGCAGCTCGGGATACTCGTGCCCTTCGACGGGGTACAGCCCGGCGAAGACCATCGACTTGAGTTCCTTGAACCCCGGGAACGGCTCGGAGGTGGGGCGCGCCGTCTCCGTCACGGTGTCGCCGATCTTCGCGTCGCTGACGGTCTTGATGTTCGCGACGATGAAGCCGACTTCGCCGGCGCCGAGCTCATCGACCAGGAGCGGCTTCGGCTGGAAGACGCCCACCTGCTCGATCTCGTAGTCCTGCGCAGCCGCCATGAGGCGGACCTTCAGATGGGGTCGCAGGACGCCGTCGATGACGCGCGTCAGGATC
>DATHTE010000054.1:0-27149 GCA_035463475.1 Vicinamibacterales bacterium
GTAAATCACGAGCTGGATGACGTCGGTCCAGATCACCGCCGTCATCCCCCCGTGATACGTGTAGGTGATCGTCGCGACGCCCATGATCAGCACTGAGGCGACGAGCACGGCATACGTGGGATCGACGCCGGGGACCCAGCGCATGACGAGATCGTCGAGCCCCGGCGTCGCCCGAAGCAGCGCGGCGAGCACGAGACCCGTGGCGAACAGCCGGAAGCCGTCGGCGAGCGTGCGGGTGACGAGAAACAGCGACGAGGCGAGCCGTTTGACCGGCGTCCCGAACCGCGTCCCGAGCAGTTGATAGACCGTCAGGATCTCGCCGCGGAAGTACGCCGGGATGAACAGGATGCTCACGGCGACGCGACCGATCATGTAGCCCATGACGAGCTGCAGGAAGGTGAAGTTGGTCGTGTAGGCGTAGCCGGGAACGCTGATGAAGGTGACGGTGCTCGTCTCGGTGGCGACGATCGACCCCATGATCGCCCACCACGGCATCGTGCGCCCGCTGACGAAGTAGTCGCGGACGTCTTGGTGCGACTTCGCGAACCAGGATCCGAAAATGACGATGCCGACGAGATAGACGGCGAGGACCGCGAAATCGACAGCGCTCACCGGATCACCGGCTGCTGCCGGCGGGGAGCAGGGCAGCGCCCTGGAATGCGGCGCGCGCGACCTCGTCGAGGTAGTCGCTTCGGGCCTGCGCCGGCCCGGTCAGGCTGTCGTACGAGAAGAGGATCAGGCCCGCCGCCCCTGCCTTCCGCGCGAGCGCGATGTGGCGAACGGTCTGCTCGGGGCTGAGGCGCCACGCGCCGATGCCCGCCCAGAGCCCGCGCTCGCCGGCGATCGCGCGGGCTGCCACGACCTGCTGCACGAACGTGCTCACGTCGGTGGTGTAGGCCATCGGGCAGACCGCGTCGAGGATCCCGGTCTCGATCCAGGTGCGCCAGTCCTGCAGCCGTTCCCCGAACGCCTCGTCGACGTCGGGGACCACGGCGGCCGTCACCATCGCGTCCGGCCGCGCGCGCTTGACCGCGTTGCGCAGCCGCATGGCGAGCGACGTAAGCCGCGCGCGCCGGAACTGCGCCCACTCCGCCTGGAGCGCGTCCGGATACGCGAGCGGGTCAACCGCGGCGCGGGTGTCGAGCGCCGCCCTGTCCGCGCGCGGGAGCGTCTTGCCGATCTCGGCACGGAACTCGGCGATCGCGAAGCGGCTGTAGTCGAACTCCGCGTTCGGGAAGCGCACGTAGTCGAGGTGCACGCCGTCGATCGGGTAGCGCGACGCCAGCTCGGAGACGATCGCTTCCGTGTAGACGGCCGCGTCGGGCACGATGGGGGAGAGGAACAGCCCCTCGATCCGATCGTTCTCGGCGCGGATCCAGCGCGAGATCTTGCCGGCGTACGCGGGGCTGTGGCCGTCCACAGTGGCCAGGTCCCTCGCGATCGCGCGCGGCACCATGAGCCAGTCCGGATGACGGTAGATGACGTGCGTGCGGTCGTCCGGCAGGTTCGCCGCGCTGGCCACGAGTCCGACGTTCACCCACGCGTGCACGCGCAAGCCCGCGCCGTGCGCCGCGTCGATAACCTGCGCGAGCGGGTCGAACGCCGCCGCCCGTCCCGCGAGATCGCTCGCGCGCGGGTCGATCGCCGACCGGTAGTAGGCCTCGCCGCGGCCGCGGACCTGCACGAACAGCGTGTTGAACCCGCTCGCCCGCGCGCGGCGGACGACGCTCGCGATTGATTCCGGGGATGTCAGCGAGGCGCGCAGGACCCACAGCCCGCGCACTTCGACAGGCTCAGCTCGCCCCGAGCTTGTCGAAGGGCGGGCCTCGGCGACGCCTGCTGCGGCTTGCGCCTGATCAGCAGGGATCGCGACGTCAGAGGTGGCGACGCGTGAGGGACCGAGGATGAGCAGGGCGAGCGTGGCGACCGACGCAACGATGGCCCGGGCCGGCGACCCGGAGAGCAACATAAAGTGAGCAAAAGTAACAGCTTGTCGAGATGGCTGTCAACGCTCGGGTGCACTTTGGTTGTGGCGCGCCCTGCGGATTTGCGGTACGCTGGGCCGATCCAAGGAGGCAAGATGCGACCCTGCTTGCGCACATTCATAGCGCTCGGCATTCTTCTATTCGGTGCCGCCTCGCTGGGCACAGCCCAGGAGATCACCGGCACCATTACGGGCACGGTCATGGACGAAACGGGCGGAGTTCTGCCCGGCGTCACGGTTGTCGTCAAGCACGTGGAGACCGGACGCGCGTGGGAGGTCATCACCACCGAGACCGGCGTCTACACCGCGTCCTTACTTCCGATCGGCGCGTACGAAGTCTCGGCGGAGATGACCGGTTTCAGAAAATTCCTTCGCACAGGTCTCCAGCTGAGCGTGAACGACCGGCTGCGCGTGGACGTCAGACTGCGAGCGGGGGACATCGCCGAGACGGTCGAGGTGATGGCCGAATCCCCCGTCGTGCGGACTGAGACCTCCGAGGTCGGCACGCTCATCAACAACACGCAGGTGCTTGCGATGCCGCTGAACGGCCGCAACATCATCCAGCTCGTGGCGATGCAGCCCGGAGTGTCCACCACGCTCGGCAGCCAGCTGTTCGTGGGGCTCGGGAACCTGACCAACGTCTTCGTGAACGGTAACCGCGCAAGCCAGAACAACTGGATGATCGACGGCGCCGACAACAACGACGTTGGCTCGAACCTCGCGCTGATCAACTACGTGAATGTGGACTCGGTCGGGGAGGTCAGGATTCTCCGGTCGAACTACAGCGCGGAGTTCGGGCGCAGCGGCGGCGGCCAGATCAACGTCGTCACGAAGTCGGGCACGAACGCGTTCCACGGATCGGCGTACGAGTTCTACCGCGACGACAAGTTCGACGGGGTCAACTTCTTTGCCACCCAGGACTTCGACGGCGATGGCGACCGAGACCCGGCGCCGCTCGACTACCACAACTACGGCGGTACGATCGGCGGTCCCGTTCTGCGGAACAAGTTGTTCTTCTTCTTCGGCCAGGAGTTCCGCAACATCGACCAAGTCCGGGGAGGCGGCGTCGCACTGACCCGCGTGCCGACGCAGAAGCAGCGCAACGGAGATTTCTCCGAGTTCTCCACGGTCATCACGGATCCACTGACGGGACAGCCGTTCCTGAACAAACAGATCCCGCAGAATCGCATCGACCCGCTGGCGAGGGCACTGCTGGACCGGTTCCCGCTTCCGAACGCGGACCCCGCGGTCCTCGGAGGAAACCGCAACTTCAGCGCGTCCACACCGCAGGGACGCGATTTCCGCGAGGAGCTGGTGCGCATCGATTACCAGTTTTCTCCCAACCACCTGATTTACGGCCGATTCATCCACGACACGATCCCGTCGGAAGAGCCGTTCGGTGAGATTTTCGGCACGAACAACGCCGCCTTCCCCGGGATCGCGAACACGAAGACGGACAACCCCGGGCGGAGCTTCGTGGGCACCTGGAACTGGATCGTCGGGCCGAAGCTGCTGAACGAGGTGTCCTACAACTACAGCCGTGGCGCGATCCTGAGCGAGATCTCTTCGCCCTTGTCGGCTCGCGACGTCGCCATTCCGAAGGTATTCAGCGGCGCGCCCGGCGACAACCTACTGCCCGGAGTCTCGTTCGGCGGCGGCCAGAACTACGGTGGGTGGGGTTTCTTTGGTCCGTACGACAACACCTACGGCTCGCACCGGGTGAAGGAAACGCTCACGTATCTGATGGGCAGCCACACGATGAAGGGTGGCCTCCTGCTCTCCTGGGAGTTCAAGAACGAGAACGCCGCGGGCGGCACGAACGGCACGTTCACGTTCCCCGGCACCTCATCCGCCGCGTTCAGGTCGACGGGGGACGCCTTCGCGGACTTCCTGCTGGGCCGCGCGACGACCTACAGCGAGACCAACATCGACATCACGTCGCACCTGCGGTTCCAGATGTATGAGGCGTTCCTGCAGGACGACTGGAAGATCCGTCCGAACCTCACGTTGAACCTTGGCGTGCGCTGGTCGGCGATCCTGCAGCCATTCGATACAAACGACGTGCTCACCAACTTCGACCCGGCACGGTTCGACCCGTCGCGCGCGTTCCAGATCTCCGCGGCTAACGTGCGCGTGCCCGGGACGGGTGACCCGCTCAACGGTCTCATTATCGCGGGGCAGGACTCGCCGTATGGCCGCCGCGTCACGGAGACCCAGTGGGCCAACTTCGGCCCGAGGGCCGGGTTCGCCTGGGATCCGAAGGGAGACGGTAGGACGTCCGTCCGCGGGGGGTACGGGAGGTACTTCGATCGGACGCTGGTCGGCATCGCGCTCCAGAACGCGTTCATCAATCCGCCGTTCGCGACGCAGGCCATCTTCGACGCGGCTGGCGGATCCGGCCCGACGCTGCAGAATCCGCGCGGGGGCGCGGCCCGGAATACCGAGGTCAACGTGCTCCAGCTCCGTGCGATGAGCCCGGACTTCAAGATCCCGAGCACGCATCAGTGGAGCCTCGGCGTGCAGCGTGAGTTGCCGTACAACTTCAACGTGGACGTGGCTTACGTCGGCAGCGCGGGGCGTAATTTGCTCCGGTCATACGACATCAACCAGACGCCGCCCGGAACGACGAGCCCGACCAACGCCGCGCGGCCTTACCGGGGATGGGGAGACATCGAGCTGAGGGTGACGAACGCGACCTCCATCTACCACTCGCTCCAGGTCGCGGTACAGCGGAGGTTCACGGCGGGCCTGCAGTTGAACGTCAACTACACGTTGTCGCGGGCGGAGTCCGACTCCTCTTCGGATCGGAACACTACCGATCGCGTGCAAGACGTCAACAATCTGGCGGCTGAGCGCGCGATCACCGCGTACGACCGCACGCACATCTTCGGCGCCAACTATGTCTGGAGCCTGCCGTTCTTCAACGACACCTCCAACAAACTGATGTACAACCTGTTGGGCGGGTGGCAGCTCAGCGGGGCCTCGCAGTTCGCCAGCGGAACGCCGCTGACCATCACGATGACGACCAACACGTCCAACTCGTTCGGCCTCGTGACCCGGCGGCCTGATCTCGTCGGTGATGCCGAAGGGCCGAAGACGCTGGAACAGTGGTTCAACACGACGGCGTTCGCGAGGCCGGCTGCGAACACCTTCGGCAATGCTCCACGAAGCGTCGTGCGCGGACCGTGGCGGCACATGACGGACCTGGCGCTGTTCAAGAACTTCCTCGTGTCGGATCGCGTCGGCGTGCAGTTCCGCCTCGAGGCGTTCAACGCGTTCAACGAGACCAACTTCACGGGGGTCAGAACCACTCTGGAGAGCGCGGACTTTGGCCGGCTGATCACGGCTGGCGAGCCGCGGATGATCCAGTTCGGGCTCAAGCTCACGTTCTGACGTGCACGTCATCGGCATCGACGCCGGCGGCACCAAGACGGTGTGCCAGCTGGCGGATCACGACGGGCGCCTGGTCGCCGAAACCCGGGGACCAGGCGCCAACCTCCAGGCGGCGGGGGAGCTCCAGGTCGAGAAAGTCCTGCACGAGGTGATGGACCGGGCGATCGCCGCCACGGCGCCGGGCGGCGGGCCCGCGCCGGCTCCGCTCCGCGAGACCGCCACTCCGTGGGTGTATACGCACCCTGTCAACCCCGAACGAATGCCCGCCGCGATCTGCCTCGGCATGGCCGGGGTCGACCGCGAGGAAGACTCCCGTATCGTGTGGGGCATCATGCGCCGCATTGGCTACAAAGCGCGGCTCGTCATCGTCAACGACGCGCTGATCGCGCTGGAGGCCGGCATCGGCGATGGGCCCGGCATTGTCGTCATCTCGGGGACGGGCTCGATCGCGTACGGTCGCAACGCGGACGGGGAAGCGGCGCGCGCGGGCGGCTGGGGGTACGTCCTCGGCGACGAAGGGAGCGGCTACTGGATCGGCCGCGCCGCGATCCGCGCCGTGCTTCGCCAGGCGGACCGGCGCGGCGCGCACACGCGTCTCACGCCGCTCCTGCTGCAGCACTTCGAGGTGCAGCGCCCGCAGGACCTGCTGCACGCGGTCTACTATCGCGGCGTGAAGCCACCCGAGATCGCGGCGCTCGCCCCGTACGTGCAGCAGGCGTTCGAGCAGGGGGACGCGGTCGCCGCCGGCATCATGGACGGCACGGTGCGCGAGTTGACCGCGTCGGCGGTGTCGGTCGCGCGGCGCCTCAGGATGCTCGATCAGCCCTTCACACTTCTGCTCTCCGGCGGCATCTTTCGCGGCCTGCACTGGCTCGTTGCCGAGCTGCCGGCGCGCCTCCACGACGACGCGCCGCGCGCGAAGGTGCGGCTGCTCGATCGGGAGCCCGCCGAAGGCGCCGTCCGACTTGCCCTCGCCGAAGCGCACGGAGGCGCGAAGGTGCCCGCGTACGTCGCGGACTGAGGGCGGCAGGTTGTCAATTGGTAATCGGTAATCGCGCCATCGGGTAATCGCACGATCGGCAATCGGCAATCGGGTAATCGGGGAGTTTGATCGGGGAATCGCTCATCTGTAATCGGGCCGGACTGCCTCCGGCAGTCTGGCAATCTGGGAGTTGGATCGGGGAATCGGGCAATCTGCAATCGGGTAACCGTCCCGCAATCGGGCAACCGCGATCAGCCGATCACTCGATCACCCGATGAGCGATCCAACTACCCGATTAGCGATGGCCCGATTCCCCGATCGTGCCATTACCCGATGGCGCGATTATCAGTTACCCGATCGAGCATCGCCTCGACAGGTCCCCCTGCCCACTTACTCAACTCCGACCGTGGGCCGCGGTGATAACATTCGCCTTGCACCAGAACAAACTCCGGGGAGGGGCGAATGCAGTCTGCACTTCGGCCAGGCACTGTTCTTGCCATCCTGCTTGCCGGCTTCATCATCGTGCCGGCGCTCGCGTCAAACGCTTCAGCACAGGCCATCAGCGGCACCATCGAAGGGCAGGTGAAAGACTCTCAGGGCGCCGTCTTGCCCGGCGTGGCGATCACCGCCACGAACACCGGAACAGGCGGCACGTTCAGCGCCGTCACGACCGGCGACGGTCTGTATCGGCTGAACTACCTGCCGCTTGGCACGTACGAGGTGCGCGCCGAGATGACCGGTTTCAGCACCCAGACGAAAACCGCCGCGCAGGTCCGGTTGAACGAGTCCACCGTCGTGGATTTCACGATGGGCATCGCACCGCTTGCGCAGGAGATCACCGTCACCGCCGATTCACCGGTCGTTCAGACGACGAAGTCCGAGATGCGGCGGGCGTACGAGGAGAGAACCCTGCTCGACCGCCCCTTCACCGCGCAGGTGTCCGGATTCGCGGGTCGGAGCGTCTACAACTTCGCCACGCTCGCGCCTGGCGTCACGACGCCGAGCACGCGGTTCGACCGCGCGTTCCTCGGCTCGGGCGGCAGCAACGTCGTCGCGAACGGGACGACGGCGCGGTCGAGTAACTTCGAGCTGGACGGCATCTCAAACATCGATCCGGAAGACAACGACTATCGCGTGCCGGTGAGCGTGGAGGGGGTCAAGCAGCTCGAGGTGATCACGGGGAACTACAACGCCGAGTTCGGCCGCGCCGGCGGGGCGCAGGTCCGCGCGGTCACGCGGTCGGGATCGAACACCCTGCACGGCTCGCTCTACGAGTTCTACTACAACAACGAGCGCTTCCAGGATCGAGGCAGCCCGCTGCAGACCGCACAATTCCCCGAGTACACGCTGAACCTCTACGGCGGGACGGTCGGCGGGCCGCTGAAACGCGACAAGATCTTCTACTTCGCCATGTTCGAGAACAACGTCCGGCGGGGCGAGAACGCTGCATCCGGTCTCGTGCCGTTGCCGACGGAGCGGACGCCGAATACGGGGAGCGCCGCCGGCGATGCGATCATCCGGCAATGGCTCGACCTCTATCCGCTGCCCAACCGGACCGACTTGAACGTCCGGCGCTTCGAGACGAACGCGCCGTTCCAGTACGACACGCCGAATCCGCTCGTCCGATTCGACTTCAACCTGAACGACGCGACGAAGCTGATGGCGCGCTACGACTTCCGGAACCAGGACTTCAAGATCCTGCGCGTGTTCAAGGGCAATGGCGGGGACATTGTCGATCGCGGGCACACCGGCGGCGCCTCGCTCACCCGTGTCTTCTCATCGTCGCTGGTCGGAGAGTTCCGCTTCGGATACGCGTATCGCCGCGTGGATCTGCCGACTGAGGACGGGTTCGAGGACTTCCCGACGATCACCATCGCAGGGCTGTCGACGCTGGGTTCGATCTCAAACCAGTATCCGATCTTCCGGAAGCTCTACGACTGGCAGGGCATCGGGTCGCTCGCCTACGTGCGCGGCCGGCACGCATTCAAGGCTGGATACGACCTTCACCGGACGTTCAACAACGGTGTGCAGAGCGATTACGTGCGCGGCCTGGTCAACTTCGGCGTCGCGTATGGCCGGAGCGGAATCCAGAACTTCCTTGCGGGCACACCGAGCTCTTACCAGGTCACGATCGGCGATCCCGAACGGAATTTCCGGTACTGGGACGTCGGCCTCTTCGTCCAGGACGACTGGCGGGTGCGGGACGACCTCACGCTGAACCTCGGCTTCCGCAACGAGATGGTGACGGAGTGGAAGGAGCGCGACAGCCTGACCGACTTCGCCTATGACTCGGACTTCGCCAACCCGGCGCCCAGGGCCGGCGCGGCGTGGGACCTCGGCGGGGATGGCCGCTGGGTCCTGAGAGGCGCATACGGCCTGTCGTATGACCGCATCAACTTCTTCCACATGCGGTCGCTGCAATTCCAGCCGCCGCATATCCGGACGATCACGATCCTGCCCTCGGCGGATCCGCTGAGGGTCGAGACGCTCAGCCCCGAATCGGGCGTTGTCGCCGGCGGAACACCAGCGCGGTACGACGTTTCGCCGGACTTCGAACTGGGTCGCGTGCACACATGGAATCTGACGCTGGAGCGCGATCTGAATCGAACCACGGTGGTCCGCGTCGGGTATGTGGGGAGCGCGACGCGCGGGCTGCCGTCGTCGCTCATCCTGAACCGCGCGGTTCCGGGCCCGGGCGCAACGTTCGCCAACCGTCAGGCACGCAGGCCCGACCCGACGATCTCGAATCACCTCCGGCTCGCAAACGGCTCGGACGGCAATTACCGCGCACTGCAGGCCAGCCTCGAGCGCCGCTACTCCAATGGTCTCCAGTACCAGGCCTCGTACACGTGGGGACGGTCGCTCGACATGGCGTCGGACGCCGGTTTCGGCAGCGGCGACATCTATTTCTCGATGCAGTGGGACGCGGATATCGAACTCAATGATCAGGGCACTAACGACGCCCGCAAGGATGACCTGTACGGACCGTCGCGCTACGACATGCGCCACGTCGCCAGCTTCAACTTCAGCTACGAGCTGCCCTGGAACGACACCGGCGGCATCGTTGGCGCGCTGATCCGTGATTGGACCATCGCGGGCACGTACTATTACCGGGATGGCGTGCCGGTCAGCGTGACATGCGGCGCGAACAGCAGCGACTGCAATATCGATGGCGTCTCGCAGGATCGGCCGAACGTCGTGGACGCGAGCGTCATCGGCAAGCAGTTCAGCGACAAGCCGGAGCAAACGTCGGATACATCCGTGATTCACCTGCCGGCCGGGGCGTTCGAGCAGACGCTCGCCCCCGGGGCGCGCGGCACGCTCGCCCGGAACCAGTTCCGGCTGGATGACTTCTACACGATCGACATGGCGATCGTCCGCAACATCCGGATGTTCCGCGATCAACGGCTGCAGCTCCGGTTCGAGCTGTACAACATCACGAACAACACTTATGCGGGGAGCCCCGGCCTGAGCCTGGCGTCACCCGGCACGTTCGGCCTGATTTCGAGCGTCGGCGGCAACCGCAGCATCCAGGTGGCCGCGAAGTATCTGTGGTGACCCGCGGGCTGCTCCGTCTGGGAGCAGGCGTCGTCGCGTGGCTGTGCGCGGCCCCGGTTGCACTGTCGCAGCCGGTGCCGCGCGATTTCCGGCGCTGGCTCTCGCAAGAGGTCGAGTGGCTGCTGACGCCGGAGGAACGCCAGGCGGCCGGCACGTTGCGCGACGGCGAGGCGCAGGCCCGCTTCGTGCGTGAGTTCTGGCGACGACGGGACCCCACTTCAGGCACCTCGGCGAACGAGCTGTACGAGGAGCACGTGAAGCGGCTCGCCGAGGCGGACGCGAAGTTCTCGTCCGGCAAGCGGGGCCGGTTCACGGATCGCGGACGCGTCTACATCACCTGGGGCCCTCCGGACTTCATCGAGACGAACCCGACGGGCGGGCGCGGCTTCGCGCTCGGCGCGCTGTCGGAGGCGCCGGAACTTCCCACCGAGATCTGGACCTACGAGCACCTCGCGGGACTGCCGGGACGTACGGGCCGCGTGCAGGTCGTCTTCGTGGACAAGGGAGCAGGGGACTACCGGCTCCTCACGGATCCCGCCGACGCCAACCAGGCGTACGTCTACCGGCTGAACACGCCGGCCAATCCGCTCCAGTACGAGAGCGCCGCGTTTCTCGACCCGGCGACAGGGCTGAAGCGCACCGACCGGGTGGCTGAGACCGAGCGCGCGCAGGCCCTCGGCCCGGACACCAGCCTCTCGTCCGCGGCGAACCCGTTCGAGCGGATCGCCCTCGGCGCGGACCTGAGCCGGACGGCGGGGGAGGTGCTCGCGGACATCGAGCGCAGCGAACGGCTCCGGCGCCCATGGGGGGAAGTGCGCGCGCGCATGTTCGCGCGCCGGTTCGAGATCGGCGTTGACGTTCCGGTGTTCCGCCGGGGCCGCGACGAGGCGTACTGCCCGGTCGCAGTCGCAATCCCTGGCAACGCGATCGCGTTCACCGACTCCGCGCCCCATCGCGCCGATCTCGACGTGCAGGCGACCGTCCGCGACGCGCAGACGGGGGCGCCGGTGCGCCGCTTCGCCGACACGATCCGGTTCCGCCTCGACGAGGCGACGTTCGCGCGGGGCCGCCGCGCGGGCTTCACGTACCAGAAGGCGATGACGCTCGCGCCGGGCGAGTACGTTCTCGACCTGTCGGTGGCCCAGCCGGACGCCTCCGCGCTCGGATCGGCGACCGTTCCGATCTCGGTCGCCGCCGTGCCCGAGGCGCTGAAGATCACGGCGCTCGTGCTCGGCGAGGCGGCGCCCGCAGGCGAGGCGCCCGGACCGTTCACCGTCGGCGCGGTGGACGTCCGGCCGCGCGTGACGCGCCGGTTCGAGCCTGACGAACGCGTGCACGCGCTCGTCCAGGTGTCGGGCATCGGATCAACGGGCGGGGAACTGACGCTGGACTACACCATCACGCGGGAGCAGGCCGTCACCTTTCGCAGCCCGCTGCTTCGGCTCCCCGCGCAAGAGCCTGGCGAGCGGGAGCGCCTTGCGGTGCTGTCGATCGAAGCGGGGGCGCTGGCGGCGGGGGACTACATGCTGCAGGTCAAGGCGATCGATCACGACTCGCAGACATACGCCGTCGCCCGTGTTCCGTTCACGATCGAGCCACCGAGGCGATAAATGGGGCCTGACTGCGTTCCCTGTGGTCAAGACGGTCAGCACATTCCCGCCGGCACCCCATGAACCTTTCCGTCTATCCAACCGAAAAAGTGGCCGCGGCCGCGGTCGCCCGTCAGATTGCCGCGCGCGTCGCCGAACAGCCGGAGCTGGTGCTCGGGCTGCCGACCGGGCGCACGCCGGTGCCGCTCTACAACGAGATCGGCGCGCTGTTCGCGTCGCACGCCATCGACCTGTCTCGCGTGACCACGTTCAACCTCGATGAATTCGTCGGCATTCCGCCGGAGCATCCAGGCTCCTACCACGCGTTCATGCGGCGGCACCTGTTCGCGCGCGTGAACGTGCCGGAGGAGCGCGCGAACTTCCTGAACGGCCTCGCGCCGAACCTGCACGCCGAGTGCGCGCGCTACGAGCACGCGATCGCCGCCGCCGGCGGCATCGACCTGCAACTGCTGGGGATCGGCACGAACGGGCACATCGGCTTCAACGAGCCGGCGCGTGAGCTGGCGGCGCGGACGCACAAGGTGACGCTGCACGAGTCCACGCGACGCGCCAACGCGTCGCTGTTCGGCAACGACCTCGCGCAGGTGCCGTGCGAGGCGCTCTCGATGGGGATGGGGACCATCCTCGCGGCGCGGTCGATCGTGCTGCTGGCGATGGGGAAGAGCAAGGCGCGCTGCATCGAGCGCGTGGTGAACGGCCCGATTACGACGCGGCTGCCCGCGTCATTCCTGCAGCTTCACCCGCGGGTCGAGTTGGTGCTCGACGAGGGGGCCGCGTCGAGCCTGAGCAACTGACGGAGACGCGGCTCGATGTCCTCGCCGATCGCGTCGCGGATCGATTCCTCCGCCCGCCGCAGCCGCTTCACCGCCTCACTGTAGGACACGCTCGATTTCTGCATGACGATAGCGACCTTGACGTTCCAGCGCGCGCGCCGCAGGAGCTTGTCCGCTTCGCCGTAGTCGATGTCCGTGACGATCATGATGATGCGCCGCGCCCGGTCCTTGAGCTTCTCGGAGCCGGTCTGCACGTCCACCATCAGGTTGCCGTAGGTCTTGCCGACCTTCACCATCGAGATGGTGGTGAGCATGTTCAGCACCATCTTGGTGGCCGTCCCCGCCTTCAGGCGCGTCGATCCCGCGATGATCTCCGGGCCGACCGCCGGCGCGATCAGCAGGTCCACGAACGTCTTCAACTCGGAGCCCGGCCAGCACGTGATGAAGATGATCTTCGCGCCCGCCTTGCGCGCGCGCGTCAGCGCGCCGCGCACGAAGGGGGTCACCCCGCTTGCCGAGACGCCGATCACGACATCCTTCTTGCCGAGCCGAAGCCGCGCGATGCTGCGCGCACCTTCCTCGTAGTTGTCCTCGACCCCTTCCTTCGCGCGGAAGACGGCCGGCTGCCCCCCGGCCATCACGGCCTGGACCAACGTCGGAGAGGTCCCGAACGTCGGTGGAATCTCCGCCGCCTCGACGATGCCCAGGCGCCCCGATGTGCCGGCCCCGACCAGCGCGAGCCGGCCCCCCTTGCGCAGGGCCTGCGTGATGATCTCGACACCGTGCGCGATGGCTTCTTTCTCTTTCTGCACGGCCGCCACCACGCGGCGATCCTCGTTGACGATGAGGTCGATGATCTCGGGGACCGGGGTCTTGTCCAGCGCCAGCGTGTTGGGATTGATGGCTTCGGTTGGCAGGTACTGCCACTTGGAGGACGGCGTTGGCATCACGGGACGCGGATTCGGACCGGCGGGGTACACTACTCCTCGCCCCCAGAGGTGTCAATCTGATCGACGCGTACCTCGATCACTTGCGGACTTCGCGTCGGCTCGCCGACAACACCGTCGAGAGCTACGCGCGGGACCTGGCCTTGCTGGCGCGCTTCGCGGAGGAGTCCGGCCGGACGCTCGAACAGCTCGGGCGCGCCGAGCTCGAGGCCTTCGTCCGGCGGCTGCTGACCGGCGGGCTGTCGGCGCGATCGGTAGCGCGCGCCGTGGCCAGCGTGCGCGGCTTCTACCGGTTCCTCGTGCTGGATCGCCGCCTCGCCGCGGACCCGGCCGCGGATCTGCAGGCGCCGCGCGCCTGGGCGCCGTTGCCGCGATACCTCAGCGTCGAGGAGGTGGACAGGCTGATCGCGCAGCCCGACGTGTCCACGCCGCGCGGCCTCCGCGACCGCGCGCTGATCGAGCTTCTGTACGCGACCGGGCTGCGGGTGTCGGAGCTGGTGGGGCTGCGCGGGCCTGACCTCAACCTCGAGGGTGGCTACCTGACCTGCACCGGCAAGGGGAGCAAGCAGCGCATCGTTCCGACGGGGGACGAAGCGGCCGCGTGGGTGCGGCGGTACGTGGCGGACGGGCGTCCCACGCTGCTGAAGCGCGCGAAGTCTCCGTGGCTCTTCGTCAACGCGCGCGGCGGCCGGCTCTCGCGCGTGGGCTTCTGGAAAATCCTCAAGGCGTACGGTGCCGCCGCGCGAGTGACGCGCGAGCTGAGCCCGCACGTCCTGCGCCACTCGTTCGCCACGCACCTGCTCGCGCGCGGGGCCGACCTGCGCGCGATTCAGATGATGCTCGGCCACGCCGATCTGTCCACCACGCAGATCTACACGCACGTGCTCGAGGAACGCCTGCGCGCGGTGTATGAGAAGTTCCACCCGCGCCCCTGAAAAGTGGGACAGCCACACTTAATCCCGTTTTCGAGAAAAAGTGTGACTGTCCCCCTTTTCGTTTGTTAGAGTTAACTGTTCTGTTTACTGCAAAAGGAGCCACATGGGCCGTACGGGCCGCCATCTTTTTACGTCTGAGTCCGTCACCGAAGGACATCCCGACAAGATCGCCGACCAGATCTCCGATGCCATCCTCGACGCCATCCTCGCCCAGGACCCCGTCGGTCGCGTCGCGTGCGAGACCCTGGTCACCACCGGGCTCGCGATCATCGCGGGCGAGATCACCACGAGCTGCTACGTCGACTTCCCGGAAATCGTCCGCGCGACGATCAAGGAGGTCGGCTACACGCGTGCGAAGTACGGCTTCGACTACGAGACGTGCGCCGTTCTGTCCTCCATCCACGCGCAGTCGCCCGACATCGCGATGGGCGTGGACACCGGGGGGGCGGGCGACCAGGGGCTGATGTTCGGGTACGCCTGCACCGAGACACCCGAACTGATGCCGCTGCCGATCATGCTCGCGCACAAGCTGGTGCGGGGCCTGTCCGAGACGCGGCGGGCGGGGGAGCTGGACTACCTCCGCCCGGACGGCAAGTCGCAGGTCACGGTCGAGTACGACGGCAACAAGGCCGTCCGCGTGGACGCCGTCGTCGTCTCCACCCAGCACAGCCCCGCCGTGTCCAACGAGACGCTCCGCGAGGACATCATCGAGCGGATCATCCACAAGGTCGTGCCGCGCGAGATGATCGACAAGAACACGAAGTTCTTCATCAACCCGACCGGCCGGTTCGTGATCGGCGGGCCGCAGGGAGACGCGGGGGTCACCGGGCGCAAGATCATCGTCGATACGTACGGCGGCGCGGCGCCGCACGGCGGCGGTGCGTTCTCCGGCAAGGACCCCACCAAGGTGGATCGATCCGCCTGCTACATGGCGCGCTACATCGCCAAGAACGTCGTCGCCGCGGGACTGGCCGAGCGCGCCACCGTGCAACTGGCGTACGCCATCGGCGTCGCGGACCCCGTGTCGGTTCTCGTCGAGACACACGGAACCGGGCGCGTGGACAACGGGAAGGTCAGCGAGATCGTGCGCGGCCACTTCAAGCTGACGCCGCGCGGCATCATGGAGATGCTCAACCTGCGCCGCCCGATCTACAAGAGGACCGCCGCGTTCGGGCACTTCGGCCGCACCGAGCCGGAGTTCACGTGGGAGCGCACCGACAAGGCGAACGCGCTTCGCGCAGACGCAGGGCTGTAGGCGATTCCGGAATCTTGTGATTCGGTGATTTGGTGATGTGGTGGCGCCAAAAGCTCGACGAAGGCTCCTGAGCTTCGGCGCCGCCCTCGCTGTCGTCGCGCTCCTCCTGTACTTCGTCGTTCCTCCCGCACCCGAGCAGGTCACTCTCACCTCGCCCGCCGATCCGCTTGCGCTCAAGGGGGCGCTCCACGTCCACACCGTCCGCTCCGACGGCGGCGGGTCCGTGGACGATGCTGCGCGCGACGCGGCGGCGGCGGGCCTCGCGTTCCTGGTGTTCATGGACCACGGTGACGGCCGGAGGCTCGAGCCGCCGAAGTATCGCTCCGGGGTGCTCTGCATCGACGGCGCGGAGATCAGCACGGACCAGGGACACGTTGCCGCGCTCGGGATGCGGAGTGCGGAGTACCGCCTCGCGGGGGAGGCGAGGGACGTCATCGACGACATCCATCGGCTGGGCGGGGTGGCCATCGTCGCGCACCCCGACTCGCCGAAGCGCGAGCTCGCGTGGGAGGCCTGGGACACACGCTTCGACGGCCTCGAGTGGCTCAACGCCGACAGCCAGTGGCGAGACGAGAGCGGGATGGCGCTGGCGCGCGCGGCGATCGGGTACTGGTTCCGCCCGGCGGCTGCACTGGCGGGAACGTTCGACCGCCCGGACGCGCCGCTCGAGAGGGCAGATGCCGTGGCGTCGCGCCGATTTCTCGCGCTCGTCGCCGGCCACGACGCGCACGCGCGCCTCGCGCCTGAAGGATCGGGCATCCTGCAGCGCATCTCCCTGCCGTCGTACCGCGCCGTGTTCGGGAGCTTCGCCGTGCGGGCGCTGCTCGACGCGCCGCTCTCCGGCCGCGCCGAAGACGACGCCGCGCGCGTGACGAGCGCGATCAGGCACGGCCGCGTGTTCAGCGCGATCGACGGGGTGGCCGCACCGGCGCGGCTCGCGTTCAGGGTGCGCAGCGGGCCGGTCACCGCGACGATCGGCGACCGCCTGATTCCCGCCGGTCCGCTCGAGTTCGATGTCTCCGCAGATGCGCCGGACGGCGCGCGCATCGTGCTCTTGCGGGACGGACACGAGGTGGGAGCCGGGCCGCCGCCGCGCCTTCAGGTGTCCATGCAGCCCGCCGCAGGCGCTTATCGGATCGAGGTGCGGCTCGCACGCGCTCCCGGCACTCCGCCAGTCCCGTGGATCGTCTCCAGTCCGATTTTCGTCGGGCTGCCAGCGGCGACCGCGATCGAGCCGGTGCCGTTGCCGCTGGCGACGATCGCGGAGCTGTCGTCGGCCGACGACGTCGCGGCCTGGACGATCGAGCACGCGCCGGACAGCACCGGCGTGGTGTCCGCCTCGCGCATCGACGGCTCGCTCCAGGTGACGTACGCCCTCGGCAGGGAAGGGGGCGCGAGCCCGTACGCCGCGCTCGTGCGTCCGCTTTCGATGCCGGAGTCGGCGAGCGCGATCGAGTTCCGCGTCAGCGCCGATCGCCCGATGCGGGTATCGGTGCAGCTTCGCGCCCCCGGCGGGGCCGACGGACAGCGCTGGCGCCGCTCGATCTTCGCCGACGCGGAGCCACGGCGGGTCAGGATCGACTTCGACGACTTCCGCCCGGTTCCGGGCGCGCAGGGTCCGGTCCCTCGAACCGCCGTGAACACGCTGCTCTTCGTCGTCGACACGGTCAATACGGATCCCGGTGCCGAGGGGGTCGTGTCGATCTTGGAGGTCCGTGTGCTGGGCGGGGCGGGGGCGGCAGCGCGGTGACAGCGCGGTCCGGCTCGGTCCGTTCCGGCGCCACCGGGCGCCCGCCGTGTGGCGACAACTAGCGCTCTATAACACTAGTACGCTACATCTCTAGTTGACTAGTGCGCTAATCTGCTACATTCTGCTCCCATGTTCCTCGAGCTCGATCCCTCGAATGGCCGCGCCATCTATCTGCAGATTGTCGACGAGGTGTGCCGCCAGGCGGCGCTCGGCATCCTGCGCCCGGACGACCCGCTGCCCGCGGTGCGGCAGCTCGCGGCGGAGCTGAAGGTCAACGCCAACACTGTGCAGCATGCCTATCGCGAGCTGCTGCGCGACGGCGTGGTGTACGTCAAGCGCGGCCAGGGAACGTTCGTCGCCTCGCCACGGGCGGGGAAGGGTGAGCTGTCGAAGCAGCGGCAGGCGGCCCTGGCCAGGCAGATCGCGCAGCGCGCGCTCCGCGACGCGTACCGGCACGGTCTGGTGGCGTCAGACCTGGTTACTGCGCTGACAGAGATCGCCGCGAGTCCACACGCATAGACCGCGCGGCGACATGTCCCTCAGCATCAGGTGCGGACGGTCAGCAGCAGGTAAGCGGCGCCAGCGGCAAACAGCAGGTTGGGGGACCACGCGGCGAGCGCGGGGGGCAGCAGCCCGGCGCTGCCGACCGCGCCGAACGCGCTCATCAGCAGCCAGTAGATCATCGCCAGCGCGATTGCGATGCCGACGCCGTAGAGCGCACCCCTTCGCCCGGCAGTGGCCCCGAACGGGACCGCGAGCAACGTCATCACGACCGTCACGAGAGGGAAGGCGAGCTTGCGCTGGGCCTGCACCAGCAGCGGGACCACGTTGAAGCCGCTGGCGCGCAGGTCGGTGACGTGCCGCTGCAACTCGGCGTACGTCATCAGCTCGGCGTCGGGCTGCTCGGTCTCGAAGTAGTCGGGCGTCTCGAGGTCGAGCGGTCTCCGGCCGAACGGCTGCCACGGCGCCGAGCGCCCGCGGAACGAGAACTCCCAGCCCGACGTGCCGATCCACTCCGCGCCCGAGTACGTCGCGCGATTGACGAAGGTGTGGCGGGTGAGCCGCCAGCGCTGCGGATCGAGCGAGTACAGCGACAGCGCCGAGAGCTCTCGCGCCTTCGGGTCGAAGAGCGCGTAATGGTAGACGCGATTGCCGCGCCCGGCGATCCACTGCCGGTTGAGCGCGTTGAACGTGCGCGGCGAGTGGCCGCGGATGCGTGCGTTCAGCGCTTCGGCGCGACGGTTGGCGTGCGCCAGCAGCCGATCTTCCAGCGAAAAGAGCACAAGGCTGCCGACGATCGCCATCAGGATGAGCGGCAGCGCGAGCCGGTAGAGGGAGATCCCGCACGCCTTCATCACCGTCAGCTCGCTCGTGCGCGCGAGCAGGCCGACGGTGACCAGCGCGCCGAGGAGCACCGAAAGCGGGATGACGTAGTAAACGAACTGCGGCGTCTGGTACCAGAAGAACTGGAGCAGCATGCCGCCGGTTGCCTGCTTCTTGAACAGCTTGTCCGAGAGATCGACGAACGTCGCGATGTAGAAGATCCCGAGCAGCGACACGAACGCGAGCCCGGCCACGCGCGCGAACAGCCGAGCCACGTAGCCGTCGAGCAGCGTCGGCCTCGGGACCCAGAAGCGCGGCACGCGCAGCACGACGCGCACGCGCGGGCGTGGCGCCGGCGGGGCAGTCGGGCCTGCAGGCGCGCCCGCGGGGGTTGTCTCGGGGGCCGGCGCCCGGAACCAGGGCAAGGGCAAGCCGGCGTCCGCCCACCGCGCGCGCCAGATCAGTGCTGCCACCGCCAGCGGCGCCAGCACGATGTTCGGGACCCAGCGCGACCAGGCAGCCGGCATCACGTGCCCCTTCGTCATCGCCTCCGCGACAATCAGCAGCGACCAGTACACGAAGATCACCCCGATGCCGACGACGAAGCCGGCCAGCTTGCCGTCCTTGCGGGCGGTGACGCCGAGCGCGATGCCGATGACGCCGAAGATCAGGCACGCCGCGGGGATCGAGAACTTCTGGTGGATCTGCATGACCTCGTTGTGCGGCGAGAGCCCCTGGCCGGCCTTGACGGCAATCTGCTCGCGCAGCTCGGCGATCCGCAGCTCGGTGACCCCCTTGGGGAGCGCCGCGGACGGAAACACGCTGTCCGGGTCGAGCGAGATGATCACGTCGCGGCCGTCGAAGCTCTGGGTCTCGTACTGTCCGGGCTTGTCGCCGACCGCGTAGCGCGCCCCGTCGTGGAGAATCAGTTCGACGCGCCGCGCCTGGCGGTCGAGCAGCAGGCGTCCGCGCGACGCCAGGAAGAGGGTCGGACGCCCGGGCGTCGAGGTGTCCGCCATGAAGACCTTCCTCCAGCCCGGTTCCGGGGCGGCGCTTTCCTGGACGTACAGCACCCGGCCGGGGAAGTCCTCGAAGAAGACGCGCGGGCGGACGTCGTTTTCCACGCGGGCCGCGACGATGTCGTACGTGATTTCCCGGAACGTCTGGTTCGCGTCGGGGATCCCCACGACCATGATCCACATGGTCACGCCTGCGGCCGCCGTGGCGAGGGTCATGACCGGGAGGAGGAACCGGTAGAGGCTGATCCCGCACGCCAGGGTGGCGACCATTTCGCGGTCTGCCGAGAGCCGCCCGAAGGCAATGAGCAACCCCACCAGCAGCGCCATCGGAATCGTCAGGCCGAGCGCCTGCGGCAGGAGCAGGAGCAGCAGGTGCCCGACGGTGAGCCACGGCACCCCCTTGGCGATCAGGCTCTCGGCCTGTTCCATGATCGGGGGGATCTGCAGGATGAACGTGAAGACGATCAGCGCCAGGGCGAACGGCGCGAGGATTTCCCGAAGCAGATAGCGGTCGAGCGTCCGGAACATCGGGAGCGGTTCCGAGATTAGCACGAACGGGGCGGCGCCCCGGGTCCTCGGTCGCCAGCCATAAAAACGTCCACACAAACCATCAACAGGCCGTTTCCACGGGGGATTTGCGTTGGGTCTGATAATGTATCTTATGTTAACTAAACGGTGCCGCACCACAAGTCGGGCAGCACGGGGCGTCTGCGCACCTGTCCGAACTGCACGGATTGATTCGTTGGACTGTTCGACTGCTTGACTGTTCGACTGCTTGACTGTCCGACTGCTTGACTGTCCGGCGTGATTGGTCCGACTTGTCCGGCCTACTTGCCAGCCCTGAGCTCGTCGATGATCGCGAGCAGCGCCTTGATGATCTCCGCGCGCTCGACCTGGGGTCTGCGGAACTGCAGCTTCAGATTGAAGTCCTTCGTCGGAGCCTTGTAGTTGAAAACGTAATGCCGCGGGCGCCCGGCCTTCGGCTTGGGTGCGGTGACCTGGCGCAGGCCGTGCCGGGTGCTGATTCCCTCGCGCGTCATCTTCTCGATGAGCGCCGTCATTTTCTTCGGGTCTGACTGTCTAACTATCTGTAAAAGCAGAGACTTAGAGCCGATGTCGGCCAGCCGACAGAGGTTTTTGACCTCATCCGGCATCTGGTTGAGCGCCAGCGACTCGGTAATCGACGACCGGGACTTCCCCAGCTTCCGCGCCAGGTCCTCGTGGGTGTAGCCGCACCGTTCCGCGAGCGCGTGCAGCGCCTCTGCTTCCTCGAACGGCGTCAGATCTTTCCGCTGGAGGTTCTCGACAAGCGCGAGCTCGATCACTTCCGAGTCGTCCACGTCGCGGACGACCACCGGCAGCTCACGAAGGCCGACCTGCACCGCCGCCTGGTAGCGCCGCTCGCCGGCGATGATCTGGTAGCGCCCGCCGCGCTGCCGGACGACGAGCGGCTCGATGACCCCTTTCTCGGCAATCGACGCCATCAGCTCGGACAGGTCTCCCATCACCTGGCGCGGCTGATTGGGGTTCGGGTCGATCTGGTCGATCGGCACCATGCGCCCAACCGGCGTCCCCGAGGAGAACGAGAGCGCCTCGACGTAGTGCTCGTCGTGGCGCATCCTGACCGTCGTCGGCAGCCCTCGCTTAGGCACGATCCATGACCTCCTCGCACAGGCGGTAATACTCGGTCGCGCCGGAAGACTCCGGCGCGAAGCTGAAAATCGATTCCTTGTAGGCCGGGCTCTCCTCGAGGCGCACGCTCTTCGTGATGACGGTCTTGAACACCTTCGTGCCGAACACCTTGTCAATCTGCGCCCTGATGTCCCGCGCCAGCGCCGTGCGCTTGTCGTGCATCGTGATCACGACCCCCAGGATTCGCAGCCCCGGGTTGGCGCGTGCGCGGACCTTTTCCACCGTCTCGAGCAGGTCGTCGGTCCCCTCGAGCGCGAAGTACGACGACTGGATGGGAATCAGCAGGTGCGTGGCTGCCACCAGCGCGTTGACCGTCAGCAGTCCCAGCGTCGGCGGGCAGTCGATGACGATGTAGGGATACTTCTGGCGGACGGGCACCAGCCGGTCCTTCAACCGGAAATGCGCGTCGATCTCCCCCACCAGCTTGCTCTCGAGTTTTGCGAGCGCGATGCGTGACGGCGCCACGAACAGATTTGGATGCGTGGACGGCAGGATGACGTCGAGGAACCCGAGCTTGTCGTCCGTCACCGCGTCGTACACGCTGCGCGTAATCCCCGCCACGTCCAGATACGACATCGTGCTGTTGGCCTGTGGATCGAGATCGATGAGGAGGGTCGGCTTGCCCCGCAGCGCCAGAGCCGCCGCGAGGTTGATGGCGGTCGTCGTCTTGCCGACGCCGCCCTTCTGGTTGGCGATCGCGACAATCATCAGCTACACGCGGGCCCGCCCTCGAAACCACTGCGCCGTCATGTGAAAAAACAGGAAGGCCGAGACCGCTGTCATTCTAGCAGCGGTATGGGGAGAGTCAAGAACTCCTACATCTTGTATTTTCCGAGGTCGTCCGGGTCGAGGCTCTCCAGCCACCGCTGGAGCCGCTCCGCGTCCCCTTTGTCCGGGGAAACATCGAGGGTCTTCGCGTTGTCGATGACTTCCTCCTCGACGAAGATCGGCGCCTTGGTCCGCAGCGCGAGCGCGATGGCGTCGCTCGGTCGGGCGTCCACCGCGACCGTCCCCTCGCCGGCGTCCAGGTAGATCAACGCGTAGAACGTGTTCTCCTTCAGGTCCGAGACGACGATCTTCCGCACGGTCGCCTTGAGGTCCTCGATGACGTTCTTCAGCAGGTCGTGCGTCATCGGCCGCGGCGTCGTCACGTTTTCGATCTGCAGGGCGATCGCGTTGGCTTCGAACACGCCCACCCAGATCGGCAACACCCGCTGGCCGTCCTTGTCGCGGAGGATGATGATGGGCATGTTGGTGATCGGATCCACCATCAGCCCCTTGATCGACATCTCAATCTGCATCTGAACCTGCCGTCCCGCGAAGGCTGTTCGGACCCGCCTCCGTGATCTCCACGCGAACGATGGAGCCAAGCCACCCGGGCCGTCCTGGAAAATTCACGACCGTGTTCCCGGTAGTCCGGCCCGACAGCTCCCAGTCGCGCTTGCGGCTGGTGGCGTCCACCAGGACCTCGAACCGCTGTCCGACTGCCCTTTCATGCAGCTCCAGCTGCACGTCCCTCTGCAGCGCCTGCAGCGCGCCGAGCCGGCGGCCCTTTTCCTCCTCGCCGACGTCGTCCGACATCCGCTTGTGCGCCAGCGTGTTCGGACGGGGCGAGTACTTGAAAGAGAACATGCTGTGGAAACGGACTCGCTCGACGAGCGAGAGCGTGTCCTTGAAATCAGCGGCGCTCTCCCCGGGGAATCCCACGATCATATCGGTCGAAAGCGCGATGCCCGGCACCGCTGCGCGCACCCGGTCCACCAGTTCGAGGTAGCTCTCGCGCGTGTAGCGCCTCCGCATGGCTTTGAGGACCGCCGTGGAGCCGGACTGCACCGGCAGGTGCAGATGCTTGCACACCTGCGGGATGTCGCGGATCGCCTCGATGAGCCGCTGCGTGACATGCCGCGGATGCGGGCTGGCGAACCGCACGCGCTCGACGCCGTCGATCCGGCTCACCCGCCCGAGCAGTTCCGGGAAATCGATCGCGGGGTCATCCGGCGCCTGGTAGTGGTTCACGATCTGTCCGAGGAGCTGAATCTCGCGGCGCCCGCTCGCCGCCGCTTCCGTGACCTCCTCGAGGATTTCTCGCGCCGGGCGCATCCGCTCGTGCCCGCGCGTGTACGGGACCACGCAGAACGTGCAGAAGTCATTACAGCCCTCGACGATCGTCACGTAGGCCTTGACGGGATCGCTGCGGCGCGCGATGCCCAGCGGGAATGAGACGTCCTCGTGCGGGTCGATGTCGATGCGGAGCGCGCCCTTCCTCTGCTCCGCCTTCTCCTGCGCCGCGCGATCGACCAGCATTGGCAGCATTTTCAGGCTCTGCGTCCCGACAATGACGTCGATGTCGCGGGAGCGACGCCGCAGGGTCGCTCCCTCCTGCTGCGCCACGCAGCCGGTGACGGCGAGTACCGGGCGGCGTCCCTGTTCGATCGCTTCGGCGCGAAGCTCCCCGAGACGCGAGTACAGCTTGTCCTCGGCGCGTTCCCGGACGCTGCAGGTGTTGATCACGACGACGTCGGCGTCCTGCGAGTCGCTGGTGGACTCGTAGCCAGCCTGCTCCAGCAGCCCCGCCATGCGCTCGGAGTCGTGGAAGTTCATCTGGCAGCCGAACGTCTCGATCAGGTACTTCTTGGCCAAAATCGTATAATTTCGTATTAAATCGTCTATTTCCGCTCTATCGGTTCCTTCGCCTCGCGGGAGCGGCCTCGCGGCGCGCGGTGAGCAGGGCCCGGGCCGACGCGAGCACCGCGGATCCAATGTCGGTGCCGCCAATCATTCGCGCAAGCTCTTCCTCCCGAGCCGGGCCGGTCACGGCTTCGACGGTCGTCCAGGTGCGCCCGCTCTTCACGCGTTTGTCGATTCGGTAGTGCGCAGGGCCATACGCGGCGATCTGCGGCAGGTGCGTGATGCAGAGCACCTGGTACCGCACGCCGAGGTCGCGCAGCTTCGCGCCCACCACGTCCGCCACCGCCCCGCCGATGCCGGCGTCCACCTCGTCGAAGATCAGCGTCTTGCCCGGCGCGTCGGTCGCCGCCAGCGTCTTGAGCGCGAGCATGACGCGGGACAGCTCCCCACCGGATACGATCCGCGCGAGCGGCCTGACTTCCTCCCCGGGATTCGGCGAGAGGTAGAACTCTCCTTCGTCCACGCCCCGCTCCGTCCACGCCGTCTCCGACTCCTGCCGCGCGAGGCGCAGCTCGCACCGGGTGCGCGGCATCGCCAGCTCCGCGAGCGCCTTCTCGAGGGCGCGGCAGAACCGCTCGCCGTGTGCCTCGCGCGCCCGCGAGAGCGCCGCTGCCGCCTCCAGGAACCGTTGGCGCGCCGCGTCGAGGTCCTGCTGGAGCGCCGCGGCGCGATCCGCGGAGTGCTCCATCAGGTCCCGCTCGCGGCGCAGGGCGCCCATCCGATCAAGGGTCTCGCCGAGCGTCGGTCCGTACTTCCTCTTGAGACGCTCGAGGGCGGCGAGACGATCTTCGACCTCCTGCAGGCGCTCGGGAGACGCGTCGATCCCGCCCGCGTATCCTCGGAGGAAGTACGCGAGATCTTCCAGCTGGGACTTGATCCCGTCGCGCGCCTCCAGGTACGGCTGGAACTTCGGGTCGAGCGCGGCAAGCTCCCCCACCCGTTTCCAGGATGCGGCGAGGCTGGTCAGCGCGGCGTGCTCTCCATCGTAGAGCGCCTCGTACGCCTCGGCGCACAGCCGACTGAGCTTGTCCGCGTTCGCGAGCACGAGTCGAGCGGCCGCGAGCGCGTCGTCCTCGCCCGGCTTCGGCGCGACCTTCTCCAGCTCCGCGAGTTGAAACGCGATCAGGTCCAGGCGCGACGATCGGTCGCGTTCGGCTCGGCGGAGCTCGTCCATCTCGTCTCTTAGCGCGCGCCAGCGCGCGAACGCGGCGGCCACCGCCGCGCGCTCCGCATGGAGCTGCGCGTGCTCGTCCACCAGCTCGAGGTGCGTGGCCGGGTCGAGCAGCCGCTGATGTTCGTGCTGGCCGTGAAGATCGACGAGGCCGCCGCACTGCTCGCGGAGCGCCGCGGTCGTGCAGAGCGCATCGTCGATGAAGGCGCGGCTGCGCCCCTGCGCCGAGATCTCGCGGCGCACGACGATCTCGCGGCCGTCGTGCTCGAAGACGGCCTGGATCGTGGCGGTTTCCTCTCCTGTGCGCACCAGCTCGGGCGATGCGCGACCGCCGACGAGCAGCCCGACCGCCTCGACGAGCATGGATTTCCCCGCGCCGGTCTCGCCGGTCAGCACGTTGAGCCCGGAAGCGAATTCAACTTCGAGCGCGTCGATGACGGCCAGCCGCCGGATGGCCAGGAACCGGAGCATGGAGGGTTAAGCCCATGATACACTTCCGTATTCGCGCTGTCCCAGCGGCGCAGGTCTATGTGCGGAGGAGCGTTTGCGCACGCTTGGATACTACGCCTTCGCTCTGCAGGCGGGGGGCAGCGGCTCATCTCAGGTGCCTGATGAGGTCGGGATCGACTTTGTCGAGCTGATCATCCGGTCGAGCCCGCTTTCGAAGATCGTTCTGGTCATCCTGCTGGTGTTCTCGGCCCTGTCCTGGGCCATCGTCCTCTATAAGATGTTTCAGTACCGGCGCGCGGACCGGCACTCGGCGAGTTTCCTGGACATCTTCCGGAAGAGCGCGAAGTTCTCCGAAGTGCAGGCGGTCTGTCGGACGCTGACGGAGAGCCCGCTCGTCGGGCTGTTCCAGGCGGGCTACGCGGAGCTGAACACGCAGCTGCGGCAGTCTCCGCACGGCAATCCCGGGGAAAACCGGCCTTCAGCCTCGGCTGTGCGTCCAACCTTGAAGAGCCTGGACGCGGTGGACCGCGCGCTGCTCCGGGCGTCGGCCATCGAGCTCGAGAAGCTCGAGCGGCGCGTGCCGTTCCTCGCGACGACGGCGAGCATCACGCCGTTCATCGGGCTGTTCGGGACGGTGTGGGGGATCATGACGGCGTTCCAGCGGATCGGCGCCGCCGGAGCGACGAGCCTGGGCGTGGTCGCGCCCGGAATCGCCGAAGCGTTGATCGCGACGGCCGCGGGGCTGTTCGCGGCGATCCCGGCCGTGTACTTCTACAACGCGTTCACGAACCGCGTGAAGAGGTTCGCGACCGAGATGGACGATTTCTCGCTCGAGTTCCTGAACATCGCCGAGCGGAACTTCACGTAATCATGCCCAAGCTGCACGATACCAGCGGCTCCGCTCCGCGCCCCGGACGGCGCGCGCGCGGCGCCCGCGTGGCCACGAGCCTTTCCGAGATCAACGTCGTGCCGCTGGTCGACGTCATGCTCGTGCTGCTGCTCATCTTCATGGTGACCGCGCCGATGATGACGCAGGGGATGGCGGTGAACCTGCCGCAGGCGCGTCGCGCGGACCCGGTGACGGCGGAACCGATCTACGTCACGGTGCCGCTCAGCTTCCGGTCCGACGGGCGCGTGCAGCTCGATTCCGACACCGTGCCGATCGACGTGCTGAACGAGCGCGCGCGGCAGGCGCTGTTGAACCGCACCGACAAGTCGATGTTCCTGCGCGGCGATGCCGGGGTCACGCTGCAGGAGCTGATGCAGGTGCTGGACAAACTGAAGGAGGGCGGCGTCGAGAAGGTCGGGATCGCCTCGCAGCCGCCCATCAGGTGATGCGCGAGCCGGTCAGCGACGTCCTGCTCGAGCGGGCGCACTACGACGACCGCCTCGGCCGCATGCTGTCGGTGTCGATCGCGGCGCACCTCGCGCTGCTGATCACGCTTGTGCTGCTGCCGCGCGAGTGGCACCGCCCCAAGCAGCAGGGCCCGGTGATGACAATCATGCTGGGGGGTACGCCCGGCCCGCGAACCGGCGGCGCGACGCCAATCGGCGGGCGCCCGGTGCAGGCCATCGCGCCTCCCGACGCGCGCCCGACGCCCCCTGCCCCACCGGCGCCG
>DATHTE010000055.1:0-7358 GCA_035463475.1 Vicinamibacterales bacterium
CCCTCGGCAATCAGGTGCTCCTCCCGCGCGAGGCCGGCGATCGCGCCCGCCAGATCCTCTTCGCTCACGAGCGCGATCCCGTCACAGACCTGCTGCATGAGCGGGAAGGTGATCGAGCCCGCTTCGATGTTGCCCGACAGCGCGTCGGCCAGCGTGGGCCGCGGCTCGATCGGCACGATGCGGCCCGCGCGGAGGCCGTCGGTGAAGGCGTGCGACGCCTCGGTCTCGACGCCGAGCATCCGCACCTCGCCCGGCCGCGACCGCGCGACGATGCCGATGCCGCTCGCGAGCCCTCCGCCTCCGACGGGCACCACGATGAGGCGCGTGTCCGGCAGATCTTCGAACACTTCCAGCGCGACGACCCCGGCGCCGGCGATCACGTCCGCGTCGTTGTAGGGCGAAATGAACGTCCCCCCCTCGCGGCGAGCGTACTCACGCGCCTCGGCTTCGGCGGCGTCGTAGTCGCGCGCGCGCCTGAGGGTCGCGCCGTGCGCCTCGATCGCGGTCGTCTTCGCGCGCGGGGCCGTTTCCGGCACGAACACCGTGAGGGGAATGCCGATGTGCTCCGCCGCGAGCGCGAGCGCGCGGCCGTGGTTCCCCGCCGACGCCGTGACGATCGGCGCAGGAAGACCCGCGTGGCGTTCGGCATGGAGAATCGCGGCGTTCAGCGCGCCGCGGATCTTGAAGGAGCCGGTCGTCTGCACGCACTCGAGCTTCAGCCACACGTCGGCGCCCGCCAGGCGCGACAGCCAGTCCGACCGGCGGAGCGGCGTGCGCACGACGCGCCCGTGGATTCGCTGCTGCGCGTCGGCGATGTCGGCAATGCCCGGCCGCCGGCTAGCGTCCACTGCCGAGGATCTCCGGCAGGCGCGCGGCGAAGGCCGAGCGTGGGAGCACCTCCTCGGCGCCAGCCTCGCGCGCGGCCTGGATCAGATCCACATGCACGTGAGAGGCGAAGCCGAGCACGCGCACGCCCGCGGTGGAGACGTCAGCCTTGAGCGCGGCGATCGTCCCGATCGGATCGGTCTTCGCGCCGTTCAGATCGACGATGACGAGGGAGGGTCGCTCGGCGCGCGTCTTCTGCAGGATCTCGTCGGGCGTGCGGGCGAAAGCCAGATCGACGCCGATCTGTTTCGCCACGCTGCGTATCTTCGAGCTGAATAGGAGGTCCTCGACGGCGGCGACGATCATCTGGTGATTGTACCAGGGGGACAGTCACACTTTCCGGGGAACCGAGTGGAAAGTGTGACTGTCCCCGTCGGGCAACGGTTCCTCCCGATACAACGCGCGCGCGTGTGTTACCGCAGAGATTGCCGCCGTCGCGACCAGCCCCACCGACCCGATGACGCCGCCGACATCGAACAGCAGCGCCCGCGTGCCGAACACCGAGACCTCCGGCCGGACGGACACCACCAGCGCACCGATCGCGAGCAGGATCCGAAGCTCTGTCGGTCCGAGCCCCCAGAACGACATGCGGAAGCGGCCAAGCGCGTGCGTCGCGAGATACACCTCGATCGAGACGAGGTAGTACGCGACGAGTGTGGCGAGCGCCACGATCGGCGTCATGAAGCCGCCGGCCGCGATCCCTGCGAACAGCACGAGCGTGCCCGCCGTGTCGAGCACGTGATCGAGGTAGTAGCCGTAGCGCGGCCGCTGGCAGTTGCGGACGCGTGCCAGCGTGCCGTCAAGGCTGTCGCCGAACCAGTTAATCACCAGGCCGGCGATGACCAGGAGGAGCGCGGCGGGCCAGGTCCCGCCCGCCGCGAACGCGGCCGAGGCGAGCACCATCCCCGCGACCCCCAGCGCCGTGAGGTGGTCCGAGTTGATGGCAGCCGGCAGCCGCGCCGCCATCCAGATGAGCGCTCGCCGCTCGGCGGCGGCGAGCACGCCGTCGTTCTCGCGCGTCTGCTGCATTGGGGCCTCCCGCGGTCCGCATCGAGGCGGACTCTGCGCCTGCGGTCCGCCGGAAGGCGGACGTTACGCGGCGTTCTGCAAGGCGCACTCTGCGCCTCGTCTATGATCGAATGCGCAGGAAGGGGGACGAAAGGCTCATGATCCTGGAAACACGCGCGGTGGAGCCGTTCTACAAGAACGGCTTCGTGCTGGGATGCGAGGAGACGCGGGAAGGAGCCGTGATCGATCCTGGCGACGAGGTGGAGGGGCTCATCGCGGCGGCGAGCAATCATCGACTCACGATTCGCTACATCCTGCTGACCCACGCGCACCTGGATCACATCACCGGCGTGGCGCGCGCGAAGGAGGCGTTCGGCGCGCCGGTCGTCCTCCACCGCGACGACCTGTTCCTCTACGACGCGGCGCCGGACCAGGGGCGCATGTTCGGTTTCGACGTGCCGCGCCAGCCGCCGCCCGACATGTTCTATGGGCCCGACCAGGTGATTCCGTTCGGCAGGCTCGAGGCGCACGTCCATCACACGCCCGGGCATTGCCCCGGCGGCGTCTGCCTGCAGGTCGGTCACGCCGGGAAGCCTGGACTGAAGCTCTTCGTCGGCGACACGCTCTTCGCAGGTTCGATCGGCCGCACGGATCTGCCCGGCGGCGACCTGCCGACGCTGATGCGTTCAATCCGGGAGGTGCTTTTCAGGTTTCCGGACGAATCGGAGGTCTATTCCGGCCATGGGCCGGTGACCACGATCGGGCAGGAGAAGCGCACCAACCCGTTCGTCGGCGGCGCGTAATTCAACAGCGCGCGGGTGCGTCGCCGATCCAATTGTTCGGACGGCGAATTTCTCTGCACGTAAGTCGCAGCGGCGCGGTCCGATCATTTCCCCGTTTTCCCCTTGTTTTTGGTGACATAGTCGATGGTACCTGAGTTGCGTGATGCATGCACCTAGGTCCCGGGCTCCTCCGTCACGCGACGAAACTAGTGGGCCCGGTCAGCGGAAGCAAGAAGGGGGAGGCATATGAGACGGCTGTTTTGTCTGGTCGCGCTCGCCCTGGTTTTCAGCCGCGTGCCGGCATTAGCGCAGCAGGGCACGACGGAAGTGCGCGGCGTGGTCGCCGACGCGCAGGGTGCGGTGCTGCCCGGGGTGACCGTCACGGTTCGCAACGAAGACACCGGGATGTTCCGGGAGGTGGTGACGAACCAGGATGGCACGTACTTCGTCAGCGGCATCGTTCCAGGGCGCTATAGCGTGTCGGTCACCCTCGAGGGGTTCCGGCCCTACTCGCAGCACGACTTGATCCTGTCGATCGGCAGGACCACGACGTTGAACATCCAACTGGAGGTGGGCACCGTGGCCGAGGCGGTCACGGTCACCGGCGAGTCGCCGGTGGTGGACATCACCTCGAAGGAAGTCGGTGGCAACATCTCGTCGCGCGAGCTGACGGATCTCCCGTCGATCAACCGCAACTACATCGGCTTCGTCGGGCTGCTGCCCGGCATCGTTGCCAACGTCAGCACCGAGTCGTTCGGGAGCGACTCGATCAACGTCAACGGGCAGGATGCGCGCAACAACAACTACCTGCTCGACGGCGCCAACAACAACGACGACGTGATCGGGCAGCGGGCGGGGACGCAGGCGCGCACGCCGCTCGAGGCGATCCAGGAATTCCAGGTGCTCACCAACCAGTTCGACGCCGAGTTCGGCCGGACGATGGGCGCCGTGATCAACGCGGTGACCAAGCAGGGCACCAACCGGTTCCGCGGCAGCGCGTTCACGTTCCTGCAGGACGCGTCGCTCACCAAGAAGGACTACTTCGCGGAGCAGAACAACCTGGCGAAGCCGGACACGAAGCAGCAGTGGTTTGGCGGAACGATCGGCGGGCCGATCGTTCGCGACAAGGCGCACTTCTTCGTCAGCGTCGAGCGTCTGCTCATCGACGAGGGGGTGACGGTCAACGTCCCGGCGGCTCCGGAGTTCAACGCGACGACGACCGAAAAGACGCGTGTGTGGAACACGCTCGTCCGCTTCGATCACCAGATCAACCCCACCAACACGTGGGGCGTGCGCTGGCTCCGCGAGTACTCCCCGCAGTACAACCAGGTCATCAACGCTGCCCCCAGGAACGCGACGCTGCCGGCGTCCCGGGAGGAGGACGATCTGGACCAGACCGTCGTCGGATCCCTCAGCTCGGTGCTCTCGAACACCCGCGTGAACACGCTGCGTGTCGCCTTCACGCAGGAGGACGTGGCGTTCGCCAACCCGTGCTTCAACGGGAACGGGCGCAACCAGTTGGCGTGCGAGCCGCGGCTCAATTTCCTGACGTACTTCGCCGGCAACAGCGACGTGGCGCAGGCGCGCGTGAACAATGCCTTCCAGATTGAGGACACGTTCTCCTGGTTCGTGCCCGGCCGGCACGGAGACCACGACCTGAAGTTCGGCGTGCAGTTCCAGTACTCGTCCGCCGATTTCGACGGACAGGACAACATGAATGGAACGTTCACGTTCCGGACGAACTCGTTCAACCCCAACGATCCGAGCACATATCCTGAGCGGCTGAGCATCCGCGTGCCCGGCGCCGTTCACTATTACCTCCCCGCGCGGTACTACTCGGCGTTCGCCCAGGACAAGTGGAAGTTCAACGACCGCCTCACGCTGAGCCTGGGGCTGCGCTACGACGTCGAGGATATCGCGGTGAGCGAGAGCGGCGCGGGCGTGGTCCCAGGGGCCGGCGAGGCGGCGATGGACACAAACAACATCGCGCCGCGCATCGGGTTCTCCTTCGACCCGAACGGCAGCGGCCGCAGCGTCGTTCGCGGTGGCTACGGCCTGTTCTACGACAAGACGCACTTCGAGCTGATCACGGCCTTGATCACGACCGGGTTCTTCTCGAACTCGTTTACCGCGCTGTTCCCCGCGAACGCGGCGGACCCGGGACCGTCTCGTGGACAGCTGCCCAGCGACGAGATGCTGCGGAACGGACCGACGGTGAACTTCGACCTGCTGAACCGGCAGTATCCGCCGGGATCGACGGTGGCGAATACCGGCAACGTCTTCGTGGACAGCCCGGATCGCCGGATCCCGTACACGCACCAGCTGACGGTCGGATACGAGCGACAGCTTGGGATCGACGTGTCGGCCAGCGTGGACTACGTGCACGCGATCGGGCGCGACCAGTTCATGTCGAAGGACCTGAACGCCGGGTTGCGCGTCAGCACGTCGCGCACCGGGCGGATCGTCCGGCCGCTGACGGGATACCCCAACCAGCAGATTCAGCAGCGGCTCAACCTGGGTGAGACCGATTACGACGCGCTGCAGATGCAGGTGGAGAAGCGGTTCAGCCACAACTTCAGCGCGCGGGTGGCGTACACGCTGTCGTACTCGCGCGGCAACACGAGCGGGAGCGGGATTCCGAACAGCAACTTCCAGGTCCTCGACGACATGCGCCTCGACCTGAACGAGGGCCCGACCGATTTCGATCGGCGCCACAACCTCGTGATCAGCGGGTCCGTCATGGTCCCGAAGACGCACGGCATGACCGTGAGCTGGGTGGCGCGCGCGCTGAGCGGGCTGCCGTTCACGATCCAGGATTCGACGACGGATCCCGACCAGAACGGGGTACTGTTCGACCCGCTGCCCTCGGGCAGCTACGCGGGCAGCGGCGCCCGCAACAACTACTCGGCCGAAAACGACGGCGGCCGGAACGGGGCGCGCGGCCCCGGGTTCGTCCAGCTCGATACACGCTTCGGGTGGCGGCTGAACATCGGCGGCGGCCGCACGGTGGACGTGTTCGGCGAGGTGTTCAACCTGACCAACCGCGCGAACTTCGCGAGCCCGACCGGCGATCGGTTCTCGACTAATTTCCTGGTGCTCACCGGGCTGCGCGAAGGAGGCGTGCCGCGGACCGGGCAGATCGGGATCAGGTTCGGGTTCTGAGCCGGGAGGATCTGAGGATCTCAGTAACCTGTGGGGCGAACCCTCGGGGTTCGCCCCGCGGACCTGAAGGCCCGCGCTACTCCCGCTTCACAGTCAGCTTGATCCGCCCGACGCCGAGCTCGTCACCGTCCTTGAGCTCCGCGCGCGCGAGCTTTTTTCCGTTGACGTACGTGCCGTTGGTGCTGCCGAGGTCCTCGATCTCGAGGCCGCCATCGGCGCGCGCGGTCAGCCGGCAGTGCAGGCGCGAGACGAGCGCCGCATCGAGGATGAAGTCCGCGCGCCGCGCGCGTCCCACCGTTCGCACGCTGCCGGCCGTCAGACGGAACGTCAGGCCGTTCTCGGCGTCGGCTTCCCGCAGGACCCACATCAGGACGCGAGCGCCTGGCGCACCCGCTCGTGGACGATCTCGCCTCCCCGCGTCACCAGCGTCTCACGCGTGATCTCGTCGTCCGTGTCGATGGCGATGGCGCCGCTCTTCGCCAGGTGCGAGAAGAACGTGGTCAGGTTCTTCGAGTACATCTGGCTCGCGTGATAGGGGACTTGCGCGGCCAGGTTGGTCGGTCCGAGGATGGTCACGCCGTGCCTGGTGACGCTCGCGCCCGGCTCCGTGAGCTCGCAGTTGCCGCCGCGCTCCGCCGCGACGTCCACGATGACGGAACCGGCCGCCATGGCGCGCACCATCTCCTCGGTGATGAGGATCGGCGCCTTCTTGCCCGGGACGGCGGCAGTGCTGATGACGACGTCGCTGCCGGAGATCACGTTCAGCATCATCTCGCGCTGGCGCTCGTAGAACGACTCGTCCTGCGCTTTCGCGTAGCCGCCGGCGTCCTCGGCCGCGGCGGTCTCGAGCGACAGCTCGAGGAAACGCGCGCCGAGGCTCATGACCTGCTCCTTCACCGCGGGGCGGACGTCGAAGGCCTCCACCTTCGCGCCGAGCCGCCTCGCGGTGGCGATCGCCTGGAGGCCGGCGACCCCGGCGCCGACGATGAACACTTTCGCGGGCGCGACGGTCCCGGCGGCCGTCATCAGCATCGGGAACATCCGCGGCAGCGCGTCGGCGGCCAGCAACACGGCCTTGTATCCTGCGACCGTCGCCATCGACGAGAGCGCGTCCATGCTCTGCGCGCGCGTGATGCGCGGCATCAGCTCCATCGAGAAGCTCGTCACCCCTTGCGCCGCCATCCGCCGCGTGAGCTCGCCGGAGGTCAGCGGCTCCGCGAAGCCGATGACGATCTGGTCCCGCCTCAACGACGCGATCTCGGCCGCGCCGCTGACGCTGTTCGCCGTGGCGGAGCGGACCTGCGCGATCACGTCGCTCGCGAACACGTCCTGCCGCGTGCCTACCGACGCGCCAGCGTTGCGATAGGTGTCGTCGGGAAAGCCTGCCCGCACGCCGGCGCCGGTCTCCACGACAACCTGGTGGCCGGCCTTGATCAGCGCCGGGATGTGGGTGGGAACGAGGGCGACGCGGGTCTCATCGGGGAAGCTCTCCCTGGGGACGCCAATACGCATAGCAACGTG
>DATHTE010000056.1:0-2932 GCA_035463475.1 Vicinamibacterales bacterium
GTTCGTGATCGCCGTGGGGCACGACGAGCGGATCGATCTGGTAGAGGCGACGCGGTGGCTCGACGACGAACGACTGCACAGGCCGGCCGTCGAGGCGCACCTCCACCTGGCGCGCACGGTGGAACGCCGACAATTCAATCCCGAGGGTCGCGACGATCGGCTGCGCGCGCGTGTTGACGATCGTCCACGCCGCGTCCTGTCCCATCCACCGCCACGTCCAATCCGCATTGGACTCGCGCGGGGAGAACCCCGTCATGGCTGCGGTATAGATCGCCGGTGCGCGCGCCGTGACCGCGAGCACCAGCCCATCGTTGAAATTCGCGGCGACACGCAGTCCGTCCAGCGCGGGGTGCTCCGTGAACCATTGGCCGGTGGCGGTGTCGCGCCGTACGAGCAGGTGCGTGTACCCGTTCGCGGCAAGCTTCTGGGACAGGTTTGGCTCCATGCAGTCGCTGATCGAGCGGTCGAGCAACGCCACGCGATAGCCGGTCAGCCACAGGACTGATTGGGACTCCTGGTTGAGCGGCACGCAGTCGAGTGCCCGCACCCTGCCGGGCTGTTGCGCCACCCAGCGGTGCGCCGACGTAGGAAGTACGTCGCGCCACAGGGCCGGCGGCCACACCGTGTACTCGGCGGCGGCGAAACCCACGAGGGCGAGGCACGCGATCTGCGCGCGCCTGGTCCCGGTCCGGCGGAGATAATCCACCCCGATGCCCGCCAGCAGCGCCGCCATGAGCTGGACGACGACACCGAACCGCGCGTACGCCCGAAACATCGGCACGACGTGGTAGAAAAACGCGGAGGGCCGGACCAAGGTGAACCCCGCAATCGTGCGCTCCGGCGACAGCGAGCACAGAAGCGCCGCCACGGCGATGACGACGAGGACCGGAACACGCGCGCGCGATGCCGGGTGCCAGAGCCGGTCCCCGCGGGCCAGCCACCCGACGACGGCGACGAGCCCGAGCGCCACGATTCCCCAGCCGAGGCTGACCTGCTGTTCGAGCAGTCCCAGGCGGATGCCCACGCTCGACCAGAAGCGCTCCACCGAAGCGCCGAGCAGCGGATGCTCGACCGGCGGCACCAGGTAACTCCACCATTTCGCGCTGTAGCGGAACAGGTCGTCACGAGAGAACGCGTAGGCCGCGCGGTTCACGACAACCGGCTGGGCGGCGTACCCCGCGTACGCCATCCCGGAGGCAGCGATGAGCAGCAGACTCCCGACGGTGATGCCAAGTCGGCGCATCGAGCCTGGGTCGGCCCGGCGCGTGACGAGCCAGTACGCGGCCACGGCGACGGGCGTAATGACGGCCGCGATCAAGCCGCCGTAGAAGTTCGAGAACGTCACGGCCAGCGACGCAACCGCGAGAAAGCCAACCGCTGCCGGTGACGCCGCGTCGAGGCACCGCCACAGCGCGAGGAGGTACAGCGGCAGCCACTGGGTCTGCGCGACGTGCGGATGATAGGCGGCGTGCGCCAGATGGAACGGGGAAAACGCGTAGGCCATCGCCGCGACAGTCGAGCCCGCCGGCGAGAGCGCCAGATGACGCGCGAGCAGGTACGCTGCCGCGGCCGACAGCGGAAAGCTGAGAAGGACCAGCCAATTGTACGCCGCCACGGCACCTGAACGTCGCGCGAGCAGCGCGCCGGTGATGTCGGTGACCGGCTGCGAATACACGCCGACGCCGATCGGGCGCCCGAACTGCACCATCACGGTGAAGGGATCGTGGTGGCGCCCGATGATCTCCATGCCGAACATGCGCTCCGACGGCGCGCGAAGAACCGGCGCGGAGATCACCACGGTGACAATCGTGGCCAAGGCGGAAACCGCGATGAGTTCAGCGACGCGCCCGCGCAATGTTGGCCACCGCAGCGACGATCAACACGGGGCCCGCAACCGCCCAGCCGCGGACGTCGCGCACGTGCGCCGACAGGCCGGAGTGGCTGGCGAGGGCGTGCAGCGCGAGCAAGCCTGCCGTCTGCGTGAGCCCGAGCACCGCGAGCCCGGCGAAGAAGCGCCCCCAGCCAACGGCGACGAAGGCCGCGACCCACAGCGCGAGATAGAGGCCGACCTGGAACGCGGGGAGCAACGCGATCGCTCCCTGCGGATCGTGGAGCGGCGCGCCGGCCAGAGAGGCGACCACGAGCGTGTAGACAGGACCGAGCAGGCGGACGAACAGCACGCCGACGATGACGCCAACCAGCGCGTGGCCGAGCGCGGCCGCGCGGCCGCCGTGACGCCACAGCGCGGCGAGGAACACGACCACCGCGCCGAGGAGCAGTTGATAAAACGCGTGCACGAAGAACAGCGGCGAGCCCACCACCTCAGGCAGGGCGACCACGAGAAGTCGCACGACGCCCAGGGCCGTGAAGAGCGGCAGCGTGGCGAGAACGCCCATGGCCAGCCGTCGCCAAGTTGTCGAATAGGTACAGATGGCTGCCAGATAGACCGGAATCAGCGGCGTCGAAATGCATTCCTGCGTGACGAGGAAGCCCCCGCGCGGCGTCCAGAGCACGTTGGCCGCCGCGTGCGCGCTGACGCCGACGCCGGCGAGAATCGCGGCAGCCGCGCGGGCGATGAAGCCGGCCAGCGCGAGGACGGCGGGACTCTCGAGATAGAGCGGCGAGGCGGCTGCGAACAACAGCAGGAACGCCACCGTGAGCACGACGAATCGTCGCGTCGGTGTCGGGCGGGCGGTGAGCAGAGGTTCGCGAGGCGCGGCCGCTCTGTCATCTACCGTGTGCCTCCGGTCCGCGAGGCGCATCCAGGTAAACACATATCCGGCGATCGCAAGCGTGAGCACGGCAGGCCAGACGTAGACGTGAAGCGTGTTGAACCACTCCGGCGACGCGGCCGCCCGTCCGAGGGTGCCGATCCGCAAGGTGTTGAGACCGAGGATCAGTCCGGCGCCGCCGGCAGCCCCGGCGAAGCGCG
>DATHTE010000057.1:0-11569 GCA_035463475.1 Vicinamibacterales bacterium
AATGGGGTCAGACCCCATTTTTACGTTTTTCGAAAAAATGGGGTCTGACCCCATTTTCCAGCGCCAGCGATCGCCTGGTCTGCTGCGGCGGATTGTCAAAGAGCTCAGGCCTCACCGTGGCTCGCTCGCTGCGCACACTCGCTACTGACGAGCGATTCATTCACAAGTTCTCAGCCATCGTGTTCCTGGCTGATGTTGTACTGCTCGAGCTTCTTGTACAGGTTACTTCGCGGCGTGCCGATGATCTCGGCCGTCTTCGAGATGTTCCACGCGTTTTCGCGGAGCTTCTGCACAAGAAACGCGCGCTCGGCGCTCTCCTTGAACTCGCGGAGGGTGCCGGGGCGCGCGTCGCCTTTCAGATCATTATTATCCGCCGTTACCGCCCGCGGTTCAAGCCGGACCAGGTTGCGTACGTCGTCCACGTCCACGCGATCGTCCGCGAGGATGACGAGCCGCTCGACGGCGTTGCGCAGCTCGCGGATGTTCCCCTTCCACCGCTGCTGTTTCAGGAACTCGATCGCCTGCGGCGTGAACTTCGGCGCCCGGCGGTTGTGCTCGCGGCTCAGCACGTCCGTGAAGTGCGTCACCAGCGCGGGAATGTCGTCCACCCGCTCCCGCAGCGGCGGCACGGGGATGGGGATGACGCTCAGCCGGAAATACAGATCCTCCCGGAAGGTGCCGCGCGTGATCTCCTCCTCGAGATCCTTGTTGGTGGCGGCGATCACCCGGACGTCCACGTGGATGGTGCGCGCCGAGCCGAGCCGCTCCACCTCTCCTTCCTGCAGGACGCGCAGGACCTTCGCCTGCGTCTTCGGGCTCATGTCCCCCACTTCGTCCAGGAAGATCGTGCCCTTGTCCGCCTGCTCGAACTTGCCGATCTGTTTCTCCGTCGCGCCGGTGAAGGATCCCTTCTCGTGGCCGAACAGCTCCGATTCGATGAGCTCCTCGGGAATCGCGGCGCAGTTGACCTGGACGAAACGCTCCTTCGCGCGGAGGCTGTTGCGGTGGATGGCGCGCGCGACGAGCTCCTTGCCGACGCCGCTCTCGCCGAGGATGAGGACCGTGGCGTTGGTCGGCGCGGCACGCTTGATCGCGTCGTGCACCTTCCGCAGCGACGGGCCCGACCCGACCATCTCATGGCGCGGCTCGAGCGCGCTCCGAAGCTCGCGGTTCTCCTGCTCGAGGCTCTTCCGTTTGAGCGCGTTCCTCACCTCGACGAGGATGCGCTCCGTGCCAAACGGCTTCTCGATGAAGTTCTCCGCGCCGAGCTTCGTCGCCTCGACCGCCGTCTGAATCGTCCCGTGCCCGGAGATCATCACGATCGGCACCCGATCGTTGATCTCCCGCAGGCGCCTGAGCGCGTCCAGGCCGTCCATCCCCGGCATCTTGATGTCCAGGAACACCACGTCGGGCGCCTCGCGCTCGAAGACCGCAATCCCCTCTTCCGCGAGCGGCGCGACCAGGCACTCGTAACCCTCGTACTCGAGGATCATCCGCATGTGATCGCGGATGCCGGCCTCGTCGTCGATCACCAGGACGCGCGTTTTCATGGAGTGTCGAGCGCGATCGTCTCCAGGGACTTCTGGCGCACGGCAGGATCGTACACGTAGAGGGCGAGCACGTCGCCGCGGCGCGCGGCGGAAACCACGCGATTGAAGTCCTGCAGCGACGCGATCGGCTGGCGATTGATCTCGATGATGATCTGCCCGCGCCGCAGGGCGGATCCGAAGGCGGGGCCGGCCGGGTCGATTCGGGTGATCGCGACGCCGCGCAGACCGCCCGGCATCTCGAGGCGACGCAGGAACGGCAGATCGAGGTCGCGAACGAACAAGCCGATCCGGCGCTCCGGGGTCAGGGGAATCTCGTTCGGACGCGGGCGCCCCTCCGACGCGTCGTCCCGCTCCGTGTCCTCCGTCTCCTCGCGCGCGGGACGCTCGGCGAGCTTGACGACGACGTCGCGCGGCCGCCCGTCGCGCACGACATGCAGGCGCGCCGGCGTGCCGGGCTGGCGCGCGGAGATCTCCCGGATCAGTTCCTCGTTGGTCCAGATGTCCCGGTCGTCCACCGCGGTGATCACGTCGTAGGGGCGGATCCCCGCCCGCTCGCCGGGCGAGTTCGGCGCCAGGTCCTGTACCATCGCGCCGCGATTGACAGTGAGCCCGAGGGACCGCTGCAGCTCGGTGGTCACGTCGGTGAGCATGATCCCGATGTAGCCGCGCGAGACGCGGCCGCGCGTCCTGAGCTGCGCGAGGATGCCCTTGGCCTGGTTGATCGGCACGGCGAACCCGATGTTGTTCGCGCGCGAGCTGATCGCCGCGTTGATCCCGACCACTTCGCCACGCGAGTTGATGAGCGGCCCGCCGCTGTTGCCGAAGTTGATCGCCGCGTCAGTCTGGATGTAGTCGTCCAGGCTCGGATCGAACAGCTTGCGACCGATGAACGAGACCACCCCCACCGTCACCGAGTGGACGTAGCCGAGCGGGTTGCCGATCGCGCAGACCCACTCCCCAACGCGCAGCGAGTCCGAATCCCCCAGCGTCGCGATCGGCAGGCTCGCCGATGGGGCGATCCTCACGAGCGCGACGTCGATCGCCGGATCGGAGCCTACGAGCCGGCCTCGGAACGCGCGTCCGTCCGACAGCGTGACCACGATGCGCTCAGCCCCGTCCACGAGATGGGCGTTGGTGAGGATGTGTCCCTCGTGGTCGATGATGAAGCCGCTGCCCGCGCCCTGGCGGCTATCGTTCTCCTCCTGCCGGTCGAGCCAGTCCTCCGGGTCGCGCCGTGACCCGCGGCCGGTTCCGCGTCCCACGGCCGACGCGTCGATGTT
Organism: Vicinamibacterales bacterium; assembly: GCA_035463475.1. Lineage (GTDB taxonomy): Bacteria > Acidobacteriota > Vicinamibacteria > Vicinamibacterales > 2-12-FULL-66-21 > JACPDI01. The sequence continues at coordinate 2,831 of DATHTE010000057.1, forward strand.
CACCACCGCCGCGTTGATCCGGTCGGCCACGTCCGCGAAGCTGACGATGGGGGAGGGAGCCGGAGCGATGGGCGTTGCCGCCGTGTCGAGCGTGGCGTCGCGAGGCGCCGCCACCGACGGACGCTCCGTGGGCAGCGCGCGCGTCGGCCCGAACGAGGCGGCGACGATGAGTCCCACCAGGAACGCGACCACGCCGACGAGGCCGATGGTGACGACCGTGAAGCGGCGCAAAGCGACCCTCCCCTACCTTTTCATTATAAGGGCCTTGAACTCGTCCTCGGAGATGACGGGAACGCCGAGCGTGGTGGCCTTCTCCAGCTTGCTCCCCGCCTCGGCCCCGGCCACGAGAAAACTCGTCTTTTTGCTGACCGAACCGCTGACCTTTCCCCCCAGCGCCGCGATCTCGCGCTCGGCGTCCTCCCGCGTCATAGAGGCCAGCGTCCCCGTCAGCACGAAGGTCTTGCCGGTCAGCGGACCGGGCTGCGCTCCGGCTGTCGCCGTCCCCTTCGTGTTCACGCCTGCCGCCTGGAGCGCCCGGACGAGCGCCACGTTTCGCGGCTCGTCGAAGAACGCGCGGATGGAGCGCGCGACGACCGGGCCGATGTCGCGGATCGCCTCGAGGTGTTCGACCGGCGCGCGCTCGACGTCTTCGATCGTGGCGAACGAGGCGGCGAGCGCCTGGGCGCCACGCTCGCCGACGTGGCGGATGCCGAGGCCGAACAGGAGCCGCCAGAGTTCGTTGCTCCGACTGCGATCGATCTGCGCGACGAGCTTCGCCGCGACCTTCTCCCCAACCTTTCGGCGCAGTTCGCGCCCCTCGCGCTCGGCCACGCTCTCGAGCGCGGCGATGGTTGCCACGTCGAGGCGGTAGAGATCGCTGTAGTCCCTCACGAGCCCCCTGGACACGAGCTGCTCGATCATCGACTCGCCGAGCCCCTCGATGTTCATCGCCCGGCGGGAGGCGAAGTGCTCGAGGCCGCGCAGCAGCCTGGCCGGGCACGACGAGTTCACGCAGCGCCAGACGACCTCTTCTTCCGGCCTCTGCAGCGTCGATCCGCAGACGCCGCACTCCGTCGGCATGCGCCAGGGGACGGAGCCGGGGGGGCGGCGGCTCAACACGGGCCCGACGATCTTCGGGATCACGTCCCCGCCCTTCTCGACGATGACGTAGTCGTGTTCGCGGATGTCCCGCCGGGCGATCTCCTGCTCGTTGTGGAGCGTCGCGAGCGAGATCGTGGAGCCTCCGAGTTTCACGGGGTCGAGCACCGCGAACGGCGTTACGGCCCCCGTCCGGCCGACATTCACCTGGATCGCCTTGAGGAGCGTCGTCGCCTGCTGGGCGGGGAACTTGAACGCGATCGCCCAGCGAGGGAACTTCGAGGTGGCGCCGAGCCGCTCCCGTGCGGCGCGATCGTTCACCTTGATCACGATGCCGTCGGTGTCGAAGTCGAGCTTCTGCCGCGCTTCGTTCCACTCGCGCGTGTGCGCGAGCAGTTCGTCTATGCCGGTGCAGGGACGCCAGTGTTCCTCGACCGGCAGCCCCCACGCTTTCAACTCCCGGAGCATCTCGGCGTGGCGCACGCGGGCGAGCGGGACGGCTTCGGGGCTCGCGGGACAGAGCTCGTACACGAACGCCGAGAGCCCCCGCTTGCTGACCTGCCGAGGATCGAGCTGGCGGATCGCCCCTGCGGCGGCGTTTCGCGGGTTCGCGAAGAGCGGCTCCTCGTTCTCCTCGCGCTCGCGGTTCAGCCGCTCGAAGGCCCTTCGCGGCAGGTAGACTTCGCCGCGCACCTCGATGCGGCCGCCGGGGCGCCCCTGCAGCGCGAGCGGGATCGCCCGAATCACGCGGACGTTGGACGTGACATCCTCGCCGCGCGTGCCGTCGCCGCGCGTGGCGCCGCGCACGAGCACGCCGTCCTCGTAGGTCAGGGCGATGCTGAGACCGTCGATCTTCAGCTCGGCGACGTACTCCACCGCGTCCGGTGTGCCGAGCCCGCGGCGCACGCGCTCGTCGAACGCGCGCAACTCATCCTCGTTGTACGCGTTGTCGAGCGAGAGCATCGGGGCAGCGTGCGCGACGGTCTCGAACCCTTCGACAGGGCGGCCGCCGACGCGCTGGGTGGGGGAATCGAGCGTGACCAGGTCCGGATGCTCGCGCTCCAGCGCGTCCAATTCGCGCATGAGCGCGTCGAACTCCGCGTCGGCGATCTCCGGGGCGTTCAGAACGTAGTAGCGCTCTTCGTGCCGGCGAATTTCGGCGCGGAGCTGGAGGATGCGCTCGGCGGGAGTCACTACCTGTCGCGCGACAGCACGAAGTCCGGCAGCGCGAGGAGCGCCTCGCGCTCGGGTGACGGGGGAAACACCGCGAGCTGCTGTTTCGCAGCGGTGGCGTACTCGGTGGCTTTCTCGTAGGCGGCGTCGATCGCCAGGGTTTCGACGAGCAACCGGCGCACCTCGCGCCAGTCCTCGGTGGTCACCGCGCGCTCCGCGACGATGCGCCGGATGAGCGGGTCGGCGGAGACGCCGTCACGCTGCAGCAGGTAGATGACCGGCAGCGTGACCTTTCCTTCGCGCAGGTCGCCGCCGATCGGCTTGCCGAGCACGTCCTGATCCGCCGTGAAGTCCAGCAGGTCGTCCACGAGCTGGAAGGCCATCCCCAGGTTGAACCCGTACTCGCGCAACGCCAGCTCGCGCTCCTTGGTCACGGCGCCGAGCAGGCCGCCAATCTGCGCGCAGCCGCCGAAGAGGTACGCCGTCTTCCGGCGGATGATGTCGAAGTGCTCTTCCTCGCTGATGTCCACGTCGCCGGTCTTGGTCAGCTGGTACAGCTCTCCCTCGATCATGCGGAGCGTCACCTCGCACAGCAGGCGCACGAGGTCGAGCGAATCGTGCGTGAGGGCGAGCGCCATCGACTTGATGTAGAGGTAGTCGCCGAGGAGCACCGTGATGTCGTTGCCCCAGCGCGAGTGCACCGACATCCTGCCGCGCCGCGTCTCGGCGTCGTCGATGATGTCGTCGTGGACGAGGGTCGCCGTATGGATGAACTCGACGACGGCGGCGTACGTCACCGCTCGGTCGCCGTCGTAGCCGGCGAGACGCGCGGCCATGAGGAGGACGGCGGGACGGATCCGCTTCCCGCCGCTCATCTGGATGTAGCGGCCGATCTGCGGGATCAGCTCGACCCGGGACTCGACGTGGCGCAGGAACTCCTGCTCCACCGCATCGAGGTCGGCGCGAATCGGCTCGAAGATCTGCCCGAGATCGAGCGATGAAGGTGAATTCTGCACAAAGGCTGGTTCAAACGATACTGAACAATGCGCGGAAGTGTCAACGAACCAAGAACTTGCGCTGTCATCACGGGTGGAAGAGGCGGACGAAGTTTTCTCGCGTGAGCGCGGCGACGTCGCGTGGCTCCAAGCCCCGCTGTTGGGCAACGGTCTCGGCAACCCGGCCGACCCAGGCCGGCTCGTTGCGCTTGCCGCGATGCGGAACGGGCGCGAGGTACGGCGAGTCGGTCTCGATCAAGAGCCGGTCGTGCGGGACCCACCTGGCGATCGCGCGCAGCTCATGCGCTTTCGGGAACGTGACGATGCCGGCAAACGACAGGTGAAAGCCGACCTCGAGCGCGCGCCTCGCCATCGCCTCGTCACCCGTGAAGCAATGGAACACGCCGCGGACTTCGCCCTTGCCCGCTTCGCGCAGGATGGTAAACGTGTCCTCGGTCGCCTCGCGTGTGTGAATGACGATCGGCAGGGCGCGCTCTCGCGCGAACGCCACCTGCGCACGAAACACCTGCTGCTGTACGTCGCGGGGCGAGAAGTCGTAGTGATAGTCGAGACCGATCTCGCCGACGCTGCGGACGCCCGGAAGCGCCGCGAACGCGGCTTCCAGCACGGTCGGGATGTCGCCGGACCTGCCCGCGAACTCCGCAGCCTGGTGCGGGTGCACCCCGACGGAGAACCGCAAATCCGGCCAGAGCGCCGCCAGCCTTTCTGCCTGCGCCGCTTCCTTCGCGTGCCCTGCCGCGAGGATCGTCAGTGCGTAGGTCAGCCCCGCGGCCCTCGCGCGCTCGACGACGTCGGCGAGGTCTGTCGCGTACACCTCGTCGGCGAGATGGCAGTGGGAGTCTACGAGGGTTGGAATGTTCATGCTCTCCAGCGGCCATGCTGCGCGCCCGTCCGGCGGCGCGGGCAGGGTCTGGTGCGGGGCGCCCGGTTCCGCCGGCGGGAACGCTCGCTACGCCGATCTGTCTACAGAAGACGTGGGTTCCCCGAGACCCCACGCCGGACTCTGGCGGCTGCGCGTCGCGTTCCGGCTTCGCCTGGCGCTCGCCGGCTCCACAGGACGCCCCGCACCAGACACAGCCCGCGCTGGCCGCCGCGCTAATCGCCCGGGCACTGCCGGCGCACGCGAACGTGTGGAGCACCGCGAGCACGCTGCGAAGCCGGACCGAGCCGCGCAGCGCCCTCACCGAATCCGGGTGCCGGGCGCGACCGGCTGATCGAACATCACCACGACCGGCTGCCCGCCTTCGGGGCTCGCGGCGAGCAGCATGCCGTTCGACTCGATCCCCATCAGCTTCGCCGGCTTCAGGTTGGTGACCATCGCGATGGTCCGGCCAACGAGCTGTTCCGGCTCGTACGCCTCCGCGATGCCTGCCACGATCGTGCGCTGCTCAGTCCCGAGATCCACCTGCATCTTGATCAGCTTGCGCGAGTTCGGCACCTTCTCCGCCGCCAGGATCCTCGCGACGCGGAGCTGGATCCTCATGAAGTCATCGATCGAAAGACGATCGTCGGCCGCCGGGGCGGGAGAGGCAACGGGCGGCGCAGCCGGCGAGGGGGGCAGCGGGCCGGGCGTTTGCGGTTTGTTCTCAGTCACACGTATCTCCTTCGATCCGCCGGTCGCAGCGCCGCCGGCCGCAGTGGGTTCGATGCCCGCCGCCGCGGCCGGCTCCAGGCGGGGCCACAGCGCGTCACGTTTCTGGATGATCCGCTCTCCCTCAGGCTGCCAGCGCGCGTCGCTGAACCGGATGTCCGCAGCCGGCTTCGTTTCCCCGACGCGCCTCAGGATCTCCGTCGACGACGAGGGCATCGTCGGCAGGAGGAGGATCGCCGCGATGCGCAGCGCCTCAGAGACGTCGTAGAGGACGCGATCCAGCCGGTCAGCGCGCGCCGGGTCTCTCGCCAGTGTCCAGGGCTCGGTCTCGGCGATGAACTCGTTCGCCGCGTCAACCAGCGTGAACGCCGCCGCGGCCCCGTCGTGCAGGGCGTAAACGTCCATGGCCTCGGCGTAGCGCGCCAGAGCGCCGGTTGCGACATCCGCCAGGCGCCCGGACGTCGCGCCCGTTCCCTTCAACCGTCCGTGGCGATATCGATCCGCCATCGCGGAGATGCGGCTGACGAGGTTACCAAGGTTGTTGGCCAGGTCGACGTTGTAGCGCTCCTCGAAGCGGTCCCACGTGAAGTCTCCGTCGCCGCCGTACGAAATCTCCTTCACGAGATACAGACGCAGCGGGTCGGCGCCGAGACGGTCCGCCGCCTCGAACGGATCGATCACCGTCCCGAGCGATTTGCTCATCTTCTGTCCCTTGTAGTGCACCCAGCCGTGGCCGAATACCCGCTCGGGCAACGGCACGCCGCCGCTCATCAACATCGCGGGCCACACGACGCAATGAAAGCGCGTGATGTCCTTGCCGATCACGTGCAGGTTGGCCGGCCACCACGTGGCGAACAGCGCGTCGTCGGTCCCGTAGCCGACCGCCGCGATGTAGTTGATGAGCGCGTCGAACCACACGTAGATGACGCTCGAGGGATCGGTCGGCAGCGGGATGCCCCACGACTGCCCGGCGCGGCTCACGGAGATGTCCTCGAGTCCGGCCTCGAGCAGCCGCAGGATCTCGTTGCGCCGGATCTCGGGCTCGAGGAAACCCGGGTGCGCATTGAAGTGTCCCAGCAGCCGGTCCCGGTACTTCGACAGCCGGAAGAAGTGGTTCTTTTCCTTGATCCACTCCGGCTTCGTCAGATGAACGGGACAGTTGCCATCCACCAGGTCCTTTTCCTGCTTGAACGCCTCGCAGGACACGCAGTACCAGCCCTCGTAGTAGCCCTCGTAGATATCGCCGTTCGCGGCGATCTTCTCGGCGAGCCGGGTGACCGCGGCGCGGTGCCGGGGCTCGGTCGTGCGGATGAAATCGTCGAAGGAGATGTCGAGGCGCTTCCAGACGTCGCGGAACTCCTGCTCCATCCGGTCGCAGTAGGCCAGCGGCTCCATCCCGAGCTCCCGCGCCTTGCGGAACACGTTCTGCGAGTGCTCGTCGTTGCCCATGACGAACCGCACGTCGTGGCCGCGCAGCCGCCGGTCACGCGCGATGACGTCAGCCGTGATCTTCTCGTAGGCGGTGCCGAGGTGCGGACGGCTGTTGACGTAGTCGATCGCCGTCGTGAGATAGAACCGGTCAGCGGGCATGGGGGGCCCCTGCCTGAAGCCACGCCGCAAGCGCCCGCGCCTGAACGTCCTTGACCGACAGCCCGCGCGCGCTCGCGATGCGGACGCAGTCGTCGTACTCCGGCGTCGCGTTGACGATGGCGCCGTTCCGCCGCGCGACCTTGAACCGCACGTCCCCCAGGGGGGTCGCCACCGTGAGGAACGACCGATCGAGGCACTCGCGCTCCATCTCCTGCCACCGGACACCGATGGTCGTGGACTCGCGGAACAGCAGGTCGAGCACGCGCGCGCGCGACGCGGGGGCACACAGGATCGTCACGAGGGTGCCGGGCCGGTTCTTCTTCATCTGGACGGGCGCGTAGAACACGTCGAGCGCCCCGTCCTCGAGCAGCCGGTCCATCAACGTGCCGAAGATCTGCGGGTTCATGTCGTCGATTTCGCAACGGATCTCGACGACGCGCTCGTGGTGCGCGAGTCCGGGCGCGGCGCCGCCGGCCGTGCCGGTGTCCGCCGCCGCGCGCTGCCCGATCAGCACGCGCAGCACGTTCGGGAACCCTTTCGTGTCGCGATCGCCCGCGCCGTAACCAATCCGGTCGACTGTCATCTGCGGCAGCGGTCCGTAGCGGCTCGCGTACGCGGACACGAGCAGCGCGCCGGTCGGCGTGACCATTTCGACCGCAGGGCCGCTGGCGTAGACGGGCACGCCCGCCAGGAGCCGCGCGGTCGCCGGCGCGGGCACCGGGAACGTGCCGTGGGCGCACTCGACAGTGCCGCTGCCGACGTTCAGCGGGGAGGCGACGATGTCGGGGGCGCCGAGAAACTCCAGCGCGTGCACCACGCCCACGATGTCGATGATCGAGTCGAGCGCGCCGACCTCGTGGAGCTGCACCTTCTCGATCGGTGTGTCGTGGATCGCCCCCTCCGCTTCGGCGAGCCGCCGGAAGAGCGCGATTGCGCGCTCCTGCGCGCCCGACGACAGGGCCGAGCGCCGCACGTGCTTCTCGATCCCGGAGAGGTGCCGGTGCGGGTGCTCTCCGGCCGCCGGCCCGCGCACGCGGAATTTCGTGGCGGACACGCCGGATCGGAGCACGCGTTCCGCGTCGATGCCGAAGCCCTCCTCGAGCCCGAGGCTGCCGAGCGCGCGGCGCAGCTCGTCGATCGGGACCCCCGCGTCGATCAACGCGCCGAGCAGCATGTCCCCGGACGCGCCGGCGAAACAATCGAGATACAGCAGTGCGCTCATCACGTGTTCGTGCGTTTCAGCCGTTCCCACTCCCTGAGGCTCACGTACCGCGTGTCGGCGAGGATCACATGATCGAGCACGTCGACACCCATCAGCTCTCCGGCGACCGCGAGACGCCGGGTCAGGTCGCAGTCTTCGCGGCTCGGCGTCGGATCGCCTGAGGGGTGATTGTGGAACAGCACCACGGCGGCCGCGCCGCCCAGCACCGCCGCGCGGAACACCTCGCGCGGATGCACCACGCTGGCGTCGAGCGACCCGACCGAGAGCAGCCGCGTCTTCAGCACGCGGTGCTTCGAGTCGAGGAGGACGACGCCGAACTGCTCGACGGCGCAGCTCCCGAACTGCGGCATCAGGAACTCCGCGACATCGCGCGGGCACCCGACCTGCGTGCGCTCGAGCGGCTCGCGCGCCAGCGTGCGCCGCCCCAGTTCGACGGCGGCGACGATCTGCGCGGCCCGCGCGCGGCCGATCCCGGCGACGCGCTGCAGCTCGTCGGCCGTCACGCGCGCGAGCCCGTGCAGTCCCCCCGCACTCTCGAGGACCGCCGAGGCGACGTCGAGCGATGACCGGCTGCCGTGACCGTGTCCCAGCACGATCGCGAGCAGTTCGTGATCGCTCAACGCCGCGGTGCCGACGCGGTCCAGCCGCTCGCGCGGCCGATCGTGCGGAGCGATTCCCTTCATCGTATACCAGCTATACTGTGCGGATGCGCCCGCGCCGGCTCGCCGCGATCGTGCTCGCCGCGACCGCGCTCGCCTGCTCCGAGCCCCCGCACAAGGAGATGCACCAGGCGCAGGGGGCGCTCGACGCCGCGCGCGCCGCCGGTGCCGAGACGTTCGCGGCCGCCGAGTACCGGGACGCACGGCAGGCGCTGACGCAATCGCAGGAAGCGGTCACCCAGCGCGACTACCGCCTTGCGCTGCGCTACGCCCTCGACGCGCGCGAGCGCGCCCAGGAGGCGGCGCGCACCGCCGCGAACCACAAGGCGGAGGCGCGCGGCCGCGCCGAGCGCGCGCTCGGCAACGCCGAGACGGCGCTCCGCGACGCAG
>DATHTE010000058.1:0-104787 GCA_035463475.1 Vicinamibacterales bacterium
GGCATGCACAAGTACAACAACCAGGACCACTCGATGGTGACCGCGATCCTGGCTGTACAAAACCTGCTCGGGGCCCATCACGACGTCTGGGCAGTCAACGCCGACGACGAGTACCACGAGGAAGAGGGGCTCGACGTCTCCGCGCTGGCGGAGGAACTGCTGGTGCTCGAGGAGACCCAGCCGCGGGTTCCCGGGGCGAGGCCGGCCGCCAACAGTCAGGCGCGGCCATAAGGCCCTTCGTGACAGCAATTTGAATGGGCAAATATGCTTGCCCGGCCGCGCGCGGTCCTGTATCATTCTGAGCCAACCTGTAACCCACACTCACGACCGGCCGATAAGTTGTCGGGGGGAAGTCTGATGTCACGTAGCTGGTTGTCCGCCTCACTTCTCTTGTGCGTCCTTGCCGTCGCCGGAGCCTGCGGAAAGCAGTCCTCGACGCCGGCGTCTCCTTCGAGCACGACGCCCGCTGAAACAGAAGCCGCGGCAGACGGCTCGGTGCTGAAAGCCACGGCCCCGACGCCGCAGTCGCCGATCAACAACACGAAGCCGGTCGACCCCCTGGTCGTCCTCGTGACCGCGAACGCCACGACGAAGTTCGCCTCAGGCGTTCCGCTGAGCTATCGGTTCGAGATTTACAACCAGGGTGGCGCCCGCATCTTCCAGTCGAACGCGATCCCGCAGGGCTCCGGGGGGGCCACGTCGATCGACGTGTCGAGCGTCGACATGGAAGCCGACAGGCCCTACCAATGGCAGGTGCGTGCCGAGTACCTCGGGCTGGCGGGGCCGTGGTCGGGGCGCGCGACCTTCATCGCGCCGGAGAACAGCGGCTACATCCGCGGGAACGAGGTCTACGACCCGCTGACGAGAAGCCGGACGGTCGGCGAGATCATCGGCGACGTCCAGTTCGTGCCGAACGTGGGCGCCCACATCATGTGGCACACGTCGCAGATCAAGTACTCGATCCCCACGCTGACCGGCGGCGAGTTCTCGCTCCTGGTCACCAACCTGGCGTTCAACACCAAGGGGGACAAGACGAAGATCATGTCGATGGGCGCCGGGGACCACGACATGACCACGAACCCGCGCCGGTTCACGATCGAGAAGCGCGGTGACCCGCCGGGAATCATCGCGTGGCGCGTCATCACGAGCGACGACCAGATTGATACGATTGGCAACGAGCGCGTCGTGTACCCCTTCCAGACGGATCAGACCTATTTCTGGAAAGCCACCTGGGGGGGCAACAGCTTCAACCTCCTCGTTCGTGAGGGAGGCGCCAACGGCACGATCATCTACGACTTCGGCAAGCCGTACGCGGGCATCTACGATCCGACACCGCACTTCGCCTACGTGGGCGCACCCCCGGGACGCGCGGGAGAGCCGAGCGGATCGGTGAACGACATGATCGTGCGGCAGGTGTGGCTTTCGAGCCGGCCGCGGCCGGCCTTCGCCAACAGGTAACCATGTTTTTCGGGGCCGGGCCCAACGGCCCGGTCCCGCTCGCCGGAACACGTGAATTCAGTCGGAGGTCCTTTGTCTAGAGCATCGATCCTGGTGAGCACCGTGGTGCTCTTCGGCGCGGCCGCCTGCACCGGTTCCGGTGGCGAGCGGCAGCTGCCTGCGTCGCCGACGTCGCTTGGCGACACGAACTCGGCCAACATCACCGCTCCCACGCCCGAATCCCCGACCAACGATCAGATGCTCGACACGATTCGTCCCACATTGCGGGTGGCGAATGCGACGTCGAGCGGCAGCGGCGCGCGAACGTACGAGTTCCAGATCTCGGACAGCGAAGGGTTCGCGCAGGCGCCGGGCGCGCCGGTGGCGCCCCAGCCGCTCACCATCGCGCTGTCAGGGATCGCTGAAGGATCGGACGGCAAGACGTCGTTCTCGCCGCAGGCGGATCTGCTGCCGGTCACGCGGTACTACTGGCGCGCGCGAGCGCTGCAGGGATCGTCGGTCGGGCCGTGGTCGACGACCGCGCGATTCAGGACGAAGGTCGAGAGCTTCAAGAGCGGCAATCGCGTCTTCGACATCCTGACCAACGGGATGAGCGTCGCGGACGAAAACAGCAACGTTAGCCTGATCGCCGAAGGAGGCAAACTGAACGCGGAGAATGCCTACCTGATGTACCGCCTGTCATCGCTCCAGGAAGGGGAAATCTCCTTCATCGGCTGGCGCGTGAAGCCGGACAAGGGCGGCAAGATCCTGACGATGCAGGATGGCACCGGCGATTTCGATTCCAATCCGCATCGCGTCCGCGTCGAGAAGCGCACGAACAGGGACGGTGGCAATATCACGTTCCAGTTCGGCGGGAACACGGTCGAGAGCGGCGGCGTCGGCTGGGTGGACAACACCGACTACTACTTCAAGGTGGAGTGGCGCGGCGGCACTGCCAGGCTCCGGGTGTACGAAGGCTTCAACGATCTCGGCAGTCCGTTCCTGGAGCTGAGCACGAGCTACACCGCGCCGTACGGCGCGGCCGCTCCTAGCGTGATCATCGGCTCGCGAAACGGCGACACCTGCGCCGACATCCGCGTGAGCCGGCTGCACGTCGGGCCCGCGGCGCGCCTGATTCCGATCGGCAGCCGTTGATCGACCGAGCTGCGTCCGGCCGGCACGCCGCCGGCCGGACGCGGCCATCCGCGCCGTAGCATGGGCCGGCTGCTTCGCCTCATCGTCGGCCTCACCCTCACCGCGATCGTCTTCTGGCTGGCGGATCCGATTGCCGTCGTGCGGGCAGCCGCGGCAGCGCGGCTTTCCTGGATCGCGGCCGCGGTCCTGCTGGTGATTCCCGATCGCGCGCTGATGGCGTACCGGTGGCTGGTGCTCCTGCAGCCCATCGATCCGGCACGCCGCGCGCCGCTCGGAGCCGTTCTGAAGATCTTCTTCGTGAGCACCTTCGTCGGCACGTTCCTGCCGAGCGTCGGCGGGGACGCGGCGCGCGCGTACGGGCTCTCGCGCCACGGCATCGCGGCGGCGGACGCGGCCGCTTCGGTCCTGATGGATCGCCTGATGGGCGTGTGGTCGCTGCTGCTGATCGCGCTGCCAGGTGTCGCACTGAGCGAGGCGGTGCGCCGCGATGCGGGCGTGTTGACGGCGGTGGCGATCACCGCTGCCGCCTGCGCCGCTGCGGCGCTGGTGCTCTTCAGCGTGCAGGCCGCAGAGGTCCTGAAGCGCGCGCTGGCGCTCCTCCCCGGCGGCGGACTCCGGCGCTCAGCGGAACGCCTGCTCGACTCGGTGCGCCGCTACCGGAACCACCGAGCCGTGCTCGCGAACGTGACGATCGGATCGCTGGCGGTGCAGGCCATCCGGGTTCTCCAGTCGTACTGCATCGGAGTGGCGCTCGGCATCCCGACGCCCCTCGTCGTCTATTTCGCGCTGATTCCGGTGATCCTGCTGATCCTCCTCATCCCGGTCACGATAAACGGCCTTGGCACCGCCCAGCTCGCCTTCGTCTGGCTCTTCGGGCGAGTGGGCGTGCCCGGCGCGGAGGCGTTCGCGCTCTCGGTGCTCGCGGTGTCGCTCGGAATCGTTGGCAACCTGCCTGGCGGCGTCATCTTCACCTTCGGCGGCGCGCGCCGGCGGGACGCGCGTCCGAGCAGCGAGGCGGGCACGCCCCGGGGGCTATAATGGCCGGTAATCACGCGTTGCGTGCCATTCGTCGGTGACCGACACTTTCTACCGATCCTTCGCAGAGAAGCAGCTTACGGGAATGGGCGCCGCCCGCCGGGCACGCGTCGAGGCGTCCCGCCTCGCGATGCTGGAGCGCCACGTCCGTCCGCCGGGAGACCTGCTCGAGGTCGGTCCCGGCCACGGGGGAGTCGCGCGATGCGCGAGGGAACGAGGGTGGCGCTGGTTCGGCCTCGAGCCGAGCCCAGTGCTGGCGACTGGCCTGCGCGCGAGCCACTTTCCCGTCGTGCGCGCCTGGACGCCGCCGTTCCCGATCGGCAACGCGTGCGTGGACGTCGTCTACGCCGACCAGGTGCTGGAGCACATGAACGGCGCCCCGGAGGCGCGCGCGTTCGTCTCGGAGACCGCGCGCGTGCTGCGTCCCGGCGGCGTGGCGCTGTTCGTCGTGCCGGACTATGCGAAGGAGGGCGCGTTCTTCTGGGACATCGACTACACGCACAACTTCGTCACCACCGAGCGGCGCATGAGGCAACTCCTGTACGACGGCGGTTTCGACGTGCTGGAAGTGGCGCGAACGATTGGACGGGCGTCCGGCCTCCTCCGGCAGACGCTCGCCGCGGGCGCGCTCGTGTTGAACGTGCCGGGCGTGGACGCCGTCGCCCGGGCCGTCCGCGGTGAAGAAGTGCTGTTCCGCGTGCGGAAGAACCTGTTCCAGACGCTGACCTTCGTGGTGGCGAAGTCATGACGCGATGGAGCCGGCGCTGCCTCGTCGCGGCGATGATCCTGGCAGCCGGATGCGGGAGCACCCCTTCGCAGCCGACGCCGCCGGATCCACCGCCCAACCCTGCCCCGGTGATCGCCAGCATCAACGCGTCGCGGGCGCGGGTCGAGGTCGGCGAAAGCGTCGAGATCACCGCAACGGTCACGGACGGGGAGACCCCGCTCAGTGAACTGACGTTCGAGTGGACGGCCAGCATCGCGGGCACGTTCGAGGGCACGGGCGGCCGCGTCACCTGGCGTCCGGCCGAGACCATCGTCACGCCCGCAAGGGTGGACATCACGCTCACGGTGATCGAGCGTTATGCGGTCGCCATCCAAGGCGGCTTCGCACTGCGCGAGAACCGCTCGTCCGCCGCGACCATCGTCAACGTGAACAACTCGCCGAAGGAAGTCCGCGATCTGGCGCTGGCGTTCCTGAACGACTTCGCCAACTCGGCGAATTCCCCGGAGTACTGCGTCCGGAACTTCACGGACAGCTGCCGCGGCAAGGCGGCCGAGGCGGAAGACATCCGCATCGACCGCGAGAAGTACGTGATCGCGTCGTCGAACGTGCGGGTGGAGCGGGTGGATTTCACCGGAGGACCCGGCGAGCCCGGCGTCGCGTACATCTACGCGCCCTGTACGTTCGTCTCCGTCAGGCGCGACACGGGCGAGCAACTCCCCCCCTCGACCGGCATCTGCGCGCTGACCGCCGTGTACGAGCCGTACCGCTGGTGGCTATGCACCAGCAACTGGTGTAATTCGTACGACGTCTGCAGCCCCTTCCCGAACATCTCGACCTCGCTCGTCCGATCGCTGCGCCGATGAGCGTCATGGTGGCGGCGCTTGTCGCGATCTGCGCGGTCGCCGCCGCCGCGCTCGCCATCGCGCCCCTTCACGTCGCGCTGTTCCTGCTGGGGACGCTGGCCTGGTATGCCGTGCCGGGCTGTTGGCTCGCGCGACGCGTCTACGCCACCGAAGGGCGCGGACCCGCGATGGCGTGGCTCGTCGGTCCCCTGTGGGGCTACGTGCTCAGCAACCTTTCGCTGCTCGGCCTGTGGGTGGCTGGGCTGCGGCACCCCGCCGTTGCGCTCCTGGCGCCGGTCCCGGCCTGGATTGCCGTCCACCTGCTCGCGCCACGCCAGGGACGGCTGGTGCCGCCGGAGCTCACGCGCCGCGATGCCGCTGCCGCCCTGCTGGTGCTCGCGATGGTGCCCGCGATCGTCGGCCGGCCGTTTTCGCAGGTGGGCACGCCGGTTCCGGAAGGCGTGGCGTACCGCGCGTACTTCACGGCCGACTTCATCTGGGCGCGGACCGTGCTCGTCGAGCTCGCCAAGGCCGAGCAGCCGCCGCGAAACATGTTTCTCCGCGGTGAGCGCCTGAACTACTACTGGCTCCCCCACCTGCTGGGCGGGGCCGAGTACCGCTGGAACTGGCCAGCGCTCACGGCCGACCGCATCCCGCTCGTGAACGGCCTCGGGCTCGGCCTGATGTTCGTGGCCTTCCTGTACGGCTTCATGCGGCACTTCACTCGCAGCGCTCCCGCTGCCGCGATCGCCTGCGCGTTCGCCCTGGCGCTCGCGTCGGTGGAGGCGACCTGGTATCTCTGGCGCATCTGGCAGCGCGGAGGATCGCTGGCGGGCATTCTCTCGATGAACGTGGACGGTCTCACGCGATGGATCCTGGGCAGCGTCGTCGTGGACGGACTGCACCGGCTGCTGATCTACCAGGTCACACACCACGCGATCGCCTACGCCGCCGCGCTGTCCGCGCTGCTGGTCGTGGTCGCCGCGCGCGACCCGGGAAACAGCGGCGCGGCCTGGCTCGCCGGCACGCTGCTCGGCGGCGCCCTCCTCTTCAGCTCCTTCTCGGCGCTGATGATCGGCGTGGGGGTCGCGTTGGCCTATGTGGTGAGGACTGTCGCCGCGCGGCGGATCGGGGCCATTCCACGCGTCGCGATCGCCGCCGCGGTACCTATCGCCGCGGCGGTCGGGATCTCGATCGCGCTCGGCTACGTGGACACCGCGGGCGGTCTCGTCGAATTCGGACTCAACCGGATGTCGGCGAGAAACGCCTCGCTGGCCGTACCTCTGAGTTTCGGGATCCTGCTGCCGGCCGGGGCGGTGGGCCTGATCGTGGGGCTCGGGGCGCGGCAGTTCCGGACGCTGGCCCTCGCCGTGCTGGTGGCGGTGTGCTTCCTGTTCTACTTCTACGTCAACGTGAAGGATCACCAGGATGTCTACGTCGCCTGGCGCGCCGGCCACGTGTTGATCATCGCCCTCGCGACGCTCCTCGCGATCGCGTCCGAGCACCTGTGGATGCGCGGCACGGCCACGCGGGCGGCGCTCGTGACCGCGGCTCTCGTCGCCGCCGCCGTCGCCGCTCCGACCGCCGTGCTCGACCTCTATACGAGCCAGGATGTGTCCAACCGGGAAATGGGTCCGGGCTTTCGATGGACGGTCATCCTCAGCCCCGGTGAAATAGAGGGACTGGAGTGGCTGCGGCAGCACACGCGCCCGGACGCGATCGTGCAGGTCGAGCCGTTCGTCCGCGGCCGCGACACGTGGTCGTACGTGCCTGCGTTCGCCGAGCGCAGGATGGCGGCCGGCTTGCCGATTTCAATGGTGCCGCTCGCCAAGTACGAGCAAGCCTCCGAACGGATCCGCGCCATCTACCAGACGACCGACGCGTCCGCCACCTACGACCGCGCGCTTCTCGAGCGGCTGGATTACCTCGTCCTCGGCGCGCCGGAGCGATATGCGTACCCGGCGCTGGAGCCGGCGCTGAAGGCACGGCCAGACCTGTTCGTGCGCGTCTTCGGCAATGGAGAGTTGACGATCTACCGGCTGCGTGGCGCGCGGCCGTAGTTCAAACCGCATCGCCAGGGCGCGTCAGTCTGCGCCTCCAGCGGTCTGCACGAAGGCGCCGCCGATCTCCGGCCACGCCACGATCTCATACAACGCCACGTCGTATTCACGGGCGAGCAGCCGGAGTTCCAAACTCAGCGAGTGCATCGTTTGTCCGATGGACGCCCGGTCTTCCGGCCCATAACGAGGATAGTTGACGATCAGGTATCTAGCTTCGAGCTTTTGCAGCATCTCAAACGACTGGCCGCTCGGAAACGTGGCGAGGGCCGATGAGACGTAACCGAAATCCTGCGGGAGGATGTCGCTGTAGCCGTTGATCATCGGCTGCCAGTGATAGGTGGACCACAGCATGTAAAGCGCATGGAACTGGATGTCCCGCGTGCTGGCGTAATATGGGAACTCCGCCACGGGGCCACGCGGGAGCGTCGCCAGCATGCGATAGGCCGCGGGCACCGGCGGCATGCGCAACAGCGGCAAGGGGGCCATGAACAACTCGGCGGCGGCGAAGACCGGCAGGAGCCAGACGAGCAGCCGTCGAGCGGCAGTCTGGCGGGTCGTCAGCGCAGCGACGGCCAGCGCGCTGAGCACCGCCAGTGCCAGGATCACGCTGACGCCCATACGGGTTGGCGCTCGTATGAACGACAACGCCGGCACGATTCGGTACAACAGGGTATACAGGCCGCCGGGGGGGCCGAACGACAGCCACGCGCCGAGAATCGCGAGCAGAACGTAGAAGATCGCAATTGCCCGGCGCGCCGTGCTGCGCAGTCCCGCGTACGCGCCGCACGCGCCCAGCACAACAGCTATCACTCCCGGAAACAGCACGTCGGTGAAGCCTCCGAGGACGGGCACGAGCCAGCGGTGCGCCCAGGCCGCCGACACCAGATAGTTTTGCCACATCGCCGAGTGCTCCACTGAGCCGGCGAGGCTCCGGCTGAAGCCAGTCGTCCGCTGAAGTTCGATGTAACTGACGAAGAACGGCAGCACGAGCGCGAGCGCGAGGAGCGCCCCGGCGACGGCCCCAGCCCAGTACGACCGAACACGCCACCGTCCCAGGGCCGCAGCGAAGAACAACACGCCACCGACCGCGATGAAGGCCGCGAGCACGCCGTAGTAGCCGCAGGAGAGCGCCTGCGCAGCCACCGCCGCGCCCATCGCTGCGCCTCGAGCCAGTCCGGGCTGCTCCACGAACCGATGCAGCGCCAGCAGGGTCAAGGGCAAGCCCGCCGTCATGAGGAGCTGGATGTGCGCGGTGTGCGCAAACACGTACGGACAGAATGCGAAGAGAACCGCGGCGACCGCTGACGCCGGACGATCTCCCGTCAGGTGTCTCGCCAGATAGTAGGTCGCCAGGGCGGCGAGGATGAACGAGGCGAGAGCCACTGCGTTGTGGGCGAACAGCGGATTGTGCGTGAGCGCCCATGCGGGAGCCGCGAGCAGCCCCGCCCCGAGATTCGGCTCGGAGAGGAGGAGGGTCCGCGCGTTTGGGTGAAAGATGTTCGCGTCGAGGACACCCGCCGGCGAGGATGTGAGCGCGCGGGCGACCCAAGAGACCACCCAGATGCTCCACCGGCCGTCATTGAGTTGAATCCGGCCGCCGCTTCCCAACTCCAGGATCAGAGGGTACGTCATGACCGCGGTGGCCGCCAGCGCACCCAGAAACACGATGAACAGCTCGGTTGCCCGTTTCACGGCGACGTGGCCTCGAGCTGCGCTCGTATCACATCGAAGAACGTCTGCGCGATCACCACGTAGCCCTGGGCCGTCGGATGCAGGTCATCAATGCTGATCAGGTATAACTTGTCCTTCAGCGCGTCGTACACGTCAACGAGAATCACACCTTCGCTCGCGGCCAGCGCCCGGATGCGGTCGTTGAACCCGGGGATGATCTGCGCCACGCGATCGCGGCGCCCTCCCGGACGCTGAGGGGGGATGGTCGCCAGGAAGACGCGCAGGCCACGCTGTTTCGCGTGCGCCACCATGCGCCGGAGTCCTTCGATGGCCCGGTCCGCGCCAGCCTCGAAGCCGAGAAGGTCGTTCGTTCCTTCCATGAGCAGCAGCGCCTGCGTATCGGGACGGGCGTCAAGGGCGGCCGGAAGGCGGGTCACGCCAACGCTGACGACGTCGCCGGCGCCGCCGTCATCCACGACTTCGCCTCCGAAGCCGAAATTCTGGACAACGGGCGTCTGCTGGCGGTATCGCGCGCGCAGCATCTGCTCCAACTGGTTCGGATACGCTTCGGCGGGCGGCGGCACGTCGGGAAGGATGGCGTAGCGCCGCAGCGTCGGTACCGAATCGCGGAACACGCCCCACGTGAGGCTGTCGCCGAACGCCATGAAGTTCGTCAGCGTCAGTCGCGGCGGCCCCTTGACCGTGATGCTGAACGTGCAGGCGGCGGTCTGTCCCGCCGCATCGGTGACGACGCAGGTGGTCGGATGCGCGCCGACGGGCAGCACGGTCCCGCTCGCGGGCGTGCACGAGACAGTCAGGGGCTCCGTTCCGCCGGTCGCGATGGGCTGAGGGAACGTGACGGCGATCGGCGCGCCATCCGCTGACTCGACCTGGACGTTCGCCGGACACTGGGCGAAGGGCCCCGGGGGGCGAGGTGTGGTCGGACCACCGCACGCGCCGGCCGTGAAGGCCAACCAGGCCGAGAGGATGACCGGACCGCGCAACAGCCGTGCAGTGAACGTGGCGACGACACCCAAGAGCAGCTACACGTAGCGCCGGACCGCGGCAGGCCGCTCGTTGTCATCGCGAACCGCCGCCTCCCGCGGCGTCGCCTCGAGCACCTCGCGGATCACGTAGGTCGGCTTGTCCTGCGATTCGTGGTACGTCCTGATCTGCAACTCGGCGAGCAGCCCCAGCGTGATCAGCTGGAATCCGGTGAAGATCAGGAGAATTCCCAGGAGCAGCAGCGGGCGATCGGCGATCGACTGGTTGCCGAACAGCCGGAGGTACGCGAGATAGCCATTCACCGCCGCGCCCAGCAGCCCCATCACCATGCCGAGCAATCCGAAGATCTGCAGCGGCCGCGTCGAGTAGCTCAACAGGAACTTGACCGTCAGCAGATCGAGCAGCACTCGCACGGTCCGCGAGATGCCGTAGTTCGACTGCCCGCGGACGCGCGCCCGGTGATTCACCGGGCGCTCGGCGATCCGCACACCCATCTCGCTCGCGATCGCGGGCAGGAACCGGTGCATCTCGCCATACAGGCGAAGCGGCTTCACCACTTCGGCGCGAAACACCTTCAGTGAGCAGCCGTAGTCGTTCAGGTGCACGCCGGTCGCCAGCGAGATCAGCTTGTTCGCGATCATGGACGGCAGCCGCCGGTTGAGGAAGGGATCCTTGCGCGCTGTGCGCCAGCCGCACGCGATGTCGTTGCCACGCTCGATGAGCTCGACGAGCCCCGCGATGTCGCGCGGGTCGTTCTGCGTATCGCCGTCCATCGTGGCGATGAGGCGGCCGCGCGCATATGCGAAACCGGCCGCGAACGCTGCCGTCTGGCCGAAGTTGCGCCGGAAACGAATCACGCGGAACCGCGGCTCCCCCGCCTGGATCTCGCGGAGGAGCTGGAACGTGTCGTCCGTGCTGCCGTCGTCCACGATGATGATCTCGAACGTGCGATCGCCGGCGTCGAGCGTCGCGACGAGTTCGCGGCAGAGCTCGCGAACGTTCTCCGCCTCGTTCCGGACGGGGATGACCACTGACAGATCGGGCTGCATCGGGGAAACGCTTGATTATATGACGCTTCCGGGCCGCCCGCCTATACCGAAGCGCACTTGTGTCGCCGCAGCCGTGAGCCGACACCGGTGAGTCGACAGCCGCGGTGAGCGCCCCTGTGGAGCGCCGCGAGCGCAATGCGGAGCTGGAACGCGACGCGCGAAGCCGCCAAAGTTCGGCGTGGGGGTCTCGGCCGCCTTGTCGCCAAGGCTTCGGCTGCGGGCCGTAGCTTCAGGAGGCCCGGGGACGCACGCGTGCCTGAGCGGCCGGAGGGGACCGCCGCGTCAGCGGCGGCCGCGAGCGCGAAGCAATGTCAGATCGGCGCAGCGAACGTTCCCGCGCGCGGAACCGGGGCGCGAACAGCGGCTGTCGGCTCGCCGGAGTTCGCACCACACCCCGGCAACACAACTGACATCCGGGGACATCCGGGATTAGAAGGACGGCCCACCGGGTCCCCGGGACGTCAGTCCCTCCCACGACACCACTTCATAGAGCGCGACGTCGTGCTGCCGCGACAGCAGGCGGAGCTGCCACTTCAACACTTCGAGCTTTTGAGCGATCGCCAGCCGCTCCTCGGGCGGGTAGCGTGGAAAAGTCACGACGATGTACTTCGTATCGCGCATTCGCAGCGCGTCGAACGCGGCGGGACCGGGGAACGTGGCAAGCGACCGCGACAGAGGCCCAAAGTCCGCCGGCGTGATGTCGCTATAGCCGTTGATCAAGGGCTGCCAGTGGTACGTGGACCACAGCATGTACAAGGCGTGGAACTCTATCTGGGCCCTTGTCGCGAAGAACGGGAACTCCGCCACCGGGCCGCGCGGCAGGTTCGCCATCATTTTGTACGGCGCGGGCACAGGCGGCATGCGGAGCAGCGGCAGTGGCGCCATGAACAACTCCGCCGCGACGATCGCGGGCAGGACCGCTGCGACGCGCGCGCCCATCGCGTTTTTGCGCGCGACCGCTTCCACCCCCATCGCGCTGAGCACGGCAAGGGCCAGCGTCACGCTCAGGCCGAACCTCGAGGGAGCGCGGAGGAAAGAGAACACCGGGAGCGTGTTGTGCAAGATCAAATACAGGCCGCCTGCGGGCCCTAATGACAGCCAGAAGCCGAAGAGGGCCACGAGCGCGTAGAAGATCGCGACCTTGCGACGCGGCCCGCCGCGGCCCGCCGCGACGACGCCGATCGCGGCGAGCACCAGCGCGCAGGCGCCGGGAAACAGCACCTCGCCGAATCGGCCGAGCCGCGGGACCATCCAGCGGTGCGCCCATGCGGCGGAGGCCAGGTAGCTTTGCCACACCGCCGAGTACTCGGCTGCGGCGTGCAGCGTCCGGCCGAAGCCGCTCACGCGTTGCGCGTCGAGGTACAACACGAGCACCGGCATCACGATCGCCGCGCAGAGCGCCGCCCCGGCAAGGGCGCTCAACCAGTACCGGCCGTCGCGCCACCGGCCGGCCGCGGCGAAGAACAGCACGCCGCCGACCGCGAGGAGCGCGCCGAGGACGCCGTAGTAGCCGCAGGAGAGCGCCTGGGCCGCAAGCGCGGCGCCAAGGGCGACGCCGCGTCCGATCGAGGGACGATCCGCGAGCCGGTGCAGGGCCAGCAGGATGAGCGGCAGACCCGCGGTCATCAAAAGCTGAATGTGGGCGGTGTGGGCGAAGACGTACGGGCAGAAGGCGAAGATGATGCCCGCCACCGCGGACGCGCGCCGGTTCGCGGTGAGGTGCTTCGCGAGGTAGTACGTCGCCGTAGCCGACAGCACGAAGGACGCAAGCGTCGCGGTGTTGTGCGCCAGGATTGGGTTCCCCGTGAGCGCCCACGCCGGCACGGCGAGCAGCCCGGCCCCGAAGTTCGGCTCGGAGAAGAGGAGGGCCTGCCTGTGGGGATAGAAAATGTTTGCGTCGAGCACGGTCCAGGGCGCCGACGTCAGCGCGTGTGCGACCCAGGAGACGATCCAGATGCTCCAGCGCCCGTCGTTCAATCCGATGCGACCGCTCGTGCCTGCCTGCTCGATCAGGGGATAGGTCATCGCGGCGGTCAGCGCCAGCGCGGCGAGCGACACGATCGCCAGTTCGAGCGTGCGCTTCATCATCCGAGGATCACGCGGCCCGGCGTGTCCACCGCCAGATCCCATACATGATCGCGACCCCCATGGTCGCGGTGATGACCCACGCGAAGGGCCTCAGGTTGTCGTTGAGGAACGCGATCGCCGCGCGCCCGTAGTAGAGGGCGAGCACCGCTTCGCCGAAGTACCGCGCGCCGCGCCCGATCGCGACTCCGATGAGGAACCGGGCGGTCGGCATGCCTGCGACGCCGGCCATGAGGACGAAAATCTTGAACGGCGCGGGCGGCGGCAGCACCGCGGGCACGATCAGCACCCAGACGCCGTACCGCTGAAACAGGTCGAGCGCGCGATCCACGTGCCGCTCGTGGAAGCGGCGGCGCACGAACGCCTCTCCCCCCTTTCGCGCCAGGTAGTAAATCGCGAAGCAGCCCGCGATCGATCCGGTGGTGGCCATCGTCGCGTACAACACCCAGCGGAGCGGGTGCACGGTGACCATCCACACGAGCAGTGCGTCGGTGATCTCGGGCAGTGACAGGAACGACGAGTCGAGAAAGGAAACGAGAAAAAGGCCCGGCGCGCCGATGGCGAGCGCGAATCCCTGGAACCACGCGACAATGCGCTTCATGAGATAGACTGCGAAGTTCGTGATTATAGCCGACCGTTCAGACGTGAATGCGGCCCCCGCGGTGCGCATCGCGCGCGCAATATCGGTGGCCGCGGCGATCGTCGGGCTCGCCGCCGCGCTGTACTACGCGAGGCTCGGTCTCACGCTCAGCCACTACGACGCGAAGGGACACCTGGTTGTCGCGCGCCGCGTGATCGACAGCCTCACGCCCGGCTGGCAGCAGATCGGCGCGGTGTGGCTGCCGCTGCCGCACCTCCTGAACCTGCTGCCGGTGCAGATCGACGCGCTGTACCGAAGCGGGGCATCCGCGATCGCAGTCTCGATCCTCAGCGCAGCCGGCGCGGCGTACGCGCTCGCGGCGGCGATCGAGCGCACGCGCGGCGCGGCGGTGCCGGCCGCCGCAGCCGCCGCGATCGTCGCGCTCAATCCCAACACGCTGTACCTCCAGAGCACGCCGATGACCGAGCCGCTGCTGCTCGGAACCATGCTGCTGTCGGTGCTCTTCGTGCGCGAATGGGCGGACGGCGCGCCGACCGGCCGGCGCGCCGGGCCCATGTTGTTCCTGGCCTGCTGGACCCGCTACGAGGCCTGGCCGGTGACCGGCGCGCTGCTGGCGCTCGGCGCGGCGGCCCGGGTGCGTCGCGGCGAGCCGGTCGCGCGCGTTCTGCGCGCGACAGCGCGCCTTGCCGCCTGGCCCGCGGCGGCCGGGGCGCTCTTCCTGCTCCTCAGCCGCATCACGGTCGGCGCATGGTTCGTGGCGAGCGGCTTCTTCGTCGCGGAAAACCCCGCGTTGAACGACCCCGTGCGGGCGGCGGCGCAGGTGTTCGGCGGGGCGGTGACGGTGGCGGGGCTGCCTCTCGTCCTGGCCGGATGCGCGGGCGCCCTCGCGATCGCGGCCGCGGCGGTGACACGGCGCGAACGAGCGTCAACGCTCGTCCTGCTCGCCCCCCTTGCCGCCTCCGCTCTGCCGTTCTACGCGTTCGTGCAGGGACATCCGTACCGCGTGCGCTACATGGTGGTGCACATCGCGTCGCTCGCGCTCGCGTCCTGCGGTGCGCTCGCGCTGTTGCCGCGAATGCTCGCCGCGATCGCGGCCGCGGCGCTCGTGTCGCTCACGCTGTACGCGCGCCCGCCGCTCGATGACCGGGCGGCGATGGTTCGCGAGGCGCAGTGGGACCGCCCGAACGCCGCCGCGCGGCGCGCGGTCACGGCGTACCTGCGCGAGCGATGGGACGGTGAGCCGATCATGGCGAGCATGGGATCGCTCGGCCACTACATGCAGGAGCTGTCGCACGCCGGCATCGACATCGCCGGCTTCCTGCACGAAGGGAACGGCGATCTGTGGAAAGCGGCGCTCGAGGATCCGGCGCCGCACGTGCAGTGGATACTCGTCGAAGAGAAGGCTGAGGGTGGTGACATGCTCGCCGCGCGGGCGCGACGCGACCCCGCCTTTCTGAGCCACTACGTCCGTGCCGCGTCAGGTGGCGGGGTCGCGCTCTACGTCAGAACCGCACGCCGATCGTGAAGTTGGTCGTCCAGCCGCCCAGATCGATCCGGTCCGAGATGAACCCTTCCGTGCCGCCCGTCGGCAGGTCTCCTTCGGCCTTCTGGTAGCGGACTTCGCCGCCGACGATCGCCCTGTCCCCCACCGTCGCGCGCAGGCCGCCGAGAAACACCGGCGCGGCGGTCGTGTCGTCGTGCTCGTAGCGAAAGTCGAAAATCGAGTCGTCCACGGGATCGACGAACTCGCCGGCCTCGCTGTACCGCCAGCTGAGGAACGCGACGCCGCCGCCGATGTAAGGCTGGAAGCCGCTGTACTTGCCCATCGGATAGATGCGCACCGAGGCCGTGATCGGCACGATGCGCAGCCTGAGATCCTGTTCGATCTCCGCTCCCGACGGGTGCGTGAACAGGTCGTAGACGCTCGGAACGGTCCGGCGGTAATACGCGACGCCCAGCCCCGCGTCGATGTACCTGCCGAAGCCGACCAGCCAGTCCACGCCGACCGTGGCGCCGTTGAAGTCGCGAACGTCGAACGCCAGCCGGTACGGCCCGGACAGTTCGTTGACGAGGATGTCCTCGTCGGCACGGCCGTCGAAGCCGGTCGGAATGAACGCGCCCACGGTGAAGTTCACGCTGTGGTTCTGCGCCAGGGCCGGCGCGGGAGCCAGGAGCAGGGCGGTAGTGAACAGGACGGACGCCGTCACCCACGTTCTCGTGCGCAGCATTTCTCAATGACCTCCGGCAAGGGGCCTGATGCCCGTCCCGTAGCTCAGCACGCCACGTGCCAGCGGAAAACAAGGGGCCAGTCACCAATTGTCCCCGGCGAAGGACAATTGGTGACTGGCCCCGTGATCACTCCGTCCGCTTTCGTGAACGGTACTCGGCGATGGTCGCCAGCAGATCGCCGTGGATCCGCCCGTTGGACGCCACGACCTCGCCCGCGCGGACGTTGAACGGGCCCCCGTCCAGCCCCGACACCTGGCCCCCGGCTTCCTCGACGAGCAGCGCACCGGCGGCGATGTCCCAGGGGCTCAACAGCCGCTCCCAGAAGCCGTCCAGGCGCCCGGCGGCGACGTAGCACAGGTCGATCGCGGCCGACCCGAGCCGCCGCACCGCGCGGGCCCTGCCCACGAAGCTCGCGAACAGGCCGACGAGCTCGTCCACGATTTCGTGCACGTTGTACGGGAACCCGGTGCAGAGCATCGAGTCGATCAGCCGTTCGGCGCCCGAGACGCGCATCGGCGCTCCATTCAGCCGCGCGCCCCCTCCACGCTCCGCGGTGAACAGCTCGCGGCGGGTCGGGTCGTACACCGCGGCAACCTCGATTCGCCCGTCGATCTCCAGCGCGAGCGACGAGCAGAAGATCGGCATGCCGTGCGCGTAGTTCGTCGTGCCGTCCACGGGGTCGAAAATCCAGCAATACGGCGAGGACGCGGACCCCTCGGTGCCGGCGCCGAACTCCTCCGCCAGGATCCGGTGCTCCGGAAATCGTTCCGCGATGAGGGCACGGAACATCCGCTCGATCTCGAGATCGACCTCAGTGACGAGGTCGATGTTCCCCTTCTTTTCGATGCGTTCGAGCCTGCCGAAGTGGGCGTCCTGGATGGCGCCGGCCCGCGTCACGATTTCGATGGCGGTGGCGAGAAGGACGGGATCAGGAAGCATGGCCGAATTTCTTCACCATTCGGACCTCCATGCCTCCCTCGGGCGCGCGCCTAATCTGCACGTCGTCCATGAAGCTGCGCATGAAGAAGATCCCGCGGCCGCTGGCCTTCAGGATGTTCTCCGGCGCGAGCGGATTGCCGACCCCGTCGATGTCGAAGCCGCTGCCCTGGTCGGTGACGCGGACGACCAGCTCGCTCGGCGCGTCAGCGGCGTCGAGCATGAACTCGATCGTGACTGTTTTCGAGAGGTCCTCGCGATTGCCATGCTTGATGGCGTTGATGACCGACTCGCGCACGGCGACGCCGACCCAGTGGACGGCATCGTCCTCGAGCCCGTACATGTGCCCGAGTTCGTCGCTCACCAGCTGCACGAAGTCGAGCATCTCGAACGTGCTGCGGATCTGCAGTCGAATCACGCGCGCGCCGTCGGTGGTCATGCTCGCAGAAGGGAATAACATATATCAAGACGACGAACGTCGCGATGAGCGCCGCCCAAACTATCCATCCCGCCACTCGACTCCGCGGCCGGATCGAGGTCCCAGGCGACAAGTCCATCTCGCACCGCTACGCGATCCTCGCGGCGCTCGCCGAGGGAACCTCCCGCCTCGCCGGGTACGCCCCGGGCGCCGACTGCGCGGCCACCCTCGCCTGCCTCGAGGCGCTCGGCGTCAGCGTCCGGCGGGGCGCGCCAGACGCCGGGGCGCTCGAGATCGACGGGCGCGGGCCGCGCGGCCTGCGGGCACCGTCCGCGCCGCTCGACGCGCGCAACTCCGGCACCACGATGAGGCTGCTGGCCGGTGTGCTGGCCGCGCATCCGTTCGAATCCATCCTTGAGGGGGACGCGTCGCTGAGCCGCCGCCCCATGCGCCGCGTGATCGAGCCGCTCTCGCTGATGGGCGCCAACGTGTCCGGCACCGCGCAGGACCGGCCCCCGCTCCGCATCCGCGGCGGCACGCTGCGCGGCATCGACTACCGTCTGCCCGTCGCCAGCGCGCAGGTGAAGAGCGCGGTGCTGCTCGCCGGCCTGCAGGCGGAGGGCACCACCATCGTCCACGAGCTGGCACCTACACGGGATCATACGGAACGCGCCTTCGAGGCGTTCGGCGTTCATGCCAGGATCGATGGGCCATCGGTGGCCGTGCGAGGAGGCCAGCGCCCGTCCGGGCAGCGCCTGACCGTCCCGGGGGACGCGTCCTCGGCGGCGTTTTTCGGGGTTGCGGCGGCCGCCCTGCCGGGGTCTGACCTCCTGATCGCCGGCGTCGGGCTCAACCCGACGCGCAGCGGCTGGATCGAGGTGCTGAAGCGTGCAGGCGCGCGCATCGACGTCGAGATCGAGGGGGAGAGCGCGGGCGAGCCGTCCGGGTCGATCCGGGTGCGCCACGGCGCGCTCGCCCCCATCGAGATCCTCCCCGCCCAAGTGCCCCCGCTGATCGACGAGCTTCCCGCGCTCGCGGCGCTCGCGACCCACGGCGGGTCGATCGTCGTGACCGGCGCCTCCGAGCTGCGGGCGAAGGAAAGCGACCGCATTGCCGCGCTCGTCGCGGGCCTGCGGGCGCTCGGCGCCGACGCGGAGGAACTGCCGGACGGCTTCGTGGTGCGCGCCAGGGGGCGCCTGGCGGGAGGCCGCGCCGATGCCGCGGGCGATCACCGGCTCGCGATGGCATTCGCGATCGCTGCACTCGGGGCACGCGGCCCGTGCGCGATTGCGGGCGCGGGGGCGGTGTCCGTGTCGTATCCGGGCTTTTTCGCCGCCCTCGAGAGCCTCCGCCAGTGATGCGGGACAAGGTCTATCTCGTGGGCTTCATGGCGGCCGGAAAGACGAGCGCGGCCCGCGCCGTCGCGGCGCGCCTGCAGTGGCGAGCCGAAGACATCGACGAACTGATCGAAGCGCGCGAGCGGATGACCGTCGCGGAGATCTTCGCTCGGTTCGGGGAGCCGTACTTCCGCGCCGCCGAGCGCGAGATGCTCCGCGTCCTGCTTCCCCTCCGCCGGACCGTCGTGGCCACCGGTGGCGGCACGTTCGCCGACCAGGAGAACCGCGCCTCGATCATGCTGGACGGCCTCTCGGTCTGGCTCGACGTGCCGTTCGAGGAGATCCTCACGCGGCTGCCGCCGGGCGGCAGCCGGCCGCTCGCGGCCGACCTCGCGCAGCTCGAACGGCTGTATCATCTCCGGCGGGCGGCCTACCAACAGGCGCACGTCAGGATCGATGCGGCAGGCGCCCGCGTTGAGGACGTCGCCGAAAGCATCCTGGATGCGTTATCTGGTTCTCTCTGATCTCCACGCCAACCTCGAAGCGCTCGACGCCGTCGTGCAGGACGCGCCGGCGCGCGACTGCGAGCGGGTGCTGGTGCTGGGAGACCTCGTGGGCTACGGCGCGGACCCGAACGCGGTGATCGAACGCGTCCAGGCGCTCTCCCCCGCCGCGGTGATCCGCGGGAACCACGACAAGGCGGCGTGCGGCGTGGACGACGCCTCGTCGTTCAATCCGGCAGCGCGGCTCGCGGCGCGGTGGACGTTCGAGCACCTGACGCCGGAGCACCGCGCCTACCTGCAGGAGCTGCCCGCGGGACCGATCCTGATCAACGGGCGCGTCGAGATCTGCCACGGGTCGCCGTTCGACGAGGACTTCTACATTTTCGACGGGCCGGACGCGTGGCGCGCCCTCGAGTCCACGCGCAGCAGCCTGTGCTTCTTCGGGCACACGCACATCGCGGCCGTGTTCCTGCGCAGCGGAAGCCTGTTCGAGGTCCTCCTGCCCGACAGCGCGGAAACCGAGGTGGTGGTGGCCAATGGACGCCGGCTGCTCATCAACCCGGGGTCGGTGGGCCAGCCGCGCGACGGCGACACGCGCGCCGCCTACGCCGTCTACGACGACGAGCGCGGGGTGGTGACCCTGTGCCGCGTCTCCTATCCCATTGAGAAGGCGCAGGAGAAGATCATCGCGGCCGGGCTACCGCGGGGGCTCGCCAGCCGCCTTGCGGTCGGCCGCTGACCGCTTCGCCGCCTCGCGGCGCTGCTGCGCCGCGAACGCATCGGCGGCGGCGCGGGAGCCGAGCACCCACCCGATGACCATCCCGATCAACAGGACCGCGGGGATGAAGATCAGATGCGCCGCGGACATCTCGGAGAGATTCATGTCCGGCTACGCTCCGTGACGCGCCGCGACACGTCGGAGAGCTCTTGCTCGACTTTCCGCAGGCGGCGCCAGATGGACCAGAGATAGATGAACATCGCCACCCACGCGACGCTGTAGGCCGTGATCACGAGGGGAGCGGCCGGCAGCTGCTCGGCCTGCGGCAGCTCGTCGACCGGCACGAACTCGCTCTGGGCGGGCGGACGCTGCTGGGGCTGCGCGGTTGCCAGGATCGGCAGCCCGAGCGTGGCGGCCAGCAGAAAAACGATCGCGATCCGGGTCTTCATGGCGTGGAGCCTCAATCTTCCAGCGAAAGGAACAATTCGTCGAGCCGTGCGCGCTGCTGCTCCAGCCGCGCGCGTGCGAAGAGCGTCAGGACCATCAGCAGCAGGAACGCTCCGGCGCTCCACCAGAACGCCCCGCGCATGCCCGGGCCCAGCGTCGGCACCACCGCCGTGGTCGGGTGCACGGTCCGCCAGACGTTGACCGACCAGTAGACGAAGGGCACGTTGGCCATCCCGAACAGCGCCACGCCCGCCGCGAGCTTGGCGGATCCCGGACCGCCGTACCGACGGAGCAGGAGGTACGCGAGGAAAATGAGCCAAAGGATTAGCGTGGACGTCAGCCGCGCGTCCCACTGCCACCAGACGCCCCACGCCTTGCGCGCCCAGAGCGGGCCGCTGATCAGCACGATCAGCCCGAACACCGCGGTCAGCTCCGCGGCCGCGAACGCGAGGCCGTCCGCCCGCGCATCGTTCCGGAACAGGTAGACGGCGCCCGCGATGCCGCAGATGAACGCGGTGAAGAACATCGCCATCGCCGCGGGCACGTGGAAGTAGAAGATCTTCTGCACGAGCCCCATCGTGGCCTCGTACGGCGCCCACGCGATGAGCACCGGCGCGAACGCGAACATCGCCGCCGTGACGACGAGGAGGGGAACGAAGAGTCGCTTCATGGTGTCATCTTTCTCACTGCTCGCGGGGCCCCACCCCCGCTCGCGCGCGCTCGGTGGTCCCTCGCTTCGCTCAGGACTTCCCTCCGGCACCTCGCGCGGGCCGCAGGCGCTCGTGTTGGCGTGTCCCTGGCCCGGCCTCAGGCCTGAAGAAGATCTTAGCTGAAGCCTGACGCTGAGGGCGTGAAGCCTAGTCAGTCATCACCGGCTCGAACGTCCACAGCGCCAGGGTCAGGAACACCGCGTCGAAGGCGCCGAGCATGCCGATCCACATCCACGCCGTGGCAACGTCGGCGGGGGACTGGAACAGCGCGCCGGTCCCGCGCACGCCGGCGATGATGACCGGCACCGTCACCGGATACAGCAGCACGGGCAGCAGCACGTCGCGGCTGCGGGCGCGGACCAGCATCGCCGCGAACAGCGTGCCCACCGCGGCGTATCCCAGCGTCCCCGCGAGCACCAGCACCCCCAGTGGCAGCACGTTGGTCGTCACCGGCGCCTGGAACAGGAGCCCGACGATCGGAACGAGCACGAGCTCCACGGCGGTCATCAGCACCAGCAGGCCCGCCAGTTTGCCGGCGTAGATTGCCGGTCGGTCGGCCGGGGCGAGCATCAGCGCGCGCAGCGTCTCGCTCTGCCGCTCGCGCTCGAACGTCCGGCCCAGGGCGAGCGTGCCGGCGAACGCGATCGAGATCCAGAGGATCCCCGCCGCCGCGTCCTCGAGCGCCCGCCCTTCCTTCACGAAGCTGAAAGCAAACACCAGGATGCACGACGCCGCGAAGAACAGCGTCGTGTAGAGGATCTCGCGGCTGCGGAACTCGATGATGAGGTCCTTCTGCAGCACGAGCACGGCGGTTCTGAAGAATGGTCCGAACATTCGTGGTTAGTCTATCTCTGCGCCACCCTCACGCCATGCGCGATGCCCGATACACGTCGCGCAGCGCCCGCCCGCGCTGCTCCATCGACACCAGCCGGCCGTCGCGCAGCAGCGCGGCCCGGTCCAGCACCTCGTCCACCGTGCCGAAGTCGTGCGTAGCCACCATGACGATGCAGCCGGCTTCCCGCAGCGCGCGGAGCCGCCTGAGCAGCGCCTGGCGGGCATCGTCATCGAGTCCGGTGAATGGCTCGTCGAACAGCACGAGCCTGGGCTCGTGCAGCAGCGCCCGCTCGACCGCGAGGCGCTGCCGCATGCCGCGCGAGTACCCGGACACGGCATCGTCGGCGCGGTCGGCGAGCCCGGCGCGCTCGAGGGCCGCCACCGCGCGCTGCCGGACGTCGGGCAGCGCGTACAGGCGCCCGAAGAACTCGAGATTCTCTCGCGCGGTCAGTTCGGGATAGAGGTGGAGATCGTGTGCGAGTACGCCGATCCGGGCGCGCAGCGCCGCACCACCCGAGCGCGCCGTCTCGGCGCCGTATCGCACCTCGCCGGTGGTGGCCGGCATCAGGGTCGCGGCAATGGCCAGGAGGGTGGACTTGCCCGCGCCATTCGGGCCGAGCAGCCCGAGCACCTCACCGGCGCGGCACTCGAGCGACACTTTCGCGAGCGCGCGGCGCCGGCCGAAACTCCGGGAAACATCCACAAAGCTGACGCGGTCGAAATCCATTCGATCAGGCCGCGGCCCCCGCGTCGAGGTCGCCGTAGACCTGTTCGAGATCTTCCATGATCTCGCGCCGGCGCCGCTCGTACTGTTGCGGGGAGACGCCGCCGCTGCGGCGACGCTGCTCGAGCGCTGCGAGGTCCGCGATGAGCTTGTCCCGGCGCGTTTGCAGCTGCCTGGCCGCCGCGGCGCGGGCCGCCGCGCGACGCCCCGCCGTCGCCGCGCCCCACGCGCCCGCAGCGAGAATCCCGAACGCCAGCGTGAGCGCGAGCACGCGCGGCCATGCAGGATGGCTGGGGACGCCATCGATGCGCACGTCGAGAGGGGTGTTTGCCGGCGTCGCCTTCGCGTGCGCCACGATCAGCACCTGACCCTCGTTGGGCATCTCACGCGCCTCGTGAAAGACGGCCGAGTGCAGCGTCATCTCCGGCCGCTTCTTCACGATCGAGATCACCGGCTGGCTGAGGGCTGCCGGAAACGCCTGGTTGAACTCCACTCGGCCGCCCGAGTACGGCAGGCGGTACGCCACCTGGACGTTCGTCGATCCGCGCGGGAACGGGCCTCGGACCGTCACTTTTCGCCCGGCGGCGGTTGCATTGGGGCTGGAACCTTCGAGGACGGCGCTGCCCGTCGCTCCCTCGGGCAGCTCGAACGCAAAGGGCGTCTTCGGCTCGACGGGCCCGCTCGCGGCGTTGACGATGTCGAGCATGTAATAGATCTCTGCGCCCTCTTCGGCCAGCTCCACGTGGATGCGCGACTGCGCGCCGAGCGTGACCGTTCCGGGCTGCGCGGGCGTTGACGGCGCGCCCTCCGGCTTGCCGCCCGTTTCGGGGCTGCCGCTGGCCGCCGGTTGGCTGCCGGCAGTTGTATCGATCGCCGCGAGGATCAGCCTGAGGCCTCCCTGCGAAGGAACACGGAATTCCTGCGACTCCAGCGTCTCGTTTGCAACGACAGTGCGGAGCTTCACGGTGGCGCCCGGCGTCAGGCCTTCGAAGGTCGCGCGACCGGCGTCATCGGTCGTGGCGGTCTTCGTCTGGCCGTCGCCGAGCAGTTCCACGGACTGTTTCGCGATCGGGTTCGACATCGTGCCGCGGACGACGCGCACCGAGACGCTGCCGCCGGCCATCTCCGCAACGGGCAGCGGAATGCCGGACATCGCTCTGGCGTCCGGCATCTGGGCGACCGCCGACGGGGCGCCGAGCACCAGGAGGAGTCCGAGCGCCAGGGCGCAGCTGATCGTCCTCACGCGGCACCCCCGAGCTTCTTCCCGCAGTTCTTGCAGAACCGCGCGTCGACGTCGTTCGCCGTGCCGCAGGCGCAGAGAATGGGGTCTGACACAATTTTTACGTATTTCGTAAAAATGGGGACAGACCCCATTTTTGCCGCCAGGTCCCGCTCGATCATGTCGCGGTACGACGTGCCCTGGTCGAGCTGCTTCATGAGCGACAGGGCGCGCGCGCGCAGGCGCGTCACCATCTCGTTGAAATCATCGTCGGCGACCTTGCCCATCGCGCGGTCGAACTCGAGCTCCTTGATCGACCGCAGCACGAGCGTCTTCTCCCGCTCGAGCGCCGCGCGCGAGCGGCGGCCGAGTGGCTCGCTTGCCAAATCCGCGGTCGGGACAACGAGCGGCAGGAGCGTGCGGTGGAAGGCCGCGCCGACGAGGCCGGCCGCGGCCAGCGTGGCGCTGATCAGCACCAGGTGCTCGGGCGTGGGCTGCGGCGCCATCAGCACCGCGGCCGTCGCCGCCAGGAGCGACGCGAGCACGAAGAAATGCCAGGGGCGGAAACCGGCCTGGACCGGGACGTTAGTCGAGATCTCGGAGTTCATCGTCCAACCTTGCGTTGAGGTTCGCATCCGTTTCCTGTTCCACGGCCGGCGACGCGTCGCGGGCGGGCTGCTCCTGGCCGGCCTTGCGCGACCAGCGGAGCGCGGTCCCGATCACGAGCCCGAGCCCGGCCAGGCCCATGACGTACGGGAACAGCCAGGCGAGGCGATTGAAGCCCTTGTCGATCGGCTCGGCGAGCGGCTCCTGGCTGCCGTACTTTGCGATGTAGTACTGAAAGACCTGGTCCTTCGTCATGCCCTTGTCGACCAGGCCCGAGATTTCCTCGCGCATCTCGGCGGCGAGGCCGCACGTGCACTCGCCGACGCGCTTGCGTCCGCACGTGCCGCACATGCAGATGATCGACTTGTAGAGGTCCTTCTCGAGCGGGCTGCGCGGCACGACGGTCACCGTCTGCGCGCTCTCGACGTGCTGTAACGCGGCACCCGCGCTTTCCGCCGCGGCGCCCGCCGTCGCCGAGACACCGCCGGCACCGGCCGCGCCTGGCAGGAGCAACAGCCCCAGCAGGATCATCGACGCAGTCACGCTGCCCGCGGGGACGTTCGCCGTCGCGAACGCGAACGTGCTCTCAGGCAGCAGCGCCAGCCCGGTGCCGATCGCCATGATCGCGAACCCGAACCAGATCCAGTTCACCAGCGGGTTGACGACGATCTCCAAAGTGGCCGACTGCGTCTGCATGTCGTACCCGGCGAGCACGATGTACAAGTCCTCCGCGAAGCCGCGGCGAATCGCGACTTCGGTGGTGGGCTCCTCTTCGCGCTTGCGGTAGAAGTGTCGCGCCGGGTGCATCTCGCCGATCGCCTTCCCGTCGTGCAGCACCGCGAGCGACGCCGTCACCATCTGCTTCTGCCCGTCGTCAGTCACGCGGATGCCGTTGTTCTTCACCGTGAAGCCGCGCAGCTCGGTCTGCTGCCCCTGCTTGAGCAGCACCTGCTCCTCGCCCTTGAAGCCCTCACCAGCGAAGCCGAGGAAGATCAGCACGATGCCGAGGTGGATGATGTACCCGCCGTAGCGCCGCCGCGAGCGGCCAATCAGGCCGACCAGCGCCGTGAACACGTCCGTGCCCGTCGCCCCTTGCCGGACGCGCGCGCCGCGCCAGAACTCCTGGGCGATCGTGCCGAACACGAACCCGCTCAGCGCGAAGCACACGCCGGAACTCCACACGCGGACGCCGGCCGCGACGAGCGCGCCGGCGACGACAACGGCGAGCGCGGTGGGCCAGAGGAACTGCTCGCGCATGTTCCGCACCGTTGACTTGCGCCAGGCGAGCAGCGGGCCAACGCCGGTCAGGAACAGCAGGATCAGGCCGATTGGCGCCATCCACCTGTTGAAGAACGGCGGCCCCACCGTCAGCCGCTCGTTCATCACCGCCTCGCTGAGCGTCGGGAACATCGTCGCGAACAGCACGAAAAAGGCGGAGAACAGCAACACCCAGTTATTGGCGAGGAACGCCGCTTCCTTCGACGCCCACGAGTCCAGCTCGTGCCGCGACTTGAGCAGCGGCAGGCGGTAGATCACGTAGCCGAAGCTGAACACGAGCAGCGCCACCATGAACACCGTGAACATGAGCGCCAGCTCGCGGTCCTCGCCGAACGCGTGGACGGACTGCACGATGCCCGACCGCGTCATGAACGTCCCGAAAATCGTCAGGAAGAACGTGACGATGACGAGCGACACGTTCCAGACGCGGAGCATCCCGCGCCGCTCCTGCACCATGACCGAGTGCAGGAACGCCGTCGCCGTGAACCACGGCAGCAGCCCGGCGTTCTCCACCGGGTCCCAGCCCCAGTAGCCGCCCCAGCCCAGCTCCTCGTACGCCCAGAGCATCCCGAGCACGAGGCCGAACGACAGCGCGAACCAGCTAATCATCGTCCAGCGGCGCACCGCGCGCAGCCAGGAGTCGTCCAGGTACCCCGTGATCAGCGCCGCCATGCCGAACGCGAATGGGATCGTCATGCCGACGAACCCGATGTAGAGCGATGGCGGGTGGATCGCCATGTAGAAATTCTGCAGGAGCGGGTTCAGCCCGGCACCGTCCGCATGCGTCTCCGTCAGGAACGTCTCGAACGGGTTGTTGTGGATCACCATCAGGAAGAGGAAGAACATCTCCACCACGGCGATGATCGCGACCACGTACGGGATCAGCTCGCGCTGCCGTTCGCGGTTGGTGTACACGGCGAGAGCACCGAACGCCGACAGCAGGAACACCCAGAAGAGGATGGACCCGTCGAGCCCGCCCCAGTACGACGCCAGCTTGTAGAACAGCGGCTGCGCGGCGTCCGAATATCGCTGGACGTACTTGATGGAGTAGTTGTTCGTGACGAAGGCGTGTACGATGATGCCAGAGGCCATCGTCATCAGCGCCGTCACCATGTAAAAGGCGCCGACGCCGCTCTCGACCAGGCGCCGCGAGCGCCGGCGCGCGCCGGCCACCGACGCGGCCGCGGCGTACGCAGCGACAACAAACCCGCCAAGCAGGACGAACGTTCCAAGTGAAGACATTGTTTTGTTGGGGGTCCGCCTGCAGGCGGACACTACGCTCTATTGGTCCGCCGAAAGGCGGACTCTTCGTTTCAGGTCCGCCGAAAGGCGGACACTACTTGCCGGATTTTCCGGGCTCGTACTTCGACGGGCACTTGGCCATCACGCCGTTCGGCGCGACGGTGAAGCCCTCGGGTCCGAGCGTGCCCTTCAGCACGACCTCCGACCCGCCTTTGAAGGTGTCGGGCACCACGCCGGTGTAGACCGCATCGACGACGGCGCCGTTGCTCTGGACCTTGAATCGATAGTCCAGCGAGTCGCGTTTCCGGAAGATCGAGTTGTCCACCACGAAGCCGTGGAGCTGGAGCTTCTTGCCGTACCAGTCGGACGGCTGCCCCATGACCTCCTCCACGTGCTTGTAGTACTCAGTGCCGTCCTGGAGCGTGGAGTACAGCAGCCCGCTGAAGGCGCCCACGAGGACGACGGTGGTCAACGCGATTTTGACAGCTCGTTGCTTCATAAAGACTTGTCGCGACAGAGGCGTCCTCTCAGAATACCCCTGCCCTCCCCCTCACTCAAAGCACTCGCGCCTGACGCAGCAGGCTGTAGACGGTCGCCACCGGCAGCCCGACCACGTTCGAATACGACCCCTCGATGCGATCGACGAAGCGCGAAGCCAGCCCCTGAATCGCGTAGGCGCCGGCTTTGTCCAGCGGCTCTTCGGACGCCACGTACCACTCGATTTCGTCAGCGCTGATGGGCAAAAAATGTACCCTGGTGCGCTCGACCGCGGTCCACTCGCGCGCGTTCACCCGAAGCGCCACCCCTGTCAACACGTCGTGCGCCCGTCCTGACAGTCGTTCCAGCATAGCGCGGGCTTCGCCCGGATCTGCCGGTTTTCCGAGAACGATCCCTTCGTATACCACAACCGTATCGGCCGCGAGCACGGGATTGCCGGATTTCCGGCGGAGCGCGGCCTCCGCCTTGTCGCGGGCCACGCGGACGACGTATGCCTCGGGCGGTTCCCCCTCGTTCTGCGCCTCGTCTATTCCCGACGTGACGATCTCGAATGGTATGCCCGCCGCGCGCAACAGGTCGGCGCGGCGGGGAGAGGCTGACGCCAGAAGGATGCGCGTGGTGCGATACACTGCGTGATTGTGCCCGTCCGCGATGGATCGATGAAGGCGGTTCCCCAGTTCGCCTCCGCGGTGCTGGCCGATATTATCCGCCGCCAGCCCCTTTCCCCGGGAAAAGTCTCGCTGGCCTGGCAGATCGCGGCCGGCCCGCAGCTCGCGCGGATGGCCGAGGCGGACTTTCAGGCACCAGCAACCGTCCGCCTGCGTCCCAAGGATGCGCGGTGGGCCGCGGCCATCGAGCGCAGCCGCGCTGTGATCGCCGAGCGCCTGGGGGGCCTGCTTGAAATTCCCGGCCTCGACATCACTCTCACCTGAGCCATTGATATGCGTGAATCCGTCATTCTGAGCGCTGTTCGCACGCCTACGGGCAAGTTCATGGGAGCGTTGAAGCACCTCCAGGCTCACGAGCTGGGGGCCCTGGTGGTCCGCGAGGCGGTCGCGCGCGCCGGAGTCGACCCCGCGCTGGTGGACGAATGCATCATGGGCAACGTCATCTCCGCCGGCCAGGGCCAGGCCCCGGCGCGGCAGGCCGCGCTCCGCGGCGGTCTCGCGGACCGCGTGGCGGCGATGACGATCAACAAGGTGTGCGGTTCGGGGCTGAAGGCGGTCATGCTCGCGGCGCAGGGCATCGCGACCGGCGACATCGACGTCGCCGTCGCCGGCGGCATGGAGTCGATGAGCAACGCGCCCTACCTGTTGCCGCGCGTGCGTGAGGGGCTGCGAATGGGGCACGGCGAGATCGTGGACTCGATGATCGGCGACGGCCTGTGGTGTTCGTTCGAGGGGTGCCACATGGGCATCTCGGGCGAGGTGGTCGCCGACGAGTACAAGGTCTCACGCCAAGAGCAGGACCAGTACGCGGCAGAGAGCCATCGGCGCGCGGCGCACGCCACCCGTGAGGGCTGGTTCCGTGACGAGATCCTGCCGATCACGATTCCTCAGAAGAAAGGCCCCGCGGTCGTGGTCGATCGCGACGAACCGATTCGCGAAGATACGACGGCGGAGAGCCTGGGTGCGCTGAAGCCGGCGTTCAGGAAGGACGGCAGCGTAACGGCCGGGAACGCGCCCGGGGTGAACGACGGCGCGGCGGCGCTCCTCGTGACATCAGCCGAGAACGCGCGCGATCTAGGTAAGACGCCGCTCGCCCGCATCGTCGGCCAGGCGACCAGCGGCCTCGCGCCGAAGTACGTGATGATGACGCCGGTGGACGCCGTCCAGCGCCTCGCCGCGAAGGTGGGCTGGAACCTGAAGGACGTCGATCTGTTCGAGATCAACGAAGCCTTCTCCGTGCAGGCCGTGGCGGTCACGCGTGAGCTCGGGATCGACCTTGCGAGAGTCAACGTGCACGGCGGCGCCGTCGCCCTCGGCCACGCTATCGGCGCGAGCGGCGCCCGCGTGCTGGTCACCTTGCTCTACGCGATGCGACGCCACGGTGCGAAGCGCGGCATCGCGACCCTCTGCCTCGGCGGCGGGAACGGGGTCGCGCTGGCCGTGGAGATGTAGGGCACGGACGGGGGGCCACCCCACCTCGACTATTCGCTTGAGGGGCGGCCGGGTCCGTGCCACACTTCAGGCGGCCGCTCCCGTGTCACAACCTCCTCTCGTCCTCGTCGTCGAGGATGACGACAGCAACCGCGAGATGTTCTCGCAGTTCCTCGAGTCGGCGGGCTTCTCCGTCCTCGGCGCGCGCAATGGCGCCGAAGGACTGCAGATCGCCCGCGCGCAGCTTCCCGCCGTGATCGTCACGGATCTCTCGATGCCCGCCATCGACGGCTGGCAGTTCGCGCGCGCGCTTCGGGATGACGCCCGCACGAGGCGCATCGCCATCGTCGCCGTGAGCGGCCACCCGCATGACGAGCAGATCGAACGGAACTCGCGGGGCGGACGCCCGACCATCAACTCAATCCTGCCGAAGCCGTGCGACCTCGACGATCTGCTGCGCGAGATCCGCAACGTGATGGCACGCGGCGGCCTCGCCCGGGTGCGCGGCAAGCGGCAGCTCGCCAAGGCAGCGGACCTTGACCGGAGGGCCGGTCGGCTGCTCGACAAACCCGCGCGTGCTCAGCGCCGCCCGCGGTGACGATCGCGACGGCCCCACCACGCGACGACCAGCAGCGGCCCCAGCACCAGCAGCTCGAAGGTGATCGCGCGCAGGTTGTGCGTCCAGAAGCCTGGCAGCCAGTAACGGCGCGTAATCGCGGGCATCAAGGGAACCGGCGTCATGAAGTACTCACGGCTGAACGGCCAGAGCGCCATCACGCCGAGTGGCGCCGACGTGTCGTCACCCAGCCAGTCAAGGAAGATGTGCGAGCCGTACGCCGCGAAGACCGCGGCGACGACCGCCGGGCGCGCGCGAAAGCCGGTTGCCGCCCACGCGATCGCGGCGACGATGACGGCCGCGCCCACGCTGTGCGTGGGGCCGCTGTGCGCGCCGAAGAGCAAGTCGATGTCCGGCAGCATGCCGATTGCCCCGAACAGGAGCGCCTGCCATCCCCAGGCGGGCCAGCCGGCACGGCCGCCCGTCGCCCATCCGGCCGAGAGCCCTCCGATCGCGTGCCCGACTGGACTTGGCATTTCCGCCCATCATGTCACAGCCGAAACGTCGCAACGGCTGCGATCCCCGAACAAGAGGCGAAAGTCGGCCAATACCCGTAAGTTGTTGAATACCAGCGGTGTATCAGCCTCACATGCGTCGTTTGGCCTTGACACTTTCGCCGGCACGCGTCTAGAATGCACGAGTTTTCATGCGAGGGCACGCGCGCGCAGAAAGGAACGCCGTTCATGCCGGAAGATCGTACGGATCGCGAACGCCTCAAGGCCATCGAGCTGGCGGTCGGCCAGATTGAGAAGCAGTTCGGCAAGGGCTCGATCATGCGCCTGGGACAGAGAGACGCCATCGTGCCCGTGCCGGCGATCCCGACCGGCTCGATCAGCATTGACTACGCGCTGGGCATTGGCGGCGTGCCGCGCGGCCGCGTCGTCGAGGTGTTCGGGCCGGAAGCGTCCGGCAAGACGACGCTGGCGCTGCAGGTGATCGCGCAGGCGCAGGCGCGCGGCGGCATGGCGGCGTTCGTCGACGCCGAGCACGCGCTCGACGCCCAATACGCGCAGAATCTCGGGGTCGACCTGGACAACCTCCTCGTCTCGCAGCCGGACACCGGCGAACAGGCGCTCGAGATCGTCGAGGTCCTCGTCCGCTCCGGCGGGGTGGACGTCGTGGTCGTG
Source organism: Vicinamibacterales bacterium (assembly GCA_035463475.1). Classification (GTDB taxonomy): domain Bacteria; phylum Acidobacteriota; class Vicinamibacteria; order Vicinamibacterales; family 2-12-FULL-66-21; genus JACPDI01. The sequence continues at coordinate 31,209 of DATHTE010000058.1, forward strand.
GACTCGGTCGCGGCGCTCGTGCCCCGCGCGGAGATCGACGGTGAGATGGGCGAGGCGCAGATGGGGCTCCAGGCGAGGCTGATGTCGCAGGCGCTCCGAAAGCTCACCGGCATCGTGTCGAAGTCGAAGACGTGCCTGATCTTCATCAACCAGTTGCGCGAGAAGATCGGCGTGATGTTCGGCAACCCGGAGACAACCACAGGCGGGCGCGCCCTCAAGTTCTACGCGTCGGTGCGCATCGACATCCGCCGCATCGGCGCCATCAAGGACGGCGACCAGGTCGTAGGCGGGCGCACGCGCGTGAAGATCGTCAAGAACAAGGTCGCTCCACCCTTCCGGGAGGCGGAGTTCGACGTGATGTACGGCGAAGGTATCTCGCGCGAGGGGGACCTGCTCGATCTCGCGGTGGACAAGAAGATCGTGGACAAGAGCGGCACGTGGTTCGCGTTCGCCGGCGAGCGGCTCGGCCAGGGTCGCGAAAACGCGAAGCAGTTCCTGAAGGAGAATCCCGACACCTTCAAGACGATCGAGGAGCGGGTCCGGAAGGAGCTGGGGATGGTCGCGCCAGAGGCGGTGGGAGTCTAGCTTAGCTATCCCGGCTCCCCCACTCCCTCCGACGCCGACTCCGACCACCGCTCGTCGGTCCGCAACGGCCCGAGCAGCCGGTCGTAGTGGGCCCGCACGAGCCGGTAGCAGTCGCAGCTGATGCCCTCGAGACCCTCGCGATTCACGATGCGGATCATGCCGCGCGAGGAGTCGATGAGCCCGGCGCGCTGCAACGCCCCCGCGGCGAGCGTCACACTTGGGCGCCTGACCCCCAACATTTTGGCCAGGAAATCGTGCGTCAACGGCAGTGCTTCGCTGCCGAGCGTGTCGGCCGACGCCAGCAGCCACCTGGAGAACCGCTCCTCGAGGGAGTGGAGCCGGTTGCAGGCAACCCACTGAACTGTCTGAACGTACAGCGCGTGGATGTAGCGTCCCGCGACGGTCGTCGTCGTTTCGCAGCGCTGGACTTCCTCCCGAAACACATCGGCGTCGATCCGGACCGCCTCGCCCGGGACTTGGGCGATGGCGGTGCAGTAGGCCGTGTCCGCCCCCAGGTGCACGTCGATACCGACGATGCCCTCGCGGCCGATGGTACCTACCTCGACAGAATCGCTCTTCGCCGCGGGCGCCAGCAGTGAATACAGCCCGGTCAGAGGGAAGTACACGTGCTGGATCCGGTCGCCGCGCCTGAAGAGCACGGCTCGGAAATCGAGTCGCACGACTGCGGCGCGGCCGAGCAAGCGGGACAACTCGTGTGGGGGGATGGACGCCAGGATCCGATTTTCCGGGGCGCGCGCCGTCAGGTCCTCAGCCATTGTGAGACAGACGTACCAAAGAATTGTGCCAAAGCTGGCGTCAGTGCGCTGAGCTGGTGGTCCGGACAACGACGAGGATCTCGCCCGGACGGATCAGGCCGAGGTCGCGGCGGGCGAGGGACTCGATCGTGGCCGGGTCCTCGCGGAGCCGGCGTGCCTGGTCCCGCAGTTCCCTGTTCTCGTCGCGCAAGCTGGAGATTCCGCCCGCGAGTGCCGAGAACTGCCGCCGCGCGCGCCAGGACTCGAAGAGCCCGCGGTCCCCGACGACGGCGTTGATCAGGAGGATGACGGCGACGAAGGTGAGGAGGAGGTCGATGCGCCGCCGGCGGCGCTCGCCGCGTCGCGGGATGGGAGGCAGATCGATGCCGCGATCCGTCATCGTGATTGGTGTGAGAGTAGCGCATCTCGGGGGAATGTACAAGGGGAAACGTACTCGGCCATCGGAAATTGACAATCGGGAGATCGGGGAATGGCACGATCGGGGAATCGGCAATTGGGTAATCTGGTAGTTAGATCGGGCAATCGGGCAATCGAATCGGGCAATCGAAGCGGGCAATCGAAGCGGGGAATCGGGCGATCGGCGTGTGGTATTATCGACGTTCTGCCAACCATGCGATGCTGAGCGCTGTGCCGAGGTAGCTCAGTTGGTAGAGCACGTGACTGAAAATCACGGTGTCGGCAGTTCGATTCTGCCCCTCGGCACCAACTAACTCCCCCTCGCGTGTCTGGCGTCCGGCGACTCTCAGCGCACCCATTTCGTCGTCTGCGTGAGGGCGCGCCGCGTCATAGGTTCCGGTGTCGCCGGGTGGTTCTGATAAGATTCTCCATCCTTTCCTGCCGTGCTCCGTCTGTTCCTGTCGATCGCCCTGCTGGCCCTGGCCGCGAGTGCGGGAGCGCAGACCCCCGCGGAATCCGCCGGCAGGGTGAGCACCGCCCCAACGACGACTGAGATCGTTGACGTCAACGCGATCGATCCAGAGACATTCGAAGCCGTCGCGGCGCGGATCGAGGAGCACGAGGCGCCCGACGTCGACGGCCGCCTCGACGACCAGGTCTGGCAGCGCGCGCCGGCGGTGGGGCGATTCATCCAGCGCGAGCCCCGGTTCGGCGCGGTGTCGACGGAGCGGACCGAGTTCCGGATTCTGTACGACGCCCGCACGATCTACTTCGCGGTCTGGGCGTACGATTCCGACCCTTCAGGCATCCTGGCCAGCGAGCTGAAGCGCGATGCGGGGCTCCGGAAGGGAGATCAGGTCAAGATCGTGATCGACACGTTTCACGATCACCGCAACGCCTTCTACTTCAGCACCAACCCCCTTGGTGCGCTGAAGGATGCGCACTCGGTCGACAACGGCCGCGCGCTCAATTACGACTGGAACGCCGTGTGGCGCTGCCGCACCAGCCGCGACGCACGCGGCTGGTACGTCGAAATCGCCATTCCCCTGAGCCAGCTCCGGTTCCGAACGAGTCCCGCGGACACGATCTGGGGCCTCAACATCTGCCGGATCATCATGCGCAAGAACGAGGAGACCTACTGGGTCCCGTTCCCGCGCGAATGGGGATCGGTCGGCTTCGCGCGCATGTCGCACGCGGGGGTCCTCAGCGGCATGCGCGACCTGCCGGCGCGACGGCGCTTCGAGCTGATGCCGTTCGTGTCGCCGCGCGTCGAGCGTCGGTACGACGCGGGCACCGCGACGATGACGAACACCGAGGTCGGCGCGGACCTTCGCGTCGGCCTCACCGCGGACCTCGTGGCCGACCTTACCGTCAATACGGACTTTGCCCAGGTGGAGGCGGACCAGGAAGTCGTCAACCTCTCACGCTTTGAAATCTCGTTTCCCGAGAAACGGCAGTTCTTCACAGAGAGCGCCGGCGTCTTCGACTTCGGCAGCAGCGGGTCGAGCCTCCTCGGCGGCGACGGTGGCGGCGGTAGCGGTCGAGGGCTGATCCCGCTCTTCTACTCCCGGCGCATCGGGCTCGTCGAAGGCGGCGGCGCGGTGCCCATCATCGGAGGCGGGAAGGTGGCGGGGCGGATGGGGCGATACACCGTGGGCCTGATGAACATCACGTCCGAGGCCGCCACTGTCGACACTGACGAAGGCCTCGTCACCGTGCCGCGCAAGAACTACACGGCATTTCGCATCAGGCGGCCGGTGTTGTCGCAGTCGTCGGTCGGCGCGATCGTGCTGAACCAGCGGTCTGGGGCCGGCGCGAACGATAACGCGTCGTTTGGCGTTGATGGCGCATTTGCCCTCGGACGCAGCACGGTGATGACGGGCATCGTCGCGAAGACCATTACGCCAGGAGCCGGCGGCCGCGACATGGCGGGTGCCTTCGATTTCGACTGGAAGACCGATCGCTTCAATGCGGGCGCGACCTATCTCGACATCCAGGAACGCTTCAACGCCGAGATGGGCTTCGTCAGGCGCACCGACATCCGTAACGCCGCCGTCAGCGCCGGGTGGACGCCCCGGCCGGGATGGCCAGGCGTCAGGCAGGTGCAGACGCGCGCGGTGATCGACTACTTCGAGAACCACGCGGGCCGTCTCGAGTCGCGGAACCAGCGCCTTTCGCTGGACATCAATCGGCAGGACAGCTCCAACATCAGTTTCGACTTCGAGCGGAATTACGACTACCTCGCCGAGCCATGGAACCTCGGCGAGGGGACGTTCGACATCGGCGGGTACCTGTGGAACGAGTATCGCGCCGGCGTCTCCACGAACCAGTCGCGCCGCGTCTATGGCAGCAGCAGCATCGGGTGGGGCGGGTACTACAGCGGCGATCGCATGACGTATACCGCGAGCGTCAACTTCGTTCCGGTCGACACGCTGTTGATCGAGACGAGCTACACGCGCAACCGCATCACCCGCGCGGACGTCCGGCCCTACATCACCAACACGCTCAGCACCCGCGCGAGCTATTCGTTCTCGCCGGAGCTGTTCGTCAAGACGTTCGTGCAGTACAACGACGACAAGAAGCTTGCGACGATCAACCTCCTGCTCTGGTACATCTACAAGCCCGGCAGCGATTTCTACGTCGTCTACGACACCGGCTGGGACACGGGCCTTCCGGGAGACCGCGCCTATCGGGTGAAGAGCCGGTCGCTGGCGGTGAAGATGACGTACTGGATCAGTCGGTAGAGGCCGGAGGCCAGAGGTCAGGGGAGTCTGGTTGCGCGCCGGATGTGCGGGCACGGTTCTGTGCGGCTCTTGAGGAGGCGGCGGCTGGTTCAATAAGCGTTCGGCAGGCGTAGAGAGGGGGATGCGCTCGTGGATCAGGTGGAGTCGCGGATGAAGTGGCTATACTTGGCGGCCTTGGCGAACGCCCTCGTCCACGAGATCGATTCCGCGTACTGGCAGGAGTGGACCGCCTTCGGTCTCCCAGGTGACATCCAAACGTTTGTGGCAGCCCACTTGCTGTTCGTTCCGCCGTTGCTCGGCAGCATCCTGTCGCGAGCAAGCGCCAATCCCCCAGCAGGCCGACGAAGCCTAACCGCACCGACGTAGCCAGGCATCTTCCACAAAGGCATCGGCGATGAGACCGAAGAGTCTGTATCTCGTACTCTGCGTCGCGGGCACGCTCTTTCCGTACTCGCAGTTCGTCCCATTCCTCCAGGAACATGGCCTCGACGTCCGCTTGTTCTTCGAACAGCTCTTCGCCAATCGGGTCAGTGGCTTTTTCGGCATGGACGTCATTGTGTCGTCGGTGGTGCTCTGGACGCTTGTGGTCACTGAAGGTCGGCGCGCTGGGATGAAGAACCTCTGGGCTCCTATCGCTGCTAGCCTCGCCGTCGGAGTGTCTCTAGGCTTGCCGCTGTTTCTCTACATGCGCGAGCGGCGGCTGGAGCGTTTACCCTGAGACAGCGCGCACGAGGCGGCCGGTGAACGGCGAGGTAATCAAAATGGCGCGCGGCGGCACCGCGGGTGAGCCGCGCCGTCAGGCGGACGCGCGGAAGGACGGATGCGATTCGAACGGTTGGCGGCGTACAGCGTCGGCGCACTTCTTCCGATCGCTGAAGCATGTCGTCGGAGGACGGACTTCTCGGACATCCCGGCCTACGTGGACGACTTGCTCATCGGTGGGTTGCTGCTGTTCGCCGCGTGGTCCGGTTCAAGTCGACCCGCTGCGGGCCGCGTTCTCCTTGTGGTCGCGTGGGCCATATTCTGTGGCGGCATGTACTACGCGTTCTTCGGACAGCTTGCCAACCGCGGTCCTGACGACGTGTCCGGCTTGTCGAACGGCGTGGTCGTAGCCGTGAAGGGCGTGCTCTTCGTCGTCGGCATCGCTGCGCTGATCCGTTCGGCACAGGCGGCTATTCGTGAAGGTCGTGGGTGACGCGCCATGGCCCGGGGAGTCGCGAAATCACGACCGCGCACCGGCTGTTTGAAGGCGCCTCGGCCGAGGGGGATGGTCCGAGCGGACACGCGGCGGCGGGCGCAGGCTGCGCTCGCTCAGGACTGACCTCGAGTTCCGAGAGCGGCAGCAGCGGAATGCGCCCGTCGACACGACAGGCGAGCGCAGCCCATTCGCCCGTATGTTCGTCTCCCGGCCCGCCCGAATACGCCTTTCGCGCCGGCGTGATAAGTCAGCGTCCGGAATGACGGCGGGAACTGCGATCAGGGCAGCGGCACCACCTCCGCTGCGCCGGGCACGAGAGCGTTGATTGCGACGTAAACGGTCCCCGAACGATTCACCGCCGCAGCGATCGGCATCGGAAGCTGCCCGGCCACCTCGGTGCACGTCCACGTGGACGTGTCACACGCGTTGACCGTCCCTCCTGCCATGCCTACGCCATGTTCCACCGCGAACCAGCTCGCTTCGTCGAGCTCGACGACGTAGAGCGTGCCGTCTGGACCGAACGCCAGATCGACGATCGACGTGAATCCGTCCGCAACCACGGTACAGGCCGGGCTGACCGCGCAATCGGCGTGCAGCGCGCCGGGCTCGATTCGCCAGATGCGTGACTCCCCGGTTGGTGCGGGAAAGCCCTTCAACTCGCCAACGTAATAGGCGCCGTCGGGGCCGATTGCGATGCTCGTCGCCACGGCTTGGGCTGGCATCGTTGCGGGCAGGCCGCACACGAACGCAAGGTCCGGCGGCGCGGCGGGGCATCCCGCGAGGCTCTTGACGTTGGCGGTCGACACCACTTCGTCCGGCAACACCGCCAGCCAGTCCACATGCCCGCTCTGATCGACGATGAGCAGGTCGTTTCCCCCGGCGTCCGCGACCAACGCTTTACCTCCCGAGAGGACGGCGACGTCAAAGGGATTCGAGTCAACCGCGGCAGGATGGGGATTGGCCGCGGCTTCGAAGGCGTACAGATCCGCAATCTGCCGCGTCGCTCCGCGGGAGACGCGGAAGAGCGCGCCCGTGGTCTGGCCGGGCCCGCCGCCCCGGATCGCGAACATGTCGCCCCGCCCGATCGGCGCGACGTCCGTCACGCCGGGCAGTTCGGCGACGAGCGAGCCGGCATCGTGGCGCAGTTCGACGATACCCGCCCCGGCGTCGGCGACGAGCAGGCTGCCATCCGGCGCCGCCGCCAGGCCGAACACCGGCGTGGCGAAGCCGTAGGATGCGACGGCGTGAATCGAAACGGCGCCGAGTATCGAGAGTGCGAGCCCGGCGACGAGGATCCCAATACGATGGACAAGACGATGTCGCGCAGGCATGACCGTCCTCCTCGGTGGCAACCGTTGACGCTGTGGGCGGGGAGCATGGACCGGGTTGCCGCCGTAGTCAAGCTGGACCATGTTGCGTCTCGTCGAATGGTACGGAGGTCCCGTGTCCCGAGTGCAGTAAGTACTGAGATGGTTTCCTACGTTGAGGACACTGAGGCGTACTGAAACCCTGCAAGTCAAACGGCCCGCAAATCTGTGAACGCGCGGCAAGTCGTTGATGCGGTCGCACTTCTCACCTGGACATTCGGCGGCCAACCTCAGGTGTAGTCATTGCATCAGTTGGCGGCGGGAGCAGAGAGGTTGGACATGAAGCCTCGACCGTCGCCTGCGCCGCGTCCGCTCGCGGGCTTTTCGCCTGACGCCAGGTGTCGCGCTTCAAGGTACGAGTCGCGCGTCCGCCGTCTCTCCCGCTTCGCGCGCATCACGAAGAAGCAGACGGCCGCCACGCTGCCGGAACCGGACTGGCTTCGCTCTGCCTGAATGCACGATCGGCTGGCGGGACACGACGGTGGCGGACGGGAAAGGAGTCGGCCATGTGGCTGAAGGAAATCGGCGTCGGCATCTACGCGGTCTACGCGCGGACTGCGGACGACTCCGTCAAGCTGCTGGGCGTGTTCGCGCTCGAGAGCTGGTCCCGGAAACGCTGAACGGCGACGGGGACCCGTCGCCGTTCGTTTTCTCTCCGACCGCCCGGCGCGGCTGTTGGCCCTCTCCCACCTGACCCTTGGGCGCACGCGACAATCCAACGGCATCGCGCGCCCCAGGCAATCGCCCTTCGGTTACTCTCAGACAACACCGCAGGCCGCCGTCCCTCGAGAAGGCTCGGCTAGATTCAACTGAACACGAGGACCGCCATGAAGAAACTCGTAAAGATCGCGGCGGGCGCGCTTGGCGCGGCTGCAGGAGCCTACGCGGGATACGTGGCGATCGCGTACGCCCGATACGGCCGCGGCCAGGGCGGACCGGACAACCCGCTGCTCGACGCGTGCATGCCTGACTACGAGGTGCGAGAGGTCCACGAGGTGGCCGTGAACGCGCCGGCCCCCGTGACGATGGCCGCCGCGCGCGAGGTCGCGTTCGCGGACTCCCAGGTCGTGCGGGCGCTGTTCAGGCTCCGGGAGTGGCCCGGTCGACTGCGTGGAATGAGGGTCGCGCCGATTCAGCGCAGGCCCGTGCTCGAAGAAGTGCTGGAGATCGGCTGGCGTCCGCTTGCGGAAGAACCCGGACGTCGCCTGGTCATGGGCGCCGTGACGCAGCCGTGGAAGCAGAACGTCGTGTTCCGCGGGCTTGGATCCGGGGAGTTTGCGGCGTTCCGCGAGCCGGATTACGCGAAGATCGCGTGGACGCTCGAGGCCGACGCGTCCGGCGCCTCAGCGTCCGTCTTCCGGACCGAGACGCGCGTTGCGACCACCGACGAGGGGGCACGCCGCCGCTTCCGGTGGTACTGGTCCCTTCTCTCTCCGGGAATTCTGCTGATCCGCCGCGAGATCCTGCGGCTGGTCAAGACCGAAGCCGAGCGACGCGCTCCAGTCCCACCAGCTTCCAGCCCGCAGCCGTTCGTCTGAAGTACAGCTGCACCGGCGCGGTCCACGATGGATGCGGAGGATCGACGGCAGCGACATCGACGCGCACGAACGATCCCTCCCGCGTCGGCAGAAGCCCAGCCGGCGCCGTGATGGCGAGCGCGCCGGTGCTCGCGGAGGTCCCGAGCGGGTCCGACTTGCCGGTGCCATTCTCGAACGCGAGCCACTGGGCGCGATAACCCCCTTTCGGGGCCTCCGCCACGCCCGCATCCACGGCAGCGTTCCGAAACGTCAGCGTGCCCCCCTCGTCGAACTGCGGATCGACGAGCGGATTGACGGCCGGCAGATACGCGCGGCCGATCTTGTCGCGGCGCTTGATCAGGACGTCCGCCAGGTGGGACTCGGCCGCGGGATCGCTGTAGCGGCCCGCTTTCACCACCGCGCGGATCAGCGCGTCAGAAAACGCCATGACTCGCCGGGCAGCCCAGAAGTTGTCGTCGGCGCGTGCGTTGAGCATCGCGACGGTCGGCACGCGCGGCTTCCAGCGCGTCGGGTCGAACCTGTCCCCCTCGAACCGGCCGATGGCGGCGTGCTCCTCGTACGGGATCGTCTGCCACGGCTGGATGTAGAACCCGAACGTGACCAGGCGCCTCCACGTGGGAGATCCCTCGTAGAGGTACTCGTACCCTTCGTCCCATTCGCGCGGGGCGAGCGCGCCCGTGCCGAAGGTCGACCCGACGTCTTGGAGGTAATGACGGAGGACGGCGCGGCCGTTCTCCTCCACGAGCGCGTCGAGCGTGTTCTTGGCTTTCAGGTCCACGAGATTGGTCCAGGCGCCGAAGACCTTCAGCGCGCGGAGGGATCGCCGATGCTCGTGCGGGATGATGTCGTTCGGATCGTCACTGCGCGTGCCGTAGTAGCGGAACCCGCCCTGCGTCCGGGGTATCGCGCGACTCGCGAGCATGCGGTAGGCGCCATTCGGCTGCCGCGCGATCCGCTTGAACAGCTTTGCCAGGTCGTCGGGATCCAGCTTCCTGACCTTTCCCGACGGTGTCTCGGTGACCGCCGTGTCCCCGATACTCAGCGTTTCCTGCCGCAGCTCGGCAAGGTGGTTCTCGACCTGCCAGTATCCAAGGGCCCAGAAGATCCGGTTGGCCACCATCGTCGCGCCGGTCGCGGACTCGGGATACTCGCGCGCGTCGAACTGCACGAACCAGGTGATGCCCGCCGAGTCGCGGAGCACGAACCCTGGAGCGATGCCGCTCGGCTTCGCGCGCACGATCGTCATCGGCCCGGGCGCCGGCCCCGCGGCGGTCACCGGGCCCCGGACCGCTTCCTCAGCCGACACGGGCCGCGCGAGAATCCTGTTGGTGTACCAGCTCGAGTCCGGCACCTCGTCGATCGTGTTCACGTCGAGCGCCCGGATGTCGCGGCGATCGCCGCGCTTCGCGAAGAGGTTCTCGAGAAGATCGTAGGACAGCACGATCTCGCGATCGCGAACCCCGGATGCGTCCTGCGTCTCCACCTCTCGGGCGAGCGGATCGTCCTCGTAGAACTTCTGCTGCCGTCCCGCAACGGCCGCGACCGCCCCGGCAACGAGGAGCAGGGTGATGCCCGCCGCGAGCCTGCCGCGTGTTCTTGACATGGTCGCCACCTCCACCGGCTAGAAGGGGGCCGAAGCGGCGAAGATCGTGCGCCAGCCTTCCAGTCCATGCGCGAGCTCCGCGCGGAGGATCGTCATGGCCGGCGTGTGGAAGCGCACGCCAACGCCGTAGTCCGTCTTCATGCCGGAGAACGTGAGGCCGCCCCGGTCGGGCGCCACTTTCCCCGCGTCCACGAAGATCGCCATGTCGAGCGCGGCGCGGTTCGGAAACCAGCGCAGCTCGCCCGTGAGCAGCAGCGCGTGGCGGTCTCGGAAACGGCCGGTCGTGTAACCGCGCAGCGTGTTGCCGCTGCCGAGCCAGGGCATCAGGAAGTACGGCACCACGTCGGACTTGCGCACGATCGACTCGGTGCGCGCGCGGAGCGACACCACCCACGTCTCGCGCAGGATCGGAAGGTGCTGGACGACCTCCGTGCGCACGAACCCGAAGGTCCGCCCCTCGCCTCTGAGCGGATTGAACTCCTCGTAGGCCAGCCGGTACAGCCCTCCCTTGCGGCTGTAGCCCGGGGACTGGAGCCAGTGAATCGCCGCGGACGCTTCACCCCGCAGGTAGGTTTCGTCCGTCCCGAGCAGCGGCGCGCTATCTGCAGAGAAGAGCGTTTCGATGGAGGGAAAGCGGCCCTGTCCGGGCTTCTGCGCGTAGTCGTCGATGCCGCCGTCCAGCCGCAGCCGCAGCCACTCGACCAGGTGAAGCACGGCGCTGCCTTCAACCTGCGTCCTGCTGATCCGGAAGCTGGATCGGCGGTCGCGGTCGGAATCGTTGCCGAGGCCGTGAAACGGGACCTGCGTGGCGTCCAGCCAGGAAATCGAACCCGACAGGTCGAGACGACCCTTCGCGTGATTGGGGGTGTTTCCCACGATCGCGGCGCGCTTGTAGTTCCCGAGCGAGTACATCGCGGAGACGTCGACATAGGAGTCGTACCCGATGTGATGCCGGTAGCCGGCGCCTGCGGCAAGACCGCCGCCCGGGTAGATCGAGCCGAAAATCGGATACCAGCCTCGCGGGATTCCCAGGAACCACTGCCCCTCTTCGACCTCCTGAAAGAAGATCTCGACGCGCCCTGGCGTCTCGGGGACGGCATTCCGCGCTTTCTCTTCCTGCTCTTGCGCGATGATTGCCTGCCGTGTCTGCGCGCGCGCGGGGACGGCAAACCCGAGGGCGAGCACGACCGCCGCGATGCCACTCCACAGCGAGAGAGACATTCGATCTCGATAGACCATCGGACCAACCTCCGGCCTGGCGGTGTCGCCGCGGCGCGTGACGCGGCGAGGCGCCGGGCGTGAGCGGTGCCCTGCCTGTGGCGCGGGATTATACGCTGGCCGGCCTGACGATCCGACGTCGGTCGTGATGATGCATGGACGCGCGACGCGCGCGATCGAATCGCGACTCACTGCGCGCACACGCCGGGTACGCTGCCGTTCAATCCCGCGCGATCCGGTATGGCGTTCGGCGCGATCCGATTGCTCGAATGACCGGCGCGCGTGTGTGCGGCGACGACGGTCCGCCGGCTGACAGAATCACGGCACACGCGTCACTACTGCGCGAATCGCTTCCGGTTTTCCGGCACGTCGGTCGTCCCCGCGTGTTTTACGGCTCACCATGGTGGCAGAGGATTTGCGTCGGATCAGGTTACACGCGCAATCCTGCCCGTGTTCCTTCCGTATTGGAGGCATCAATCCATGACGAGGCTGCTGGCGCGCTTTGCGCTGACGCTTCTGGCGATCATCGGCCTCACAGTCGCCGCGGCTGCGCAGACGCAGACCGGTGAACTGACAGGCCTGGTCAAAACCCCTGACGATCTCTCGCTGCCCGGCGCGACCGTGACGGTCACCTCGCCGGCGCTGCAGGGATCGCGCACGGTGGTCAGCGACGAGAACGGGGCTTACTCGTTCCGAGCGCTGCCGCCGGGCGAATACACCGTCGTCGTCGAGATGACGGGGATGGAGACGAAGACCCAGCGCGTGATCGTCGAGCTCGGACGGCTCGCCAAGCTCGATATCACCGTCGGTCTCGCCGGGATCACCGAAACCGTCACGGTCGCGGCTTCCACCGAGAGCGCGCAGCTGAACTCCACGCAGGTGGGTGCGAACTACTCGGAGCGGGAGATCAACACGCTGCCGACCGGACGCACGCCGAACCTGATCGCGGAGCTGGCGCCCGGCCTGACGGCCAACACGCCGAACGCCGGCCAGGTGACCATCGCCGGCGCGTTCGCGTACGACAACGTGTTCCTGATCAACGGCGTTGACGTAAACGACAACCTGTTCGGCACCGCGAACGCCGTGTACATCGAGGACGCGATCGAACAGACGACCGTCATGACCTCGGGCATCTCGGCGGAGTACGGCCGGTTCTCGGGCGGCGTCGTCAACATGATCACGAAGAGCGGCGGCAACGTGTTCTCCGGCAGCGGGCGTCTCAATCTGACGAACGATTCCTGGACGGACGAGACGCCGTACGAAGACAGCCGCAAGGTGACCCGCAAGGACAACCTCAACAAGGTGTATGAGGGAACATTCGGCGGGCCGATCCTCAAGGACCGCATCTGGTTCTTCAGTGCCGGTCGATACGCGAAGACGACGACGAGCTCGGCGCTCCAGCAGACGGGCCTTCAGTTCAACGGTTGGGACGAGAACAAGCGGCTGGAGCTGAAGGGAACGGGCACCATCGCCAACGGGCACACGGTGACGGGCAACTACATCAACGTCTGGCGTGATGTGTACCGGATGGGCGCGAGCTGGATGATCGACCCGCGCTCGGCGGAGAGCCCGAGCTTCCCGAATGATCTCCAGGTGGTCAGCTACAACGGCGTGCTCAACTCGCGGCTGCTGGCGAACCTGCAGTATTCGCGGAAGAAGTTCGGGTTCCGCAACACCGGCGGCCATTCGACCAACATCGTTGACTCGCCGATCTGGTCGCTCGGGATCAACACGCCCGGCTCCTACGAGTACAACGCGCCCTACTGGGACGCTACGGACCCCGAAGATCGGAACAACCGGCAGTTTGCGGGCAGCCTGGCGTACTTCCTCTCGACCCCGCGCACGGGCTCGCACGACTTCAAGGCCGGCTTCGATCACTTCACCTCGACCCGGACGGGCGGCAACTCCCAGTCGGCGACCGGCTACGTGTTCGACGCCGACTACGTGACGAACGCGAGCGGCGCGCCCGTGTTCGACTCCCAGGGCCGTCTCATCCCGGTGTTCGTGCCGGGAGAGTCGTACGTCGAGCGCTGGCTGGCGACGCGCGGATCGCAGATCGACATCCGCACGCTCTCGCTCTACGCGCAGGATCGCTGGCTGCTGACGCCGAAGGTGACGTTGAACCTGGGCGTGCGGTACGAGAAGGTCCGCAGTGAAGCGACCGGCGGGATCGTCGGGGTTGACACGGACACGATCGTGCCGCGGCTCGCGGCGTCGTACGACCTCAAGGGGGACGGCAAGACGGTCCTGCAGGGGTCCTACGCGCACTACTCGGGCAAGTACAGCGAGTCGCAGTTCGCGAACAACACGAGCGTCGGCAATCCCGCGGTCGTCGGCTACTGGTACGACGGCCCGGCCGGCCAGGGCATGGACTTCGCGCCCGGATTCGATCCGGCGAACTACACGGAGGTCTACTACGGCTCGTTCCCGACCTCGAACATCTTCTTCGACAAGGGGCTTTCGTCCCCGGTGACGAAGGAGATCTCGTTCTCGATCGGGCAGGAGCTGTGGGGCCGCGGGTCGGCGAAGCTGACCTTCACGACGCGCGACTACTCGAACTTCGTCGAGGACTACATCAACGACCCGTCGGCGAACGGCCAGGTTGACGTGGTCTTCGAAGGCGTCGACTACGGCACGTTCGACAAGGTGGTCTACCGCAACTCGGACGCCCCGCAGCGCGAGTACCGCGGACTCCTGTTCCAGTCGAACTACCGCATCCTCGACAACCTGCACGTCGAAGGGCACTGGACGATGCAGCTCCGCAACCACGGCAACTTCGAGGGTGAAGGAGCGAACACGCCGGGCTCCACCGGCCTGGAAGGCGACTACCCGGAGATCTACGTGCCGGAGCGCAACTTCCCGTTCGGCCGCACGGACGACTTCCAGCGCCACAAGGTCCGCATCTGGGCCGTGTACTCGCAGGGGCTCGGACGCTTCGGCACGTTCGATATCGCGCCGATGTTCCGCATCGAGTCGCCGCGGGTGTACAGCCTGACCGCCAGCAATGTCGGCATCACGGCGATTCAGGCCTCGCGTGACCCCGGTTACGCGCAGCCGCCCGACACGCAGACCCTCTACTTCGGCGAGCGCGGATCGCAGGAGTTCAAGGGCTACTCGCTCATGGACCTCTCGCTGAACTACGGGATTCCGGTGTTCAAGTCGCTGAGGCCGTGGGTGAAGTTCGAAGTGCTCAACGTGTTCAACAACCAGAAGTTGATCGCGTGGAACACGTCTATCCGGCCTGACGCGACCAGCCCGAAGGATGCGAACGGTCTCCCGACCGGCTACACCAAGGGCTCGACGTTCGGGACGGGCACGTCCAACGCGCATTACCCGTCCTGGCGCGCCGGCAACACCGGCGGCCGGACGTACCTGGTCTACGCGGGCGTGCGGTTCTAACGGTTCCCAAGGGGCCTGTCACCAATTGTCATCGAACGAGGTCAATTGGTGACAGGCCCCGTCTACTCCGCGCGGAGTGCAACCAGCGGGTCCACTCGAGCCGCGCGGCGTCCCGGGGCAAGCAGCGCCACCAGGGACACCAGCGAGACCAGCCCGACCACCGCGACGTAGGTGAACGGATCCAGCGGGCTCACGTTGAACAGGATGTTCGCGATCGCCGTACGGCCGAGCGTCGCCAGTCCCAGCGATAGCCCGAGGCCGAGCACCAGGCCGAGCGCGACCTGCAGCGAGCCCTGCGTGAGGACCATGCGCAGGATCTGGCGATGGTCGGCGCCGAGCGCCAAGCGCACGCCGAACTCCTGAGTGCGGCGGTTCACCGCGAACGACATCACGCCGTAGATCCCGACCGAGGCGAGCACGACCGCGATCACGCCGAATGCCGTGAACATCGTCGCGATCAGCCGGCTCGGCGCAATCGTCCCGTCGAGGTTCTGCTTCGGCGTCGCCACGAAGTACAGCGGCAGGTTGGGATCGAGTTTCTGGATTTCCTGGCGCAGCACGTTGGCGAGCGCTTCGGGGCGCTGGCCGGAGTGCGCCTTCACGAGAACCGTCGCGAACTGGTTCGCAACCGCGGTCTCCGGCGCCGGGCCGAAGGGAAGGGAGTAGAAGGGCACGTAGAAGCCCGAGGTGTCAACGTTGGGGTTGTTGAACGGCCCCAGCATCCGCACGGTGGTCACCACGCCGACGATCGTGCGCCAGGGCCCGTACTGCGGCGTGCTGCCGTCCCCGGTCCTGAATCGTCTTCCGACGGCGCTCTGGTTCCCGAAGTGCTTCCGCGCGAAGTCCTGGTTGACGATGGCGACCGGCCGCGCCAGGTTGAGATCCTCTTCGGTGAAGCCCCGCCCTTCGACGAACTTCTGCCCCAGCAGCGCAAAGAAGCCAGGCGACACCTGCTCGAAGTTCGTGTTCGGACGATCCCGGGGATCCTTGTACACGACGCCGTCGATCTCGATGGGACCGTTGCCGGAGAACACCATGCGGAGGCGGCTCGTGAGCGCCACCGCGGCGAACGCGGGCGAGTTGCCCAGCTCGCGCATCACACGATCGTAGAAGAGCTTCCGCGAGTCCGGCGTGGGATAGTCGGCGTCCATCAGCCCCACGCGCGCGGACAGCATCGCCGAGGTGTCGTAGCCGTAGTCGATCGTCTGCTGTCCCACCAGCGACCGGACCTGCAGCATTGAGCCGATCAGCAGCACGCACGTCACCACGATCTGGAGCACCACGAGGCCGCGCGTCACGAGGCCGATCCGGCCGCTGGTGCTCCCGCGCCCGCCCTCGCGCAGGACGGCCGCCGCGCTGACGCGCGACGCCATCCACGCCGGCAGCAGCCCGGAGAGCACCGCCGCCGCCACGGCCGCGCTCACGGTGAACGCGAGCGCGGCGAGATCGATCTCCATGATCATCCACGCCGGCGGCGGGAACTCCATGTTGCGCAGCGTCGCCGCGAGCCAGTCCACCGACAGGTACGCGAGAAGGATGCCCAGCACCGCGCCCGCCCCCGCGAGGAGCAGACTCTCGGTGAGCATCTGGCGCATCAGTCGGGTCCGCGTGGCGCCCAGCGAGGAGCGGACCGCCAGCTCCCGGGCCCGCACCATCGCGCGGGCGAATTGCATGTTCATCACGTTCACGCACGCGATGAGCAGCACTCCCGCGCAGAACGCAAGCATGGTCAGCAGCGTGCCCCGCAGCGGCAGCGGTGTGAACGTCTTGATCAGCGGCTCGACCAGCCCGGTGTTGAAGCGCTTGTTCGTATCCGGGTACGCCTTCGCGAAGCGCGCGGCGAACCCGCTGATCTCCGCCTCGGCCTGGCCGATTTCGACGCCTGAGCGAATGAGCCCGAGCACGGCGGGGGCGTTCGCGCGCGGATCGTTCCGCGGGCGGACCGGGAACTCGCTGTAGAGGGGAATCCAGAGCTCCTCGTTCACCGGGAAGCTGAAGCCCTGCGGCATGACGCCGATGAGCGTCGCGGGGGCGCCGTTGATCCGCACGGGCTTGCCCACGATGTCCTGGGCGCCGCCGAAGTCGCGCTGCCAGATGCCGTAGCTGATGAGCGCCACCTTCGGGGCGCCTGGCTTGTTGTCCTCCGCCGTGAGGTCGCGCCCCAGCATCGGGCGGACGCCCAGAATCCGGAGAAAGTCCTCGGTGACGTACGCGCCTGTGTATCGCTGCGGCACGCCGTTCAGCGTCACGTTGACGGTCGATCCGTTCAGGTACGACGCCATCCGCTCGAACGACTGCTGCGCCGGGCGCATCTCCTCGAAGTCCATCGAAAGCACGCGGCCATTCACCCCGAAGAACGTGGCGCTCGACGGGTCGATGAAGTTCACGTTCATCATCCGGTCGGCGTTCGGGAAGGAAAAGCCGCGTAGCATCACACCGTTCACCACGCTGAACTGGGTGGTGACCGCCGCGATGCCGAGGGCGAGCACGAAGATGGCGAGCGCGGCGAAGGCTCTCTCCTTCACGAGGATGCGGAGACCGATGCGGATGTCCTGGAGCAAGGGTTCGAGGCGCATAGTCACCTATGACGACCAATCGCCCCTGGACGTTCCACGATGTGCGGCGGGCCGCGGGCGGTCCGCGGCGCGCGCGCGCGCGGCAGTTTCTTTGGCGACAACAGCTTGGCGGCGGCTTGCGGCCTCCCGCGGCCTGAGGGTATTCTCCGCTCTCCTCTATGGCGGTCATCGACGGTCTGGACCCGCTGATCGGCGCGTGGTCGGGGACGAGCCGGCTTTATCGACCGTGGACCTCGCCGGCCGAGAGCGACTCGGATTCCACCGCCGTCGTGACCACGGCGGCCGCGGGCACCGCCGTCAGCATCACCTACACGTGGGCGTTCGAGGGCGCGCCGCAGGAGGGTGTGCTGCTGCTGACCCGTCACCCGGAGGGACAGCAGGTCACCGCCGTATGGACGGACTCCTGGCACATGGGGCACGACTTCATGCGCAGCGTGGGGAGGACGGAGGCAGATGGTGCGGTGTCGGTGCTCGGCTCCTACGCTGCGCCGCCCGGACCGGACTGGCGCTGGCGCACGGTCCTTCGTGCGAGCGGCCGGGACGCCTTCGAGCTGCTCATGTACAACATCTCGCCGGAGGGGGAGGAAGCGCTCGCCTTCCACAACCGCTACCGGCGGTGAGCGGGAGCAGGTGATGTCGGAGCGGTCGCCAGCCGAAGCAGCCGTGTACGAAACGCTGGACGCGCTGCAGATCCGCTGGACGCGGTACGAGCACCCGCCGGTGTTCACCGTGGAGGAGGCGCAGGAGCACTGGGCGGCGATTCCCGCCACGCACTGCAAGAACCTGCTCCTGCGCAACAAGAAAGGCTCGACGCATTATCTGGTGATTGTCGAGAGCAGCAAGCGCGTCGACATCGGATCGCTCACGCGCACGCTCAACGAAGATCGACTCAGCTTCGCGTCGGCGGAGCGCCTCGCCGCGACGTTGGGGCTGACGCCCGGGTCTGTGTCGCCGTTCGGCCTCATCCACCCTGGCGCGAAAGACGTGCGCGTCGCGATCGACGCGGACCTGCGGGCTGCGCGCGACGTCGCCTTCCACCCCAACGTCAATACCGCCACGATCGTCCTCGCGTGGGGAGACTTCGAGCGGTTCTTGCGGGAGCGGGGAAACATCGTGCGATATGTCCGCGTCCAGGATTCAGGGACGCCTGGACCCTGAAGCCTGAACCCTTCCAAGGAGCCAGCCGTGGACCGTGCGAACGCGCTTCCGTACGTCGCAACCGTCGACGACTACGAGCGGCAGGCCGAAACGCTGCTCGAGGCCCTGAACGCGAAGGAAGCTTCGGCCGCCTGGCGCTTCAAGTGGGAACACCCGCGCTTTCGCGGACGGTCGGTCGCGGACGTGCGGGACGCCACGCTCGATCTCGCGGACGCGCGGACGGTCGTCGCGCAGGAATATGCCTTCGACGACTGGGCGGATCTCGTGGCGTTCGCCGACGCCGTGCGCCGGGAAGGCCCCGTCGCCCTGTTCGAAACCGCCGTGGAAACCGTCGTCTCGGGCGACGCTGCCGGTCTTCGATCCGTCCTGCGCGAGCGCCCGGACATGGTCCGCGCGCGCTCGACCCGCCGGCACCACGCGACGCTGCTCCATTACGTCGCCGCCAACGGCGTGGAAGGCAGCCGCCAGATGACGCCGCCCAACGCCGTCGAGATCGCGAAGATCCTGCTCGATGCCGGCGCGGAAGTCGATGCGCTGGCGGACATGTACGACGCGAAGTGCACGACGATGAGCATGCTCGTGTCGAGCACCCATCCGCACAAAGCGGGTCTGCAGGGAGCGCTCGTCGAGACGCTGCTCGATTACGGCGCGGCGTTCGTGGGGCCCGGATCGAACTGGCAGTCGGCCCTCGTGACCGCGCTGACGTTCGGGTATCTCGACACCGCGGAGGCGCTGGCGCGGCGCGGCGCGCCCGTGGACGACCTCGCCGCGGCAGCTGGTCTCGGCCGCCAGGAAGAGGCGGAGCGGCTGCTGCCGGATGCGGACGCGAAAACCCGGCACATCGCGCTCGCGCTCGCCGCGCAACACGGCCACGCCGACGTCGTCCGGTTGCTGCTCGATGCCGGTGAGGATCCGAGCCGGTACAACCCCGAGGGCTACCACTCCCACGCGACGCCGCTCCACCACGCCGTCTGGTGCGAGCGCGACTCGGTGGTGCGGCTGCTGGTCGAGCGCGGGGCACGGCTTGACATCAAGGACACGGTGTACCTGGGGACGCCGCTGGACTGGGCGGTCTACGGCGGAAAGACCGCGCTCGCCGAGTACCTGCGCGCCGCTACAGGGTCGTGAGCGCGTACGCGAGCATCAGCACGCTGACCGCTAACAAACAAAGGGAGTACACGACGGCGACGGCCGCAGCCTTTGCGAGGGTCCTGCCCCAGGGATCGTGAAACACCCGCCGCGACGCCGCCAGTCCGTACCACAGGGCGTAACCGGCCAACGCCGCCTGGATGGCAACCGTCGCGGCCGAAGCCGGGAGGAATCCCGTCACGAAGGTCGACAGCGCGAGCGTCGCGAACCACGCGGCGTGAAGATGGAGCGCAAAGTAAAGGTGCGCCGGATAGCGTGGGATCGTGCGGCGCCAGCCGACCCTGGTGAGCAGCGCGAACAGCGGGAGCAGCGCGAACATCGCCTTGGGATAGGCGGTGCGGATCGTCCGATTGAGCCGCGCCTGGTCGGCGGCCGCGCGCTCGAGACGCTCGATCCCGAAGAGCCGTGCCGGAAGGCCCTTCTCGATCTCCCGGCGCGCTTCCGGCGTCAGCGTGGTGCTTCCGTCCGGGCTGGTGATCGTGACGCTGGCCACCTCGCGTGGGGCGCGTCCGGTGATGGCTTCGATCAGCGGGCCGCTCAGGAAGTAGGCCACGCTGCAGATCAGGTACACGCGCAAGGGCGGAAGCCATCGGGCGCGGCGGCCGGCCAGAAAGTCCGTTGTGAGGAGGCCCGGGTTGACGAACAGCGTCTTGAGGGTCCTCGGGACCTTACCTTCCCACTGCGTCAGCTCCTGCGCCGCCTCGTGGAGGAACTCACGCAGTGTGAGGTCCGTGTGCGGCTCCTTCTGCCCGCAGCTCGCGCAGTACGCGCCCGTGAGCACGGCGCCGCAGTTCAGGCACTCCGACAATGTGGCTGGCTGCACAACACGCACAATATCGCTCCGATTGCCGCGTCAGGGGCGCGGAACCGTGTCACGTTCGAGGCGCGGCGCCACGTCCCGGCGCCGATGCCAGCGCGAGGCGACCCACGACTTGACCACCGACAGCACCGACAGGAACGCGGTGAACAGCACGTACGCCGCCGCCCACTGCCACAGCGACAGGCTGCGGTGGAGCGGATCGGACACTCGTCCGTACACCATCTCCACGTGAATCCAGTAGACGAACAGCGACGTTCGTCCGAACTGCTGCATGAAGCTCGAGCGTGAGGCGAACACCGCGTCACGCAGGCGGTTCCATGCGAACGACAGCGGCAGGAGGAGCAGCAGGATTCCCACGCGAAGCGCGAAGAACGCGGGTGAGCTGGTCCAGAAGTAGGTCGGCGGAAACGCCGACGGCAGGAACGACGCCGCGAACGCGCCACCGGCGAGCAGCGCGCCCGAGACGAGAAACGCGAGGTTCAACCGCCTTTCAGCGTGCGCGTCCGTGGCGCGGGCCAGGAGCACGCCCGCCACGGCGCCGGCCGCGAGGAACCCCGCCCACGGAAAGAGCACGAAATTCGTCAGCGACGGAACGGGACGGAGGTACGCCTCGACGAAGTCGGGCAGCGCGGACGGCCAGGCGGCGTTGCGGACAAACGGGGTGGCAATGCCCGCCAGCACGGCCATCGCCCCG
Organism: Vicinamibacterales bacterium; assembly: GCA_035463475.1. Taxonomy (GTDB): domain Bacteria; phylum Acidobacteriota; class Vicinamibacteria; order Vicinamibacterales; family 2-12-FULL-66-21; genus JACPDI01. The sequence goes on from DATHTE010000058.1 coordinate 52,430, forward strand.
AGCACCACGACTCGCACGCGCCCGGACGAGGTCCACCCGACAATCGCCGCGGCGATCGCGATCGCCGGGCCCATGATGTTCAGGATGTCCACTCTCAGCAGCGTGGACCACGCGCCGCCGCCCAGCAGCTTCGCCTGCAGCCGGAATAGAAACGCGAGACCGTACACTTCCCAGCCCCGGCGCTGCACCGCGCGCGCGGCGCTGCGCAGGTCCGCTCCCCTGCGCATCCTCGCGTCCACGGCGAGCGGCACGGCGACGCCCGCAAGGAAGAGGAACAGCGGCGCGCCGAAGCCACCGAGGATCCCACCCAGGCCAAAGACCGGCGTCGTCCGATCGGGGGCGCGCGTCCACGCATCGAGCGTGTGGGCCTCGACCATGATCAGGACCGCGAGCCCGCGCAGCCAGTCGATGTAGCCGCGACGCATCCTCGTCTCCCCGGCGGCGCCCGCTCGCGCCGGTGTTCCGATTACGAGCCTGCGCCGGCGCGATGCCGCCGGAACCGGCCCACGCCGAGCACCCATGCCGCCACCACCGCGAGCGGCGCGGATGCGAAACTGAGAAGCGCGCCCATCTTCGTCTCTGCCAGCAGGTCGCCGTCGGGAAAAGCCGCGGTCGCGAAAAACAGCGCGACCGTGAAGCCGATGGCCGCCGCGAGACCAACGACGAGCATGTCGGCGACGCGAATCCCCCGCAGCTCGCCAAGCCGTGCCGCGATGGCGCCGTAGCTGAGCGCCATGATGCCGATCGGCTTGCCCGCGATGAGGCCGATCATGACGAACCAGGTGCCCGGGCCGACGCTGGACAGCGACACGCCGGCATTGACCAGGCCAAAGAAGAAGAGAATCAATTGCACCGGGGTGTGCCACCAGTGCTCGAACTCGTTGAGCGGATCATGCGCGTGCCGTTCCTCCTCGGCGAGGATGCCCGGGTCGCGCCGCTCGCGCGGAATGAACGGGATGACAGGCACGAGCGCGAGGGCCGGATGCAGGCCGCCGCGGAAAAATGCGACCCACGACACCACGCCGGCGCCGATCACATAGGGCCAGAAGCTGCGGACCTTTCGTTTCTGCAGCACCGAGGCGATCCACATCGCCACGATCACGAGCACGAGGAACTCGCCCGGCCGGACGGTCCCGGTCGGGTAGAACGCCGCCAGCAGCACGAGCCCCATCGCGTCGTCGGCGATGGCGAGGAGCAGGAGGAACGGAATCGCCGGGTGCTTCGGCCCGAAGATCCAGCGCGCGACCAGGTAGCTGAACGCGATGTCCGTCGCGCACGGGATCGCCCAGCCGCGCAGCAGCGGCTCGTTGCCGGTGGAGACCGCCAGCCATGCGTAGAGGAGCGCCGGGCCCGCCATGCCGCCGGCCGCCGCCAGCAGCGGGACGGCCGCGCGCCGAGGCGACGCGAGCGCGCCGCCGGGCAGCGTCGCTTCCACGATCTCCTTCGCGGCGAGCGCGAAGAAGAAGACCATGCCGACGTCGTTGACGAGGAAGTGCAGCGCGTGAGCGAAGCGCTCGTAGCTGGCGTGCGCCGCGTTCGCCCACACCAGTCCGGTAGCCGCCCCGATGAGCAGCCCGAGCTGGTTATCGCGGATGGCCGAAAGCAGACGCTTCACACCAGCGCGTGAAGTGCGGCTTGGACCGCTTTCGCGGCACGCCCGCAGTCGTCGGCGGAAATGCCCAGGTGCGTGACCGCGCGGACGCGCCGGCCCCCCACCGCTCCGAGCAGCACGCCCTCGCGGCGGGCGGACTCGACGAAAGCGTCCACGTTCGTGCCTTCGGGCACCGTGAAGATGACGATGTTGGTCTGCACGCGCGGTGGATCGAGATCGACGCCGGGGATCGCCGCCAGATCGGCCGCCAGCCGTTGCGCGGTCGCGTGATCCTCGGCCAGCCGATCGACCATCTCGGTGAGCGCGATGATGCCGGCCGCTGCGAGGATGCCGACCTGGCGCATGCCGCCTCCGAGCATCTTGCGCTGCCGTCGCGCGCGATCGATGAACGCGCGATCGGCGGCGATCATCGACCCGGCGGGTGCAGCGAGCCCTTTCGACAGGCAGAACTGGATTGACGACACGTGCCGCGTCCAGTCGGTCACAGCGCGGCCGGTCGCGACCGAAGCGTTGAAGATGCGAGCGCCGTCGAGATGCACCCGCAGCCCCCGGCGACGCGCGAGCTCGCCGACCGCCTCGACGTACGCCGGCGCGAGGATCGCGCCGCCGCGGCGGTTGTGCGTGTTCTCGAGGCAGACCACCGCGGCTTCAGCGTAGTGCACGTCGCGAGCGGAGGGGCGGATCGCCCGCTCGATCTCGTCGAGCGGCAGCGTGGCGTCCGCGCTGGTCGGCACCGTGTGGAAGATCGCGCCGCCGAGCGCCGAGGCGCCCCCCGCCTCGTGAATGAAGATGTGGCTCTGGTCACCCAGAATGACTTCCTGGCCGCGGCCCGCGTGCGTGAGCACCGAGATCAGGTTGCCCATCGTGCCGCTGGGCACGAAGAGCGCCGCTTCCTTCCCCATCAGCTCCGCGGCGAGCGCCTCGAGCCGGATGACGGTGGGATCTTCGCGGTAGACGTCGTCGCCGACCTCCGCATCGGCCATCGCGCGCCGCATGGCGGGGGTCGGCAGCGTCACCGTGTCACTGCGCAGATCGATCATGCTGTTCCGGATTCTGCTTGGCGCGGACCGCGACGGTCAAGCACTGACGGAAAACAGGAGGCGCGCGGGCAACCGCCGGAAATCCGGCACCGATCGCGGCCGATCGGCATGAAACGCGCGTTTTCTGGCCTCGTTTCCTAGCACGAAGGTTGCTGTATTGCGGTGCATGGACGAACAGGTCCTCCTGGGCGACGAAGCGGTCGCCCTTGGAGCGGTTCACGCCGGCCTGACGGCCGCCTACGCGTATCCCGGTACTCCTTCTACTGAAATCGTCGAGTTCCTCATCCGGTACGCCGCGCGACACGGCCGGCCGCTCGCCACGTGGAGCGCGAACGAGAAGACCGCATACGAAGCCGCACTCGGGGTGTCGTTCGCCGGGCGGCGCGCGCTGGTGGCGATGAAGCACGTCGGCCTCAACGTGGCGGCGGATCCGTTCATCAATTCCGCGCTCCTGGATCTCGGCGGCGGGCTGGTCGTGGTGGTCGCCGACGATCCCGGCATGCACAGCTCCCAGAACGAGCAGGACACGCGCTTCTACGCGGACTTCGCGCGCACGATCTGTTTCGAGCCGGCGAACGCGCAGGAAGCGTACGACATGACGCGCGAAGCGTTCGACCTGTCGGAACGGTTCAGGGTGCCGGTCGTCGTCCGGCTGGTAACGCGGCTCGCGCACAGCCGCGGCGTCGTCCGCGTGGCCGCGCCGCGCGAAGAGAACCCGATGCGGCCGCCTCAGAACGCGGCGGCGTGGACGCTGCTCCCGGCCAACGCGCGGAAGCTGTATCGAGAGCTGCTCGAGGGGCAGCAGGAGGTCCGCGCCCTCGTCGGGCGCCACGCGGCGAACGCGCTCTCGCTCGCCGGCTGCCGTCTCGGCGTCATCACCTGTGGCATCGCCCGGAACTACTACGAGGAGAACGTGGCGGACCTGCCGCAGGCGCCGTCGCACCTGCACATCGGGACGTACCCGATGCCGATCGATCTCATCCGGCGCCTGGTGAGCCACGTCGAGGCGGTGCTCGTGCTCGAGGACGGCTACCCGTTCGTGGAGCGCACGCTGCGCGGCGTGCTGCAGCCGCCCATCGAGGTCCGCGGGAAACAGACCGGCGCCCTGCCCCCGGACGGCGAGCTGACACCGGACCTCGTGCGCACGGCGCTCGGACTGCCGCTGCACGAAGGGGTCGCGCCTCCGGCGCTCCCGCTGCCCTCACGCCCTCCGCAACTCTGCGCGGGCTGCCCGCACATCGACACGTTCAAGTCCATCCTGAAGGCGGTCGAGGGGCTGAACGCGCGCGTGACGTCCGACATCGGGTGCTACACGCTCGGCGCGCTCCCTCCCTTTTCCGCCATCCACTCGTGCGTGTGCATGGGAGCGTCGATCGGCATGGCCAAGGGAGCGGCCGACGCGGGCCTGCATCCGGCGCTCGCGGTGATCGGCGACAGCACGTTCCTGCACTCCGGGATCACGCCGCTCATCGACGCGATTGCCGCGAACACGAACATGACGGTGATCATCGCGGACAACGAGGTGGTCGCGATGACCGGCGGCCAGCCGACGGCGCTGCCCTCCTCCCGGATACCTCCGCTCCTGCTGGGCCTGGGCATGGATCCGGAGCACCTGCACGTGCTCGAAACGCATCCGAAGCAGGTCGATCGCAACGCCGAGATCCTCCGCCGCGAGATCGCCTACCCGGGACTGTCGGTGATCGTGACCGTGCGCGAGTGCATCGAGACTGCGCGCGATCGAAAGCGCGCGCCGGCCGCGGCCGCCGTGACGGTTTGAGGCGTCATCCATGAAATTCGACATCATTCTCGCGGGGGTCGGAGGCCAGGGAGTACTCTCGTTGTCCGGCGTCATCGCGGCGGCGGCGCTGCAGGAAGGGCTCGCCGTGAAGCAGTCCGAAGTGCACGGCATGTCGCAGCGCGGCGGCGCCGTGCTCGCCAACCTCCGCATGGGATCGGCGCCGATCGCGAGCGATCTCGTGCCTGTCGGCTGCGCGTCGCTCATCCTGAGCATGGAGCCGCTGGAGAGCCTGCGGTACCTGCGCTATCTGTCCCCCTCGGGCGCGGTGATCACCTCGACCGAGCCGGTGCGCAACATCCCCGATTACCCGGACCTCGCCGAACTGCTGGGCGCCGTCCGCTCGCTGCCGCACGCCGTGCTGATCGACAGCGAGCGCCTGGCCCGCGCCGCCGGCTCCGCGCGCGCCGCCAACATGGCGCTCGTCGGCGCCGCATCCGCCATGCTGCCGCTGAAGGTGGACACGCTGGAACGGTGCATCGCGGGGCGCTTCGGCGCCAAAGGGCAGGCGGTGGTGGACCTCAACCTGAAAGCGTTCCGCGCGGGACGCGAGGCGGCGGCATGAACCTGGACGCGATCACGGCCCTCATCGAGCGCGCGCGCGCGGCAGGACGCCGCGCGCTGCTCGAGACCGAGGGGCTGGAATTGCTCGACGCGCTCGGCGTCGCGCGCCCGCGGCACCGCTTCATCCGCGGCAGTGCCGAGGCCGCGCGGCTGGACGGCACCGGGCTGCCGGGCGATCGCCTCGTCCTCAAGGTTGTCTCCCCGGAGATCCTCCACAAGTCCGACGTGGGAGGCGTGGCGGTCGTAGGAAACAGCCGGAGCGACGTCGCCACCGCGATCCACGACATGGAAACGCGCCTCGCGGGGCACCAGATCGACGGCTTCCTCCTCGTAGAGTTCGTCGAGCACGATGCCGCGCTCGGCGGCGAGCTGCTCGCCGGCCTGCGCTGGACCGACGAATTCGGCGCGGTCGTGACGATCGGCGCCGGCGGCATCACGACCGAGTTCCTGGCGCGCGATCTCGCCCACGGCCGTGACGCGGCCATCGTGTCGCCACGCCTGCCGGTCGAAGGGCTGAACCGCGCGCTGGAGCAGGTGTCCGCCGTCGCGCTCGCCACGCGCGGGTTCCGCGGGCGTGCGCCGCGCACCTCGATCGCGGAGATCACCGCGGTCGCGGAGCGGTTGATGGCGCTTGCCCGCGCCGCCATGCCGCACGGGATCGCCGAGTGCGAGATCAACCCGCTCGCGGTCACGCCGGCCGGCCTCTTCGCGCTCGACGTGCTGGTGACGCTCGCCCCCGAGTTGCGCTCCCCTGCCCCGCCGCGCCCGATCCACAAGATCGCGCGCCTGCTCCAGCCGCGCAACGTCGCGATTATTGGCGTGTCCGAGCAGCTGAACCCGGGGCGGATCATCCTGAACAATCTGCTGCGCGACGGCTTCGACAGGTCTCGCGTCGCCGTCGTCAAGCCGGGGGTCGAGACGATCGCCGGCTGCGCCTGCTACCCGGACGTCGCCTCGCTTCCGGAGCGCGTTGACCTCTTTGTGCTCGCGGTCGGCGCCGCACAGGTGCCGCGGATTCTGCGGGACGTGGTCGCCCACGAGAAGGCCGAGAGCGTCATCGTGATTCCCGGGGGTCTCGAGGAAAAGAGTGGCAGCGAGGCGATCGTGCGCGGCATGCGCGAGGCGTTGATCGAGTCGCGCGCCACCGACTGGCAGGGCCCCCTCATCAACGGGGGCAACTGCCTCGGGATCCGCTCGCGCCCCGGGCGTTACGACACGATGTTCATCCCGGAGCACAAGATGCCGCCGGCCGGCGGCCCGGTGTCGCCGGTCGCGATCGTCGCGCAGAGCGGCGCGTTCGCGATCTCGCGCGCCACCCGCCTCGGCGAGCTCAATCCGCGCTACGTCATCTCCGTCGGCAACCAGATGGACGTCACGATCGGCGACTACCTGACATTCCTCGCCGACGATGCGTCGATCGAGCTCTTCGCCGTGTACGTCGAAGGGTTCAAGCCGCTCGACGGGTTGCGGTTCATGGAGGCCGCGCGGCAGATCGTCGCCACCGGCCGGCCGGTGATCCTGTATCGCGCCGGACGGACGGTCGAAGGGGCGCGCGCCACTGCCAGTCACACGGCTTCGATCGCCGGTGACTATCGCGTGACGCGGGCCCTTTGCGAACAGGCCGGCGTCATCGTCGCCGAGTCGCTCGAGGATTTCGACGACCTGGTGCGGACCTTCGCGCTGCTGCGCGACCGCGAGGCGGCCGGCACGCGGCTCGGCGCCCTGTCGAACGCGGGGTTCGAGTCGGTGGCGATCGCCGACAGCCTGCACGGCCTGTCGCTCGCGACGCTCAGCGACGCGGGGCGGTCGCGGATCGCGGCGGCGCTGTCGCGCGGGCGCATCGACTCTCTCGTGGACGTGCACAACCCGCTCGACGTCACGCCGATGGCGGGGGATGCGGTGTACGAAGAGATCGTGCGCGCGTTGCTCGAGGACGGACGCGTGGACGTGGGTGTGATTGGATGCGTGCCCATGACCGGCGCGCTGCAGACGCTGCCGGCGGGTCAGGCGCACGCCGAGAACATCCAGCGGGCCGAGTCCGTCGTCGCGCGGCTCGCGCGGGTGCGGCAGGAGATCTCGAAACCGTGGGTCGCGGTCGTGGATGCCGGCGATTTGTACGATCCGATGGCCGCGGCGCTGGAACGCGCGCGGATTCCCACGTTCAGGACCGCGGACCGCGCGGTTCGAATGCTGAGCTTCTTCACTCGCAAGGCGCGCCGGTTGCAGGCTCCTGCGATCGATGCGCACCCGGCAGCAACCCGGACTCTTCGCGGTTGAGCCCCCACCCGCCTGGATTCCGTTACCAGAAGGACTTCCTGACGGCCGAGCAGGAGCGCGATCTCCTCGAGCGAATGCACGACCTCGAGTTCGGCGAGATGCGGATGCGGCGTGGCGGCCCGTCGTCGAATCGTGCAGTTCGGCTGGCGGTACAGGTTCAGCCGAGACGCTCTGCCAGTGCCTTCGCCACCACCTCCGCCAGGTGCAGCGCGCGCCGGCCGGTCCCCTGGCGGATCTGCTCGCGGCAGCTGAACCCGTCGGCGATGATGAGAGTCGCGGGATCGGCCTCCCGGACCGCCGGCAGCAGTACGCGCTCCCCCACCCGCGTGGACATGTCGTAATGCTCCGACTCGAAACCGAACGCGCCCGCCATGCCGCAGCAGCCGGAGTCCAGCACGCGCGCCCGCACTCCCATCGCGTCGATCACCGCCTTCTCGTCGTCGATCCGCATGACTGCCTTGTGATGGCAGTGAGCGTGAACGAGCGCGTGTGCCTCGAGTCGTGGCCGGAAGCTGGGCGCATGCCGCACCAGGAACTCGCTCAGCAGGACGACGCGCCGCGACAGCGCCTGCGCCTCGGCGTCGTCTGGAAAGAGGTTGAGCAGCTCGTCGCGGAACACCGCCGCGCAGCTCGGCTCGAGCACCACGATCGGCACGTCGGGCCGCTCGGCGCGCAGCTTCCGCATCGCGTCGCGCAGGACGGCCTTTGCGGTGTCGAGCATGCCGTAGTCATACAGCGGTCGGCCGCAGCAGACGCGCTGGCGGGGCACGTCGACGGTGAAGCCCGCTGCCTCCAGCACCTCCACCGCCGCGCGCGCGGTGCCTGGCAGGAGATAGTTGTTGAACGTGTCGGGCCATAGGATCACGTGGGGGGCGCCGTCGGGCGGCGTGCGGCGGTGCTTGCGGAACCAGGTTGTGAACGGCTCGGAGGCGAACCGCGGTATTTGCCGCCCCGGGGCGATCCCCGCGATCGCCTTCGCCACGCCCCGCAGGCCCGGCGTCTGCGTGGCGAAGTTCACCAGCCCGGGGGCGAGAGCTGCCAGCGGCGCCCAGCGGAAGATCAACCCGAACGCGTACGCGTGGCGCGGCCGTCTTCGTCGCTCGTAGTAATGGGACAGGAACTCGGCCTTGTAGGTCGCCACGTCCACGCTGACCGGGCAGTCCCCCTTGCAGCCCTTGCACGCAAGGCAGAGATCGAGCGCCTCCTTGACGTGCTCGTCCTGCCATCCTCCCTTGATGACGTCGCCGCGGGCCATTTCGAAGAGCAGGTGCGCGCGGCCGCGCGTCGAGTGCTGCTCCTCGAGCGTGACCATGTAGCTCGGGCACATCGTGCCGCCGTGCAGGCGGCGGCACTCGCCGACCCCGACGCAGCGCAGCGTCGCCTCGGCGAAGTGGCCTTCGTCCTGGGGAAACTGGAAGTGGGTCTGCAGCGGCGGCGTGCGGTACTCCGCGCCGAGTCGCAGGTGCTCGTCGAGCCGATACGGCCGCACCAGCTTGCCGGGATTCATCTTCCAGTCCGGATCCCACAGCCGTTTGAACTCGATGAAGGCGTCAACCAGTTCCGGCCCGAACATCTTCGGGAGCAGCTCCCCGCGCGACTGCCCGTCGCCGTGTTCCCCTGACAGCGAGCCGCCGTGCCGCAGCACGAGGTCGGCTGCGTCGTTGACGAACGCGCGGTACTTCTGGATGCCTTCGCGCGACCTGAGGTCGAAGTTCGTGCGCGTGTGTACGCAGCCGTGCCCGAAGTGCCCGTACAGCGCGCCGCGGTAGTCGTAGCGCGCGAGCAGCGCGCGAAACTCTCGAAGATACCGCCCGAGCCGATCGGGGCGGACGGCCGCATCCTCCCATCCCTCCCATGACTTCGGCTCGCCTGGCACGTACGCCGTGGCGCCGAGCGCCGCCTCGCGTACGCGCCAGATCTCGCGCTGCGAATCCTGTGAGAGGAACAGCCTGCCCGTTGGCGCGGCCGGATGCGCGGCGAGCCGCGCGTAGAGGGCCTGTGCACGCGCCTCGGCCTCCGCCGACGTCTCTGCGCCGAACTCCGCGAGCAGCCAGCCGCCGCCCGGTGGCAGCAAATCCAGCTCGCGGGGATTGAGGCGTTTCCTCCGCATGTGATCGACGAGCACTTCGTCGAAGCCTTCGAGGCCGATCACTCCCGATCCGACGACATCAGGTACGTCGTCTGCCGCCGCGAAGACGTCCCGGTATCCAATGACCAGGAGCACCCGGTTTGGGGGGCTCGGCACGAGCCGCAGCGTTGCCTCGAGCACCGTCGCGCAGGTCCCCTCGCTGCCGGCGAGCGCGCGCGCGACATGGAATCCTTTCTCGGGCAACAGTTCGTCGAGGTTGAATCCCGAAACCCGGCGCGGGATGTCCGGATACCGCTCCCGCACGAGATGCCCCACGCGGTCTCGCAGCGCGCGCAGGCCTGCGTAGATCTCGCCGGCGCGCCCGCCCGCCGCGATGCGCTCGCGCAGGTCCGCGTCGGTCGTCTGGCCGACGCGCAGGCGAATGCCGTCGTAGGTCAGCACGTCGAGCGAGTCGATGTTGTCGCCCGTCTTGCCCGCCATGATCGAGTGCACGCCGCACGAGTTGTTGCCGATCATGCCGCCGAGGGTGCAGCGGCTGTGGGTGGCCGGATCGGGGCCGAAGGTGAGGTGGTGCCGCTCCGCGGCCGCGCGCAGCACGTCGAGGATCACGCCTGGCTCGACGCGCGCGAGGCGCCGCGCCGGGTCGATCTCGACGATCCGGGTCATGTAGCGGGAGAAGTCGAAGACGACCGCCTCGTTGCACCCCTGGCCCGCCAGGCTGGTGCCCGCGCCGCGTGGAAGGACCGGCGCGCCGTGCTGGCGGCACACCGCCACGGCCGCCGCCACGTCATCCGCGTCCCGGGGAAAGACGACGCCGATTGGGACCTGCCGGTAGTTCGATGCGTCGGTCGCGTACAGCGCCTGGCTGCCGGCGTCGAACCGCACGTCGCCGCGAACAGCCCGGCGCAGGGCCTGTTCGAGCATCAGGGGATCATACGCCAGAGGCCAGAGGCCAGAGGCCAGAGGCCAGAGGGAGAAGGCAATACCGAAGGCGCCTGTGTGTTCGGCATTCCACGCCTTCGGCATATGACGCCTTCGGCATTCGGCCTTCGGCATTCGGCATTGCTCTTAGATCATCTCGCGCACCTTGTCCCTGATCACCGTCCACGCGATCTTCTCGCGGTTCGGCTCCCCCTTCACGAGTGACTTCGCGAACTGCGTCGCCTGTTCGAGCGTGATTTTCGGCGGCATGGGAGGCACGAACGGATCGACGACAGCCTCGATCACGGCCGGACCGGGCGCCGCGAGCGCCTCGTCGAGAATGGCGCCGCACTGTTCCGGATCCTCGATCGTGAACGCGCCCGCGCCGAACCCGCGCGCGACCGCGGCGAAGTCGATCGGCTGCAGCTCGCAGCCGTACTCGGGGTTCCCTTCGAACACCATCTGCTCCCATTTGATCATCCCGAGGCTGTTGTTCTTCACGACGACGATCTTCACCGGCAGCTGGTACTTGACGGCCGTGGCGAGTTCCCCCAGCAGCATCGTGAACCCGCCGTCCCCCACGAACGCCACGACCTGGCGCTCCGGATACGCGAGCTGCGCGGCAATCGCGTAGGGCACGCCGTTGGCCATCGTGGCGAGCGTGCCGGAGAGCGAGTACATCTGGTGGCGTTTCGCCGGCAGTTGCCGCGCGAACCAGGTGGCCACCGTCCCGCTGTCGCCACAGACGATCGCGTCGTCTCGCAGACGGCGCCCGAGCTCCCACGCCACAACCCACGGCTTCATCGGCATCTCACGGCTCGTGCCGCGCTCGTCGAGCACCTGGCGCCACTCGCGCATGCCCTGCTGCGCGCGCGCGAGGAAGCTGCGGTCGTCGTGGCGGCGCAGCAGCGGCAGCAGCGCGCGGATGGTGCGGCGGCAGTCGCCGACCAGGCCCACTTCCACCGGGTACCGGAGTCCGATGCGCCCGGCGTCCACATCGATCTGAACGCCGCGCGCCTGGCCCGGTTTCGGCAGGAACTCGATGTACGGGAAGGAGGTGCCGACGAGCAGGAGGGTATCGCACTGTTCCATCGCTTCTTGCGAAGGCTTTGTGCCCAGCAGGCCGATGGAACCGGTCGTGTACGGGCTGTCGTCCGGAACCGCCGCCTTCCCGAGCAGCGGCTTCGCGATGGGCGCCCCGAGCAGATCCGCAAGCTGTTCGAGCTCGTCGGCAGCGCCGAGCGCGCCGCGCCCAGCCAGGATGGTTACCCGCTTCCCGTCGTTGAGCACGCCGGCGGCCTTCCCCAAGTCCTCGTCGTCGGGCAGCCACGCCGAGCGCGCGAAAACATCGGAGGTGTGACCCGCGACGTTTCGCTTGGAGCGTTCCTGCACAGCCTGCCCCTGGAAGTCGGCGGGGAACGTCAGGTGCGCGACGGCGCGACGACTCAGCGCGATACGGCATGCGAGATCGGTGACGTTCTCGACGTGCGCCGGTCCCATGATGCGTTCGCTGTACGCCGCGACGTCCTGGAACACGCGATCGAGCGGAACGTCCTGCTGCGTGAACGTGCCGATGAGGTCGTGGTACGGCATCCCGGTGATCGCGAGGACAGGCTGACCGTCGAGCTTCGCGTCGTAGAGGCCGTTGAGCAGATGTAAACCCCCAGGCCCCGACGTCGCGATGCAGACGCCGAGCTTGCCGGTGAACTTCGCGTGCGCGCACGCCATGAAGGCCGCAGCCTCCTCGTGGCGCACCTGGATGAAGCGGACGCGATCGGACGCGCGCCGGAGCGCCTCCATGATCCCGTTGATGCCGTCGCCCGGCATCCCGAACACCCGATCCACGCCCCACGCGTGCAACGTCTCGACGAGCACATCCGCGGCTGTTGCTGCCATTCGATCCTCCGGTTCTGTTCTGCTTTGCGCCCGCTGACTCGGCTGCAAGAACAGCGCCGCTGGCGGCCGCTTTGCAGAGCGCCGGAGTAGGACACACCCACATGAAACGGCATCTCCTCATCGGTGTGCTGCTCGCCATCTGCAGCGCCGTCAACGCCGATTCGGCGGCCGCGCAGTACTTCGGGCAGAACAAGGTCCAGTACAAGACCTTCGACTTCGAGATCCTGAAGACCGATCACTTCGACGTGTACTTCTATCCGGAGGAACGCCGGGCGGCGGAGCTTTCCGCGCGCCTCGCGGAACGGTGGCACGCGCGGCTGAGCCGTGTGCTCGGCACCGAGCTGGTCGGGCGGCAACCTCTCATCCTCTACGCGTCTCACCCGGACTTCGAACAGACGAACGTGCTGCCGGGCGGCATTGGTGAGTCAACCGGAGGGGTGACAGAGAGCCTGCGGCGCCGCATCGTCCTGCCGCTCGCGGGTCCGCTCGCGGAGACCGATCACGTCATCGGTCACGAGCTCGTGCACGCGTTCCAGTACAACATCACGGCCGGACGCGACGGGACGGGCGCGCTCGTAGTAGGCGGAACCGAGCGCCTGCCGCTCTGGTTCATCGAGGGCATGGCCGAGTACCTGTCGGTCGGCCCCGAGGACCCGCACACGGCCATGTGGATCCGCGACGCTGTCGCAGAGAACCGGCTGCCGAAGGATCTCGACGATCCTGACTACTTCCCCTATCGGTGGGGACAAGCCTGGTGGGCGTACGTGACCGGGCGCTTCGGCGACGCCGCCGTCGGCAACCTGCTCCGCGCCGCGAAGGCTGCCGGAGACGTGGACGAAGCGATCGAGCAGATCCTCGGGGTCGAGCTGAAGCAGTTGATGACTGATTGGCACGAGATGCTCCGGAGCACGTACGCCCCCTCGATCAACCGCGCCGCTCCCGCGTCGGAATTCGGCAAACTCCTCGTCGGCGAGGCGAGGCTGGGCGGCGAGCTGAACGTGTCCCCGGCCATCAGCCCCGACGGCAAGCGCGTGGCGTTCCTCTCGGAGCGAAGCCTGTTCTCGATCGATGTGTATCTCGCCGACGCCCAGACCGGGAGGATCGTGCGCCGCCTCACGACGACGGACACTGATCCGCACGTCACGTCGCTGCAGTTCATCCGATCCGCCGGGGCGTGGTCGCCGGACGGCGCGCGCCTCGCGCTGTCCGCCATCGAGGAGGGGCGTCCGTCGCTGTTGATCGTGAACGGCGAGAACGGCGATCGCGTGAGCGAGATCGAGCTGCCGCAGCTGCATGAGGTGTTCAACCCGGCATGGTCGCCCGACGGGCGCACGATCGTCTTCTCCGCAATCTCGGGTGGGCTGTCCGACCTGTTCTCGTACGACCTCACGGCGAACCAGCTCCGGCGTCTCAGCGACGATCCGTTCGCCGAGCTCCAGCCCGCGTGGTCGCCCGACGGCAGGACCATCGTGTTCGCGACGGATCGGTTCACGTCCAATCTCGATGAGCTGAAGTTTGGTGAGTACCGTCTTGCGGCGGTGTCGGCGGACGGCACGGGGCTTCGCGAGCTGCCGTCGATCGGCCGCGGCAAGGCGATCAACCCGCAGTGGTCTCCCGACGGCTCGCGCGTGTACTACCTGTCCGACGCCAATGGCGCCACCAACGTGTTCTCGCTGGATCCGCGAAGCGGCGCGATCCGCCAGATTACGAACCTGCGAACGGGCGTCAGCGGCATCACGGCGTCGAGCCCGGCGCTGTCCGCCGCGACGCGCGCGGACCGCCTGGTCGTTAGCGCGTACGAGCGCGGAGCTTACCGCGTCTATCGCCTCGAATCAGCGGAGGTGCTCGAGGGACGCGCCGCCGTGGACACCCCGCGCGTCGTGGCCGTGCTGCCGCCCGTTCAGCGGCAGAGCGTCGAGGTGGCGCGCCTCGTCGAGAACCCCGGCTTCGGCTTGCCCAGGCGAGAGGAGTTTCCGGTCAACGACTACCGCGCGACGCTCGGGCTGAACTACGTGTCGCAGCCCACCTTCGCCGCCGGTGTGGATCGTTTCGGCACGTATGGCGGAGGCGGCCTGGCGCTCTTCTGGAGTGACATGCTGGGCGACCACAACCTGGTCACTGCCGTGCAGGTCGATTCGAGCCTGAACCGGAACTTCAGCCTCAAGGACACGGCCGCCCTGGTCGGGTATCAGAACGCCAAGCATCGCTGGAACTGGGGCGCCTCGGTCGAGCAGGTGCCCTATCTCTCCGGCGGTGTCGCGACGGGATTCGACGAGATTGACGGCGACACGGTGCTTGTGGAGCAGTTGTTCATTTCCCGCGAGATCAACCAGGCGTTCACCGGTCTGGTCTCCTATCCGTTCAGCCGCGCGCAGCGAGTCGATTTTTCGGGCGGCGTGCGTCGCATCAGCTTCGAGCGGCGCGTGGAAACCGACATCTTCTCGCCGACCACCGGAGAACTGCTCGGACAACAGTCGCTGAAGCTGCCGGCGCCGGGCGCGCTGAACCTCGCGCAGGCGTCCGCCGCGCTCGTGTTCGACAACGCGTTCTACGGCGCCACGAGCCCCGTCCTCGGCCAGCGATACCGGCTCGAAGTCGCGCCAATGCTGGGGACGATCAACTTCACCAACGTGCTCGCCGACTATCGCCGGTACTTCATGCCCGCGCAGTTCTACACGATTGCCGCGCGAGTCATGCACTACGGCCGCTACGGCGGCGACGCGGAGAGCGGGCTGCTCTTTCCGCTCTTCATCGGCTATCCGAACCTGGTGCGCGGCTACGATGTCGGCTCCTTTTCCGCCGACGAGTGTCCCGCGAACACCGGCTCCTGCGCGGCGTTCGATCGCCTGGTCGGCAGCCGGATCGCCGTCGCGAATCTGGAGCTGCGCTTCCCGCTATTCCGCCCTTTGGGCCTGGGGCGAAACATGTACGGCCCGTTGCCGCTCGAGTTCGCGCTGTTCGCGGACAGCGGCATCGCCTGGACGGGCGAAGACGCACCGGATGTGTTCGGTGGCTCGCGCCGGCCGGTCTGGAGCGTCGGGGCAGCGCTGCGCGCGAACGTTTTTGGATTCACCGTCGTGCAGTTCGACTTCGTCAGGCCCCTCGACAGGCCGCGCAAGGGCTGGATGTTCCAGTTCAGTCTGTCGCCCGGTTTCTAGCGGGGCAAAGGAGGAAGGACAGCAATTGACAACCGCATGACTATCGCCAGCGCCCTCGCTGCGGGGGCGGGGCTCATGTTCCTCCTCGATCCGCAGGAGGGGAATCGGCGGCGGGCCCTCCCCTCGTGCGAGACAAGCTGGCGCGCGCGCGAACGAAGACGCGCGACGCCGCCGATGCGACCGCGCGCGACCTTCGCAATCGCAGCGAGGGGCTCCTGGCGCGGATGAGCCAAGGCGACGGATCGGTGCCGGATCGCGTGCTCGAGGCGCGCGTCCGAGCCATGCTCGGGAGGGTCGTTTCCCATCCGAGGGCCATCCGCGTCGCGGCGTCCAACGGTACCGTGCGCGTCGAGGGTCCGATTCTCGCTACGGAAACGTCGCGCGCGCTCTCCGCGATCGAGAGCGTCAAAGGGGTGAGGTCGGTTGAGAAGGACCTTACCGAACACGAAACCCCGGGCGACATTCCGGCCCTGCAGGGTGGCAGCAGCCGCGTCGGCACGCAGTGGGAGCTGATGCAGAGCCAGTGGTCCCCGTCAACGCGCCTGCTCGTCACGGCGGCAGCAATCGGCGTCGCCGCGGTGGGTGTAGGTCTGCTCAGCCGGGCGTAGGGGTTTGGGTCAGGTCTGGTTCAGACCTGACCCCAATATCACCGCTTCTGTTTCTGTCCCGCTTCGGACACCTCGCGCACCAGCTCTGCCGCCATCCGGTCGCGGGCCGTCCGGACGATGTCGGCCTGCGACACCATGCCGGTAACGCGTCCACTTTCATCGACCACCGGGACGCGTCGGATTTGTTTCCGTTCCATGATGTTCGCGCACTCGTCCAGGTCCATCTCCGGCGTGACCGTCGTCGCGGGCGCCGTCATGGCGTCCTGCGCAGTCCGCTCCAGAGGGTTGTGGCCCTGCGCCAGCATCCGCACGACGATGTCGCGGTCGGTTACGACGCCCACCGGTTTCTTCCGCTGCTGGCTGTCGACGACTGGGATCTCGCCACAGTCGTTCTCAACCATCAGCCGCGCCACTTCGCCCAGGCTCGTATCGGGCGTGCAGCACGCCGGATTGCTGGTCATGATTTCGCCGACTTTCATGTGTCCTCCTCATCCGTCCGAATCTCGGCTGTTGACAGCAGCCGTGTGTTCTCATGCAAACTTCCGCGCAGCGGTCCGCCGGCTCGGACCGTCCAATGACGTGTCGGTCATCGATACGAGGCTCAAGAAAACCATTCGCACGATCCGCGTCGGTAAAGGACCGTGGGGCGTGGCCATTTACTGAAACCTGCCAGCGCATTCCGCTGAGGTCTGGCGCGTTTCTGGCAGTACAGACGATCAGCATGGGTCAGAAGTCCCGCCTCGCGCTCACAGAACTCATCGCCAGCATCCCACTTACGCCTGCCCAAAGCGCGGCCGTGGTGTGGCTGGTGTCTGGCCGGCTCGAGCGATGGATCGCCGCGAAGGATCCAGCCGACCTGGTCGTGCCCGCGATCAAGGACATCTCCGTGGCGCGTGGCGGGCACGTGTGGTGGTTCCGCGGCCGCGTGGTGCCGCGTCAGGACCTGATCGCCGCGCTCGGATCGCTCCTGGAGTCGCTGCTCGACCAGTCTCCACGCGGGCGCGCGCCGGCGGGCCTGCTCTACATTCTCGCGCGCGCGACCGAGCAGCGGCACCTCGCGCCGCTCGGGAGCCTCGCGGACTTCCGCTCGGCCGTCGCGCGCCACGCGCCCGAAGAACCGGCGCTCGCCGTTGACGGCCTGTTGTCGCAATACCTGATGACGGCCGCGGGCGTCCCGCCGCTGGATGAGCGCTCCACGATTTCCGACGTGCGGCGACGCCGCCGTGCCGGCGGCGTCGCGCTGGACACGATCGCACGGGACACCGGCATTCCGATCTCGCTGCTCAGGGAGCTGGAGTGGGGCGTTTACTCGAACTGGAGCCTCACGCACGCTCGCCCGAGTCTCGACGCATACGCCGAACGCGCCGGCCTCGATCCGATCGCGGTCGCCGCGATTGTCATCCGCGAGCAGGCGGCGGAGCAGGCGGCTGTCGCGCGCCGTGATGCTGCGCTCGCGGCAGCCGACGGCACGGCTGCGACCAGGATGATCCCGTTCGCCATGGCGGGCTTGCTGCTTCTCATGGCCGCCCTGGCGCCGCCATCAGCGCACCGCGAGCCTGACGCCGGTACGGCGACCGCCGCCGGCCAGGATGCGGGCGCGCCGGCGCCGGCGGCGCCTCGTCCACCCGCGGCGCCTCGCAAGCCCATTCCGGCGGCCGACACTCGGATTGACGCGCCGGCCGCCACGCCTGCGTCGTCCACACGGTCGGCCAACCCCGGACGGCGCTCGCGACAGACGGCGACAAGCGCGCGTGTACGCAGCGCTCCGCAAGAGAAACCAGCGAATCCGATTGTCCGCCTCGCACGAACGATCGCCGGCGACGGCAAGCACAAGGTCGAGCCGTTCCCGCGCCCGAGGTAGGGGATGGGGCCTGGCACCAATTGTCCTTCGTCGAGGACAATTGGTGCCAGGCCCCATCGACGATCACTTCTCCTTGAAGAACCGCTTCACGGCGCGGCCGAGGATCTTCGCGCGCCGCTTCTCCTCCTGTTTGTCTTCGATCCGTCGCCGCTCCTGCTCCAGCTTCAGGTAGCTTTCCAGCCGGCCCGCCGGCAGATCGCCGCGCTCCACCGCGGCGCGCACGGCACAATCCGGCTCGCTCATGTGCGCGCAATCGCGGAAGCGGCACGCCAAGGCCAACGTGGCGATCTCTGTGAAGGTGTCGTCCATGCCCTCGGAAACGTCCCAGAGCTGCAACTCCCGCATCCCGGGCGTGTCGATCAACATCGCGCCGCCGGGCAGTCGAACGAGTTGACGATGTCGGGTGGTGTGGCGGCCGCGGCTGTCCGACTCCCTCACCTCGGCGATGCGCAAGAGATCGCGTCCGATCAGCCGGTTGATGATGCTCGACTTCCCCACCCCCGATGAGCCCAGCAGCGCGATCGTTCGCCGGGCCGAGAGGTGCGTCTCGAGTTCCTCAAACCCGGCGCCGGTTTTCGCGCTCGTCAGGTGCACGGGAACGCCCGGCGTGAGATCGGAGATTTCCTCGCGCTTGTCGTTCGCGTCGATCACCTTGTCCGCCTTGTTCAGCAGCACGACCGGTGACGCGCCGCTTTCACGCGTCACCACCAGATACCGTTCGAGGCGCCGCGGGTTGTAGTCGTCGTCACAGCCCATCACGACGAAGACGGTGTCGATGTTGGCGGCGACCACCTGCTCGACCGTCGTCGCGCCGGCGATCTTCCGGGAGAAGCGGCTCCGTCGGGGCAGCACCTGGTGGATGCGGCCGTGCGCGCCGGCTTCGTCGAAGCGGCACGCTACCCAGTCACCGACCGCGGGAAAGTCCTGCCGGCCGGCTGCCGTGTGGCGGAACCGGCCCGACACGCGCGCGAGCCGCTCTCCCTGTTCCGCGAGAACGGTGTAGATGTGCGTGTGCTCGAGGATCACGCGTGCGGGCGCGAGACCCTGCCGCGCATGCGCCGCGAAGGCCTCTTCCCAGTTCCGGTCCCAGCCGAAGGCAACCAGCGATTCGCGCGCGGGAGCGCTCATACTTTACATTGCAGAGTTGTTTGTGCTATGTAGGTTCCCGCGCCGATTACGGGAGGTGCCGTGCGCGCGTCGTGTGCCCTTCCACGTCTCGTTCTCGCGGGCCTGTGCGTCCCGAGTGTCGTCATGGTCATCGGCTGCGGCGGCGCCGCTCCGCCGACCGCATGCATGCAGGCGGCTTTCGAGGGCCGCACTCTCGACGTCCTCGCGGCGCTCGAACGCGGCGAAGGCACGGCGTGCGACGCGCTCGTCTGGGCTGCGCGCGGCGGTCAGCCGGATCCTATTCTCGCGGTAACCGCGCGTGGCGTAAACCCGGACCGCTGCCGCGCCGGCGTGAACGGCTGGACACCGCTCATGCACGCCGTACACAAGAACCGCCTCGCCTCGGTGGAGGCGCTCATCCGGGCGGGCGCTAACGTCAACGGCACGGAACCCGGAGGGCACACGCCGCTGATGATGGCGGCCGGCAACGGCAACCTGCCTGTCGTCGAACGGCTCCTCGCAGCGGGCGCGGACGTCGCGGCAACGACGCCGCACGGCGTGAGCGCCCTCACAATCGCGGTGTCCGGCGGCGCATTCACCGACATCGAGAATCCGCTGCTCGGCGCGTGCAGGGTGGATATCGTTCGCGCGCTCGCCGCGCGCGCCCCGGACGTCAGGGTGCAGCCGACGTTCCGCTGGAAGCTGGCACGGTTGATGGCCAGGCTGAACGGCTGCGAATCGGCCTTCGCGCTGGTGTCGCGCTGAAATGTGGTCAGACCCCATCACGGTTTCCGTTACGTCGAGGCAAGCGGAGCGGGACTTACGGAAACCGTGACGGGACCTGACCCCGTTCGCTCGCGCGCCTCCGACGTCTTCACCCAACACCGCAGCGCCTCGGCGACGCTCCAGGCCTGCGCGATACAGCCGCGCGGCGTGAACGGTGCCTCGGCGTCGAAGATCTCGCTGATCGATCCGATGCACGCCTCGTCGAGCGTGTGGAACATCCCCTCCAGGTAGCGGCGCGCCTCGACGTGCTCGTCGGGTCGCACCTTGAGCCACGCGTCAATGTACGGCCCGACGAGCCAGGCCCAGACGGTTCCCTGGTGATAGGCCGCGTCGCGCGTGCGCAGGTCCCCGTAGTATTTCGGCTTGTAGTCCGGGTGGCCAGGCGCGAGCGAGCGCAGGCCGACGGGTGTCTCGAGCTGCTTCCGCACCACGCCGAACACCGCCGCCCAGCGCGAGGGGTCGAGCACGGCGTTCGGAAGGGAGACGGCGAGGATCTGGTTCGGCCGGCACGCGGGATCGTCCGCCTGCTCGCCATCGACGACGTCGTAAAGATAGTCGCCGTCGTCGTACCAGAACCTCCGGTTGAATGACTCGCGCACGCGCGCGGCGAGCGCGCCGAAGTCGCGCGCCCCCGCGCAGCCCCCTCGCTCCCGCATCCAGCGATCGAGCAGCGTGAGCGCGTTGTACCAGAGCGCATTGATCTCAACCGCCTTGCCGCGCCGCGGGGTCACCACCCAGCCGTCCACCTTCGCGTCCATCCAGGTGAGCTGATACCCCTCCGCTCCCTGCCGCAGCAGCGCGTCGCGCGGATCCATGCCGATCCGGAAACGCGTCCCCTCGATGTGGCGTTCCACGATCGTCACGAGGGTGGGGAGCAGGCGGCCCAGTGTCTCGCGGTCGCCGGTCACCGTGACGTAACGGTCGATCGCGTGGAAGAACCACATCGTCGCGTCGGCGGTGTGATAGAGGCCGTCGCGATCCCCTTCTGGGAACATGTTCGGAATGAGGCCGTCTCGCACATAGTGCGCGAAGGTCCGGATGATGTAGCCCGCCTCGCGCGCGCGGCCGGTGGACAGCGTCAGTCCCTCGAGGCTGATCATCGTGTCGCGTCCCCAGTCGGTGAACCAGTGATAGCCCGCGATCACGGTCCTGACCTCGTCACCCTGCGCCCGGGCGCGCGCGCCTTCATCGCCGCGACCCGCCGGATGGATGATGAACTGGTCCGCAGCGAGCACCAGCTCGGCGCCGATGCCTTCACGCGCCGCGGGCGGCGCCACGCTCAGCAGCCGGCGCCGGCGCTGGCGCTCGGCGTCGAACGCTTCGTCCGTGTCGAGCGCCTCGATGGTGCCCCAGTCCTCGGTCGAGGCGATGAGCGAGAAGGCACGATCCAGCTCAAGCTCCGCCCGAAAATAGCCGGGGCTCCACAATGCGCCCCTGGCTGCGTAGCCGCGACTCTCTTCCGTTGCGTAGAGCACTTCGGGGAGCATGCGCCGCTCGACCGTGAAGGCGGTGCGAACGCCCCGCGGCGTGAGACGCAGCGTCGGCCACTCGGAGCCCGCGCTGAGCTCGAACCGATCGTCCTCGTGGACCAGAAAGCGATAGGACTCCTGCAGTTGCTCGCTGACGGGCGCTTCGTGCGGTCTGAAGTGCAGCGACGGCCGCACGGTGAGCCGGACAGGCCCGTCGCCATCCACGATCAGGTAGCACACGTGGACAGTGTTCTGGCCGAACGGCATCACCATGCGTTTCTCGAGGACGACGCCATCCACTTGGTAGCGCCAGACCGGCAGCCCCAGCTCCAGCCGGAATTCCTTGAGGGCGTGCGCCTCCTCGCGCGTGCCAGTCGTGGGCTCGTCGGCGAGCCAGAACGTCCGCCCGTCGCGCAGCTTGACGCGTTCGAGCAGGTGGTTGAGCACCACCACGCGGCCAAGCGGCGCGGGAAGCGCCGCGATGAGCACGCCGTGGTATCGCCGGGTGACGATGCCGGACACCGTTCCCGATGCGTATCCCCCGAGGCCGTTGGTGATGAGCCACTCCCTCGTGATCTCGGGGTCCTCCGCCGGCGCGGGCGGCGGCCAGGGGATTCGTCTGAGCAACTGCACGTCGTTCATCGTTCCTCCGCCCGCATATACAGGGCGCTGCTGCCCGGCAGCAGCCATCCTCGCTCGTCGCCGCCAGTCGCGGGTGTGCCGTTTCCGCCGTAGGCCGGGTCCTCGCTGGACCACTCCAGCACCCACAGTCCGCCGCCCGGCGGCGCCAGCAGCGGTTCCGGGAGGGTCGCCGGGCGGAAGTCGGGCCCCAGGTTCACCAGCAGCAGGCGATCCCCGGCGTCCCCCCCGAAGTAGCGCAGGACGAACGCGTTTGCCGACAGGACCGCGCCGTCCACCGCTCCCCGCGCCGCCGCGGCAATCGCGACATCGCGGCGACGAAGTGCGATGAGGTCGCGGTGCAGGGCGAGCGCCGCCTCATGGCGTGCGCGCTCCGCCGGATCGAGCTTGCACCGTTCGAACGTCTCACGGTCGCCGGGCGACTGCAGCAGCCGTCGCGCGGCGGCGTCCAGCACGCTCGGGAACTGCGCGAGGAACTCATAGCGGCCGGCGCGCACCGCCTCGCCAAGCGGCGGAGCGTGGTCGGCAAAGTACGTGAAGGGCGCAGAGGCCGCAAACTCCTGGCCTTGGAACAGCATCGGCGTGCCCGGACCCAGCAGCAGCAGCGCGGTCAGGGCACGCCACAGGGACGGCGAGGTCTGCTGGTGCATCCGCGCTCCACGTAGGCCGTTCGCGACCTGGTCGTGGTTTTCGAGGCACGTGACGAACGCGTACGGCAGCATCCCGCTCGTGGACTCGCCCCGCGCTTTCTGCTGCCAGGAATACCATTGCCCCTGGTACAGGTATCCGCGCTTGGCCGCGGAGATGAACTCCTGCGGCGTGCCGCCATAGTCGGTGTAATACGCCTCGCGCCGTCCCGTCAGCGCCACCACCGCGGTGTGGTGGAAGTCGTCGTTCCACAGCGCGTCCAGGCCGAAGCCTCCAGCCTCGCGCGGGCGCGCGAGCCGCGTCTCCTGCGGTTCGTTCTCGGCCACGAGATAGACCTTCCGCGGTCCGGCCGCGCGGCGGGCGCGTTCGGCGATGTCGCCGATCACGTGCACCGGCGACGTGTCGATGATGCTCTGCGTAGCGTCGAGCCGCAGACCATCGATGTGGAACTCGTCGATCCAGTAGCCCGCGTTCTCGACGAAGAACTCCCGCACGGGTCCCGAGTGCTCCCGGTCGAAATTGAGCGGATCACCCCACTCGTTCTCGTACTTGCGGGAGAAGTACCAGTCCGAGAACCTCGACACGTAACAACCGTCCGGCCCGAGGTGATTGTAGACGACGTCCAGGATGACGCCGAGGCCGAGTGCGTGGGCGCGATCCACGAACGCACGCAGATCGTCCGGGCGGCCGTACAGTCGCGTCGGCGCGAACAGGTCCACGCCGTCGTAGCCCCACCCGAACTCGCCGCTGAAATCCGCAACGGGCATCACCTCGAGGAGTGTGACGCCGAGCGCCGCCAGGTCTGACAGGTGGGCAATCGCGGCGCGCCAGGTGCCTTCCGTCGTGAACGTCCCGACGTGCATCTCGTAGATGACCTGCCCTTCGCGGTCGATGCCGCCCCATGACTGGTCCGTCCAGCGAAAGGCGCCGGGATCGATGATCTCCGAAGGGCCGTGCGGGCCTTCGGGCTGGAAGCGCGAAGCCGGGTCCGGGAAGCGACCCGCGTCTGTGTCGAACCAGTAGCGGTCCCCCACCGCCGCGCCGTCGATGAACCCGGCGTGGTACCCCGCGCCCTCCTCTTCTTCGAGGGGGGCGCACGCCTCGCGCGCTCCGCGCACCACGACCACCCCCACTCGGTGGTGCTTCGGCGCCCACACACGGAAGTGGACGCGTCCGTCGATCGGCTCGGCGCCGATCGGGAGGCGCCTCGCCACCTGGATGCGTGCCGTCGTCATGTCAGATCACTTCGTCGATGAGGCCGTACTCCCGCGCCTTGGCGGCGTCGAGGTAGAAGTCATTTCGCTTCGTGTCACGGATGATTTGCTTCAGTGGCTTGCCAGACCGTTGAGCGAGGATGCGATAGATCTGGTTCTGCATCTGCTTGAGGCGGTCGAGATGCTGCGCGGCCGCTGTCGTCGATTGCCAGCCGGCCCATTTCGCGGGCTCGTGGATCATGATCCACGAGTGCTCGTAGGCGAGACGCCGTCCCGGGCTGGCCGCCTGCAGCACGACCGAGCCCATCGAGTACGCCATTCCCTGCACGACGATCGTGATCTCGAGCCCCTGCCGCACGAGTTGATGCACGACGTCGTGCATCGCCAGGCCGTCGGTGACGTTGCCGCCGGGGGTATTCATGTACAGCGTGATGGGGCGGGAGCTGTCAGCCGCGAGTTCACGGAATCGCTGGATTGACGCGCGGGCACTGTCCTTGTCGATGTCGCCGATGAGGTAAACGTCGCGAAGCCGCTCGCTTTCCTCTTTCTTTATGGCCTCTTTGACGGCTTCAACGAGATCGTTGACCAGGCGATCGCTGATCGCTTCGCTCATAGCCATCCCGGCCGATCGCACGGGCCGTGCCAGATGGGGTCAGTCTGGAAGACCCTGTTGACGGACTCGAGCGACACTCATGACCATCCTGTCCGTCAAACAGGGTTTTCCAGACCTGGCCCCAACAAAGCTATTGTGCAAGACCTGACCCCTTGGTAAACGTCTCCGTATGCGCAGCACCGCCCGGGTGTTCAACCACCCGATCCATCCGGCACTGATTCCGTTTCCGTTCGCGTTCCTGATCGGATCGTTCGCCTTCGACCTGCTGGGCTTGATCTCCGGAAAGCCAGGATATTCGCAGACGGCGGCGCACCTGGTCGTCGCGGGGCTCGTCACCGCTGTCCTGGCTGCCACCGCGGGGGCCGTGGACTACGTCTACACGGTGCCGCCACACAGCTCCGGGAAGAAACGCGCCCGCCGACACGCGCTCTTCAACGTGGGCGCGATCGTGCTGTTCGCGCTCGCCTGGGGCCTGCGCGGGCTCTCCCGCCCTCCCTCAGGCCCGTCCCTCACCCTGCAGTTCGTGGGGGTCGTCTCTCTGATCTACGGCAGCCTCCAGGGGGGCACGCTGGTCATTCGCAACATGATCAGCGTCGACCACCGCCACGCCCAGGCAGGCAGGTGGAAGGAAATCAGCGTGCCGCCGCAGAAGGGTCCGATGGTGGTCGCCACCCGTGACGAACTCAAGGAAGGGCAGATGAAACTCGTGCGCGTGGGAA
The DNA here is from genome assembly GCA_035463475.1 of Vicinamibacterales bacterium. Taxonomy (GTDB): domain Bacteria; phylum Acidobacteriota; class Vicinamibacteria; order Vicinamibacterales; family 2-12-FULL-66-21; genus JACPDI01. The sequence goes on from DATHTE010000058.1 coordinate 77,446, forward strand.
ACCGGCGGGTGGTGCTCGCCCGCACCGACACGGGCTACGCCGCCTTCGACGACGGCTGCACGCACCGGGGGGCGTCGCTGGCCGACGGTGTGCTGGTCGGCAGCACCGTCCAATGCCTCTGGCACGGCTCGCGGTTCGACTGCGCCAGCGGCAAGGCGGTGGGGGGCCCCGCCAAGAAGGGGGTAGCCACCTACAGGGTCAGCGAGGAGAGGGACGGGATCGCCATTACGGTAGCCGACTAGGACCCTCCGGTAGGACAGGTGTCAGCCGAACTGAGTTTTTCCCTAAACCGCACACCGGGCATTCTCGTCCAATGTCACGACTGGCCGGGGACAAGCCATCCGGCCCGCTGCCCGGAAACGGGACGGCGCGTCCCGCTTTCGCGCGGCGCGGACCGGCGATTGAACCGCCGGGCTTGCGGAACCGTCTGATACAGCGAGAGTTAGTTGAAGGCTGCCCGGTGGCAACGCCCCTGCTTTTGAAGAGAAGACATGGTTGACATACCCCGCGGCGAAGAAGTGAAGCGCCGAAAGCGCATCCGCCAGTCCATTTACGCGATTTCCGCCATCACGGTCATCATCCTCATCACGGTGGGCGTGTCCCGGCTCAAACCGGCAGCCCCGACGGTCGACCGCGCCACGGTGTGGATCGACACCGTCAAGCAGGGCCCGATGGTCCGTCAAGTACGCGGCTCCGGCACGCTGGTGCCTGAGGACATCCGCTGGATTCCAGCCAACACGCAGGGGCGCGTTGAGCGGATCGTGCTGCGCGCCGGCGCGACGGTCAGCCCGGAATCCGTGATTCTCGAATTGAGCAACCCGGAGCTCGAGCAGACCGTCCTCTCCGATCAGGCGAACCTGCGCGCCGCGCAAGCCAACCTGGCGAGCCGCGAGGCGGACCTGGAAAGCGCGCTGCTGAACCAGCGCGCCGCCGCGGCGCGCGTGGAACAGGAATACCGGCAGGCCGCGCTGCAGCTCGAAGCCAACGAGGAACTGTACAAAGACAAACTGATCTCCGAACTGCAGTTGAAGCAGTCGCGCGGCGAGGCGCAGGAACTGAAAAACCGCTGGGAGATCGAGCAGAAGCGGACCGAGATCGCCGCCGAGAACATCCAGGCGCAGCTCGCCCCGCAGCAGGCCGAAGTCGATCGACTCCGGACGATGTTCGAGCTGCATCGGCGGCAGCTCGATCAATTGAAGGTGCGGGCCGGCATGGCCGGCGTGCTGCAGGTCGTGCCGGTGGAAGTCGGACAGCAGGTGCAGCCCGGCGCGAATCTCGCGCGGGTGGCCAACCCACGGACCCTCAAGGCGGAACTGCGGATCCCCGAAACGCAGACGCGTGATCTCGCCATCGGCCAGCTCGCAAGCATCGACACCCGCAACGGGATTGTCGAGGGGCGCGTCTCGCGCATCGATCCCGCGGCGCAGAACGGCACGGTCGGCGTGGACGTCAGCCTGACCGGTCCGCTTCCGCCCGGCGCCCGTCCCGACCTGTCGGTTGACGGCACGGTTGAACTCGAGCGCCTGAACAACGTCGTGTATGTCGGTCGCCCCGCGTTCGGCCAGGAGAACAGCTCCGTCGGCCTGTTCCGGCTTTCGGAATCGGGCGAGGCGGTGCGCATCACCGTGCAGCTTGGCCGCAGTTCGGTCAACACGATCGAGATCGTCAACGGCCTGCGACCTGGAGAGCAGGTGATCCTGTCCGACATGTCGGCCTGGGATCAGTACGAACGCATTCGCTTGAACTGAGCGCGACCGGGAACTGGCAGCCGGAGCTGACTGAGTGTCGAGACCAACAACAGGAGAGCCGATGAACACCCCCGCCCAACCGCTGATTCGACTGGATGGCGTGACCAAGGTCTTCTACACCGACGAAGTGGAGACGCACGCCCTGGCCGGCATCCACCTGGAGATCAAGAAGGGCGAGTACATCGCCATTGCGGGACCCTCGGGCTGCGGCAAGTCCACGCTGCTGTCCATCCTGGGCCTGCTCGACTCCCCGACGGAAGGCAAGTACACGCTGAACGGACGCGAGGTGGCGACGCTGCCCATGTCGGAACGCGCGCGCGTGCGCAACCGCGAGATCGGGTTCATCTTTCAGAGCTTCAACCTGATCGGCGACCTGACCGTCTACGAGAACGTCGAGCTGCCGCTGACGTATCGAGGCATGAAGGCGTCCGAGCGCAAGGAGCGCGTCATGGCCGCCCTCGAGAAAGTGGGGATGTCGCACCGCGCGAAACACCTCCCGAGCCAGCTGTCGGGCGGTCAGCAGCAGCGCGTCGCCGTGGCCCGCGCGGTGGCCGGGGCCCCCGCGATCCTGCTCGCCGACGAGCCAACCGGGAACCTGGATTCCAAGAACGGCGAACAGGTGATGGAGCTGCTCCAGGAACTCCATCGCGAAGGGGCGACGATCTGCATGGTCACGCACGACCCGCGCTACGCGCGGCACTCCGAGCGGGCCATCCATCTCTTCGACGGCCGCATCGTCGAGGAAGACGGCAGCCAGCGGGGTGAAAAGGAACTCGAGGAGAGCGGGTTCCACGTCCAGCACTGAGGCGCGGGTCCCGCGCGTTCGGTGCCAGACCCGATGAGAACGCGGTAGGCCGGTGCGCGGCGCTGCCCGCGCCCCGCGCCGGACGGCCGCCGCGTTCTCGTGTCGCATCAGACGCTAGCGCCCCCGATGGAGACCATCCTCAAAGACGTCCGCTATGGCGTCCGCGTCCTGACGCACAGCCCGGGGTTCACGGCCGCGGCCGTCCTGTCGCTGGCGCTGGGCATCGGCGCGGTGACCGCCATCTTCAGCGTCGTCCACGGCGTGCTGCTCAGGCCGCTGCCCTACCCCGACCCCGACCGCATCGTCCAGGTCTGGCAGGTCAACGAAGACACCAGACGGGGACAGGTCTCTGACCCGAACTTCGAGGACTGGCGCGACGAAAACCGCAGCTTCGCCGCGCTCGCGCAGTACGCGACGAGCACGGAGTCGGTGGCGGGAGGGGCCGAGGCCGTACGGGCGAACGTGACGTACGTCTCCAGGGGCTTCTTCGACGTGATGGGCGTTCCACCCGCAGCGGGGCGCACGTTCGTCGCGGATGAAACGCGCGAAGGGGGCAACCTCGCCATCATCGTGAGCCAGGCGTTCTGGACGCGCGCGTTCGGCGGCGCGACAGGGTTCGACGGCAAGATCCTCCGCTCCGAGGGACGCGCGTTCCAGGTGGTGGGGGTGATGCCCGCCGGCTTCGCGTTTCCTGACGGGAACACGGACATCTGGGTGCCCCGCGAGATCCTTCCACGGAATCCGCACCGCACCGGACACAACTGGCTCGTCGTCGGAAGGATCAAACCGCACGTGGCGCTCGCGCAGGCGCGCGACGACATGAGCGCGCTCGCCAGGAGCCAGGTGGCGCGCTACGGCGACGACATCCAGCTCACCGACATCGCTCTCGTGCCGCTCGGCGAGCAGACCGTGGGAGGCGTGCGCCGCCCGCTGCTCGTCCTGCTCGGCGCGGTGGTGTTCCTCCTCCTCGTGGCGTGCGCCAACGTGGCGAATCTCATGCTCGCGCACCTGAACGCCCGGCGGCGCGAGCTGGCGGTGCGCAGCGCGCTGGGCGCGAGCGCAGCGCGCCTCAATCGGCAACTCCTGACCGAAGCGGTCCTCCTCGCGGCTGCCGGCGGGGCCCTGGGCTTCCTGCTCGCGCCGTGGGCCCTCGGTGCGATGCTTGCCCTCGATCCCGGGCAGCTTCCACGGCGGGAGCAGATTTCGGTCGATCCGCAGGTCGGCCTGTTCACGCTCGCGGTGATCGCGGCCGTGGCCATCCTGCTCGGCTTCGCAGCTGGAACGCGGTCCGCGTCCGGCGGGCTCAACGAGGCGCTCTTGAGCGGCGGCCGCTCGCACGCCGGCGGGCGCGGCGAGGAGCGGTTCCGCATGCTCCTGGTGGCCGCGCAAGTCGCGCTGTCGCTGATGCTGCTGGTCGGCGCCGCGCTGATGGGACAGACGCTCTACCGCTTGATCAGCGTCGATCCCGGCTACCGGACGTCCGGGGCCCTCGTGATGGATCTCGCGCTGCCGTACGACGACAACACCGCGACGTGGCGGCAGACGGCGCAGTTCTACGACCGGCTGATCGGCCGGCTCCAGTCCGTTCCGGGCGTGGAGCGGGTCGGAGGGATCAATCGCTTTCCGCTCGCCGGCGGCGTCACGAACGGCACGTTCCTCGAAATCCTCCCGAACGATCGACTCGAAAGCCTGGAGGATTTTCAGCGGCTCGCGCGCGACTCCTCGCGCACCGGAACGGCGGAGTTCCGCGTCACCAGTGCGGACTACTTCAGCGCCATGGGCATCCCGCTACGGCGCGGCCGGCTCTTCGACGACCGGGACGCTCCCGATGGGCCGCACGTCGCGGTGGTCAGCGAGTCGCTCGCGAACCGCCGCTGGCCCGGGCGGGACCCGATAGGCCGGCAGATTCAGTTCGGCAACATGGACGGCGACCTGCGGCCCTTTACGATCGTCGGCGTGGTCGGCGACGTTCGCGACCGCGGGCTCGACCGCGAGCCGCGGCCGACGCTGTACGGTTTCCACCGGCAGCGCCCGCGCGTGATCGCGCACTTCTCGATTGCCGCTGCCACGCGCGTCGACCCGGCCGAGCTCGCGCCGGCGTTCCGCCAGGCGGTGCGCGAGATGCGCCCCGACGTCGCCGCGACGATTGCGACAATCGAGGATCTCGTCTCCGCCTCGTTCTCGGACCGCCGCTTCAACCTGTCCATGCTGGCCGCGTTCGGGCTGAGCGCGGTTGTGCTGGCCGCGGTCGGAATCTATGGGGTCACGGCCTTTTGGGTGTCGCGGCGGACGCGGGAGTTCGGCGTCCGGCTGGCGCTTGGCGCGACTCCGGGTGAGGTCGTCCGGATGGTGATTGGCCGCACCTGGGCCACGGTGGGGCTCGGTGTGATCGTCGGCGTCGCCGGCGCGCTCGCGATGACGCGCCTGCTGCGTACGCTGCTGTTCGGCGTCGAGCCGACCGACCCGCTTGCCTTCACCGCGGCCACGGCGGCGCTCGCGATCGTCGCGTTCATTGCGGGCATCGTCCCGGCCAGTCGTGCCGCCCGCGTGGACCCGGCGGAGGCCCTGCGGGCGGAGCACTGAAACACGGCTGTCGGCAGCCGCGGACAGCCTGGAACGGGAGAGCCGAAAATGGAAGCCCTGCTGAAAGACATCAAGTACGGGGCGCGCCTCCTGCTGCGGAATCCTGGCTTCGCTTTCGTCGCCGTGATCTCCCTGGCGCTGGGCATCGGGGCGAACACCGCGATCTTCAGCGTCGTGCAGCGACTGCTCGACAGCCCCTTCCCGGTCGAATCGCCCCGGCAGCTCGTATCGATCTTCATGACCGACCGCCGCAACCCGGGCAACCTGCCGTTCTCGCACCTGAACTTCACGGACGTCCGGGAGCAGAACAGTGTCTTCACCGACGCCGCCGCGTTCGCGTTCGCGCAGGTGAACTACCTCGGCGAAGGAGGCGCCTCCGAGCAGCTGGCGACGCAGGTGGCCTCCGGCAACTACTTCGACGTGCTGGGCGTCCAGCCGGCGCTGGGGCGCACCTTTCGCGCGGACGAGGACGGCGCGCCGGGCAGCGGATCCGTCACCGTCATCAGCTACGGTCTGTGGGAGCGTGTGTTCGGCCGCAGCCCGGACATCCTCGGGCGTACGCTCTCGCTGAACCGCCGGCCGTTCACGGTCATCGGGGTGGCTCCTGCCGGGTTCACCGGCACCTTCGTGCTCGGTGCGCCCGACCTGTGGGTGCCGATGTCGAACTACGAGTTCGTGCAGCCAGGCTTCACCTGGTACCAAGAGCGTCGCGGACTGCTGCTGTTCGCGTTCGCCCGGCTGAAACCGGGCGCCACGATTGGCCAGGCGCAGGCCAACCTGAAGACGCTCGGCTCGCAGCTCGAGCGCGACTTCCCGAACGACAACGAGGGGCGCAGCTTTGGCGCGCTGCCGCTGCTCGAGGCGCGCATCAACCCGCAGGGCGGACGCGGGCCGCTGGTTCAGGTGTCGCTGCTGCTGATGGTGATCGTCGGCGTCGTCCTTCTTATCGCGTGCGCCAACCTGGCCAACCTGCTGCTCGCGCGGGGCACGGCCCGCGCGCGCGAGATTGCCGTGCGGCTGGCGCTCGGTGCTCGGCGCGGGCTGCTTGTCCGCCAACTGCTGACCGAAAGCGTGCTGCTGTCGATCCTCGGCGGTCTTGCGGGCCTGCTCGTCGGGTACTGGTGCCTGGACCTGATCCGGTCCGCGCCGTTGCGCCTCCCGCCCAACTTCATGCGCCAGATCGTGATCGACTCGCGCGTGATGGTCTTTACCGGCGCGCTCTCCATCGTCACGGGCCTGCTCTTCGGCCTGGCGCCAGCGCTCCGGGCATCGAAGCCGGACCTCGTGCCCGTGCTGAAGAACGAGAGCGTGCCGATCGCCGGCGGTCAGAGGGGGCGCCTGCGCTGGGTCACGCTCCGCCAGGCGCTCGTGGTGGCGCAGGTCGCGCTGTCGCTCGTCGCGCTGGTCGCTGCGGGACTGTTCCTCCGAAGCCTGCTCAAGACGCAGGACATCAACCCGGGCTTCGAGACGGATCGCGTGCTCACGGTCCGCTTCAACCTCGGTCGCGAGGGCTACACGCAGGAGCAGGCGCTGCAGTTCCACGATCGCCTGCTCGAGCGCGCGGCCGCGCTGCCAGGTGTCACCACCGTGGCGGTGGCGCAGAACCTGCCGTTCCAGGGCGGGTTCGCGCGCAGCGTCCTGCTCGAGGGGGCCGAGCAGTCCGAACGCAATCGCACGCTCGTGCAGGTGAACCTCGTGTCACCGGGCTACCTCCGCACGGTGGGCATTCCCCTGATGCGCGGGCGCGACTTCACGGCTCAGGACACGGAAGCCACGCCGCTCGTCGTCATCATCAATCAGACGATGGCGGACCGGTTCTACCCGAAGGGAGACGCGATCGGACGGCGTTTCCGGTTCTTCGGCGACACGACGGACACCACGATCATCGGGATCGCGCGCGACGCGAAGTACAACGGCCTGACGGAGGATCCGCAGCCCTTCGCGTATCTCCCCTTGCGCCAGGTGTACAACCCGGCGGTGAGCCTGCTCGCGCGCGCGCAGGGGGACGGGACGCAGCTGGCCTCCGAGGCGCGCGCCATCGTGCAGCAGCTCGATCCCCGCCTCACCATCCTGAACGTGGGCACGCTGCGGGACCAGGTGGACCTGGTGCTCTCGCCGCAGCGTGTCATCGTGGTGCTGCTGGGGGTGTTCGGCGCGGTCGCGCTCGGGCTGGCCTCGCTCGGCCTCTACGGCGTGGCGAGCTACTCGGTATCGCAGCGCACGCGTGAAATCGGCATCCGGATGGCGCTCGGCGCCACACGCCGGAGCGTGCTCCGGCTCGTGCTGCTGCAGGGGCTCGGGCTCGTCGCGGTCGGCGTCGTCGCCGGCGTGGCAATCGCGGCCGTGCTCGCGTCCCTCATCCGCGGGCTGCTGGTCGGTGTGCAGCCGGCCGACCCCGTGACGCTCGTCGCGACCTCCGTGCTGCTCATCGTCATCGCGACCGTTGCCAGCTACATTCCCGCGCGGCGGGCGACCCGCATCGATCCCCTGCTCGCGCTCCGGTACGAATAATGGCCCAGCACACGATCGCCGATCGAGACCCGCTTGCCGTTCCGGCCGACGCCCGCGGCCGCGCCACCGTCGCGCGCGTGCTCGTGGCCGACGACCAGCCGGACGTGCTCGAGGCCCTCCGCCTGCTCCTCAAGGGCGAGGGCTATCACCTGGAGACCGCTTCGTCGCCCGCGGGCCTGCTCGCGGCGCTCGACGCGCGCGAGTTCGACGTCGTGCTCATGGATCTCAACTACGCCCGGGACACGACCTCGGGCGAGGAAGGGCTCGATCTCCTCTCGCGCATCCAGCGGATGGATGGCACGCTGCCGGTGGTTGTCATGACGGCGTGGGGGAGCGTCGAACTCGCCGTTGAGGCGATGCGGCGCGGCGCGCGCGATTTCATCCAGAAACCGTGGGACAACGCGCGCCTGCTGGCGATCATCCGCACGCAGGTCGAGCTGAGCCAGGCGCTCCGCCGCGGGCGGCGCCTCGAGGCGGAGAACCGGCTGCTGCGCGACGAGACCCGCCCGCAGGTCGTCGCCGAGTCTCCAGCGATGCAGCAGGTCCTCCAGGTCGTCTCGCGCATCGCCCCGTCCGACGCCAACGTGCTCATCCTCGGCGAGAACGGCACCGGCAAAGGGCTGATCGCGCAGCTCATTCACTCCATGTCGCTGCGCGCCTCGCGGCCCATGGTGACGATCAACGCCGGCGGCATCTCCGAGGGGGTCTTCGAGTCGGAACTGTTCGGACACGTGCGCGGCGCGTTCACCGACGCAAGGACCGACCGCGTCGGACGCTTCGAGCTGGCGAACGGCGGCACGCTGTTCCTCGACGAGATCGCGAACGTTCCGCTCAGCCAGCAGCAGAAGCTGCTGCGCGTCATCGAGACCGGGGAGTTCGAGCCGCTCGGCTCCTCGCGCACCCGGCGCGCGGACGTACGCCTGATTTCCGCCACGAACTCGGACCTCAGCGACGAGATTGCCGGGGGGCGCTTCCGGCAGGACCTGCTGTTCCGGCTGAACACCGTCGAGGTGCGGTTGCCGTCGCTCCGCGACCGCCGGGAGGACGTGCCGCTGCTCGCGCAGCAGTTCCTTCGCCAACACGCGCAGCGTTATCGCAAGAAGGTCACCGGCTTCGACGGCAGCGCGATGCAGTCGCTGCTCGAGCACTCCTGGCCGGGCAACGTGCGCGAGCTGGATCACGCCATCGAGCGCGCGGTCCTGCTCACGCAGGGACCGCAGATCAAGGCCGCGGACCTCGCCCTGCGGATCAACCGCGACGCGGTTGGGCGCCTCGAGGACATGAGTCTCGAGGACGTGGAGTGCTTTCTGATCAAGAAGGCGATGACGCGTTTCGGAGGCAACGTGAGCCAGGCGGCGAAGGCGCTGGGCCTGAGTCGCAGCGCCCTGTATCGCCGCCTGCAGCGTTACGGTTTGTAGAGGTTTTGAACCGCAGGGGACGCGGGGAACGCCGACGATCATGACCGCAGGGGACGCAGTCCCCTGCGTCCCCGCGGTTGATGATGTTCTCCGCGATCCCTGCGGGTTGAAGCCGCGGCGGCGGGCACGAGGTTTGGGTAAACTACACCGATCCCGTGACTTCCGTGTCCTCCGCGGTCAAACGCCTCTCAGCCCGCGCACCACACCGGCGGCAGCCCCGCCTCACGCACGATGCGCGCGTGCTGCTGATGGCGCTCGCCGCGGCCGCCCCTGGCAGCGTCATCTCCCTCATCCTGCTCTGGACCGGGAACTTCACGCCCAAGGTCCAGTGGACGCTGACCGTCTTGATCCTTGCCGTTCTGCTCGGCTTCGCGCTCGCCCTTCGCGAGCGCGTCGTCATTCCGCTGCAGACGCTTTCGAACCTCCTCGCCGCGCTCAGCGAGGGGGACTTCTCGATCCGCGCGCGCGGCGCCAGCCGCGAGGACCCGCTCGGGCAGGTCATGGTGGAGGTGAACGCGCTCGTCGACATCCTTCGCGACCAGCGACTCGGCGCCCTCGAAGCAACGACGCTCCTCCGCAAGGTCATGGCGGAGATCGACGTCGCGGTGTTCACGTTCGACGACGAACGCCGTCTGAAGCTCGTGAACCGCGCCGCGGCCGATCTCCTCGGCCAGCCGCCTGAGCGCCTGCTCGGACGAAACGCGGGCGAGCTGGGCCTGGACGATTGCCTCGAGGGGGACTCACCCCGCGTGTTGAACGCAACGTTTCCCGCGGGTCCGGGCCGTTGGGAAATCCGCCGGAGCGAGTTTCGGCAGGGGGGCCGGCCCCACGAGCTCCTCGTGCTCTCGGACCTCAGTCGCGTACTTCGCCAGGAGGAGCGCCAGGCGTGGCAGCGCCTCATTCGGGTGATCGGGCACGAGATGAACAACTCGCTGGCGCCCATCAAGTCGATCGCCGGCAGCCTCTCGGCGCTCGTGGAGCGGGAAACGCCGCCGGACGACTGGCAGGAGGATCTCCGGCGCGGTTTGACCGTCATCGCGACGCGGTCGGACTCGCTGTCGCGCTTCATGACCGCGTACGCGAGGCTCGCGCGGCTGCCCGCGCCGAAACCGCAGCCGGTCGACGTCGCGCCCTTTGTCGCCCGCGTGGCCGGGCTCGAGCAGCGCGTCCGAGTCGAGGTGGTCAGCGGCCCGCCCGGGATCGTTCACGCAGACAACGATCAACTCGAGCAGGCGCTGATCAACCTGGTCAGGAACGCGGCGGACGCGGCGTCCCAGACGCGGGGCGGCGTCCGCGTCGGCTGGCAGCGGCGCGCCGGCGCCTTCGAACTGTGGGTCGAAGACGACGGGCCGGGGCTCGCGAACACCAGCAATCTCTTCGTGCCGTTCTACACAACCAAGCCGGGAGGCTCCGGGATCGGGCTGGTGTTGAGCCGTCAGATCGCCGAAGCGCACGGGGGCACCGTCTCCCTCGAGAACCGCCCCGACACCCGCGGGTGCCGGGCGACTATCCGCCTGCCACTCATGCAATGACTTCATTCAAGACCATCATCGAACCGTTCAGAATCAAGTCCGTCGAGCCGATCAAGTTCACCGATCGCGCGCACCGCGACGCGGCGCTCCTCGAAGCGGGCCATAACGTCTTCCGGTTGCACGCGGAGGATGTCCTGATCGATCTCCTCACCGACTCGGGCACCGGTGCGATGTCCTCGCAGCAGTGGGGAGCGCTGATGCAGGGGGACGAAAGCTACGCGGGCAGCCGGTCCTTCTACCGCTTCCGCGACGTCGTCCGGGATCTCACGGGGTTCGAGCACATCATCCCGACGCACCAGGGGCGGGCCGCGGAGCGGATCCTGTTCCACACGCAGGTCCACGAGGGGCAGGTCGTCCCGAACAACAACCACTTCGACACGACGCGCGCCAACATCGAGGTCGAACGGGCGGAGGCGCGCGACCTGGTCATTCCCGAGGGACGCGTCCCCTCGGCCATTCACCCGTTCAAGGGGAACATCGACCTGGCAGCGCTCGAGGCGTTGCTCGACGAGGACCGCACGCGCCAGGGAGGAACGCGGGTGCCCCTCGTGATGGTCACCGTCACCAACAACTCGGGCGGCGGTCAGCCAGTGTCCCTCGAGAACCTCGAGGGAGTGCGGCGATTGTGCGACCGTTACCGCAAGCCCTTCTTCCTCGATGCCTGCCGGTTCGCGGAGAACGCGTACTTCATCAAGGTCCGCGAAGACGGGATGCACCATCGCACGCCGCGCGACATTGCGCGCGAGATGTTCCGGCTCGCCGACGGCTGCACGATGTCGGCCAAGAAAGACGGGCTCGCGAACATCGGCGGTTTCCTGGCGATGAACGACCCGGAGTGGGCCGACGCGGCCCGTAACCTGCTGATCCTGACCGAAGGCTTCCCCACCTACGGCGGGCTGGCCGGCTACGACCTCGAGGCGAGCGCGCGCGGGCTCGCGGAAGTGGTCGAGGAGCCGTACCTGCGATACCGCATCCGCTCGACCGAGTACCTCGGTGAGAAGCTGACTGCAGCCGGCGTGCCGATCATCCGGCCGCCCGGCGGGCACGCGATCTACGTCGATGCGAGAGGGCTGCTGCCGCACATTCCGCCGCTGCAGTATCCCGGGGTCGCGCTCGCGAACGCGCTCTATCTCGAAGGCGGCATCCGCACCGTGGAAATCGGCACGGTGATGTTCGGCCTGCACCCCGACGGCACCGAGACCCCTTCAGCGATGGACCTGGTCAGGCTCGCAATCCCGCGTCGGGTCTACACACAGTCCCACATCGACTACGTGGCCGAGGTGGTTGTGTCAGTGGCGAAGCGGGCGCCAGAGCTGCGGGGCTATCGGATCGTCGAGGGGCCGAAGGTGCTCCGGCACTTTACGGCCAGGTTCGAGAGGGTCTGAGGCGAGAAGAGGGCGCGCCCCATCCGAAAACCGAAGGGGCGGGGACATGAACCGGCTGTGGGCTCCAGGCTCATTCCGCGCCCCTTCTCACGCCCGGACGGCGCATGCGGCCGGCGGGGTTGCTCAAATCACTCTGCGTCGAACTCTCGTCAAAACGCTCCCACGTACAGTCTTCGGATTGGGCGGCCGTCCTTGCTCACCGTGCCCGGCGCGACCGCGGCCCCCTTGACGGCGGTCTCAACCATCGAGGGAGACACGCTCGTGTTGGCCGACAGGTACAGCGCACCCGCGCCGGCACCGTGCGGCGACGCCATCGACGTGCCCGACATCGTCGCCGTGCCGCCCGTACTGCTCGTGGAGAGGATGCTCACGCCCGGCGCCCAGACGTCGACGCACGTCCCATAGTTGCTGAAGGACGCCTCGCGCTCGGCGTTGTCGACCGCCGCCACCGTCATGATGCCGTTGGTCGTCCCCGCGCCCGCCCGCGCCGGAGAGTAGCTGCAGGCGTTGGCGCCGTTGTTGCCCGCAGCCACCGCGTAGAACACGCCCGCGGCCGCCGAGCGCCGCACGGCGTCGTCCAGTGCCGTGCTGGCAGCGCCGCCCAGGCTCATGTTCGCCACGGCGGGCCCCACGAAGTTCGCGGTCACCCAGTCGATACCCTTGATCACGCTGGACGTCTTCCCGCTCCCGTTGCAGCCCAGCACTTTCACGCCCGTGAGGTTCACGCCCGGGGCGACGCCGACGACGTAGCCGGCATCGTCACGCGCGCCGATGGTGCCGGCGACGTGCGTCCCGTGGCCGTGGCAGTCGGTGTTCTTGCCACCCGCGAAGTTCACATGGCGGACGAGGTTCAGGTCGGCGTGCGTCGCGATCCCCGTGTCGATCACGTAAGCGTTGACGTTGCTGACGGCTCCCGATCCGTTGCCCGCAAGGGCCGAGCTGACGTCCGCGCCGATGCGATTGACGCCCCAGGGAATGGTCTGCGCGACGACGCTCATCTCTCCGTCCGCTTCAATGAAGGCAACGGAGGGATCGTTTTCGAGCTCCGCGATCTGGTGTGGCGACAGCCGGGCTGCGAAGCCGCGGATCGCGTGGCTGTAGACGTGGTCCGCGCGGAAGCGTCCGCGGGTTTCCAGGGCCTGCACCGCCCCGGCGACGTCGCGCCGCACGTAACCCCACCCTTCCGGATCGGCGTTCCGTCGCTCGTCAGCGCGATAGTCCCGGGCGTAAGGCGCCAGGTCTGTCCCCTCGTCGAAGATCACGATCACGGCGAGCCGCGCGTCCGAACGCTGCGCGGCGCCGTGAGACGGCACGGCAGCGATGATGGCGGCGACGAGGGCAGTGAATACGAGGTGTCTCAGGGCCCGGGTTGACATGCGTTCATTCCCTTCAAATCCCGAAGCCGAGGCGCGGCTGCGGCTCGAGCGAAACGCATTCTAACTTCCGCTCCCAAGGCATGTGAATCCCCTGAAAGTACCGGTTTGCACGTCGGGGAGTGCTCCGCGAGTACTGGTACTCGCGTACTGCCGTGTGCGCGTCGGTGCGCGAAGCTGCGCGACTCCCGACGCGCTGAGCTATCTTGGTCCCATGTGGTACCGCATCTTCGCCTCTCCTCCGCCGTTGCACGTGCTCGTGGCGGGCGCCGTTGTGACCCTGGCCGCGGCATATGTCGTCGCCTTCATCGCCGCGCGGCTCGTCCGCGCGGTTCTGATTCTCGTCGTCGGCGGCAAGGACGTCGCGGCGCGTTCGAGCCCCGCGATCCGCAACCCGGCCCGAATGGTCGGCTGGTTCGTTTTTCTGCTGGCGGCCGCGGCCTTCTTCTTCCCGAGCATCGAGGCGCTCGGCTACCGGTCGCGGGCCGGACTGCCGCTGCGGACCCTCAGCGACTGGTTCTTCGCGTCCGGGCTGCGCATCCTGCTGATCGGCGTCCTCGCCTACGCCGCGGTGCGCATCGTCGTCCTCCTCGTACGCCGCTTGGAGGACGACGTGAGCCGATCGGGGCAGGGGCTGGATGTCGTCGAGCGCGCCAAGCGGGTGCGCACGCTCGGCAGCCTGATGCGCCAGGTGGTCACCGCGGCCGTGCTGGTGGTGGCTGCGCTGATGATCCTGCGCGAGTTGCGCCTCGACATCATGCCGCTCCTCTCGGCCGCCGGGATTGCGGGGATCGCGCTCGGCTTCGGCGCGCAGACCCTCGTGCGCGACATGATCGCCGGCTTCTTTCTCACGTTCGAAGACCAGGTGCGGGTCGGGGATGTCGTCAGCGTGAACAACATCGGCGGGCTCGTCGAGGAAATCAACCTCCGCACGATTGTGATGCGCGACTTCGACGGCACCGTGCACATCGTCCCTGCCGGGACGATCGCGACGCTGTCCAACAAGTCGCGCGACTTCGCGTACGCGGTGATCGACGTGACGGTCGGGTACGAGGAAGATCCGGACCGCGTGATGCACCTCCTCCGCGAGGTGGGCGCCAGCCTTCAGGCGGACGCCGCGTGGCAGCCCCACGTCCTCGCCCCCATGGAGGTCGTCGGCGTCGAGTCGATCGACAACTGGCAGGTGACGATCAAGCTCCGCATGAAGACGATGGCGCTGAAGCAGTGGGACGTCGGGCGCGAGCTGCGCAGGCGGATACGTCGGATGCTCGAGGCCAATGCCATCCACCCGCCCGTGCCGAGGCAGGACGTCGTGGTGAGGCAGGTGTAGGCTTCAGGCGTCAGGCCCCGATTCAGTAGTTCTTCGAGGAGGGAGGCGGCGAGGCCGGGCTGTCGGAGCGGACGCGGCCTTCGGACTCCTGCACGATCTTCACGCCAGCCGAGGCGCCGATGCGCGTCGCGCCGGCGGCGACCATGGCCTTCAGTCCTTCGTAATCGCGGACGCCGCCGGCGGCCTTCACCCCCATGTCCTCGCCGACGACGCGCCGCATCAGCATCACGTCGGCCACCGTGGCGCCTCCCGGGCCGAACCCGGTCGAGGTCTTCACGAAGTTCGCCGCGGCGGCCTTGGCCAGCGTGCACGCGGTGATCTTCTCGTCGTCAGTGAGCAAAGCGGCTTCGATGATCACCTTGCTCAGCACGCCGCTCTCGCGGCACGGCGACGTGACCGCCTCGATGTCGCGTTCCGCCACGCGGAGGTCCCCGGACTTGAGCGCGCCGACGTTGATGACCATGTCGATCTCCGACGCGCCGTCGAAGATCGCGCGTCGCGTTTCGTAGTGCTTGACGTCCGCGGTGGTCGCGCCGAGCGGGAAGCCGACCACCGAGGTCACGCCCACGCCGCTCCCCCGCAGCCGCGCCGCCGCGAGCGCCACCCACGTCGGGTTCACGCACACCGTCGCGAACCGGAACTTCGCCGCTTCGGCGCACAGCTTCTCGATTTCCTGCCGCGTGGCGTCCGGCTTGAGCAGGGTGTGGTCGATCATCGAGGACACCTCGCCGGCCGCCGCGCCGCTGGCGTGCAGCCCGAGCCGTGTCGCTCCCGCCTCGAGCACCCCCTGGAGGCGGTCGGGACAGCACTCGTACAGGACCGAGTGGCACGCGCACGCGTGACCGGCCTGGAGGTGGCCCGCCGCGGCGAGCACCTCTTCGGTCACAATCTCGATCAGCCGTGCCAGCTCCCGCTGATTCATCGCCGTTCGAGGTCCCTGATCTTGAGCAGCCGCCGGATGTAGCGTGGCTCGCGCATCGGCGTCGACAGGAACGTCTGCACGATCTCGCGCGCTTCCGCCGCGGTCACGAGCGAGGCGCCGAGCGTCAGCACATTGGCGCCGTTGTGCTCGCGGCCGTAGCGCGCGAGCGTCACGCTCGTCGCCATCACCGCACGCGCTCCGCGGACCTTGTTCGCCGCGATCGCCGATCCGATCCCCGCGCCGTCGATCACAATGCCCGCGTCCGCCTCCCTGCGCGTGACCTGCGTGGCGACCGCCGACGCGATGTCGGGGTAGTCGACCGGGTCCGCCGTGTGCGTCCCGACGTCCTCGACGGCGAGGCCGCGCGCCCGCAACTCCCGCACGAGGTCCGCCTTCATCGCCAGGCCCGTGTGGTCGCTCCCGATCGACACCCGGCGGATGTCCGCGACGGGAGCGAGGTCGTCGGGCAGCGACGGGTCCACTGGGCCGGCGGGCACCACGGTCACGCGCCGGGCCTTGAGCGTGTCACGCGCGAGCGGCGTCACGTGCCCGCCAGGCGCCAGCGCCACCGTCGAACCGTACGCGATCGTGCGCGCGTCGGCCTCCGTGATGATCTCGTATGCCTTCACTCCGGGATGACCCCTTCCGCTATCGTCAGCACGCCGATGTAGGGCAGGTGCCGGTACTGTTCCGCGAAATCCAGCCCGTAGCCCACGACGAACCTGTCTTCGATGGTGAAGCCGACGTACTCGACCTTGACGTCCACCTTCCGGCGTGATGGCTTGCTCAGCAGGCACGCGGTGCGAAGCGTCCTGGGATTGCGCGCGTGCAGGATCTCCTGCATGTACATCAGCGTGAGGCCGGTGTCCACGATGTCCTCGACGATGACGACGTGACGCCCCTCGAGCGAGCTGTCGAGGTCCTTCAATACGCGGACCTGCCCGGACGACGAGGTGCCCTTCCCGTAGCTCGACACCGCCATGAAGTCGAGCGAGACCCTGGCGTGCATGGCGCGCACGAGGTCCGACAGGAACATGAACCCGCCCTTGAGCACGCAGACGAGGTGGATTTCCGCCCCCTCGGGATGGTCCGCCACAATCTCCCGCGCCATCTCCCGGATGCGCGACTGGATCTGATCTTCCGTAAGCAGGATCTGGTCGATCATCGAACCGCCGCCTTCACCTGCTCCGCGATCGTTCTCGCCTCCGCAATCACGCTGTTCACATCGAGCGTCAGCAGCCGTCGGTCGCGCATCAACACCTTCCCGTCCACAATTGTCGTGCGCACGTCGTCGCCGTGTGTCGCGTAGACGAGGTGAGACACCGGATCGTACAGCGGCGTCTGTCGCAACGCGGTCATCTCGACAACGATGACGTCCGCCTGCTTCCCCGGCTCCAGCGAGCCAATCCGATCCGCCATGTTGAGGGCGCGGGCCCCTTCGATCGTCGCCATCGCGAGTGCGTCCCCCGCCGGCAGGACGCGAGGGTCTTTCGAGCCCACTTTGTGCAGGAACGCCGCCTGCCGCATCGCCTCGAACATGTCGAGGTCGTTGTTGCTGGCCGCGCCGTCAGTGCCCAGGCCGACCGGCAGCCCCGCTTTCCGCATCGCCGGGACCGGCGCGATGCCGCTCGCCAGCTTCATGTTGCTTTCCGGGTTGTGCGCGACGCCGACGCTGGCGCGTCTCAGGATGTCCAGGTCCGCCGGGGTGAGCCACACTCCGTGGGCCGCCAGCGTCCCGGGTTTCCAGAAGCCGAGCGAGTCGAGCCAGGCGGCCGGCGTCATCCTGTGCTTCTCCGCGGAGATCTTCATCTCTTCCTCGGTCTCGGCCAGGTGGATCAGGACCGGGATGGCGTACTTGTCGGCCAGCGCGCGGCAACGCCGCAGCATGTCCTCATCGAGCGTGTACATCGAGTGGGGCGCGATGGCCGGGGTAATCAGGGGGTCGCGCGCGAACTCCTTCACGAAACGCTCCGTCCGCGCCAGCGTCTCCTCCGGCGTCTTCGCGTCAGCCACGGGAAACTGGATGACGGTCTGACCGAGCACGGCGCGCAGCCCCGCCCGCTTCGTCGCGCGGCCGATCTCCTCCTCGAAGTAGTACATGTCCGCGTACGTCGTCGTCCCGGAGCGAATCATCTCGGCGGCAGCGAGCCGCGTGCCGGCGGCGACGAACGCCGGGGAGACCGTCTTCGCCTCCGCCGGGAAGATGTACTTCTGAAGCCACTCCATCAAGGCGAGGTCGTCCGCGAGCCCGCGGTACAGGACCATCGGCACGTGTGTGTGCGCGTTGACGAGGCCGGGGGCGATCACCGCGCCGCTGGCATCGATCGTGTCTCGCCCGCGGTACCCCGCCGCCACGACCTCCGCGCGATCGACCGCCGCGATGCGCGCGCCGTCAATCGCCACGGCTCCGGGCGCGAGGATCCGCCGGTCGCCGTCCATCGTGACGACGATGCCGTTGGTGATCACGAGCGAGACATCGAGCGGGCCCTGCGCGAGGCCGGCGGAGATCACGACGAACGCGAGGGCGGCCACCAAGCCGCCGGAGTGTCTGACTGGCATGAGCGCCTCATTCTATCCCGCCGATGTATGATTTGCCCGTGCCTCTGCACATCGTCGAACATCCGCTGGTGCACGACGCGCTGGCGACCCTCCGAGACAAGCACACGCTCCCCGAAGAGTTCCGGCGCACGGCCAACCGCATCAGCCTGTTGCTGGCGACCGTGGCGCTGGCGGACGTGCCGCTCCGGCACGAGACGGTGCACACACCGCTCGGGCCCGCGCCGGCGCGACGGATCGGCGCAGACCTCGTGGTGGTGCCCGTGCTGCGGGCGGGCCTGGGAATGCTCGACGCCGTCCTCGAGCTCGTACCGCAGGCGCGCGTCGGCCACATCGGGCTGCAGCGCGACGAGATCACCGCGATCGCCTCGCGGTACTACACGAAATTTCCCCCCGACATGACGGGCAGCCACGTCCTGATCATCGACCCGATGCTCGCGACCGGCGGCAGCGCCGTGGAAGGCATCCGGCTCCTGCGCGAGACGGGCGCACGCGACATCCTGATGATCTGCATCGTCGCGGCGCCGGAAGGGGTGGCGCTCGTCCAGCGGGAGTTCCCTGACGTGCACATCTACACGCCTGTTGTCGACCAGGGGCTGAACGACCACAAGTTCATCGTGCCGGGGCTCGGGGATTTCGGCGACCGGCTGTACGGCACGCTGTAGGAGGCACCGTGGAGGAACGTCGATCCAGGCCTCGCGTCGGCGAGGAACGGTGGCGCACCGCGCTCACCGCGATCGAGCCGAACAAGATCCTCGTCCGCGGCTACGCGCTGGACGAGATGATGGGCCGCCTCACCTTCGGCGAGGCGATCTACCTGCTGCTTGCTGGCGAGCTGCCGACGCCCGGGATCGGGATGCTCGTCGAGGCGATGCTCGTGTCGTTCATCGACCACGGGCCGACCCCTCCATCCACGCTCGCGGCGCGCAACGTGGCGACGACCGGCGCGACCCTGCGCGGCTGCGTGGCGGCGGGCGTACTCGGGTTCGGCAAGTTCTTCGGCGGCGATATCCAGTCCACGATGCAGATGCTCGACCAGGGGCTGGCGCTGGCGCGCGCGGGACAGCCGCTCAAGGACGCCGCGGCGGGGCTCCTCAAGGAATACCACGATCGGGGCGAGCTTCCGCCAGGGTTCGGCCACCGGTATCACACGCGCGATCCGCGCGCGGCGCGGCTGTTCCAGATGGCGCTGGAACTCGAGCTCGACGGCGAGCACGTCGCGTTCATGCGCGCGATGGAAATGGGTCTCCACCAGAGCGCGCTGGTCGAGGAGCGGCAGGCGCCGATGAACATCGACGGCGCGATCGCCGCCGTGTGTGGCGACCTGGGCATCAACGCCGACGCGGCCGACGGGCTGTTCATGATCTCGCGCATCCCGGGCATCGTGGCGCATGCCATCGAGGAGAAGGAGCGCCACCAGCCGATGCGGCGGATCGATCCGGACGCGTTCACGTACGACGGCCCCGCGCAACGGCGGATGCCCGAGACGCGGAATCGATAGGTCTTGCGGGAGTCCTGGATGGCCAAAGCGCGGCGCTGCGACCGCGGCGTCGCCAGACCGGACGGCACTTGCGGGACACGGTATAATCAGGATTCTTCCCTGAGGTTGGGCGCTTGGCTCAGCGGTAGAGCATCGCCTTCACACGGCGGGGGTCAGTGGTTCGAATCCACTAGCGCCCACCAACCTTCATCCGGCCGCGAGCGATCACAAGATGGAGTTCACGCCACTCTAGGTGTGCGCGTCGCGGCTGCGGAGTCCCAGATGCTGGCGCCAGCCTTCCCGCTCGCGCCGGGCTGGGGCTACGATTCCCCGCATGTCCGACACGACCCAGCCCGTCATCGATCTCATCAACAGCCTCTTCATCGCGACCGATGAGCATGACTGGGACACCGTCCGGCGGTGCCTCGCGCCGCACGTGCGTTTCGACATGACGTCGCTCACCGGCGGGCAGCCGTCGACCCTGACCCGCGATCAGATCGTCGCCGGCTGGGAAGAGGGCCTGCGCCCGATTCGCGCCACCCACCATCAGGCGGGCAACTACCGCGTGCGCGTGAACGGAGAGCAGGCGGAGGCGTTCTGCTACGGCATCGCCTATCACCTGCTCCCCGAGGGCGCGCCCGCGCGGGTTCGCACCTTCGTCGGCAGTTACGATTTCGCGCTCGAACGGCACGGCGGCGCCTGGCAGATCACCAGCTTCCGGTTCATCTGCAAGTTCGTCGATCCGCCGCTGTAATCCCCGAGCGCCGAGCGCCCCGGCGCCCTGCGCCTCAGCCAGCGCCCCAAGCGCCTCAGCGTCCCAGCGCCCAGCGCCCCTCGGACGCGGCTATACTCGGTGGTTTATCGCGCGATGCCTGCGTGTAATCAGGAGGAGAACGCCATATGCCCGTGACCCGTCACGTCCACCCCGCCAGCGGCGATGTGATTCTGCTCGTCGGGACCATGAAGGGGGCCTTCATGCTCCGGTCGGGAGCGAAGCGATCGAGCTGGGACGTCGGAGGACCGTATTTCCCGGGCCACGCCGTCTACGCGCTCGCCTACGACTCACGCGCCGGGCGGCGGCGCGTCTGGGCCGGACCACAGAGCGCGCACTGGGGAGGTCTCCTCCGATGGAGCGACGACTTCGGGAAGACCTGGACGGAGCCGGAAGAAGCGAACGTGAAGTTCCCGGAGAGCGCCGGCGCGGCGCTCAAACAGATCTGGCAGATCATCCCGGGACGCGGCGCGGAGCCGGACACGCTCTACTGCGGAGTCGAGCCCGCAGCCCTCTTCGTGTCGCACGACGCGGGAGAGACGTGGGCGCTGGTGGAAGGGCTCTGGAACCATCCGCAGAGACCGAACTGGGAGCCGGGTGGCGGTGGGTTGTGCCTGCACACCATCCTGCTCGATCCCGCAGATCCCGGGCGGATCCGCGTCGCCGTTTCCACCGGCGGCATGTACGTCACTGACGACGGCGGCGCGACGTGGCGGCCGTCGAACAAGGGCGTGCGCGCGGAGTTCCTGCCCGACAAGTACCCCGAGTTCGGCCAGTGCGTCCACAAGGTCGTGCAGGCGGCGCGCCAGCCGCAGCGGCTGTTTCTGCAGAACCACTGGGGCCTCTATCGGAGCGACGATGGAGGCGAGAGCTGGACGGACATCGCGAACGGCGTTCCCTCCGACTTCGGCTTCGGGTTGGCCATGCATCCGCGCAATCCCGACTGCGCCTGGATCGTGCCACTCGAATCGGACGAGTTTCGCTGCACACCCGAAGGCAAGCTTCGCGTCTACCGGACCCGCGACGCCGGCGCGCGCTGGGAGGGCATGGCCCGCGGCCTGCCGCAGGACGGCGCGTACGAGACGGTGCTGCGCGACGCGCTCGCCTCCGACTCGCTCGACCCGGCAGGCGTGTACTTCGGCACCCGCAGCGGGAAGCTGTTCGGCTCGGCGGACGAGGGGGAGAGCTGGACCGGGCTCGCCGACGGGCTTCCACCGATCGTCTCTGTCAAGGCGGCGGTGGTCGCGTGAAGTCGATCACCTTCGCGCTTCCCGGCCAGCTGCGCCAGTTCGCGGGCGGCGAGGAGGAACTGCGGCTTCGCGGCAACGTCGCAACGCTTTCCGATGCCCTGTCGCTGCTCTTCTCCGAGTGCCCCGCGGTGCGAGACCGCATCGTGACCGAGCGCGGCGACGTCCGCCCCCACATCAACATCTTTCTCGACGGCGAGAATACGCGTCACGCGGGCGGGCTCGCCGCGCCGGTGCAAGACGGCGCAGAGATCGTGATCCTCCCCGCCGTCAGCGGCGGAACCCTCGAAAAACCCTGAACCCTGACGCCTGACGTGACCTACGTCGCCCTGATGCGCGCGATCAACGTGGCCGGGCATGGCCGCGTCACGATGACGGCGGTGCGCGACGTGTTTGGCGCAGCCGGCTGCCGCCACGTCCAGACCTGCATTCAGAGCGGCAACGTGATCTTCGACGCGCAACCGCGAGACCTGCAAGCCATCATGGCGAAAGCACGGCACGCGCTGCGGAGGCTGCTCGGAGAGGAGCCGCGGATCCTGATTCGGACAGCGCGGGACATCGCGCGGCTCCTCGAGACCGCGCCGTTCAAGACGCGCCGGGAGAAAGCGCGCAACGTGAAGCTCTACGTCGCGTTCCTGTCGGAAAAGCCGCGTCCCACGCCGACGTTTCCGGTGGTCTCCGCGGCGGAGGCGCTCGAAGCCATCGGCATGCGCGAGCTCGAGGTGTTTATCGTCAGCCGCCCGAAGGCGAGTGGGTTCTTCGGATTGCCCAACAACTTCGTCGAGGCGCAGCTGGGCGTCCCCGCGACGACGCGCAACTGGTCAACGGTGAAGAAGATCGCGGACGCGGCAAGGCGTACAAGCGAAACGCCCTGCCTGCCGAAGACGGGCGGCTGATCCGGGAGGCTAGCACCGGACAGCGCTGGACGCGGAGTTGGTGGCGGGATGCCTGGCCAACCGCGACCTGCTTCGCGCAAGCGGGGCGTTTCCACGCCGCGCGGTCCGGAAGTGAGCGCGAGCCGAGTCGGCCCTGGCGCGACTTCAGGACACCGAGCTCCAGTGCCCAGCGGAACGCACAGCGTACGGCGAATATAGGACCGACGGGGGAAGGTGTCAAATGGCAATGCCAAATGCCGAAGGCCGAATGCCCGAAACGTCAATTCGGCATTGACGCATTCGGCATTCGGCCTTCGGCCTTCGGCATTGCTCTTATTCCGTGGCTGG
Source organism: Vicinamibacterales bacterium (assembly GCA_035463475.1). Classification (GTDB taxonomy): domain Bacteria; phylum Acidobacteriota; class Vicinamibacteria; order Vicinamibacterales; family 2-12-FULL-66-21; genus JACPDI01. The sequence goes on from DATHTE010000058.1 coordinate 100,331, forward strand.
TTTCTTGAGCTGGCTGAGGAGCGCCGTCAGCATCGTCGTGTACTGCTCGTCCGCCTTTGCGAACCGCTTGCGGTAATCGTCTTCCGACAGTTTCTGCTTCTTCCACTCGCCGTCGAACGACATCCGCCCGTCAGAGCTCTCGAACGTGTCGAACCCGAAGTTCTCACTAGGTTCGGCCACAAGCCCGTCGGTGTTGAGGTCTTCGATAAACACGCGCGTTTTGGGGGTGGCGGCGCTGTTCAAGTCCACGTAGACCTCGCGATACTCCTTCTTCATGATCTTCTCGCGAAGCAGTGACGGAGCGGAGTAGCGGGCCGAGACGACCATCAGCTCGCCGGGGATGAACATCGCGGCGACGAAGGCGTCCTCCGGGCTGGGCAGCGCGGCGGCCACGCTGTCGAGCTGCGATTTCTCCATCAGCTGCGCCAGCTCCTTGGCCAGCGCACCCGACTTGTTCCCGGTCTCTTGAGCGGTCGCGGACACGAGCGACACCGCGACCGCCGCTGCAGCCGCGATGACAAGCTTGCCTGCACTGGGAACGTTCGCCATAACGAACCCCCGGGGTGATGGTGATGATTACCAGAGCAGATTACACGATCAGCCGATGAAAAGCGCGTCCTCTTCCTCTAGCCGGCCCGCCGGCCGGCTCCTCGAGCGCCGGGATCCGCTCCTCAGGATCGCCAGCCCCGCCTTCAACCCGGCGAAAAGCGCCAGCCCTTCGCGGGCGGGGGTGACGATCGCGCGCTGGAGCACCATGGCGGTCTCGTCAACGCGGCGGGCCAGGTCGGACACGACGGCATCGACGCGCTCGGCCTGCGCCGCGGCCAGCGAGGCCACACGCTGCGCGTCCTCGGCGATCCCGTGGACCCGCGCAATGAGGGGCTTGACCTCGGCGTGCAGCTCGTCGGCGAGCCTCTCCACCTTCCTCGCGAGGCGCGCCGCGACGACGATCGCCCCCACCTGCAGCAGCGCCATCAGCAGCGTCGCCGCTGCGATGATCCCGAGGAAGGCAGTGCCCCACTCGCTCACACAGTCTCCCCGCCGCCTTCGCCGCGCATCGTCGTGCGGGCCTTCTGGTAGGCCTCGCGACCACGATCGACGGCCGAGACGATGTGCTCGCGCTGCTTCTGCACGAACTCGCGTCCCTGCCGCGCGGCCTCTTCCGCCTTGTCGCGTCCTTCGCGCGCCTTGTCGCTGATGATCCGGCGCACCTCCTCGCCGCTCGCGGGCGCCAGGAGAAGCGCCACGGCCGCGCCGGTCATGGCGCCGATCACGAACGCCGCGATCAGGCTGCCGCCGCCAGGTCCTTCATCTTGATGTGCCATGGGAGCCTCCCGACCCTGATCAGAAAATGGAGACCTTTACGTTCAAGTATCGTTTCGGATCCTTCCGGATCTCCGCGATGAGCCCGCGCAGCTCGCTCGCGGCTGAGTTCATATTGTCATATAACTGCTTGTCGTGCAGCAGTTGTCCGGCCGTGCCCTGCCCTTCGTTCAGGCGCGCGGAGAGCTGATCCAGGCTGCCGGCAACCCTGTTGAATCGATTGTACAACTCCGCGTCCGTCAAGAGCTTTCCGGCCGTCCCCTCCCCGCGGTTCAGGCGGCCCGTAACGGCATCCACGTTGCCGCTGATGGAATTCATCGATTTCGCCATCTGCTCGTCGCGCAACAGGCGACCCAGCGCCCCCTCGCCGCTGTTGATTCGCCGGGTGATCGCCTCCAGGTTGGCAAGCGACCGATTCAGCTGGTTGTAGGCGGTGGGGTCGGTCGTCAGGCGGCCGAGCGTCCCGCGCCCGCGGCTGATCTGCGTGGCCACGGAGGCGGCCGACGAGACGAACTCGCTGATCTCGCGATACAGCTGGTCGTCGGTGAACAGTTTCCCGACGCTCCCCTTCCCCGCGCGGATGTCTTGCAGCAGCGCCGTCGCCTGCTCGAGACTGCGGCTCGCGCCCTCGGCGACGTCGGCGATCTGCCCTTCGGCGCGGCCGGGCTGTACGAATCCCCCCTCCGGAATGGAGGTGCCCCGCTGGGAGGCAATGATATCGATGACCGGCTCGCCGAGCAGGCTCAGCGATCCGATGGACGCCCGCGACTCGGTCGTGATGATCGGCTTCATCTCCTTGGAGAGCTCCATGACGATCTCGACGCCGGCGCCGGAGAACCGCACGTCGGTCACCTTGCCCATCTCGACTCCGGCCACGCGCACGACCGCACCCGCCTTGAGGCCCCTCACGTCGGCGAACTTCGTGATGAGCTCGTAGCGCTGCCAGGGGAATCCACCCTGGCCGCCTACCGCGAAGATCAGCACCGAGGCGAGCACCATCGCCAGCATGCCGAGAATGCCGATCTTCAATTCGGCCCAGGCCAGTGAACGGGTTCGGGGCATATCAGGAATTCCTAAGAGAGAAACGCGGCAATGTACCGATCCGTGTTCACCGCGGCGCGCAGCTCCGACGCGTTGCCTTCGAACGCCACCCGGCCCTCCCGCAGCATCATGAACTCGGCCTCGTCGCATTTCCGCGCATCGGCCGCTACGAACTGGACCTGGCCGTTGACGCGCGTCGCGGTGTGCGTCGCCACGTAGAAGGCGTCGCGCAGCTGGTGCGTGACGAGGATCGAGCTCACGTTCTCGAGGTCCCGGAGCTTGATGATCTCCTCGTCGATCGTGACGGCCGTGATCGGGTCGAGACCCGTCGTCGGCTCATCGTAGAGCAGGATGCGCGGCTTCGCGGTCATCGCGCGCGCGATGGCCACCCGGCGCCGCTGCCCGCCGGACAGCTCCGACGGCATCCGGTCGATGAACTCCGCGAGCCCGACGAAACCGAGCACCTCCTGCACGCGGCGGTTCGCCTCCTCGTACGGCATCCGCGACTCTTCGAACAGCTTGTAGCCGACGTTCTCGCGCACGGTGAGCGAGTCGAAGAGTGCCCCTTCCTGGAAGACCATCCCGAGGTCGGCGCGGACCGCCATCAGCTGGTCTTCGGTCATGTTGTCCACCCGCTCACCGTTGACCCAGATGACGCCGGTGTCCGGCTTCAGCAGGCCGAGGATCAGGCGGAGGATCGTGGACTTGCCGGCGCCGCTGGCGCCGAGAATGATCTTCGTGTGGCCCACGAGCAGCGTGAAGCTCACCCGATCGAGGATCACGTTGTCGTCGAACGCCAGCGACACTTCGTCGAACACCACGATCGGGGCGCCGTGCGGCCCCAGGGTCTCTTCGATCTCCGGCGAGCGCGCATTGTAGAACGTCGGCGACATCAGTACATCAGGACGATCAGCAGCTTCGTGACAAGGAAGTCCACGGCGATCACCGACACGGAGCTCGCCACGACGGCGTTGGTCGTGGCCCGGCCGACGCCCTGCGTGCCCCCCCGCGTCCGCATGCCGACGTGACAGCCGATGCTCACGATGGCAAACCCCAGGAAGAACGGCTTGATGATCCCCATCCAGACGTCCTGTACGTAGAGGCCATCCACCACACTGTTCCAGTACACGCTCGAGGCGACGCGCAGCTGCCAGATCGTGATGAGCCACGCGCCCACCATCCCGACGGCGCAGGAGATGACCGTCAGCACCGGCACCATGAGGAGCCCGGCGAGGACGCGCGGGAGCACGAGCTTGCGCACCGGATCCGTTCCCAACGCCCGCAGCGCCGCGATCTGCTCGGTCACCATCATCGAGCCCAGCTCCGCGGCGATGCCGGATCCCACGCGCCCGGCGACCATCAGGCCGGTGAGCACGGGGCCCAGCTCCTTGACCATCGACGCGCTGACGATCATCCCAACCATGGAGCGCGCGCCGAACTGGTCCATCGTGAAACCCATCTGGAGCGCGAGCACCATCCCTGTGAACGTGCCCGTCAGCAGGACCACGGTCAGCGACCCGAGCCCGATCGCCTCGAATTGCTCGACGATGTCGCGGAAGTAGAAGGGCGGAGTGACCAGCCCGCGGCCGGTGGCGGCGACGAGACGGACGTACTCCTGCACCTCGAGCAGGGCCGCCTTCATCCAGTTCGCCAACCTGTTCATCAGGCGCCGCTCCCGGCGGGGGTGACGAGCCCCAGCTCACGCGACTTCAGCTGCTTGACGCGGTCGCGCAGCGCGGCTGCCTTCTCGAACTCGAGATTGGCCGCCGCCGCTTTCATCTGCCGCTGCAGCTCCATGATGAACGCGTCCAGTTCCTCCTGCGTGCGGAACTCCTCTCTCGGCTCCTTCACCACGGGCACGGTCACGTAATCCCGCTCGTAGACGCTCCCCATCACGTCGTCGATGTTCTTCACGATGGAGGCAGGCGTGATGTCGTGTTCCTGGTTGTAGGCCTCCTGCGCGGTGCGGCGGCGTTCCGTCTCGCCGATGGCCGCCCGCATCGAGTCGGTCACCGCGTCGGCGTACATGATCGCGCGGCCGTTGACGTTGCGCGCCGCGCGCCCGACCGTCTGGATGAGCGAGCCGCCAGACC
>DATHTE010000059.1:0-42862 GCA_035463475.1 Vicinamibacterales bacterium
GACGACGATTCGATTCACAGACGTCGCCGGGGTGGACGAGGCGAAGGACGAAGTCGCGGAGATCGTCGCGTTCCTGCGGGAGCCGCAGCGGTTTCAGGCCGTCGGCGGGCGCATCCCGCGCGGCGTGCTGCTCGTCGGCCCGCCGGGCACCGGCAAGACCCTGCTGGCACGGGCGGTGGCCGGCGAAGACAAGGTGCCGTTCTTCTCGCTGAGCGGCTCGGAGTTCGTCGAGATGTTCGTCGGCGTCGGGGCCGCGCGCGTGCGCGATCTCTTCGCGCAGGCCGAGGCGAAGGCGCCCTGCATCGTGTTCGTCGACGAGCTGGACGCGCTCGGCAAGGTGCGCGTGCAGTCGCCGATGGGCAGCCACGAAGAGCGCGAGCAGACGCTCAACCAGCTCCTCGCGGAGATGGACGGCTTCGACTCGCGCAAGGGGGTCATCATCATGGGGGCGACCAACCGCCCCGAGGTGCTGGACCCTGCCCTGCTGCGCCCCGGGCGCTTCGACCGGCAGGTGCTGGTGGACAAGCCGGACGTCCGCGGGCGGGAGGCGATCCTGCGCATCCACGTCAAGAACGTGACGATGGCGCCCGGGGTCGATTTGAACGTGATCGCGGCGCGCACGGCCGGCTTCGCCGGCGCGGATCTGGCGAACTTGGTGAACGAGGCGGCGCTGCTCGCGGCGCGCAAGGACAAGAAGGCGGTCGAGATGGCCGACTTCGACGAGGCGATCGATCGCGTGATCGCGGGCCTCGAGAAGAAGCGGGTCATGAGCCGGAAGGAGCGCCGGATCGTGGCGTTCCACGAATCGGGGCACGCCATCGTGGCCAGCGTGCTGCCCGGGCTCGACCCGGTCCACAAGATCTCGATTGTGCAGCGCGGGTTCGGGGCGCTCGGCTACACGATGCAGCTGCCCACCGAAGATCGATACCTGATGACGAGCACGGACCTGCTGAACCAGCTGTCCGTGCTGCTGGCCGGCCGCAGCGCCGAGGAGATCGCGTTCGGCGAGGTCTCCACCGGCGCCCAGAACGATCTGATGCGCGCCACGGAAATCGCCCGGGCGATGGTGACCGAGTTCGGCATGAGCGACAAGCTGGGCGCGATCAACTACGACGGGCACAAGCGCCCGACCTTCCTCGACATTCCGCTTCCGCGGGAGCGGGGAGCGTTTTCGGAGGAGACCGCGCAGCTGATCGACTCGGAGGTGAAGCGCATCATGACGTTCGCGCACGACCAGGCGCGCCGCGTGCTGAGCGAGCGCCGCGCCGTGCTCGAGACGCTCTCCGAGCGCCTGCTGGTCAAGGAAGTCATCGAGGCCGAGGAACTGCGCGAGATCATCGGCATCGTCCCGCCGAAGGACCCGAACGGCACGGTGCCGCCGGAGATCCCCGGATAGCCCGCCTGACGGGCAGGCGTCAGGCTTCAGGCTTCAGGCTTCAGGGTTCAGGCTTCAGGGTTCAGGCTTCAGGTCAGGGTTCAGGCTTGAGGCAGGAGCGTTTCCTGAAGCCTGGCGCTTCATTACGCCTCCCTGAACTGAAAACTGAACGCCGAACCGGGGACACGAGGTAGAATCCACCATCCCTTACCTCGAGGCTTGGCCAGCATGAAACGCAACGTTGCTCTTCTGTCCGCAGTGTTCGTCTGCGCGGCGGCTGGCGCGCAGGCGCAGTACGCGCGCGACCCGAAGCAGTCGATCGACCAGGAATACACCGCGAAGATCAAGGAGTACACGACGGCGCCGCACTTCGTCTCGCCGCTCGTGGATTATCTGCCGGCGTCGAAGCAGGTGCCGACGCCGAAGGCCGTGCTCGGCGACGTCGCGGGCGCGCCGGGACGGCTCCCCTACTCGCGCGAGGTCCACGCCTACATGCGGATGGTCGAGAAGGCGTCGCCGCGCGTCAAGGTGTTCTCGATCGGGGCGAGCGAGGAAGGGCGCGAGATGATCGCGGTGGCGATCTCCTCGGAAGCCAACCTCGCGCGCCTCGAGGAGAACCGCGCGCGGCTGGCGAAGCTCGGCGACCCGCGGACGATTCGCATGGACGATGTCGCCGCCGAGCAGCTGGTGCAGGCGTCGGTGCCGATCTACTACATCACGGGCGCGATCCACTCGCCCGAGACCGGCTCGCCGACGGCGCTCATGGAACTGGTCTATCGGCTCGCGGTGGATGAGAGCCCGTACATCCAGAAAATCCGGAACCGGCTCGTAACCCTCGTCACGCCGGTCGTGGAGGTGGACGGCCGCGACCGGCACGTGGACGTGTATCGCTGGCACCTCGCGAACCCGGGGCAGAACTGGCCGCCGACCCTCTACTGGGGCAAGTACGTCGCGCACGACAACAACCGCGACGCGATGGGGCTGACGCTCAAGCTGACGCGCAACGTGCTGGACACCTTCACTTGGTGGCACGCGCAGGTGCTGCACGATCTCCACGAGTCGGTCCCCTACCTGTACGACAACACCGTGGGTGACGGGCCGTACAACGCGTGGCTCGATCCGATCCTCATCGACGAGTGGCAGATGATCGGCTGGCAGAACGTGTCGGAGCTGACCAAGTTCGGGATGCCTGGCGTGTTCACGCACGGGACGTTCGACACGTGGACGCCGGGATACCTCATGTTCATCGCCGCGACGCACAACGGCATCAGCCGCCTCTACGAGACGTTCGGCAACGCGGGCGCCGACACCGTCGAGCGGACGCTGCGCCCACAGGAGTACGCGCGGACCTGGTTCAAGCAGAACCCGCCGCTCCCGAAGACGACCTGGTCGCAGCGGAACAACAACAACTACCAGCAGAGCGGGCTGCTCGTCTCGCTGAACTACTTCGCGGACAACAACAAGCTGTTCCTGAAGAACTTCTACTTGAAGAGCAAGCGGTCGATCCTGAAGCCGAAGACCGAAGGACCCGCCGCGTACGTGTTCACCGCCGACGACCCGCGGCCGGGGGCGCAGGCTGATTTGCTGCGAGTGCTGCAGCTGCAGGGCGTGGAGGTCTCCAGGGCGACCGCGCCGTTCACCGTGACGGTCGGGAAGAAGAAACCTGCAGCGCCTCGCCGGGAAACGACCGAGACCGCCACGGTGTCGACCGGCAACGGGACCGGGCACGACGCCGGCGTCCAGCCGGCGCCGGCCTCGGCGCAGAAGCCCCCTGCCGGGGCTGAAAAAGCCGACGCGCCGGTCGAACAGCAGTTCCCGGCCGGGAGCTACATCGTCCGCATGGATCAGCCGTACAGCCGCGTTGCAGACATGCTGCTCGATTACCAGTACTGGGCGCCGGACGATCCGCAGCGCAACCCGTACGACGACACCGGCTGGACCTTCGGCGAACTGTTCAACGTGAAAGTTGCGCGCGTGACGGACGCACGCGTCCTCGACGTGCCGATCGATGCCGTCAAGGGACCCCTCGCCGCCGCCGGCGGCGTGTCGGGGAGCGGGACCATCTTCGCGATCAACCACAACGCCGATCCCTCGCTGGCGACGCTCCGATACCAGTTCAAGGAAGCGCAGTTCGACGCGGCGGAAGAGCCATTCGAGGCCGCCGGCCGCAAGTTCAACCGCGGTTCGTTCCTCGTGCGGAACGTGGATGCCCCTGCGTTGGAGGCCGCCGTGCGCGAGCTCGGGCTGCAGGCGACTGCCCTTTCGTCCGCGCCCTCGGTCAAGACGCACCCGGTGCGCGCCGCGCGCGTCGCCTCGGTGCACACGTGGCTCAGCACGCAGGACGAGGGCTGGTGGCGTCTCACGCTCGACTCGCTCGGCATCCCGTACGACTACATCAGCACGCAGGAGGTGGCGAAGGACGCCAACCTGCGCGCGAAGTACGATGTCATTCTCTTTCCGCCCGTCGGGCGCGGCGCGGGACAGGCGATCGTTTCCGGCCTGCCGATGTACGGCAACCCGATCCCCTGGAAGACGACGGAGCTCACGCCGAACATCGGGAAGATCGATTCGACCGACGACATCCGGCCGGGACTGGGCTGGGAAGGCATGGCGCACCTGCAGCAGTTCGTGCGGGACGGCGGCGTGCTCGTGGCGGTGGACGACACGGCGGACTTCGCGACGACTTTCGGTTTCGCGCCTGGAGTGGCCACCGTGCGGCCGCAGCGCCTGAAAGTGACCGGCAGCGTGATCAAGTCGCGGCTGGTGGACGCGGCGAGCCCGATCGCGTACGGCTACGAGGACGGGCTGCCCGTGTACGCGTTCGACGGCCCGATCTTCACGATCAGCAGCTTCGCCGGCGGGCGCGGCGGGTTCCGCGGCGCGGCGAGCGGCGACGAGCGCCGACGGCCCACCGGCCGCGGTACCATGGATGATCCCGATCAGCCCCAGGGGCGCCCGGTGGGCGACGCGCCTCCCGAGGATCCGAAAGTCGAACCGTGGCAGGCGGCGCCAGTCACCGCCGAGCAGCTCCGCAATCCCATCAACGTCATTCCTCCCGCGCAGCGCCCGCGCGTGATCCTGCGCTACGGGGACGCGCGCGAACTGCTGATCTCCGGCCTCGTCGATGGCGGAAGCGAGATCGCCCAGCGGCCGATGGTGATCGATCAGCCGGTCGGCAAGGGGCACGTGGTCCTCTTCTCGAACAACCCGATCTGGCGCGGCGAGACGCAGGGAAGCTATTTCCTCGTGCTGAACACCATTCTGAATTTCGATGCGCTGGACGCCGGAAGGAAGCTGGACGAGAAGTAGGGCAATGCCGAATGCCGAAGGCCGAATGCCGAAGGCCGAAGGCCAAACGCGTCAAGGCCGAAGTCGTCAAGGCTGAGAGCGGACGGCTGAAAGCTGAGCACTGAGAAGCTCACGGCGCGAGCTGAGGAACGCGGGCGCTGTCCGATACGTCACATGATCCGGATAGCCCCCCTTCCCAGGGGCCCGTAGAATCTGGTTATGGAACTGACCACGTCGTCCGTTATCCGGGAACAGCTCACGCACCGGCGAGACAAGCTCAACGACGCCATCACGGCGACGGGGCGGAGAACGGAACTCGCGAACCTGCTGTCCGAAGTGGACGCGGCTCTTGCGCGCCTGGACACCAGCACGTACGGCCGCTGCGAAGTGTGCCACGACCCCATCGAGCCGGATCGGCTCATGGCCGACCCGCTCGTGCGCTTCTGCCTCGATCACCTGTCTCCGGACGAGCAGCGAAGCCTCGAGCAGGACCTGGAGCTGGCCGCGCGCATTCAGCGCGGACTGCTGCCGGATCGGCACCTCCGGATTGACGGGTGGACCCTCGCTTACCATTACCAGCCCGCTCGCGTGGTGAGCGGCGACTATTGCGACATCATCCCGTCAGAGGGAGGCGGGTTTCACTTCCTGCTCGGGGACGTGAGCGGCAAAGGGGTGGCGGCCTCGATGCTGATGTCGAACCTGCACGCGATGTTCCGCACGCTGGTGTCGCTGCAGATGCCGCTGCCTGCGTTGATGGAACGCGCGAGCCGTGTCTTCTGCGAGAGCACGCTCCCGACGCACTACGCGACGCTCGTGTGCGGGCGCGCCGCGCCGGGCGGCGAGGTCGAGTTCTGCAATGCCGGTCACCTGCCGCCGATCGTCCGCGGCCGCACGGGCGCGACGGTCCTCGCGTCGTCGGCGCTGCCGCTCGGCATGTTCTGCTCGGAGCAGTTCGGGGTGCAGCGGCTCCGGCTCGACCCGGGCGACACGATGATCGTGTTCAGCGACGGGTTGACGGATGCGGAGAACGCGTCGGGGGCGGAGTACGGCGTCGAACGGCTCACGTCGTTCGTCCGCGAGCACGCATCGCTCCTCCCCGCGGACCTGATCGCGCGCTGCCTGCGCGAGGTGACGTCGCACGCCGGCCGCGCCCGCTTCGACGACGACGTGACGCTGCTCGCGATTCGGGCGGCGTAGGCACTACGGGGTTTGACCCGCGGGGGACGCCGGCCTATCCCATCTTCTGCATCGCGGACAGGAACTCGGCGTTGCCCTTCGTCTTGCCCATCTTGTCGAGCAGCAGCTCCATCGCCTCGACGGGCGAGAGCGGGTTGAGCACCTTTCGCAGCACCCAGATCCGGTTGAGATCCTCGCGCGGGATGAGCAGTTCCTCTTTCCGCGTGCCGCTCTTCTGGATGTCGATCGCCGGGAACACGCGCTTGTCCACCAGCTTGCGATCGAGGTGGATCTCCATGTTGCCCGTGCCCTTGAACTCCTCGAAGATCACGTCGTCCATGCGGGAGCCGGTGTCGACGAGCGCGGTGGCGATGATCGTCAGCGAGCCCCCCTCCTCGATGTTGCGCGCGGCGCCGAAGAAGCGTTTCGGCTTCTGGAGCGCGTTCGAGTCGAGACCGCCCGAGAGGACCTTGCCCGACGGCGGGATGACCGCGTTGTAGGCGCGCGCCAGGCGGGTGATCGAGTCGAGCAGGATGAGCACGTCCTTTTTGTGCTCGACGAGGCGCTTGGCCTTTTCGATGACCATCTCGGCCACCTGCACGTGGCGCTGCGCCGGCTCGTCGAACGTCGAGGAGATGACTTCTCCCTTGACGGACCGTTGCATGTCGGTCACTTCTTCCGGCCGCTCGTCGATCAGCAGGACGATCAGGTAGACCTCGGGATGATTCGTCGCGACCGACTGCGCGATGTTCTGCAGCAGCATCGTCTTGCCGGTGCGCGGCGGCGCGACGATGAGCCCCCGCTGTCCCTTGCCGATCGGGATCATCAGGTCCATGACCCGCGCCGAGAGGTTGTCGGCGGCGGTCTCGAGCTTCACGCGCTCCTGCGGATAGAGCGGCGTGAGGTTCTCGAAGAACAGCTTGTCGCGCGCCTGCTCGGGAGGCTCGAAGTTGACCGCCTCGACCTTGATCAGCGCGAAGTAGCGCTCCCCTTCCTTGGGCGGCCGAATCTGCCCGGAGACGGTATCGCCGGTCTGCAGATCGAACTTCCGGATCTGCGACGGCGACACGTAGATGTCATCGGGCCCCGGCAGGTAGTTGTAGTCCGGCGCGCGCAGGAACCCGAAGCCGTCGGGGAGCACCTCGAGGACGCCTTCGCTGAAGATGAAGCCGCTCTGTTCCGCCTGCGCTTTGAGGATCTGAAAGATCAGCTCCTGCTTGCGCATGCCGGTGGCGCCGGCGACGTTCAGGTCCTTGGCGATCTGCGTGAGCTTCTGGATCGACATGTCCTTCAGCTCCGCGATGTTCAGGCCTCCATCGCCGCGGCGGCCCTGCCGGCCGCCCTGCTGCTGGGCGGGCTGCTGCTGGGCGGGCTGCTGCTGGGCGGGCTGCCCCTGGGCCTGGCCGCCCTGGGCCTGCGTTTGGGGCTGGTCTCCCTGCTGGTTGTTCTGCTGCTCGGCGGACTGCGGCTCCGCGCCGTTCTCGACGGACGCGCGCCCCGGGGTGCGCTTGTGGTTCGGCATTGACGTGGCTTCTGGCTCGGTGTGTCTGGGTTGCGTTTCTTTTTGCGCTGACGACGCGGGGCTGGGACCCGGCGTCCGGGTCAGCGCCAGAGGGAAGTAATGATCTGAACTGACGTGTTCGTTTAAGTAAGAGAGTATAGGAGGAGGGCCAGGTGGTGTCAAGGAACCGCCACCCGCGCGACCCGGACCCGCCGGCCCCCCGGACTACTGCACTCCTGTCAGTTCGTCGATCTTCGTGAGTTCCTGCAAGCGGCTGTAGGCTTCCTCCTTCGTTCGGCCGACCCCCTGCTCGCTGTCGCGGCCGCGGCGCGCCTCGGCCACCCACATCAGGCGAGAGCGGACCTCCCAGCCGCCGGCCACGAGCGCCCGCTCGATTGGTTCCCAACCCTGGCCGCCCTGGAAGCGCAACGTCACGATGGCGTTGAACGTGGCGTCCAGCGTCTCGAGGTCTTCTGTCGTCGGCTGCGCGTCGTCGGGCAGGCGCACCTCGATCTTCTTCGTCCCGTCCATGGCCGTTCCCCTTTCAAGCGCCGTAGCGTTCGGCGATCTCTTTCCGTCCCTTGCCGAGGATGTCGTACGCGCGTCCGACCTTCACGAAGGCCTCGATCGCGCGGTCGAGGTGCTGCCGCTCGTGCGCCGCCGACAACTGCGTGCGGATGCGGGCCTGCCCCTGGGGAACGACAGGAAAGAAAAAGCCGACGACGTAAATCCCCTCGGCAAACAGGTCCCGCGCCACGTCCTGCGCCAGCTTCGCGTTGTAGAGCATGACGGGGACGATCGGGCTTTCGCCCGCCTTCACGTCGAAGCCCGCCTCCTTCAGGAGCCGCCGCCAGTACACGGTGTTCTCGGCGAGCCTGTCGCGCCCGGCGGTCGAGCGGCCGATGATCTCGAGGACCTTCAGCGCCCCCGCGACGATCACCGGCGCGACGGTGTTCGAGAACAGGTACGGACGCGCGCGCTGCCGGCACATCCCCACCAGTTCCGCGCGCCCGCTCACGCAGCCGCCGGACGCACCGCCCAGCGCCTTGCCGAGCGTGGTGGTGATGATGTCGATCCGCCCGAGCACCCCCTTCTCCTCGTGCGTGCCGCGCCCGGTGCGGCCGATGAACCCCGTGGCGTGCGAGTCGTCCACGAACACCATCGCGTTGTGCTTCTCGGCGAGCGACACGATCTCATCGAGCTTCGCGAGGTCGCCGTCCATCGAGAAGACACCGTCGGTGACGATCATGCGGAAGCGGCGATCCTGGTGCTCCCGCAGCTTCTCCTCCAGGTGCGCCATATCGGAGTGCTTGAAGCTGTCCTGCATCGCCTTGCTCAGGCGCATGCCGTCCACGATCGAGGCGTGCACGAGCCGATCGGCGATCAGCACATCCTGGTCGTTGAGCAGCGCCTCGAACACCCCCGCGTTCGCGTCCATGCAGGACGGGAACAGCAGCGTGTCCTCGGTGCCGAGAAACGCCGTCAGGCGGCGCTCCAGCTCGCGATGGATGTCCTGCGTGCCGCAGATGAACCGGACGGAGGACAGGCCGTACCCGCGCGCGTCGAGCCCCGCGTGGGCGGCGGCGATGACTTCCGGGTGGCTCGACAGCCCGAGGTAGTTGTTCGAGCACATGTTGATCACCCGGCGCGGCGGCGATCCGGCCGGGAACTCCACCACGATCTCCGCCCCTTGCGGCGCGTGGATGTACCGTTCCTCTTTGAAGATGCCTCCCTGCCGGAGCCTTTCGAGCTCGTGGCGGAAGTGCTCCCGCGCCGTGACCTCGTAGGCCAGGGTCGTCATGGGTGCCTCCTTTCGGCGCGCGCTACAGCGTGGGGCTCGTTCGCGCGCGCACGCGCGTCACGAGATCCGCGATGCTGTTCACGCTGTCGAACGCCGCGGGCGTCGCTTCGGCGTCCGGTATCTGGATGCTGTACTTGCGCTCGAGAAAGCGCTTCAGCGACACCATCGAGAACGAGTCCACGATGCCGCCGGTGATGAGCGGGGTGTCGAGATCGATCGAATCCCCTTCTTCCATGTATTCCCGGATGACGTAGTTCCGCACGGTCTGTTTCAGGTCATCCATCGCTCAGTCCTCCATCAGCGTCGAGACGTCTCCGACGGGCTCGCCGAACTCCCTGGCCCGGAGGATCCGCCGGACGATCTTGCCGCTGCGCGTTCGCGGAAGCGCGGTCACGAACTCGATCGATTGCGGCATGGCAAGCGGCGACAACCGGCGCCGCACGGTGTTCATGATGTCCAGCTCGAGATCCGGTCCGGGCTCGAACCCGGGCTTCAACAGCACGAAAGCCTTCACCACTTCCATGTTGACGGGATCCGGCGTCGCGACAGCGGCCGACTCCGCCACCGCGGGGTGCTCGAGCAGCGCGGACTCGATCTCGAACGGTCCCACCAGGTGGCCGCCCGTGTTGATCACGTCGTCGTCGCGCCCGACGAACCAGAAATAGCCGTCCGCGTCGATCGTGGCGCGATCGCCCGTGACGTACCAGCCGTTCTTGAACTTGGCCTCATAGCCGGCCGGGTTGTTCCAGTAGGAGCGGATCATCGACGGCCATCCCGGCCGGAGCGCGATGATGCCGACGCGTCCGGGTTCGACGATGGGTTCGAGCGCCTTCGGGTCGAGGACCGTCGCCGTGATCCCCGGGAAGGGGCGTCCCATCGAGCCGGCTTTGATCGGCATCCCCCGGAAGTTGGTGACGACGATGCAGCCGGTTTCCGTCTGCCAGAAGCTGTCGTGGAACGCCAGCCCGAACGTGTCCCTCGACCAGTGCACCGCCTCGGGGTTCAGCGGCTCGCCGACGCTCGCCAGGTGGCGCAGCGACGACAGGTCGAAGCGATGCGCGAGCTCGGATCCCTCCCGCATCAGCAGGCGGATCGCGGTGGGCGCGGAGTACCACACCGTGACGCGGTGCTTCTCGATGAAGCTGTACCAGCGCTCGGCGTTGAAGCCGGAATCGAGCACCACCTGCGTGATGCCGTTGGCCCACGGGCCGATGATTCCGTACGAGGTCCCGGTGACCCAGCCCGGGTCCGCGTTGCACCAGTAGATGTCGTGCGGCTGCAGATCGAGCACCCACTTCGCCGTGAGGTATTGCGCAATGAGCGAATAGTGCACGTGCTGCGCACCTTTGGGCTGTCCTGTCGTCCCCGAGGTGTAGTGCAGTACCGATGGCGTTTCGGCGGTTGATGGATAGACCTCGAACGTCTCCACCGGCGTTTCCGCCGCGACCGCGAGAGCTCGCTCGTCCGGATGCAGTGCGTCCTGCGCGTCCACGACGATGACGTGCTGGAGTTTCGGGAGGCGTGCGCGGATCCGGCGGACCTTCGGCACGTGTTTCCGCTGCGTGACGACGGCCGCGGTACCGGCGTCGTACAGGCGCGTCCAGAGGGAGTCCTCGGCGAACGCCGAAAACAGCGGCTGCGCGATCGCCCCCATCTTCAGAATGCCGAGAAAGCCGATGTAGAGCTCCGGGATGCGGTCCATGAACAGGCACACGCGCTCGCCCGGCGCGATGCCGATCGACTGGAGGTAGCGCGCGAAGATGTTGGAGAGCACGCGGACGTCGTTGAAGGTGTAGGTGCGCCCCGCGCCGCGAAAGTCCTCCCACACGAGCGCGGGATGCGCGCCCCTTCCCTGCCGGCAGATTCGATCGCTGCAATGCCAGCCGATGTTGATCGGTCCGCCGCAGACGTAGCCCAGCTCACGTTCCGCCAGCGACCAGTCGAACCCGGCGAGCCGCTCCTCATAGCTCGGGACCCTGACGGCGATGTCAGTCATCTCGGCACTCCAGGACCGCGGCCGCCATGGCGAGGCTCCGCGCGTGGGAAATCGAGACCAGGACGCGTGTGACCCGTTTTCGATCGGCGAGTGCCTTCAAGCCGCCGTGGAGGATCACCAGCGGCCGATCGGGCGCGCGGACGTCCGCGAGTCGCAGCTCCACCTCGTGCCAGTCGGTTCCTTCGCTGCCATCGAGCGCGAGCGCCTTCAGGATCGCCTCTTTGGCGGCAAAGCGCCCTGCGAAATACCGTGCAGGTTGGCGCTGCTGGGGGCACTCGGCGATTTCGGCGGGGGTGAAGAGATCGTGCGCGAGGTCGGGGTCTCCCTCGCGGAGCGCCCGCTCCATCCGGGAGATTTCGAAGACATCGACCCCGAGGCCGATGATCATGTGCAGGTTCGCACGTTATTTTAACCCAAGCTCGGCAGTAACGTGGATACGGATTTCGCAGGAAGGCGGGCGAATCGCGCGATCAGTATCGATAGGGGTTCTCGCCGATGCCCACGATGCTGCAGGCGACAATCGGCTCCAGGCCCAGCTCGCGCGCGCGGGCAATCACCGCATCGTCATCGGCGCCGGGGTTCAGCCACAGCTCCTTCACGCCCTTCTTCGCGACATCGTTCATGATGCGCACGCCGACGTCCGGAGGCACGTACACGGTGACCATGTCGAGGTCTCCCGCAATGTCGAGCACTGACGCAACGGTCCGTGTGCCTTCGACCTCCCGCTCGTTCGGGTTCACGGGAATGACGGTGTATCCCTTCTGCCGGAAAGCGCGGAACGCCTTGTTCCCGAACTTGCCGCGATTGCTGGACGCGCCGACGACGGCGACCGTCTTGGGCATGGAGGGAACTCTATCAGCTGTCAGCCGTCAGCTGACGGCCGAGGTCCAGGTACAGGCGTAAAATACAGGCATGGCGACGCTCAAGGATGTGCTCGTCGAGCGTACGCATGAGGCCGCCCCCGAACTGGTCGAGCGCATCGACGACAAGCGCCTGCGCTGCTACTCGTGCGGCCACGAGTGTCCGATCCCAGAAGGCGCGCTCGGCGTCTGCAAGGTGCGGTTCGTCAAGGACGGCCGGCTGCACGTGCCGTGGGGTTACGTCGGCGGCGTGCAGTGCGATCCCATCGAAAAGAAGCCGTTCTTTCACGCCCGGCCCGGGGCGCTCGCCTACAGCTTCGGGATGCTCGTCTGCGACCTGCACTGCTCCTATTGCCAGAACTGGGTCACCTCTCAGGCGCTTCGCGATCCGGACGCGGTTTCCCCGCCGCTCGAGGCCGAGCCCGCGGCGCTCGCCGAGGACGCGAAGCGCCTCGGCGCGAGGGCGGTCGTGTCGACCTACAACGAGCCGCTGATCACCAGCGAGTGGGCGGTCGAGATCTTCAAGCACGTCAAAGCCGCCGGCCTGATGACCGGCTACGTGTCCAACGGCAACGGCACGCCGCGGGTGCTCGAGTACATCCGGCCGTGGGTGGACCTGTACAAGGTCGATCTCAAGAGCTTCGACGATCGTCATTACCGGCAACTCGGCGGACGGCTCGAGCCGATCCTCGACACGATCCGGCGCCTGCGGGCGATGGAGTTCTGGGTGGAGATCGTCACGCTGCTGATCCCGGGTTTCAACAGTTCTGACGACGAAATCGAGCGGCTGACATCGTTCGTCGCGTCGGTGTCGCCCGATATCCCGTGGCACGTCACGGCGTTTCACCCGGACTACAAGATGACGGACCCGGGCGCGACGACGGCCGACATGCTGCTGCACGCGGCGGAGATTGGACGCCGCAACGGCCTGCGATACGTCTACGCAGGCAACCTGCCAGGCGCGGTCGGTGACCACGAGAACACACGCTGCCACGCGTGTGGCGAAACCGTCATCGAGCGCTACGGTTATTTCATCCGCGCCTACCGGCTCACCGCCGACGGCAGGTGTCCGCGCTGCGCCACCAACATCCCCGGCCGGTGGAGCGCCCGCTTCGACGGCCAGATCACGTCGCGACCCTTCCTGGCGGGCAGATCCCTCAGGCTCGCGCGGCCGTAGTTTGCGAGGCCGCGTCCCTGCGGTTGACCTACGGAAAGATCTTGCCGGGATTCAAGATTCCCTTCGGATCGAACGCGGTCTTGAGCCGCTTCATGAGCGCGATCTCGTCGTCGGAAAGCTGCAGGCCGAGAAAGGGCGCCTTCACGAAACCAATCCCGTGTTCGCCGGTGAGCGCGCCACCCAGGCGAATCACCTCTTCGAACAGGCGCCGCTCCGCCGCCTTCGCGCGGGCGCGCGCCTCCTCGGTGTCCTCGACCATGATGTTCACGTGGATGTTGCCGTCGCCGGCGTGACCGAAGCTCGGGATGCGCACGTCGTGCTCGCGTGCGAGGCGCGCCAGGGCGGCGAACAGCTCGGGGATGCGGCCGCGGGGCACGACGACGTCGTTGTTCACTTTTACGGGGGCGATCTGCTTCAGGGCCGGCGACAGCTCCCGGCGCACGCGCCACAGCTCCCGTCGCTCGGCTTCGCCGCAAGCCCGGTCGATCCCGGTGGCATTCGCGGCGCGGCACGCTTGCACGACGCGGGCGGTTTCCGCCGCAACGGCGTCCGCGGCGCCGTCAACCTCGATCAGTAGAAGCGCGCCAGCCTGCGCCGGAACGATCGACGAAGAGCCGAGGTGCGCCGCGACCGCCCGCAGGCACTCGCCGTCGATCAGCTCGATCGCCGCGGGGACTACGCGCTCTCGGAGCAGCGCGTCCACCGCGGCGGCGGCGGCATCAACGCTTGCGAACGCAACTTTCAGCGCCTCGGCGGCCGGGGGCTTCGGCACGAGGCGCAGGATGGCCTGTGTGACAATCGCCAGCGTCCCTTCGGATCCCACGAGGAGGCTCGTGAGGTCGTAGCCGGCGACGTTCTTAACGGTGCGTCCCCCCGTGCGGATGATCTCGCCTGTCGGAAGCACGGCTTCGAGCCCGAGCACGTAGGTCCGGGTGGTGCCGTACTTGAACCCGCGCGGTCCGCCTGCGTTCTCCGCGACGTTGCCGCCGATCGACGACTCCCCCAGGCTCGCAGGATCCGGCGGGTAGAACAGTCCCACGCGTTCGACGGCCTCCTGGAGAACCGCCGTGATCACGCATGGTTCCACGACGGCGACCAGGTTGCGCTCGTCGATTTCGAGGATGCGGTTCAGACGCTCCAGGGAGAGCACGATCCCGCCGAGAATCGGCACCGCGCCGCCGGAGTACCCGGTGCCGGCGCCGCGCGGGACGAGCGGTACGACGTGATCGGTGCACCACCGCGCGATCGCGGACACCTCGCGGGCCGTCCCCGGCAACGCGACGACGTCCGCCGGTGCGGAGCGCTTCGTGCCATCCGTGCCGTAGCGGGCCAGGCTCTCCGGGTCACGGCGCACGTGCGCCGCTCCGACGATCGACTCAACGGCGGCAGCGATCTCTGAAGGGACCACGATCGGACGACGAAGGTCGATCACGCCGCGGGCGCGCCGACCCGGGAGCGGATGAAGGCGTGAATGCGCCGGGCGCCTTCCTGCAGCCGATCCATCGAGGTGGCGTACGAGATACGGATGAATCCCGGCGCGTCGAATGCTTCCCCCGGCGTCAGCACGACGCGCGCCTCTTCGAGCAGTTCGTGCGCGAGTTCCGCCGACGTGCGGATGCCGTTCACGGAAAGCAGATCCGACACATCGATGAACAGGTAGAACGCGCCAGACGGTTTCACCACCCGCATGCGCGGGTCCGCCGTGATGAGCTGCATTATCCGGTCGCGCCGCACGCGGTACTCGTCGAGCATCCGCGTGACGCACTCCTGCGACCCGCGCAGCGCGGCCTGGGCCGCCTTCTGCGCGATGGAGTTCACGTTGGAGGTGGCGTTGCTCTGGATGGCCGCCGCCGCCTTGATGACGTGGGCCGGCCCGATCGCCCAACCGCACCGCCAGCCGGTCATCGCGTAGGCCTTCGACATCGACCCGCAGAGGATCGTCCGGTCGCGGTGGTGCTCGCCGAGCACGCCGGGGAGGTTATGGGGGACCGGATCGTAAATGAGCCGCTCGTAGCACAGGTCGAGCACCACCCAGATGCCGCGCCGCGTGGCCTCGTCGGCGATCGCCCGCATGTCCTCCTCGGCGATGAGCGCCCCCGTCGGATTCGTTGGCGAGTTGATGACGATGCCGCGCGTGCGCGGCGTGATGGCGGCGAGGAACGCGTCGGCGTGCAGCCGGAAACCGTCCTCCGCGTGCGTGCGCACGACCACCGGCGTCGCGTCCGCGAGCTTGATCTGCTCGGGGATGGTCGGCCAGCCCGGCGCATGGGTGATGACCTCGTCGCCGGCGCTGAAGAGCGCGAGCGCGGCGTTGTAGAGCGCCTGTTTCCCCCCGGCCGTGACGATCACGTCGTTGACGCGATACGAGACGCCATACCACTCCCGGTAGCGATCGACGATCGCCTCACGCAACTCGGCGATGCCGACGTTGGTCGTGTACTTCGTGAAGTGCGCGTCGAGCGCACGGCGCGCCGCCTCGGTCACGTGCTCGGGGGTCGAGAAGTCCGGCTCGCCGGCCCCGAAGTCCACGATGTCCACGCCGAGCGAGCGCAGGCGCTCCGCCTCCGCCGCCACCTTGAGCGTCGGGGACCCCTCGACGCGCGACATCCGTTGGGCCAGTTGCGCCATGCGGGCCTACGCGCGGCGCGTGGTGGTCGCGAGGTGCTTGGCGCGCAGCCGGGCTTCGACGCCGGGCGGCACGAGCCCCTCGACCGACCCGCCGAGCGCGACCACCTCCTTGACCAGCCGGGAGCTGACGTAGGTGTACGGTTCGGCCGGCATCATGAAGACGGTCTCGACCGCGTCGTTCAATCGCCGGTTCATGAGCGCCATCTGCAGCTCGTACTCGAAGTCCGAAATCGCGCGCAGCCCGCGGACGATGACCTTCGCGCGCTTGCGGCGCACGTAATCGACGAGCAGTCCGTCGAACGTGTCCACCTCCACGTTGGGGTACGACTTGAACGCGTCCCGGCAGATGCCGACGCGCTCGTCCACCGAGAACAGCGGCGCCTTCTCGATGTTCATCAGGATCGCGACGATGATCCGGTCGAACAGGCGCGCGCCGCGTTCAATGATGTCCACGTGGCCGTTGGTGAGCGGATCGAACGAGCCCGGGTAGATGGCTACGATCTCATCGTTCATGGGAACTCGTAGAACGACAGCGCGCTGTCGCCCGATGTGAGCACGCGGACACGCTGCAAGGTCGCTGCGCGGGCCGGTGACTCCCGACGCCTGGCGTGCTCGAGCACCACGGCCCCGCCGGGCCGAAGCAGCCCAGCAGACGCGGCGAGCACCGCGTCCAGGTCCGTCAGATCATACGGCGGATCGAGGAGCACCAGATCGGCCGCCGCGCCCACCGACGCGCGGCCGGCCAGAAAATCGGCGCGGATAATAGCATACTGCTCGGGGCCGAGGCCGCAGCGCTCGACGTTGGCGCGAATCAGCTTCAGCGCCCGCGGATCCCGCTCGATGAAGGTGGCGTGGACCGCCCCGCGGCTCAGCGCCTCGATGCCGAGCGCGCCGCTGCCCGCGAACCCGTCCACGACGCGTGCCCCGGCCATGCGCGGCGCCAGCACGTTGAACAGCGTCTCGCGCAGCTTGTCCGAGGTGGGCCGCAAGCCGGGCCACTTCGGCGCCTCGAGGCGCCGCCCCTTCAGCTCACCGGCAATCACGCGCATCGAATCAGCCGACGCTCGCCAGCCCGAACCGCCGCTCCCACGTGCTGCGCACGTAGTCGACGACCGGTTGCGCCGCGGTACCGCTGGCGAGCAGCGCGGCGGCCTCGCGCCGCGCATCGTCCATGATCGGCGCGTCGCGGTTCAGGTCCCCGACGCGCAGCAGCGGCACGCCGGACTGCCGCGTCCCGAAGTAGTCTCCCGGCCCGCGCAGCTCGAGGTCCTTTTCGGCCAGTGCGAACCCATCGGTCGTCGAGGCAATCGCGCGCAGCCGCTGATCCGCGTCCTCGGTCAGTGGATGCTGGTACAAGAGGATGCAGGAGGACTGGTATCCCCTGCGCCCGACACGGCCGCGCAGCTGGTGGAGCTGCGACAGCCCGAAGCGCTCGGCGTGCTCGACGACCATCGCGGTTGCGTTGGGCACGTCCACGCCGACCTCGACCACGGTCGTTGCCACGAGGATGTCGTACTCGCCGCGTGCGAAGCCGTTCATCACCCGGTCCTTGACGTCCTGCTTCATGCGGCCGTGCAGCAGCGTGACGCGCAGCTCCGGGAAGATCTCGCTCGCGAGATGATCGGCCATCGCCGTCGCGGCTTTGAGATCGATCTTCTCCGACTCCTCGATGATCGGATAGATGATGTAGGCCTGCCGCCCCTTCTCCACCTCCTGCCGCACGAACTCGTACACTTCGTCGCGGCGCGATTCGGGCTTCACCGCCGTCTTGATTGGCTTGCGACCGGGTGGCATGTCGCGGATCACCGAGGTCTCCAGCTCGCCGTACATGGTGATCGCCAACGTTCTCGGGATCGGCGTGGCCGTCATCACGAGCACGTCGGGCGAGAGCCCCTTCCGGCGCAGCTCGGCGCGCTGCTCGACGCCGAACCGGTGCTGCTCGTCGATGATGGCGAGCCCGAGCTCGCGGAACGTGACGGCTCCCTCGACGAGCGCATGGGTGCCCACGACCATGGGCAGCGATCCCGACGCCAGCTCCGCCATCACCTCGCGCCGGTGTTTCGCCGGCGTCGAGCCGGTCAGCGAGCCCACGCGGAACCGGGAGCGCTCCAGCAGTCGCCTGATCGTGATGTAGTGCTGGTCCGCCAGGATCTCGGTGGGCGCCATGAACGCCACCTGGAGCCCGTTCTCCATCGCCACCACGGCGGCCATGAGCGCCACGATCGTCTTGCCCGATCCGACGTCCCCCTGCAGCAGCCGGTTCATCGGCGCGGGACGCTCCATGTCGGCCACGATCTCCTGGATCGCTTTGCGCTGGCCGGCTGTCAGCTTGAACGGCAGCACCTGGCGGACGCTCTCGCGGATGGCGTCGTTGATCGCGACGGGACGCGCCTTGTGTTCCGCGGCGCGGTCCTTCCGGCGCAGCAGGACGCCAACCTGAAAGAGAAAGTACTCCTCGAAGATGATCGCCACCTGCGCCGGCGTGCGGAAGGCGTTCAGCCGGGCGATCGGATCGCCGCCGCTGCCATCGTCCGGCTCCGGGAAATGGACGGCGCGCAACGCGCGCTCCCGCGACGGCAATCCGCGCCGCGCGAGGACCTCGGCCGGGAGTAAGTCGGGCACGCCCGTCGGCAGCTTCTGCAGGGCGCGGTACACCAGGCTGCGTTGCTGCTTTGCCGTGAGCGAACCAATCCGCTCGTAGATGGGCACGATGCGGCGGGTATGGATCGTCTCCTCGTCAGGCGGGGCCGTTTCGTCCCCCTCGGCCTCCTGCTGCAGGATCTCGTAGGTCGGGTTGACAACCTGCAGCCCGCGCGTCCCGAACAGCTCCACCTTTCCGTAGAGAACCACCTGCTGGTGCGGATGGAAGACGTCGCGCAGGAAGGGCTGGTTGAAGAACACCGCCTTGACGACGCCGGTGTCGTCGCGGACCAGCATCTCGAAGATGCGGAAGTTGGGACGACGCGTCGGCCGGACCGACGTGGTCACCACTTCCCCGCTGATCGTGGACGGCACGCCCGGTTTCAGGTCGGCGATCGCGGCAAACCGCGCGCGGTCCTCGTAACGAAACGGAAACCGGAACAGAAGGTCTTCGATGGTGTGCAGGTTAGCGCGCTTGAACTCCGCCGCGCGACGCGGGCCGACCCCCTTGAGGTATTGGAGCGGCGTCTGGAGGTACTCGGCGGCGCCCGGCACGTTCACAGTTTACTGTGAGGGCTGATTTTGGGATGAGAGCCGCGCGGCGAGGCATCGGCTCGCGCGCGAGGGTCGCTACTGAACGATGATCGCCTCGCCCCGCGCGACCTTGACCTCCCGGATCGCGGCCGGGAGTTCGAACGGTGCGTCGAGCGACACGCCGTTCGGCTGCTCCGGCGTGCGCGTGTAGTAGCTGACGATTTCCTGGAGGACGCCGGGCGGGATGCTGACGCCGGCGACCTCGGCCGCCTCGAGCTGCAGGCGGCCGACGCCGTTCTGCGTCTTGAGGATGCCGGTAGCCTGCACCGGGAGGCGTCCCGTCAGGTAGCCCGCGGGATCGGTCCAGCCACGCTTCCGCTCGGTGCGCACGGCGTCGAGATCGACGATGGCACGGCCCGTCACGCGGCCGTTGCCCAGGATCCAGATGTACGGCTCGACGACACCGACTGGGATCTCCTCGCGCGCGTGATAGCGCAGGTAGGAGTTCACCTCCCGCTCGGAGATCGTCGTGGAGCGCGCCGCGGGGCGCTGCGCCCGGATCATCGCGTTGCGGTTGATGAGCGCGAGCTTGTATTGCAGGCTGTCGGCATCGCGCCGCGTGAGCTGAATCTGCTCGGCGGCCCAGGCTGCGGCGGCCGCCAGCAGGGCGGCGAGCACGACGAGACAGAAAATCCGACGCACGATTGTAGTTTAGCAGGTCTGCCGGACCGTCCGGCTCAGAGGCCCGGCCCCGGGCGGCGGCGGTTGGCCGGGGCCTGGCGCCGGGCCCGCATGAGCAGCTCGAACTTGCGCCGTTCCATGTTCTCTTCGAACAGGCGGAAGCGCGCGCGCTGCTTGAGGTCGAGGACCTCCTCCACGGCCGCGTACGCTTTGCTCAGCTCCGCTGGAAGCGCGGCGTCGTGCTCGTGAAGGGCCTCGAGCGCCCGGCGAATCGCCTCTTCGTCGCCGCTCCCCGCAGCAGCCAGCGACAGCTCGCGCAGCAGGCGCATCCGGACCTGCTGGTGCCTGCGCCGCGTCTCCTGCAAGGCCTTCAGGCGCGGCACGAAGTCGCCGTACCGCTCATCGCTCAGCCCAAGCGCCCGCTGTGCCTGGACGAGCACGTAGGAATCGAACAGTTGCTGGAGCTCGGCGGGCGCGAGCCTGCCCTGCGGCGCGGTGCGCCTCTGCTGCGGCGTTGCCTGCGCTGCGGCCGTCGCCGGACCGGCGAGGCACGCCGCGACGAGCGCCGCACCGATGAACGAAGGCCGACCCTGCATGGCGCTCATCACGATTTCAGCCGTCCGATCTCCGCCTGGAGCAGACGGGCGAGTTCCTGCTGCTGTTCGTCCGAAAGCTGCAGCACCGCGTGTTCGGCCGCGCCGGGGGGAACGGCAAGCCCCGCGTCCGCCGCCTCCTCCCAGTCCACACCATCCGCCACGTCGGTCACCAGCGCCCACTGTTCGTCGGTCTCTTGATCCGGCACAGCGGCGGGCCCGACCGCTGTCGCGCCAGGCGACACGCCTGGCGGTGCGGAAGGGAGCGGCGCGCGCGCGACGATGGCGCCAATCACGACGGCCATAGCGACGGTGACGCCCGCCAGCGGCACCCAGATCCAACGGCCGCGCCCGCGCACCGCGGGCTGCTCCGCGATCGCTTCTCGGACGCGCGCGGAGAAATGGTCCCAGAAAAGAGGCGACGGTTCGGCTGCGTCCGACCTTCGCGCCGCGTCGAGCCCCGCTCGGGCGCGGTCCGCCTCCTCGCGGCATCGGGGGCACTCCACCGCGTGCGCCAGCCGCGCCTCGGGGAGCGCTCCTTCGAGCAGATCGACGATCTCCGACGCGTTCAGATGACTCATGACTGCAGCAGCGCCCTGAGTTTCCGGAGGGCGTGGAAGAAGTTCGCCTTGCACGCGCCGACCGAGCTGCCGAGAATCTTCGCGATCTCCTCGTGCGACAGCTCCTGGTACACGCGGAGGACGAGCGTCGCACGCTGCTTCGGCGGCAGCTGCGCGATTGCGGCGCGCACCCGCGCCGCCCGCTCTTCCCGCAGAAGCGCGTCGGCCGGCCCCTCACCGCCAGCCACGCGCCGCGCCTCGTCGAGCGGTTCCATCTGCTCGAGCCGCGGCGTCTTCGCGCTGACGCGGTTCAGGCAGACGTTGACGCCGATGCGATACAACCACGTGGAAAACGACGCCTTCCCCTGGAATCCCCCGAGGCCGCGGTACGCGCGCAGAAAGACTTCCTGCGCGAGGTCCGCGGCGTCCTCGTGCCGTCCTACGTACCGCAGGCAGAGGTGATAGATCGGGCGCCGGTACCGCGTGACGATGAGGTCGAAGGCCTGGCGATTGCCCGCCAGCGTCGCGCGCACCAGCTCCGCGTCGCCGGCCGTGTCGCGCAATGCCGCGCCGGCCGCGGGCTGTTCAGGGCTTGCCACCGTCAGCTTCCACTCGGGTGTCGCCCAGCGCGCGGTCTCGAGCTGTGCAGCACGGCTCTCCATCGTAGAGGAATCCTGGCGTCGATCGTTTAGACCTGTTCGACGCCCGCCGCGTTAAGCGTCATTCGGAGGCGCACGCGCGAACCGTTGACTTTCGCTTTTCCTTTGCGTATAGTCGGCGGCGAAGGAGGGCCTTCGGTGCTCCCTCTCACCAAACGACAGCGCGAAATTCTCGATTACCTGAACGACTTCATCCAGCAGCACGGCTATGCGCCGAGCCTGGAAGAAATCGGCCGCCGCTTCGGCCTGTCCTCGCTCGCGACGGTGCACAAGCACCTCACGAACCTGCAGGAGAAGGGCTTCATCAAGCGCGCATGGAACCGCAGCCGCTCGGTGGAACTGATGCCGACGCGCACTGGCGGGCGAGCGGTCGAGTTGCCGCTGCTGGGGTATGTGGCGGCCGGCGCGCCAATTGAAGCCGTGGCGGGCACCGAGACGATCGCGGTTCCGGAAGATCTGGTGGGACGCCGAGATACGTACGTCCTCCGCGTCCGCGGCGACTCGATGATCGACGAGCAGATTCGCGACGGCGATCTCGTCGTCGTCGAGGACCGCAAGTCCGCCGAGAATGGCGAGATGGTGATCGCGCTGCTCGGCGGCGCCGACGTCACGCTGAAGAAGTTCTACCGCGAAAGCGGCCGCATTCGCCTGCAGCCCGCCAACCCCGCGATGCAGCCGATGGTCGTCGATCCCGCGCAGGTGCAGATTCAGGGGGTCGTCGTCGGCGTGATGCGAAAGTACTGAGCGCCGCGACGCGGGGCACGCCAGCTAGACACCGGAACTCCAGCCATGGCCGAAGAGCGCAAGCAGATCAACTTCACGATCGTCCCCGACGAAGCGGACGCGGGGCCGCGGACGTACTCGAACTTCTGCGCCATCTCGCACACGCCGTTCGACTTCACGCTGACCTTCTGCGAGGTCCTGCCCCTGTCTGAAAAGGACATTCGCGAAGCGGAAGCGGATCACGTGGTGCGTGCGCCGGTGCGAGCGCGGATCGTCGTGCCGGTCCAGGTCTTGCCGAATCTCATCGCGGCGCTTCAGGAGCAGATGCGGGTATATTCTGAAACCGCGAATCCCGCATGGCCAAGAGGGCCCGTGCACTGACAGCTCCCCACGCGCGTCGCGCGGATCTCCGCCGCGCGAAGGTGCGGGCGCCCATTCCCGCGAGGCCTGCTCGCCCGCATCCCGCCCGCGCGAGGCGGCCCGCGGCGCCGCCGCCCGCCAGGAACGGCGCCGTGGCGCGGCGCGTGCACGATCGACTGGACCGGCAGCACCCGAACGCCGACACCGAGCTGCGGTACAGCAACCCGTTCGAGCTTCTCGTCGCCACGATCCTCTCCGCCCAGAGTACGGACGCACGGGTCAACCTCGTGACGCCCGCGCTCTTCAAGCGATATCCCGACGCCGCGTCCCTCGCCCGGGCGACGCCGGGCGAGCTCGAACCCCAGATCGTCTCCACGGGTTTCTTCAGGGCGAAGTCTCGCGCGCTCATCGGCATGGCCAGCGCGCTCGTGGAGCGCCACGGCGGCGAGGTGCCGCCCCGCATGGAGCATCTCGTCGCGCTCCCGGGCGTCGGTCGAAAGACAGCGAACGTGGTGCTGGGCCACGCCCTCGGCGTGCCGGGCCTCCCGGTCGATCGCCACGTGCTGCGGGTGGCGAACCGCATCGGAATCGCGCGATCGGAAAGCCCGGAAGTGGTCGAGCAGCAGTTGTGCTCGGCGCTGCCGGCCGAAGTCTGGACGAAGACTTCGGACCTGCTCATCCTGCACGGCCGGCGCATCTGCCGGCCGAAACCCCTCTGCGAACGCTGCGCCGTCCGGGACGACTGCGATTACTACCAGGCGCTGGCCGCGGCGGCCGCGCGAACTGCGGCGCGAAAGGCGGCGCGCAAGGCGCCGCGCGGACGCGGCCGATGACGCGGCGCGAGTTCGAGGGGCTCGTGGAGGCCGCGCTCGAGACCATCCCGCGCGACTTCCGCAATGCGATCTCCAACATGGCCATCGTCGTCGAGGACGAACCGCCGCCGGATCTGCTCGACGAAATGGGAATCGACCCGCCCGACACGCTGCTGGGCCTCTACCAGGGGACCCCCCTGCCGGAACGCACCGCGAACCACGGGAACACGCTGCCCGATGTGGTCACGCTGTTCCAGGGACCGATCGAAGACGCTGCCGAGGGGGACCCCGAGCTGGTCGTCTGCGAGATCGGCGAAACCCTGATCCACGAGCTTGGGCATTACTTTGGGCTGAGCGAAGAGGAGATCGAGGAGATCGAGGATCGGTACTGGCACGACACGGCGCCGGACGAAGACGACTAGCGGAGCGCATCGACTGAATCCGCCCGACGGCTTTCACCGCCGAGTCCGCGTGTCCTCTGCGTGCTCGGCGGCTCCAAAGCCAGGAGGCTCTGCCGGGAGGTTCCGCCCGTCAGAACACGCAGTGCTACTCTCGGACCGTGCGCGCGGTTCGGAAACGGTTCGGACAGCACTTCCTTCGCCCGGAGTGGATCGCGGCGGTCGTTCGAGCGATCGCACCCTCCCCCACTGACGTTTTCCTCGAAATTGGACCGGGGCAGGGTGCGCTGACGCGGCCGCTCGCCGCGCGCGCCTCGCGCGTCGTCGCCGTGGAGATCGATCGCGACCTGGCGGAGGACCTGCGCCGCACGGCGCCGCCGAACGTGTCGGTCGTCACCGGCGACGTGCTCGAGTTCGACATCGCGTCGCTGGCCCGCGAAGCAGCCCCTGCGGACGGCCTCCGGGTGGCGGGCAACCTCCCCTACAACGTGTCTTCGCCGGTCCTGTTTCGCCTGATCGACGCCCACCGGCAGACGGGGCTGCTCCGGGACGCGACGGTGATGCTCCAGCGCGAAGTCGTCGACCGCCTCGCGGCGCAGCCCGGGACGCGGGAGTACGGCGTCCTGACGGTCATGCTGCGGCTCCACGCCGAGGTCGAGCCGGTGCTGACGCTCTCGCCCGGGGCGTTCAGGCCACCCCCGAAGGTCCACTCCGCGTTGGCGCGGTTCCGCTTCACGCCCCCCCGGGTCGCGCTTCGGGATCCCGCGCGCTTCGAGCAGGTGGTCAAGGCCCTCTTTTCGCAGCGCCGGAAGACGGTCGTGAACGCCGTCAAGCCCCTCTGCCCGGACCCGGGCGCGGCCGCCGCGGCGGTCGCGGCCGCGGGGCTGGATCCGCGCCGCCGTCCGGAGACGCTGGATCTCGCGGAACTGGCGGTGCTTGCGGGCCTTCTGAGTTCCGGGAACCCGTGAGCTGTGCTATAGTTTGCGCAGTTTTTCGCGCCTGGTTTCGTCCCAGCGGATCGGTCGCGACGGACACCACTTACGAAGCGCGGCTCCTGCCATGCCTGCCGCGCGCGCCCGGCGCCATCCGCCAGGATGACGCGCCGTCCGCCGTGTCCGGCTGAGAGCACCCGGTCGACATGTTGAGCGAAGCTCAGCCCGCGAGCGCGGGAGATCCGGCGCTGGAGGTCATCCCACTCGGGGGCCTCGGCGAGTTCGGCATGAACATGATGGCGATCGTGTGGGGAGACGCCGCCATCGTGGTGGATTCGGGCGTGTTGTTCCCGGAGCCCGAGCTGCTGGGGGTGGATCTCGTCATCCCGGACCTGCGGTTCCTGCAGCAGCTGCCCGGCCGCGTTGTCGCGATGGTTCTGACGCACGGACACGAAGACCACATCGGCGCGGTGCCCTACGTGGCGCCGCTCGTCGACGGTCCCATTTACGGCACGCCGTTCACGCTCGCGCTCGTCGAGCCCAAGCTCGATCAGCACGGCATCAGGCACGAGGGGCGGCTGCGTCCCGTCAAGCCGCGCGAGATCGTCGAGGCCGGCCCGTTCCGAATCGAGTTCATCCGGGTCACGCACAGCATGCCGGACTGCGTCGCCCTTGCGATCCAGACACCGCTCGGGACGGTCATCCACACCGGCGACTTCAAGATCGACCAGACGCCGCTCGACGGCGAGCACTTCGACTTTCACCGTTTCGCCGAGCTGGGGTCGGCGGGCGTGCTCGCGCTGTTCGCGGACAGCACCAACATCGACCGCCGCGGGTTCACGGGTTCGGAGCTGGAGGTCACGGACGCGTTCGAGGAGATCCTCACCGGCGCGACCGGCAAGGTCATCGTCGCCGCCTTCGCGTCGAGCATCTATCGCATGCAGATTCTGGTGGATCTCGCGGCGCAGTTCGACCGCAAAGTCGCGTTCGTCGGCCGCGGCGTCCTGGAGAACACCGCGATCGCCGAGCGCCTGGGACTGCTGACGATCCCCGCGGGGCTGCAGATCCGCGATTCGGACGTGCGCAATTACCCGTCGCAGGATGTGTTATGCGTCTGCACCGGCTCGCAGGGAGAGCCGCAGGCGGCGCTCCCGCGCATCGCGATCGACGATCACCGCCATCTGTCCCTCCAGAAAGGGGACGTGGTGGTCTTCTCCGCGCGGTCGATCCCGGGGAACGAAAAGGCGATCGGGCGCGTCATGAACCACGTGTGCCGGCGCGGCGCGGAGGTCATCTACGACGGCCTGAAGCACGTGCACGTGTCGGGGCACGGGAGCGAGGAGGAGCTGAAACTGATGCTCTCGCTCGTCCGGCCGCGCTACTTCGTGCCGATCCACGGCGAGTACCGGCAGCTCGCCCGGCACGCGCGGATCGCCAAGGACGTGTCGGAGCAGACCTCGGTACTGCTCGCCGAAGACGGCGATCTGCTCCGCTTCACCCCGGACGGTGCCTGCATCGCCGGCCGCGTCGCCGGGGGACGCGTGCTCATCGACGGCACCGGCACGGGAGAAGTCGGCGACGAGGTGCTGCGCGACCGGCGGCACGTGGCGGCCGACGGCTTGCTCGTCCCGGTCATCGCCATCGGTCCGTCCGGGATCCTTGAGGACGAGCCCGAGCTGATCACCCGCGGCTTCGTCGTCGATCCCAGGACGGAAGACCTCCTGCGCGAGGTGCCCGCGCTCCTGCGGGAGGCCGTGCAGTCGGCGACCGTCGAGGAGCGGACCGATCCTGGTCTGATCAAAGAGAAGATCCGCGTCGAGCTGCAGCGGTTCATCCGCAAGCGTGTGGGGCGCCGCCCGCTCGTCTTGCCCGTCATCATGGAGATTTGAACGGTGGCGCAGTCGACCCTCTCCAGGCGTTTCAGCGAGATCATCGGCGTCATCCTGTTCGCGTCCGCGCTCGTGACGCTGGTGGCGCTCGCGAGCTATACGCCCACCGATCCGGTCTGGTTCTTCAACACGGGGTCCGAGCAACTTCCGGCGAACCTGGCCGGCCGCATCGGCGCGTTCCTCGCGGAGCTCTCCTTCCAGCTGCTCGGCTATTCGGCGTACCTCCTGCCGGCTGTGCTCGCGGTGATCGGGTGGCACTACTTCTGGTGCCGGGCCTTTGACGCGCCATACACCAAAATGGTCGGCGCGGCGTTGCTGCTCGCCTGCACGGCCTCCTTCCTGGCGCTCGCGTTCGGGAGCCTGGACCTTGGTGGCCGTCCGTTCCGCGCCGGGGGCTACGCCGGCGACTGGCTGTCCGCGTCGCTCGCCGAATACCTGAACCGCACGGGCTCGATCATTCTCATCCTGACGCTGCTGTTCCTGGCGATGATCCTGTCCACGCAGTTCTCGCTCGGACGGGCGTTTTCCGCCACCGGCGCCGTCGCCCACGAGCGCGCGACGATGATGGTTGCGTCATGGCGCGAGCGCCGCGAAGAGAGGCGCCGCGAAGAGCAACGCCAGCAGATCATCCGGCGGCAGGCCGAGAAAGCGGGCGCGAAGACGGCGCCCGCGGTCAGGCCCGGCGCGACCGCGGCGATGTTGGAGCGGCGGCGCGCGGAGGAGGTCGCGGAAGAGTATCAGGAGGCCGACGCGGGCCGCGGATCGCGCCCAGCCGCCGCGATGGCGCGGCCGACGCCGAAACCCACACCCGCGATCAACAAGAGGCCGTCCCCTCCGGCGCCCGCGCCCCTTCCCCTACCGGAGCCGGAACGCGCCCCGGCCGAGCGCCGGCGGAGCGGGTTCACGCTCCCGCCGCTCTCGCTGCTCGACGCGCCCCGCGGCGAGCGGAAGATCGACGAACGCGAGCTGATGGACGGCGCGCGTCTGCTCGAGGAGAAATGCCGCGAGTTCGCCGTCGAGGGGACCGTCGTTCAGATCCATCCCGGACCCGTGGTCACCACCTACGAGTTCAAGCCGGACGCGGGGGTGAAATACGCCAAGGTGACCAGCCTTGCCGAGGACCTGTGCCTGGCGATGCAGGCGGAATCCGTGCTGATCGAACGGATCCCGGGCAAGTCCACGGTCGGCATCCAGATTCCCAGCCCGAATCGCGACCTGATCTGCCTTCGCGAGCTCCTCGAGTCCGACGTGTATCGCCGCTCGACGTCGAAGCTCACGGTCACGCTTGGCAAGACCGTCCACGGCGAGCCCTTCGCGAGCGATCTCGCGACAATGCCGCACCTGCTGATCGCGGGGTCCACCGGCGCGGGCAAGTCGGTGTGCGTGAACGCGATGCTCACGGGCATCCTGTACCGCGCCACCCCTGAGGACGTGCGGTTGATCCTCGTCGATCCGAAGCGGCTCGAGCTCGGCGTCTACGAGGACGTTCCCCACCTGCTGACGCCGGTCGTTGTCGATCCGAAGCGGGCGGCGAACGCGTTGCGCTGGGCGGTCAGGGAGATGGAGGAGCGCTACAAGACGCTCGCGTCGCAGGGCGTGCGCAACATCGATCAGTTCAACCGCAACGTGCGCGCGGCGCAGGCCGAGGGGAACGAGACGCTGACCGACAAGGAAGGCAACCCGCTCAGGCCCCTCCCGTTCATCCTGGTCGTCATCGACGAACTCGCGGACCTGATGATGGTGGCCGGCAACGAGGTCGAGGAATCGATCTGCCGCCTCGCGCAGATGGCGCGCGCGGTCGGCATCCACCTCATCCTCGCGACGCAGCGCCCATCCGTGGACGTGATCACGGGCCTCATCAAGGCCAACCTGCCCGCCCGCATCTCGTTCCGCGTGTCGTCGAAGACCGACTCCCGCACCATCCTCGACGCGAACGGCGCGGAACAGCTTCTCGGGAAGGGGGACATGCTGTATCTTCCTCCCGCCTCGTCGCGGATCATCCGCTTGCACGGGCCGTACATCTCCGAGCAGGAGAGCGCGCGGCTTGCGAGCTTCCTCCGGAAACAGGGAAAGCCGGAGTACGACCAGACGATCACCGCGGACGACAAGGCGGCCGGCGAGACGGTGGACTTCGACAAGGACGATCTCTACGACGAAGCGGCGCGCATCGTCGTATCGAGCGGCCAGCCGTCGATCTCGTACCTGCAGCGGCGGCTGCGGATCGGCTTCAGCCGCGCGGCCCGCCTCGTCGACATGATGGAGGCCGAGGGACTGGTCTCGCCGCCGAACAACGGCAAGCGCGAAGTCCTGGTCACGAAGGACTACTTCGAAGAAGTCGATGCGCAGCTTCGCTGACACCGCGTTCGCTCGCCGGCTGCTCGTGTTCGTCCTGTGCGGAGGAGTGTGGGCGGGCCTGCCGGCCGCCGCGCGCGCGCAGAGCGCCGAGCAGATGTACGCAAGAGCGCTCGCGCGAGAGCGCACGCTGCTCGACGCCGATCTCCACCCGACGCTGAAGCAGATCCGCCTGGCCGCCGCGGCGTATCTGCGGATTCCAGCACGCTTTCCGCGCAGCGGCTACTCCGACAACGCGCTGTGGCAGGCCTCGGGGCTGTATGCGCTCGCGTTCGAACGGTTCCACGAGGAGAGCGATCGCCGGAATGCGCAGCGGACGCTGAATCGCCTCAGGGCTGCGTATCCGTCCAGCTCGTTGATTGCACGCGCGCGTGAGATCACGCGCAGGCTGACCGCACAGCCGGCGCCGCCCACCGTTGCAAGGGCGGCGCAACGGGATGCCGTGACGGCTGGCGCGCCGACACCCGCAAGCGCCCCTCCGCGTGCCGTGCCGGCGGTCGCGCCGACAGCCCCGAGTGCCCCGCCTCCGGTCGCCCGGACCGCCGCCAACGCGAGCGCGCCCGCCATCAAGGCAGCTGCGGCACCCGCTCCCCTTCCGGTCGTCTCGACGCTCGTCGGGATCAACCGCGCGGAACTCGGAGATGTCGTTCGGGTCACCCTCGAGCTCGATAGCGAGATTGCCTATCACCAGGAACGGATCGACAGCCCGCCTCGCGTGTTCTTCGACCTCAAGGGCGTCAGGCTGGGGCCGCGCCTCACCGAGGCGGCTATCAACTTCGGGAGCGGTGTCGTGCGCCAGGTCCGGGTCGGGCGACGCGAGGAAAACACCACGCGCGTGGCGATGGATCTGGACGGCGTGCGCCGGTACACGGTCTTCACGTTGTACGACCCGTACCGCCTCGTGATCGACTTCGAGCGCGACCGGATAGCCACCGCCGCCGCGACGGCGGGCAGCGTCGAGTCGATACCGCCCGCGGCGGCGGTTCCGGAAACTACGGTCCCCTCACCGTCGCCGGACGTGCCGCTGCCCTCGTCGCCAACCGTGCCCGTGATGACCGCGCCCCCCTCGGTGCCGGCGGCCAATCGCACCGGCGGGTACTCAATGGCGCGCCAGCTGGGCCTTGGCGTTGCCCGCGTGGTGATCGATCCCGGCCACGGCGGACACGACCCCGGTGCGCGGGCGCACCGAGTCGCCGAGGCGGAACTCGTCCTCGACATCGCACGCCGGCTCGAGAAGCTGCTCCTCAAGGAGCGCGGGATGGACGTCGTGATGACGCGCCGCACCGACGTATTCGTTCCCCTCGAGGAGCGGACCGCGATCGCCAACCGCGCGGGCGCCGATCTGTTCCTGTCCATCCACGCGAACGCGAGCGAGAGGCCCTCGGCGCGCGGGGTCGAGACCTATTACCTGAACTTCGCGTCCAACCCGGAGGCGGAGGCGGTCGCCGCGCGCGAGAACTCCGCTTCGAGCCGGACGCTGCACGCGCTGCCGGACATCCTCAGGGCGATCGCGCTCAACGACAAGCTGGACGAGTCGCGCGACTTCGCGGAGATGGTGCAAAGAGCGATGGTCGTAAGGCTCCGGCCGCAGAACGGGGACCTCAAGAGCCTCGGCGTGAAGCGCGCGCCCTTTGTGGTCTTGATCGGAGCAGGCATGCCGAGCGTGCTCGCGGAGATCTCCTTCGTCACCAATCGCCAGGAGGCGGCGCTGCTCAGGACCGGCAGCTACCGCCAGCGCATCGCCCAGGCGCTTTTCGACGCGATCGTGCAGTACCAGCGATCGCTCAAGAACGTGACGGCGGTGGCGGACTCCAGCGGACGATAGGCCTCTGACGGCAGTAAAATGAGGGGGTGATCTCCCTTCAGCCCGCCCAGCCGATCATCGTCCGGGTCTTCGAGGAACCCGTCAAGGAGACGACCGTCGTGGACGTCCTGCTCGGATCCATCGGGCTGACGGGGGTCGTACTGGTGGTCGCCGCGGTGGCGGGGCTCGCGCTTGGCGCGCTGCTCGTGTGGATGAAGAAGCGCCGCGGCGCGGACGCCCTCGTGATCACCGCGCAGACCCTCGAGCTGTCTCCAACCGAGAAACCTCACTGAAGGCGAGCGCCGCCAGCGTGCGCACCGCGGTGCCTGTCGGTCCTTTGGGCTGATACGGCTTCGCCTCGTCGAACCAGGCCGTGCCCGCGATGTCCAGATGCACCCAGGGCAGCTCGCCGGTGAACTCTTTCAGGAACATCGCCGCGGTCACGGCTCCACCGGGCCGCCCGCCCGAGTTCAGGGTGTCCGCGATCTCGCTTTGGAGCTGGTCTGCGTACTCCGGCTGCAACGGCATCGGCCAGCAGCGATCGCCGGCGTGCAGCGCCGTCTGATGGACGTGGTGCAGCCACTCGTCGGGGACGCCGAAAATACCGCTGTTCACGCGGCCGAGCGCCACGGTGCACGCGCCGGTGAGCGTGGCGACGTCCACCAGGTGGGTCGCCCCGAGCTCGCGCGCGAGCCACAGGCCGTCGCCGAGCACGAGCCGCCCCTCCGCGTCTGTGTTGTTGACCTCGACGGTTCTGCCGCTGGCGGCGGTCAACACGTCGCCAGGCTTCAGCGCGCGGCCGCCCGGCATGTTCTCTGTTGACGGGATGACGCCGATGACGCGCATCGGCGCCCGCAGCAGCGACATGGCGCGCATCGCCGTGAGCACCGCGGCGCCGCCGGCCATGTCGTCTTTCATGCGCTCCATGCCCTCGGGGGGCTTGATGGAGATGCCGCCGGTGTCGAACGTGATCCCCTTGCCGACGAGTCCGAGCACCGGCCGCTCCGCAACGCCCGCCGGCTCGTGCCGGAGCACGATGACCCGCGGCGGCTCGGCGCTGCCGCGGGCGACGCCGAGGAGCAGCCCCATCTTCAGCTCGGTGATCCGGCGTTCGTCGAAGACCTCGACGCGCAGGCCTGCGGCGGATGCGATCTCGACGGCGCGTTCGGCAAACACGCGCGGCGTCAGGACGTTTCCAGGCTCCTGGCAGAGCGCGCGCGCGATGTTGCAGCTTTCCCCGACGACGCGCCCGCGCTCGACCGCTTGGGCCAGGCGGCGCGCGTCGGCGCCGGGCGCGACGATGCGCAGCTCTTTGGGCGGCGCTCCGTCCGGGTCTGAGGTCTTGTAGAACGCGCCGGTGAATTCGGCGAGGGTCAATCCCTCGATGCCGGCTTGGGCTCCGTCGATCGGATCGACGCCGCGGACGAGGAACGCGGCGCGCTCGATGCGCCGCTGCTTGAGGCTGAGGCCCGCGGCCGTCGCGGCGCGCCGCAGCCGCTCGGTGTCCCACGCGTCGCGCGTCCCGGCGCCGACGAGCGCGACGCGCCGCGCGCTCCAACCGCTGAGATCCGCGTAATACACGTCGTACAGACGGCCGGTGAACTCGCGCGCTGCGCGCGCGCGGGCGACCTCGCCCCCGCTGTCATGCTCGAGTTCCGGCACGTCGGCCAGGTCGTCCTGCTCGAACACAGGCACGACGAGCACGTCCGTGGGGACGTCGCGGGGAGATGCAACGGCGCTCTCCACGGCTGCGGTTATGCCACTGAGCATAACCGGCGATTATATGGCATCTGGTAAGATCGAAGTCAGCCTGCCGGAGGAGGGGACCGTCCATGTCGTACCAACCCAGGGTGGCGGCGTTCGCGTTGGCGGCGTTGGCGGTCGCCGTGTCCGCCTCAGCCCAGACCGAGCCTCCGAAGCAGAAGAAGCCTTCCGTTTCGGTCAAGGCGACCCCGGCCGTCGCGTTCGCTCCGGCACGCGTAATCGTCGCGGCGGACCTGAAGGGCGGTTCCGACGACTACGAGCAGTTCTACTGCGCGACAGTCACGTGGGACTGGGGTGACGGCACGGAATCCGAAACGGCAACCGATTGCGAGCCCTACGAGCCGGGCAAAAGCGAGATCCGTCGCCACTTCACCGTGGAACACCGGTATGACATGGCCGGCGAGTATCGCATCGTCTTCAAGCTGAAGCGCGGGGGCAAGGTCGTGGGGACGGCCTCGACGATCATCCGCGTGCGCCCGGGCTTGCGCGACGGCAGCGAGATCGGGCTTACGCCTTGATCTGCGCGCCCGTCATACGGCCGCTGCGCACGTCGGTCGTGACACTCTTCACGTAGTCGCTCACCTGCAGGACCGTGTTCAGCAGGAACCGCCCGACGCGCTTCAGTCCGGCGGGTCCGTCGTCGCGTCCGAATACCGCCTCGTTCGCCTCTTCGACATCCTCGTCGGTGATGGTGCCGATGCTGACGACGCCGTCGAAGTAGTACTTCGCAGCGTCCACCAGTTTGTCCGCCGCGCCGAGGTCCACGTCGATTGTGAGGGGATCGGGGTACGGCTTGTAGACTGTCGTCCCGCCGCCGCTGTCCACGACCGCAATCGCCGCTCCGTTCGGCTCACGGACGATGCGGAACACGGAGACACGGGGAGGTTCGAGCGGACGATCCCAGAGCGCGCGGTCTTCCCAGAGTGCGCCTTCCACCCGCACGTGCAGCGTGCCCCCCCGCTCGAGGACCTGTCGAAGCGACTCGGGGAACGCGTCGCGCAGCTCGATCGCCGCGCGGACGGTGGCCGAGACCGCGCGGATGCGCGCCACTCGCCCGCCGAACGCAAAGGGATGGGCGACGGCGGCGAGGACCACGACGATGACGAGCGCGGTACGCTCCCGCCGGCGCAGGGGGCGCATCGCCTCAGAAGGTCGGCCCGAACCGCACGATGGCCTGGAAGGATTTCGGGATGTCCTCCGCGCGCCAGCCGAGATCCAGCCTGAGATCGCCGATCGCGAGCCCCACACCGACTCCCGTGAGCCAATCACCGGAGGAGTTGACCGGGCGATACACGCGGCCGGCGTCGAAGAACGCGATCGCGCGCGGGCCCCGATCGCCGCCGAGCTGATACTCCAGATTGACGAGGACCAGGCGCTCGCCCGCCGCTTCCTTGAAAGAGTACCCGTGCACCGTGCCAATGCCGCCGAGGGCGAAGAGCCGCTGCGGCGGGAGCGTTCCACTCGACGTGCCGAGCAACAGGCGGCCGTGAAGGCGCTGCGCCGGCGTGAGCGAAACGTAGGCGCGCGCATTCGCGATGTGCCGCGTGAAGTCGAAGTCTCCGCCGAACGCCGGTCGCGCGATCTCGCTCGACCACTCCACGCGCGCGCCCGGGTCGGTGCCGCCAAAACTGCCGAACAGGCTGGGACCGGCATGGCGGCGAAGCGTGGCGCGGCCGCTCTCCTCGTCGACCCCGCGCGTGTCCACCGTGTAGCCGAACACCAGGGCGCGGAGCCTGCCGTCGGCCGCGCCGGCATTCGGCCGGAAGATCTCGTCATCGCGGAACAGGGAGTAGTCAGACTCGTTTGCGAGCCCCTCGTGGCGATCGGCGCGCCACGACGCGCGCAGCTCATGCCAGGCGTTCGGCTGGAACGCCGCCCCCAGCTGGTACCCGCGTTCCTCGTAGTAGTCGCGGAAGCTGTTCTTGAAGGCCAGCGATACGAGGCTCTGCTCCGTCACCGACAGGCGCCAGAAATCGTCGGAGCTAGTCGTGTCGTGCAGGCCGGCGCTCAACAGGAGGCGCGGAGCGTCCGGGCCCCCGAGCACCGCGCGCTCGACATCGAAACTGTACCCGGCGCGGTCGCGCGCGAACTTGTAGCTGACGTATCCCTGCAGGTAGGTGTGATTGAACCGGCGCTGGTCGAAGATCGCTCCGCCGAAGCCCAGCGCGAGGTTCAGTCCATCGACCGGGCTGTACCAATCCTCTCGAGAGTCGGTTCCGAGCGTCGCGTCGAAGTCGCCGCGTGCGCGGCGCACGTGCACGACGAGCGTGCGCCGCCCGTCGCGATCGACCAGATCGAAGGGACGCCCGGGTCCACGCGAGCGCAGCTCCGACGAGTCGTGGAACACGGTCCCCGGCTCCGGACGCATGTCGTACAGCAGGCGCAGCGCGCCGCGGGCCGGCCGCAGAAGGTCGCGAAGCGCGCGCGAGATCTGCCGCGTGTTGTACGGGTCGCCCGACCCGACGCCGAACGCATCGCGCAACTCCGCGGCGAGCGCCTGATCGACCCCCTCGAACGCGATCGCGTCGATCCGCCCCTCGTCCGCGTCGAGCCTCAGTCGGCCCGACGCCTCGTCATACGTGGCGCTGACGCGGGCCTTCGCGTATCCCTCGCGCTCGTAGCGCTGCTGGAGCTGTTTCGCGAGGTTCTCAGGCGTCTCGGGGAGTGGCGCGCCGGCCTCGAGGCGCAGCGTCCAGCGGACTTCGGTGGGAGAGAAGACAGAGACGCCGTTGGTGACAAGCTCGGTGAACCGCCCCGGCGGCACCTGCGGGGTCTGCCCGCGGGCGGGCGACGCGAGCAGGCACACGCAGACAGCGGCGGCCGCCGCACGGATGGACATGGGCCCTCACGGAACTCTGACGAGGCGCAGGGGAACGAAGTTCCGCGGTGTCAGGCAGTAAGCAGCGATAGCAGCAGGGCGATCCTCGCGCGCAGGGATGGCGATGACGTGGATGAACTGTCCGTCTTCGACCGCCTCGGCGATGTCGGTCTCGGAAGGGCGCGGCTCCCCGTGCGGATGAGAGTGATAAGCCCCCAGGACCGTCCGTCCCCGGACACGTGCGTCTCGAAGCGCCGAGAAGTGGTCCGCCGGATCGATCAAAAAGCGCCGACGGGGCTCGCGGGCGATGTTCCGGGCGGGCCGGACCCCCTCAATCGTCATTCCCTGGCCGAGGAGAAGCCCGCAGCACTCGTCGGGCCAGGCCGAATCAGCGTGCGCCAGGATGGCGTCCCAGGCCGATGCCGCGATCCGAAGCTCGTCGCTCACACTCGCTCCACGATGATGGCGGTGCCCATGCCGCCCCCCACGCAAAGCGAGGCCGCTCCGTATCTCGCGCCGCGGGCGTGCAACGCGTGAACGAGCGTGGTCAGGATGCGGGCGCCGCTCGCGCCAATCGGGTGTCCGAGCGCCACCGCGCCGCCGTGGACGTTGACCCGGCCCGGATCGAGGCCCAGTTCGCGGATCACGGCGAGCGACTGTGCGGCGAAGGCTTCGTTGAGCTCAATCAGGTCGAGGTCGCGGGCCTGGAGCTTTGCGCGCGTGAGCGCCTTGCGGATCGCCTCGACGGGGCCCATGCCCATGATCGCTGGATCGACCCCCGTCGTGCAGTAGCTGAGCACGCGCGCGAGCGGCTTGGCCCGCGCCCTGGCGAGCCCTTCCTCCGAGGCCACCACCAGCGCCGACGCGCCGTCGTTGATGCCC
Source organism: Vicinamibacterales bacterium (assembly GCA_035463475.1). Taxonomy (GTDB): domain Bacteria; phylum Acidobacteriota; class Vicinamibacteria; order Vicinamibacterales; family 2-12-FULL-66-21; genus JACPDI01. The sequence goes on from DATHTE010000059.1 coordinate 36,204, forward strand.
GACGCGTTTCCCGCCGTCACGCTTCCCTCCCGGGCGAAGGCGGCCTTCAGTCCGGCGAGTTTCTGCTCTGTCGTGTCAGGGCGCGGGTGCTCGTCGCGTTCGATGCGCACCGGACCGCCTTTCTTCTGCGGCACTTCCACGGCGACGATTTCCTTCGCGAAGCGTCCCTCGGCGATTGCCGCGGCGGCGCGCCGCTGGCTCTCGGCCGCGAACGCGTCCTGGTCTTCGCGGCTGACCTGATACCGCGTGGCGATCTCTTCTGCGGTGACGCCCATGTGACAGCCCTTGATCGCGCACGTGAGCCCTTCGGCGACCATCGTGTCCACGATCTCGGCGTGGCCCATCCGGTATCCCCAACGCGCTCCCTTGAGAAGGTACGGGGCGTTGCTCATCGACTCCGTGCCGCCGGCGACGATCAGGTCCACGTAGCCGCAACGGAGCGCCTCGACGGCGTGCACGACCGCCGAAAGCCCCGAGCCGCACACGCGGTTCACGGTTTCCCCGGGGACCTCGACTGGCAAACCAGCCTTCAGCGCCGCCTGTCTGGCGACGTTCATCCCGGCGCCCGCCTGCAGCACGCATCCGAGGATCACGTCGCCGATGTCCGCCGGCTGCACGCCGGCGCGCGCGATCGCCTCGCGCACGACGATCGCGCCGAGGTCGGGGGCCGACAGATCTTTCAGCGCGCCCCCGAACGCCCCGATCGGCGTGCGGCACGCGCTGAGAATGTAGGACTCCGTGCCCATCAGGTCTCCAGTTCCGGCAGGTTGCGATAGAGATCGAGCGCGTCCGGGTTGGCCAGCGCCTCGCGGTTCTTGACCTCGCGGCCGTGCACGACCTCGCGGACCGCGAGCTCCGTGATCTTGCCGCTCTTCGTGCGCGGGATGTCGGGCACCTGGACGATCTTCGCCGGCACGTGCCGCGGCGTCGTGTTGCGGCGGATGTGCTCGCGGATGCGCTGCTTCAGCTCCGCATCCAGCCGCGCACCCTCGCGAAGCCTCACGAACAGCACGATCCGCTCGTCGCCGTTCCAGCGTTGACCGATCACGAGGCTCTCGAGGATCTCCGGGAGCTGCTCGACCTGGCGGTAGATCTCCGCGGTGCCGATTCGCACGCCGCCCGGGTTCAGCACGGCATCGGAGCGGCCGTAGATGATCACGCCGTCGTGCGGCGTGATCTCGGCGTAGTCGCCGTGCGCCCACACGCCCGGATATTTCTCGAAGTAGGCCGCGCGGTATTTCGCGCCCTCGGCGTCGTTCCAGAATTCGACCGGCATGGAGGGAAACGAGCGTTTGCAGACCAGCTCCCCTTTTTCGCCGGCGACGGGCCGGCCCTGCTCGCCGAAGACGTCCACGTCCATGCCGAGCGCGCGCGCCTGGATCTCGCCGTGCCACACCGCCCCGCGCGGGTTGCCCCCCACGAAACAGCTGATGATGTCCGTCCCTCCGGAAATGGACGCGAGATGGAGGTCCCGCTTGATGGCCCGGTACACGAAGTCGAAGCTCTCCGGAGCAAGCGGTGAACCGGTGGACGTCATCGTGCGCAGTGCTGCAAGCGAGTGCGTGCGGGCCGGCTCGAGCCCCGCCTTGTTTACGGCGTCGATGAACTTCGCCGACGTGCCGAACAGCGTCATGCCGGTCGCGTCGGCGAAGTCGAACAAGACGTGCCCGCCCGGATGGAAGGGCGATCCGTCGTAGAGCAGCAGCGTGGCCCCTGACGCCAGCGCCGTCAGCAGCCAGTTCCACATCATCCAGCCGCACGTGGTGAAGTAGAAGACTCGGTCGCCCGGATGGATGTCGCAGTGAAGCTGGTGTTCCTTCAGGTGCTGGAGGAGCGTCCCGCCGGCCCCGTGGACGATGCACTTGGGGGCGCCGGTGGTGCCGCTGGAATACAGGATGTAGAGCGGGTGGTTGAACGGCAGCGACGCGAAGTCGATCTCGCAGTCGGAGCCGGTCGCCACCGCGTCGGGCCAGAGCGCCGCGCGGCGGATCGGCGAGATGTCCGGCTGCTCGCGCGTATACGGCAGCACGATGACGCGCTCCACGCTCGGAAGCCGATCGACGATCTCGCGCACCTTCTCCAGCGAGTCGAAGGCCTTCCCGCCGTAGACGTACCCGTCGGCGCTGAACACGATCCGCGGCTCGATCTGGCCGAAGCGGTCGAGCACCCCCTGCACGCCGAAGTCGGGCGAGCAGGACGACCAGATGGCCCCGACCGACGCCGCTCCGAGCGCGGCGATCATCGTCTCCGGCACGTTCGGCATGTAGCCGCCGACGCGATCTCCCGGGCGAATGCCGTGCGCGCGGAGCGTGGCGGCGACGGCCGCGACGCCGTCGTAGAGGTCGCGGTGCGTCAGGGTGCGGCGCGGGCCGTGCTCCGCCTGGAACACGATCGCCTCGCCGTCGTCGCGGCGGCGCAGCAGGTTGCGCGCGAAGTTCAGCCGGGCGTCCGGAAAGTAGCGGGCGCCCGGCATCGCGTCGATGTCGTGGGCGACCCGCGCCCCACGCTCCTCCGCGATGACGCCGCAGAAATCCCAGACCGCGGACCAGAACGCCTCGCGATGCTCGACGGAGAACCGGTGCAGGGCCCGGTACTCGTCGAGGCGGCGTCCCGTCGCGCGCGCGACGTGATCGATGAACGCCGTGAGGCGCGCCCGGCGGACGCGCTCGGGCGACGGGATCCAGAGCGGTGCAGCCAACGACTCCCATGCTACCATTCGAGAACTCACCCCGGAGGACCCCGTGTCCATTCGAATCCGCCGCGCGTCGGTCGCGCTGCTGCTGTTCACGGTCACCGCGTTGCCCGCGGGCGCGCAGTATCGCCGCGCGCCGACGCTCGACGACCTGCTCGACCTCGTGCAGGTCTCCGCGCCGAAAATCTCGCCCGACGGGACGAAGGTGCTCTTCACGCGCGCCGAGTTGAAGAACTGGAAAGACAACAAGCGCGTCTCGACCATCTGGATCGCCGGCGCGGACGGCGCCAGCGCGCGGCAGTTCCTGTCGAGCGACAAGGATCGCGCGCCGCAGTGGTCCCCGGACGGCGGTTGGGTCGCGTTCCTTTCCACCCGCGATCAGAAGGAAGGGGACCGCGACGCGGGAGCGCAGATCTGGCTGATCAGGGCGGACGGCGGCGAGGCGTTCAAGCTGACGGACCACAAAGGTTCCATCAGGACCTTCAAATGGTCGAAGGACAGCACGCAGGTGTTCTTCGTGTCCGAGGACGCGAAGTCCGACGAGCAGAAGGCCGCGGAGAAAGCAGGCGACGATGTCGTGTACGTCGATGAAGGGCCGAACGGCCAGTCGAGGGGGCACCACACGAGCCTGTGGGTGATCGGCGTGGCGGAGGCGGATCGCCGCGAGCGGAAGATCACCAAAGGCCCGCTCCTGCTCGGCGGCTGGGATCCATCGCCCGACGGCCGCCAGCTCGCGGTCATCCATCGACCCGACAACGCCCGCAACGGCCAGTTTCGCGCCGAGCTCGGCGTCGTGGACGCGACGTCGGGCGAGCTGCGCCTGCTGACGAAGAACGAGGCGCCCGAGTCCGACCCGCGCTGGTCTCCCGACGGCCAGTGGATCGCCTACCAGGCGGAGACGGACCGGACCTGGGACCTCGCGCAGGAGAAGATCTGGATCATCAAACCTGACGGCAGCGGCGCGCGGAGGGTCTCGGACCAGTACAGCGGCACGATCGGGCAGTACGAGTGGACGCCGGACGGCCGCTCGTTCCGGTTCAGCGGCACGCGGAACGGCCGCGGCGGCGCCTACCAGCTCACGATCGAAGGGGGACAGCTGCGGACGATCGCGACCGGCGACTGGATCGCCAGCATGGAATCGCTTTCCGCCGACGCGCTGACGGCCGCCGGCGTTTCCTCTTCGCCGGACGCGCCGGGTGATGTTCAGGTGATGGATCTCGCCTCGGGCGCGACGCGACGGGTCACCACCGCGAACCCGCAGGCGGCCTCGCTGCAGTTCTCACAGTTCAGGGCAACGACGTGGAAGAGCCGCGACGGGCTGGAGATCGAAGGGCTGCTCTGGCTCCCGGCCGACCATAAGCCCGGGCAGAAACTGCCGCTTCTCGTGTCCGTCCACGGCGGCCCCGCGGGCGTGTGGACCACGTCGTTCCGCGCGCTCAACCACCTCTATACGAGCCTCGGCTGGGCGGTGCTGGAGCCAAACGTACGCGGGAGCAGCTCGTACGGCGACGCATTGCTCCGCGGCAACATCAAAGACATCGGGGGCGGGGACTACCAGGACGTCATGACCGGCGTCGATCACCTGATCGCGCAGGGCATCGCCGATCCGGACCGCCTCGCCATCCGCGGGTGGAGCTACGGCGGCATCCTCGGTGGATGGACGATTACTCAGACCGGGCGGTTCAAGGCGGCGTCGCTCGGGGCGATGGTGAGCGACTGGGCGTCCGAGTACGCGATGGGCTTCAATCACGATGTGCGGCTCTGGTACATCGGCGGCACCCCCTGGGAAAACCCCGAGGCCTACCGGCGCCAGTCGTCTTACACGCACATCGCGCGCGTCACGACGCCCACGATTCTTTTCCACGGCGAGCAGGACACGACGGACACCATCGGGCAGAGCATGATCTTCTACCAGGGGCTGAAGGACCGCGGCGTGCCCGTCCGGTTCCTGCGGTTCCCTCGCGAGCCGCACGGCTTCCGCGAGCCGCACCACCTCCGGATCCGCGACGCGGAGGAGGTGGCGTGGCTGATGAAGTACACGCGGGGCATCGAGTGGAAGGCGCAGGAGCGGCCACTGGACAAAGAAGACAGGAAGATTACTGCAATGCCGAATGCCGAAGGCGTCAATGCCGAAATAGGAAATGCCCCAAAGCGGCGGCCAGCTTCAGTGCTGGGTGCGGTCCTTCCACTGTTGCGCTGAGGTGAAGATCCGGTCGAGCGCTTCGCCGCGGCTGAGACCGTGCCGGAGTTCCTGAAGCGCCTCGATGAGCGCGTCGAGCGCGGCGCCGATGCGGTCCGCGTTCGACGCACAGACATCCTTCCAGATATCGGCAGGGCTCGTCGCCAGCCGCGTGGTGTCCTCCAGACCGCGCCCGGCGAGCGCCAGGCCCCCTTCTCCCAGTGCCTCCCCCACCACCGCCATCAGGGCGCTCGCCGTGAGCTGCGGCAGATGGCTGAGAAACGCCACCAGCCGATCGTGCTCGTCCGGATCCATGACGCGCGGCGCCGCGCCGAGGCCGCGCACGAACTCGTCGACCCGGTGCAGATTGCCGTCGCCAGGCGGGCAGAGGATCCACGGTCTTCGAACGAACAGCTCCGCGGTCGCGTGCTCGATCCCGCCCCGCGCGGCGCCGGCGAGCGGGTGCCCGCCGACGAACGTGAGGCGGGAGGGCAGGTCGGCCGCGGCGGCATGGGTGCTCCGCTTCACGCCGCCGACATCGGTGACGATCGCGGCGCGCGGAACGTAGTCCGCCAGCTCGGTGCGCAGGATGCGTTCGTTCTCACGCACCGGGGCGGCGAGCACGACGAGGTCGGCCTCGCTCGCCATCCCGAGATCGTCAGCGCCGACATCTATCGCGTGCCCGACCATCGCGCGCTCGACGATGGGCTTCCTGTCGACGCCAATGACGAGCGACGCGGGCCACGTGCGGCGCACGGCCATGGCCAGGGAACCGCCGATCAGGCCCAGGCCGATGATCGCCACGCGGGAGAAGACGGGGTCAGCGGGTGGGGCGAGGGGAAGGTCTTTCACTGCAATGCCGAAGGCCGAATGCCAAAGGCCGAAGGCGTCAAGGCCGAATGGCGGAAGGCCGAAGGCGTCAAGGCCGAAAGGGGGAAGGCCGAAAGCGTCAAGTCGACGCCCTTGCGCGGACCTGGAAGGAGGCGTGACGCAGCTGGCAGACAACGTGCAGTGAGGTCAGGCATGGCGAGAGGGGCGATCTGAGATGCCGCCGTTCGAGATCCGTCAGCGCACGTTCGAGTTCGCTTGCGCTATCGGAAAGTTCTACGCGTACTCAACCGACAAAACCACGGTGCCGCACCGGGTGGCCGGCCAGCTGCTGGACGCCGGGACTGCGCCCGGGGCCATTCTCGAGGAAGCAGAAGCTGCACACAGTCACGCGGATTTCGTGGCGAAGATTTCAACCGCCCTCAAGGAGGCGCGAGAGACCCATTACTGGCTTCGTGTGATCCAGGCCTCCGTTGCCGTTCCCGCAGAACGAATCGAGCCCCGCCTGCGCGAAGCGGGTGAACTCATCGCCATCCTGACTGCCATCCGCAAGAACGCCGGCCACCGTGCCGGCCAGAACGCTTAACGGGTTGGCAGATTGATCCAGTCAGCCGTGGTGCGTTCGGCCGCGACGCCTCCAGCATTCAGGGCGTGCGGCTTTCAGCGCCTTCGGCCTTCAACGCCCTCGGCCTTGACGCGTTCGGCCTTCAACGTCCTTGGCCTTGACGCGTTCGGCCTTCAACGCCCTCGGCCTTGACGCGTTCGGCCTTCAACGTCCGTGGCCTTGACGCGTTCGGCCTTCAGCGCGCGTTCGGCATTGACGCTTTCGGCATTCGGCCTTCGGCATTCGGCATTGCCCTTATGTCGCCGCCCACCCCCTCCTCACCACCGGTTCCACGCAAATGCCGCGGCCGATCGCCGGCGCGATGATCCGCAGTTCCGCCATCAGGCGCTCGAACT
>DATHTE010000060.1:0-22644 GCA_035463475.1 Vicinamibacterales bacterium
CGGTATCGCAGCGTCGGGACGTCGCCTGGAACGATGGTGCGTTCCTGGAACGGCAGCACCGGGCGGAGCTCGCGCGGAGCGGGCTCGTGCGCTTGTGTGCGGCCGGGTTCGTGGCGTATTGCAGCTATGCCATCTGCCGGACGCCGCTGCTGCCGCTCTTCGCAAGCGACCTCGGGGCGGGTCCTTTGGCCATCGGGTTCGTGATGGGCGCGTCGACGTTGACGGGGGTTTTTCTCAAGCTCCCCGCCGGTGGGTGGTCCGACATCCTGGGGCGACGACCGTTGCTGGTGTCCGGCGCGCTCGTCTTCGCGACTTTGCCGTTCACCTATCTTGGCGTCTCGACGCTCGTGGCGCTGGTCATACTCCGGTTCATCCACGGCAGCGCGACGGCCATCTTCGGGCCGGTCGCGACCGCCAGCCTCTCGGATATCGCGCCACCCTCGAAGCGTGCAACGTGGCTGAGCACGTACTCCACCGCTCAAGGCGCCGGTCAGGCGCTTGGACCGGTCCTGGCGGGGTATCTGATTGCAGCCGGGCGGTTCGATCTCGCGTTTCTCGCGGCCGGTCTCCTCGGGATCGCGGCTCCGTTGATCGTGGCCGGCTGGCGAAGCGGGTCCACTCCGCCTCCGCGCGGCGCCCGCTGGCAGGATTTCAAGGCGGGCATCGGAGAAGTGGCTCGTCATCGGCTGGTCCTGGTGACGAGTGGCGCGCAGGCGGCCCAGTTCGTCCTGAACGGTACGCTCAACGCCTTTCTCCCGCTGTACGGCCGTGACGTCGTCGGGCTCACCACCCGGCAGCTTGGATGGCTCTTCGGCATGCAGACGCTGACGACGCTCGCGATCCGGCCGCTGATCGGATTCGCGTCCGATCGCGCTGGTCGTAGGTGGGTGATTGCCGCAGGCTTGACGGCGTGCAGCACAGCGGTGCTGGCGATATCCGGCGCCGCGGACCCGTGGGCGCTCGCTGCTGCGGTGGTCGCGTACGCCGCCGGCGTAGCCACGACGACCGCCGCGACGAGCGCGTACATCACGGATGTCAGTCGCCGTGCCCGCTACGGGGCCGCTCACGGCGTGTTCGGCACGATTTACGACGTCGGCGACGCGCTCGGTCCAATCACCGCAGGCTTCCTCGTGACGACCGTGGGATACGCACGCATGTTTCAGATCACGGCCCTCGTCGGGTTTGCGATGGCGGCGGTGTTTTCGGTCGCCTCGCGGGGCGGGCCGGTGACGGATCTCCGCGGGGACGTGACGGCAACCAAGGATCCCCAACGGATCCGACATGAGTGAGCGCTTGATGCCGGGGTCGTGCCGCCGGAACGGCGTGCGAACTCTCGTCGTCGCGATTGCGCTCGCTGGATGGCCCGTGGTGGCCTCGGCGCAGTTCACGCTGCAGGGCGTCCGCACGGAGACACCGCCCGTGATCGATGGCGTGCTCGCCGATGGCGAATGGAATGGTGCGCCGGTTGCCACCCGGTTCGTGCAGTTCGAGCCGCGGCGGGGGGAGGAATCCCCGTTTCGAACCGAGGCACTGGTCCTCTACGACAAGCAGCACGTCTACGTGGCGTTCCGTGCCTGGGACCCGGAGCCGCTCACGGCACAACTGACGCAGCGGGACGCCGAGCTTGACCGGGATGACGCGGTTGGCGTGCTGATCGACACGTTCGGCGATCGCCAGACGGCGTACTTCTTCGCGGTCAACGTGCTCGGCACGCAGGCCGACGCACGCATTGCCGACGATGGCCGCACGACGGACTTCAACTGGGACGCGCCCTGGCGTGCCGCCGCGCGGCGGACGCCGGACGGGTGGACGGCGGAAATGAGTCTGCCGCTCGCCTCGATGAAGTACGCCGCCGGTGAGAATCGCACGTGGGGGATCAACTTCGCGCGCAGCCGGCGGCGGACGCTGGAACTGAGCCACTGGGCCGGCCCGCTCGAACACCCGTATCGCGTCTCGCAGTTTGGCCGCCTGAGCGGCCTGACGCTGACCGCGCCCGAACGGCGCCAGCAGGTGATCCCGTACGCGCTGTCGCGCGTGCAGGAATCCGAGCCCGCCGACTGGGATCTCGGGATTGACGCGCGATACGCGCTCACGCCTCAACTGTCGCTGTACGGGACGGTGTTCCCCGACTTCGCGACCGTCGAGGCCGATCAGGAAACGATCAATCTCACCCGTTTCGAAGTGCAGTTGCGCGAGAAGCGCCAGTTCTTCCTCGAAGGCAACGAATTGTTCGGGCAGCGCATCCGCAGCTTCTATTCGCGCCGCATCTCCGATATCGCCGGAGGAGCGAAGCTGCTGGGAAAGCAAGGGCCGTGGACGCTGGCGGCGCTTTCCGTGCAGTCGGAACCGGTGGCCCTGGACCAAGACCAGCGCGCCAACTACACGGTCGGACGCGCGCAGCGCGCGGTGTTCGGCCGATCGGCGGTGGCGGTCATGGGGGCCAACCGGCGTCTCGCGAACCTGAACGAAGGCTCGATCGGGATCGACACCAATCTGCTGTTCGGCCCCACGTTCAATTTCACTGGCCAGTGGCTCGCCAGCTACGGCCAGTACAGCCACGGCGCGATCGCCTGGTTCGTGCGGCCCAGCTACGATTCGCCGACGGGGCACTTCCACGTCCGGTATACGCACCTGGGTGACCGCGTTGCCGACAACATCAACGCGATCGGGCAGGTCCGCGACGACGACCGCCGGGAACTCGACTCGGCGGTGAACAAGACGCTGTGGTTCCGCAGCTCGGCCATCGAGCGGATTCGCTACGACTCGAACTACAATGCCTACTGGTCCCAGAAAACGGGCACTCTGCGAAGCTGGCAGATTGACGAAGGTCTCACGGTGGACCTGCGCAACCGGGTCTCTGCCGAGCTGGACTACACCGAGGAATACAAGCTCTTCGAGAAGGAGTTCCGCAACAGGCAGGTTGCGCTGACGCTCGGGTACAACACCCGCGAATATCAGTCCGTCAGCGCCGGGTACGAGTTCGGTCGGAACTTCGACGCCGATTACACGCTGTGGCGAGCGTCAGCCCGCCGCAAACTCGGCGACGCGACGTCCCTCGAATACGAGCTCCAACGGGTGCGCTTCACACCCGATCCCGACGGACGCAGCACGTTGATCCACGTCGTCCGCGGGAGCCAGTTCTTCACGCCGGATCTTTTTGTTCGCGTGTTCTACCAGTCGAACTCTGCCATCGATCGGCGGAACGTGCAGGCGACCTTCGTGTACCGGTATCTCCCCCCGTTCGGCACGCTGCAGATCGTCTACCAGCGCGGAACCGCCGAATTCGGTCAGCGGTCTGACCAGGGGCACACGTTGTTCGTCAAGGCGACGACGGTGTTCTGATGCCCTTCGTGCGCCCCCGACGAGGTTCGGTCAGTGCACAGGACGCAGGTAGAGATTGGCGGCGCGCTGGCCGATCTTTCTACCGTATTCGGTCCCTTCTTCGACCGATTTGCGGAAGTGAAACCCGATCAGGATGCGCGAGTATGCGTTCTCGGCCGCTGCCTGGGAAAAGCTCGTGTACGAGCGCGTGATCGGCGTCGCATCGCTGCAGGTGCTGCCGGCGGGCAGCACCGCGCCACAGTCCTGGAACCTGATCTCGTCGGTGCCGAAGAACTGCTTCAACACTTCGGCACCCGCGCCCCCCTCGATCGAGTGACCCGAGGCGTAGTCCTGGTTCGGCGGGGTCGGGCGCAACGGTGTCCACGTCGGGACACCGGTCGTGTCTGGATTGCCGTCAGTGTCCGCCGTCTGGATAGCGGTGATCGGTCGCCAGTAGTCGTAATGGTTTTTGGAGTCCACCATGGCGATGTAGCCGTCCGCAAGCGCCAGGTTGAGCAACCCGAATAACCGGGCGTTCTCCCACATTGTCAGCCCCTGATTGGCGGAAACGGTTCTCGCAATCCGGTTCCATTTCAGCGGGGAGCTTTCCCACCAGAAGAGAGCGATTTGGGTTTCGTCGGCGCTGCGTGCGCTGGGAGTGATGACACCATCGCCGCCGAGAGATTTCACTTCGTTGAAGTCAGCCGTGTACTTCTTCTTGTCCACCGCATAGGGCGGCCCCGGGCGGAACTGTGAGCTGTCCTTCAGGACGAAGGGGATGACGTCTTCCCACACCTCGAAGGCGATGAACGGCGTCCCCGGCGTGCATTGGTACTCCCCGGGACTGGTATTCTCCGGGCACGCGAAATTCAGAAATGGCCCAACCGCGCCGTCTTCGGCCCTCAGTTCGAGGATAGCGGCAGCGGCGGCCTGTCCTACCGCGATACCCTGCGCCTTGGCCTGATCATCGGGGATTGCGGCGAGCGCCGCGGTATAGGCGGCTTCGACGCTTGCTATGCCTGCGTCGATGCAATCCTGCGTGTGGAGCTCGAGAGGCAATTGAGCGAGGAGCGGGACCAGCACGTCTCGTGCCGCCGCAGCAACGGCGGCCTCAGGAGAAGCGCCCGCTTCCGCCTGCCCATAGCGGGGGCGGCGCCGGCGATCTCAGAGACACGCTGTGCCGTCGATGCGATCAATCCTCGCGCAAGGCGATCGTCGGGCTCAGCCGCGCCGCTCGGTACGCCGGCACGATGGCGGAGGCGCCTGCCACGAACCCGAGGACCCCAATGGCGGCCGTAAGGACCGGCGGATCGCCGGGCGTCAGACCGAACAGCAGCGAAGTCGCGGCGCGGGCCGCGGGCACGGACAGGAGCAATCCGATAGTCGATCCAATCGCTACGAGAACCAATGTCTCGCGTGCGATCATGCGGACGATCTGCCCTCGGCTCGCGCCGAGGGCGATACGGATGCCGATCTCGCTGCGGCGCGTTGCGACCGTGTACGACATCAGTCCGTACAGTCCCACCATCGCCAGCAGCAGGGCGAGCGCGGCGAATCCACCGGAGAGACTAGCCATCAATCGCTCGCGCAGCAGCGAATCGGCGACGGCCTTCTCCATCGTTCGGAACGTGAGGAGGAGACCGGGATGGATCTCTGTCGCCGCGCGGGTCACCGGCACGCGAAGGCTGTCCGGTGCCAGCTCGGTGCGCAAGACGGCGCTCAGAAACGGTGCCGGCCGCTCTTCCTGCGTGTCGGGCAGGAACACGACGGGGCCAAGCGGCTCCCGGAGATCGGTGTACTTCGCGTCCGGCACGACGCCAACGATTTCGTACGGCGGGTTGGGCTGGCCGGGCGGCCCGACGAACGTGAACGTCTTGCCAAGAGGCGCTTCGCCGGGCAGATACCTCGCCGCGAATGCAGCGCTCACGATAGCCACGCGAGGCGACGTCACTGTGTCGCGCGTGCCGAAATTGCGGCCCGCCAGGACAGGCATGCCGAGCGCTGCGAAATACCCTGCGTTGACACGGTTGACGTTCGGGTAAGTCTGCTGCACCTGCCCGTTTATCTCCAGCCTCTCGTTCCAGCCGCTGCCGCTGACTGGAACGACGCTGGCACGCCCTGCCGCCGCGACGCCAGGGACCGCTGCAAGTCGGGCAAACACTTCCCGCTGGAACGCCGACTGCCGGTCCGGCGCGATCCCCGCCGGCCGCAGGTCTACGTCCACGACCAGCACGCCGTTGGTATCGAAGCCGGGATCCAACGTCGCGAGATTTCGAAACGTGCCGGCGAACAGCAGCGCGCCGACGAGCAGGACGATCGACACGGCGATCTGCACCGCAACGAGCACGCGCCGCAGGCCGAATCGCTCGCGGCTCGCCGTTAACCCGCGGCCGCCCGACTTCATGGCCGCTTGCGGAGACGTGCGTGTCGCCCTCAGCGCCGGCACGAGCCCGAACAGAGCGCATGTCACGGCGCCCAGCGTCATCGAGAACGTGAGGATCCGCCAGTCCAGCCGGAGGTCGAGCGACCAGCGTGTTCCATCGGACGTCAGGAAGGCCATCAGGAGCTGGCTCAGCTCCCGCGCGACCCAGACGCCCGTGATGGCCCCGAGTGCCGCAACGAGAGCGCTTTCGGAGAGCAGCTGCCGGACGATGCGTCCCCGCGACGCGCCGATCGCCAGCCTGATCGCGATCTCCCGCTCGCGCGCGCTCGCGCGGGCGAGCGTCAGGTTTGCGAGATTCGCGCACGCGATCAGGAGGACGAGACCGGCAATCGACAGCAGGAGCGTCAGCGCCTCGCCGTACTCACGCCGCAGCGTCGAGACGCCGGTGCCCGCCTCGAGTGCCTGGAGACGGAACGCTTTGTAGCCTGCGGCATCCTTGACGGAGTACTCCGGCGAGACGGTTTCCTCGAAGATGCCGGGCGAGAGAGACTGTAGTGACGCGGTGGTGCGCTCGAGCGTCCAGCCCGGCTTCAGGCGGCCGAACGCGGCAAGCCACCACAATTGACGCGGTTCGGCGTCCCCTGCGCCCGACCGCAGCAACGGGCGCGCACAGAGCGGCAGGGCGACGTCAAAGCTTCGTCCGACCTCGACGCCGAAAAAGCCGGGCGGCGTCACGCCCGCGATCTCAAAGAGAATGCCGTCAAGCCTGATCGTTCGCCCGATCGCACCCGCGGCCCCGCCGTACTCGCGCTGCCAGAAGGCGGCGCTGATGACCGCCGGCGGCGCCGGGCAGCCCCGAACATCATCCGCGTGGCCGATGAGACGACCGGCGAGGGGCGTCACGTCGAGAGCGTCGAAGTAGCCGCCGCTCACCCACAGCCCTTCGGCGGTGCGCGACTCCCCGCCCGAGGACAGGTCGAATATCGTCGCGCCCCAGGCGAAGACCTCGGATAGGGCCTGCTGGCGCTGCTCGATCTGCTCCCAGAGCGGCGACGTCAGCATCGGCCTGCGTCCCGAGAACTGCCCCGTTCGTCCCGCCTGATTCGGGGCGATGCGCACCTCGACGAGTTCCTCAGGATGGCTCACGGGGAGGGTTCGGAGACGCACGGCGTCGAGCAATTGGAAGATCGCCGTGTTCGCACCGATGCCGAGCGTCAGCGACAAGACGGCGACGAGCGTGTAACCCGGGTTCAGTCTGAGCAGCCGGGCCGCGTAGCGCAGGTCTTTCCAGAGCGTGTCGAGAACAGCGATCGTGTTCATGTGGTAGATCTCTTCACGAACGAGCGTCGCGTTCCCGAGCTTGCGGTGAGCGGCCGCGCGGGCCGCCTCGGGTGTCATGCCACGCGCGATATTGTCGGCCGTTTCAAGTTCGATGTACGAGGCGAGCTCGCGCGCGCGTTCGGCGTCCCAGCGGCCGCGCAGCAGAAACCGACGCCAGCTCATGAGGACTCCTCCGTCAATGGCGGCTTGACGATGCGATTGATCGCCCTGACGATGGCGTCCCAGCGATCCGTCTGACGCGCCAGCTGCCGGCGGCCCGTTGGGGTGATGCGGTAATAGCGTGCGCGTCTGTTGTTCTCGGACGTGCCCCAGAACGAGGCAATCCAGCCGCGATCCTCGAGGCGGTGGAGCGCCGGATAGAGCGACCCGTGCTCCACCTGCAACACCTCTTCCGACTGTCGCTCGATCACATGCGCGATGGTGTGTCCGTGCGCGGGCGCGACGGCGACAGTCTTGAGAACCAGGAGGTCGAGCGTCCCCTGCAGCAGTTCGCCTTCGAGCGGCGGGTTTCCTCGTTTCGGCATTCGGCCCTCGCTCCAGAAGATAATCTGCTGAAGATGTCGTCGCAAGTGGAAAATCTGCTGGATTGACTAAGGTTCTGTTGCAGAGATGTTCTGGGGATCGACCGGTCCCCACGGTGATCAGGGTTCGTTCAACCGAAGAAGCTTTGCGGCCCGCGCAAGATCCCCTTCGCCTACCGCAACCACTGCAGCGGTCTTCTTTGCCCGTGGAGACGCCGTCGCGTAGGCATAGCGGATGTTCACCTGCGCCTTGGCGAGCTTCTCGACGGCTTTCGCCAGTGCGCCGGGCCGGTTGGTCAGCTCGAGAAACAGGACCCGTTCCTCCGAGAAGAGATAGCCCGCCTTCGAAAGCGCGCGCACCGCCAGATCGCGATTCATGACGAGGAGTCGTATGCCTCCCCCCTCATGGCTGGTCTCGGAGGCCGCGATCGCCAGGAGGTTCACACCTCGATGCGCAAGATCGCGGCAGAGCCGCGCGAGCGTGCCGATCTCGTTGTCGAGCGGAAGAGTCAGTTGAGTGGCGATTGGCATATGTGCGGGAACTCTATCGCACATCTGCATGCTCCGGCGATGACGAAGCGCAAGTGACGGGACCGGGAAGAAGGTCGCCGGGAGAGCGGGACGAAGTGGGCAGACAGTGATCATCGAGCCAGCGACAGGCGCGGCAGAAACCGAGACGTGACTACAATAGGCCCGTGATTCGAGTCGGGCGTGCGCCGGTCACCGCGGGAGACGTCCCGTCGCTATGAAACTCCGGGGCAGCGCCGGCGATCCTCTTTGGTACAAGGACGCCGTCATCTACCAGCTGCACGTCAAGTCCTTCTGCGACAGCGACGGCGACGGGGTCGGCGATTTTCGCGGCCTCTTGCAGCGAATGGACTACGTCGCCGACCTCGGCGTCACGTGCCTGTGGCTCCTCCCGTTCTTTGCCTCGCCGCTCAGAGACGATGGGTACGACGTCGCGGACTACCGGAGCGTCCACCCGGACTACGGCACGCTGGAGGACTTCCAGGCCGTCCTCAGCGCGGCGCATTCTCGAGGCATGCAGGTGATCATCGAGCTCGCGCTCAACCACACCTCCGACCAGCACGCGTGGTTCCAGCGCGCGCGCCGGGCGCCGCACGGCTCTCCCGAACGCGACTACTACGTCTGGAGCGACACCGACCGGAAGTACTCGAACGCGCGGATCATCTTTGTCGACACGGAGCAGTCGAACTGGACCTGGGACGCCGAGGCGAAGGCCTACTACTGGCACCGCTTCTTCTCGCACCAGCCGGATCTCAACTACGACAATCCCGTCGTGCTCCGCGAAATCCTGGGCGTCGTCGATTACTGGCTGAGCATGGGGGTGGACGGGCTGCGCCTCGATGCCGTCCCGTACCTGGTGGAGCGCGACGGCACCTCCTGCGAGAACCTGCCCGAGACCCACGCGGCGGTCCGCACGATCCGGCAGCATATCGATCGTCACTACGCCGACCGGATGCTGCTGGCGGAAGCGAACCAGTGGCCCGCGGACGTGCGGGCGTACTTCGGCGACGGTGACGAGTGCCACATGGCGTATCACTTTCCGCTGATGCCCCGCCTGTTCATGGCCGTTCACCAGGAGGACCGCCTCCCGATCGTGGAGGTGCTCGCGCGGACACCCGACATTCCCGAAACGTGCCAGTGGGCGCTCTTCCTCCGGAACCATGACGAACTGACGCTCGAGATGGTGACCGAGGAGGAGCGCGACTACATGTACCTGGCCTACACCGCGGATCGCCAGGCGCGGCTGAACGTCGGCATCCGGCGTCGGCTGGCGCCGCTGCTTGCCAACGATCGCCGCCGCATCGAGCTGATGACGGCGCTGCTGTTCTCGCTGCCCGGCACCCCGATCATCTATTACGGTGACGAGATCGGCATGGGGGACAACATCGAGCTCGGCGACCGTCACGGCGTGCGCACGCCGATGCAGTGGAGCGCCGCGGTCAACGCCGGCTTTTCGACGGCGAGCCCGGAGCGTCTCTATAGCCCCGTCATCACCGACCCTGTCTACTCGTACCAGGCGGTGAACGTCGCCGCCCAGCAGCACGACACCTCCGCGCTGCTGCCCTGGATGCGAAACATGATCGGGTTACGGAAGCTGTTCCACGTCTTCGGCCGCGGCAGCATCGAATTCCTCAACCCGGACAACCGTAAGGTGGTCGCACACGTTCGGCGCGGCGGAGGCGATGAGATCCTGTGCGTGGCAAACCTCTCGCGCTTCGCGCAGCCAGTGGCACTGGATCTGTCGGCCTTCGCCGGGGCCACGCCGATCGAAATGCAGGGCTATACGGCGTTTCCGGATATTGGAGACACGCCCTACACCTTGACGCTCGGCGCTTATGGCTACTACTGGTTCGAACTCCAGCGCCGCGACATCTGAGGCCGCGGAGCGCGCCACCGACGTGGTGGTCGGGCTGGCCACCCACAACCACGCCGCCACGGCTGGCGGCGTGGTCCGTCAGGCACGCGCGTCGCTCGAGAGCCTCCCGTCATCTCTCGGGTGGTGCATCATCGTGGCCGATGGCGGCTCCACCGACGGAACCCTGGAGCGCGTGCGCGAGGAGGCGGGCGAGCCGGGAGCGCTCGTCGAAGTGCAGTACAGGCTGCAGCCGAGCGATTCGCTGGAGGTGCCCTACCATGGGATTCCCGGACGCGCGCGGGCGCTGCACACGATCTTGAGCGAGGCGCGGGTGCGGGGGGCCCGCGCCTGCGTCGTGCTGGACGCACGGTCCACGGCGTCGTCGGTCGACTGGCTGCGTGCGATCGACCCGCTGGCGGCGCAGGAACTCGACTTCGTCGCGCCGGTGTACTGCCGTCATCCGGCCACGGCGGGTCTGCTGCACGGTGTGGTGTCGCCGCTTTTCCGCGCGCTCTATGGTGTTCGACTGGTGCCCACCCTGGCCGGCGAGTTCGGGTGCTCCCGGCGGCTCATCGAGGCCGTGGTGGGCGACCCGGTCTGGGACACCGACAGCGGTCAACGTGGCATCGACCTCTGGCTGTCGACCGCAGCCGTGACGGGCGGCTTCCACACAGGCCAGGTAAACGTTGGAGCGCGACCCGGCGACGAGCGCCAGGACATCGATGTGGCGACGATGGTCGCGCAGGTGGTGGGCTCGCTCTTTACTGACATGGAGCGGCGGGTGCAGGTCTGGCAACGGGTCAGGAGGTCGCGTGAAGTGCCGCAGATTGGCGAGCGGCACACCCCGGAGGCGCCCAGTGTCGACGCGGCACCGCTCGTCGAGTCGTTCCGGCTCGGGTACGGGGCGCTGCAAGATGTCTGGGCCGAGGTGCTGCCCCCGATCGCCATTTTGCAGTGGCGTCGGCTGGCGTCCCAGCCGCTCGACGGCTTTCGCGTGGACGACGCCCTGTGGGCGCGAACGATCTACGACTTCGCGATGGGACACCGTCTGCGCGTGATCGCGCGCGATCACCTGCTGCGATCCCTGACGCCGATGTACCTCGCGTGGCTCGCGTCCTTCATCCTGCAGGTCCGTTACGTACGCGGCGAGGAAGCCGAGGCGCACCTGGAGCGACTCGCCCTCGCGTTCGAGACGGAGAAGCCGTACCTTATTTCGCAGTGGCGCTGGCCCGAGCGCTTCAGGCCGGTCAAGCTGCGGCGCTGAGAAGAGGGGTCGATGATGTGGGAACAGATCGACGGCATGCTGCGCCGCGCGGCGCTTCGAACGGCGGAGAATGTGACGGAGTTCCTGCCCGGCGTCGTCGGGATGCTGGTGATCCTGATCGCTGCGGTCGTTCTGGCGATGATCGCGCGCAGCCTTCTGTTGAGGGCGCTGCGCGGGCTGCACTTCGATCAACGCGCCGAACATCTCGGCTTGGGCGCGGTCGCGGACTGGTCGACCGTGGGCGGCCCATCCCTCCTCGTGGCGCGCGTGGTGATGTGGATGATTCTGCTCGCCGGGCTGCTGGCTGGCCTGAGCGCGCTCGACGCGGCGCTGCCCGATGCGTTCGCGCGGACGATCTTCGCCTACCTGCCCAACGTGCTCGCCGCGCTGCTGATCCTGGTGCTCGGCGTCATCCTCTCGCGGTTCCTCGCGCGGTCTGCGCTGATCGCCGCCGTGAACCAGGGTTTCCCGTTTGCCAACGTCCTGAGCGGCGGCGTCCGTTGGCTGGTGCTCCTCGTCGCGTGGGCCATGGCCTTCGAGCACCTGGGCATCGGCCGCGGCATCCTCGCGTTGGCGTTCGGCATCCTGTTCGGCGGGATCGTCCTGGCGCTGGCCCTCGCGGTGGGCCTCGGGTCGAAAGATCTTGTCGGCCGGTCGCTCGAGCGGCACATGCGCGAGCCGGGGGAGCGCCCGGACAAGCTGACGCACGTGTGATCATTCGCGGGCGTTTGACGGGCTCGCGATGGTCGATGCGCGCGTCACGTTCGCGCGGCGCCAGGTCGCCGGCGCCTCGCCCACCAGCTTCTTGAAGGCTCGACAGAACGCCGCTTCCGATTCGTAGCCCACCGTGGCGGCCACTTGCGCCACCGGCTCGCCTTCGAGCAGCAGCCGTGACGCCAGCTGCATGCGCCACAGCGCGAGGTACTGCATCGGCGGCTGGCCGACCATCTCCGCAAAGCGGTCGGCGAGCACGGAGCGCGAGACACCGACGGCCCGCGCGAGCGACTCGACCGTCCACGCGGTGGCCGGCCCGCCGTGAAGCGCGGCCAGCGCCTGTCCAACGACGGGATCCCGCAGGCCTGCGAGCCATCCAACCTGGGCGGGCGGAAGGGTCTCGATGTATCGACGGATCGCCTCCACGAACATCAGCTCCGACATGCGCGCCAGGATGTTGTCGCGGCCCGCCCGCGCCGAGCCCGATTCACGCACGGCGATGTTCAGCAGCGTGGTGAGCCATCCGCTCGCCGCTTCGTTCCCCGCGCGCGACAGGTGAATCGTCCGTGGCAGCGCCGTGAGCAGCGGATTGAACGGACGTTCGTCGCACCCGAGGAAGCAGCAGACGATTCGCGTGCGATCGGGACCACCGCCGCCGCGCTCGTACACCAGCGGCAACGGCGTCGTCGGCCGGACGAACATCGACATGTCAGGGCTGGCTCGCATGCCGGGCGCGCTCGACAGCACGTGCGGGTCCCCCTGCGGGAACACGATCAGGTCCCCTTCTTTGAGACGGACCGGCGGCTCGCCGACGGCATTTCCCCAGCATGCGCCGCGGGCGATCAGGTGGTATTCGATGACCCGCTGGGCGCCCGGCATCACGATCGCCGCGATTTCGCGCGACGGCGGCGCCTCCGCCACCCACGGCGAGCTCAGTTCGAAGTCGAAGTACACGGCGCCGGTCAGGCGGACCGAACGAAGCACGTCCGACAGGACATCAGCGGACCCGCCGACACCATCCGCGCCGGACGCGCGGTCATCCCGGTCGGACGGAACGGCAGGTCGCTCGTGCATGTGGATGGCCTGCCAAGCGAATCGGACGCTCGGGCATGCCTTCAACACCATACCTCACGTAGCGTGGACGTGCCGCGCAATCTCGCGCGGCGCGTATCAAGGGGGACGTATGACAACTGTTGTTTCGCACGCGCCTGGCGCCGCGCTGGCGCCGCCGACCAGCAGGCGCGCGAACGCGCTTGCTGAGCGCCTCGAGCAGGGCGCTCGTGCGCTTGAAGCCCTGGCCAGCGCGCTCACGGAAACGGACTGGCAGACCCGCATACCGGGAGACGGCCGCACGATCGGCGTCGTCGTTCACCATGTCGCGACCATGTACCCGCTGGAAATCCAGCTGGCGCAGGCGCTTGCCGCAGGGAAGCCGATCACCGACGTGACCTGGGACGTCGTGAACGAGCTCAATGCCAGACACGCAAGGGCGAACAATGCGGTGACGCCGGAGGCGGCTACCGACCTGCTTCGGCGCAACAGCGCCGCAGCCGCGGCTGCGATCCGCGCGCTCAGCGACGAGGAGCTCGATCGAGCCGCTGCGGTGTCGCTCAACGCCGACGCTCCGCTCACGTGCCAGTTCTTTCTCGAGGATCACGCCGTCCGCCACAGCTACCACCACCTGGCGCGGATACGTGCCGCGCTGGCAGCGTCGGCCGCCTGACGGGAGGACATGATCATGACCAACGTGATGTCGTGCGAGACCGCAATCCCGGCGGACCGCGCCCGTGCGATCAAGGCGCGGCAGCAGTCGATGTGGGCGTCCGGTGATTTTGCGGTGATCGGCGCCACGCTCCAGATTGTCGGCGAGCTCCTGAACGAAGCGGCTGACGTGCGCGCGATCCACAGGGTGCTGGACGTGGCGGCCGGCAGCGGCAACGCGACGCTGGCGGCCGCGCGGCGCTTCGCCAGCGTGACGTCCACCGACTACGTTCCCGCGCTCCTCGAGCGTGGACGCCGCCGCGCGGACGCTGAAGGGTTCGCCAACGTCACCTTTGATGTGGCGGATGCCGAGGCGCTGCCGTACCCGGACGCGAGCTTCGACGTCGTGCTCTCCACGTTCGGCGTGATGTTCGCGCCCGATCACCAGCGCGCCGCGGCCGAACTGATGCGTGTGTGCGCCCCGGGAGGTCGGATCGGCCTGGCGAACTGGACGCCAGCGGGTTTCCTCGGGCAGCTTCTTCGCCTCATCGCCGAGTACGTGCCGCCCACACCCGGAGTTCAGTCTCCTCTCCTGTGGGGAACCGATGCTCACGTTCGTGAACTGTTTCCAGGCGCGGCGACGATCGAGCACACGAGCCGCATGTTCGCGTTCCGCTACCGGTCGCCGGAGCACTGGGTCGAGGTGTTCCGGAACTTTTACGGGCCGACTTACACCGCCTTCCTGGCGCTCGACGCAGACGATCAGACCGCCCTCGAGGCGGACTTGGTTGCACTGCTTCGGTCGCGGGACCTGGGTGGCGGCGATGGACTCCTCGTGCCCGGCGAGTACCTGGAGACGGTGATCACGAAATGAGCGGGAACCCGCGATGAGGTCGCCTCGCAGGCTGATGGCCGTCCTCGCCCACCCCGACGACGAATCCCTGGGAGTGGGCGGCACGCTCGCGAAGTACGCGGCGGAAGGCGTGGACGTGTTCCTCGTCACCGCGACACGCGGCGACGGTGGCCGCTTCCGTGGCCATCGCTGCGGGGACGAGCGGCATCCCGGTCCGCTGGCTCTCGGAAACATCCGGGAGACGGAGCTGCGGGCCGCCGCCAGGGTGCTGGGCGTGCGCGAGGTGTCGCTGCTCGATTATTACGACCAGCATCTCGATCGCGCCGATCCACGCGAGGCGGCCGGGCGAATCGCGACGCACCTCAGAAGATTCCGTCCCGATGTCGTCGTGACCTTCGGACCGGACGGCGCGTACGGGCATCCGGATCACATCGCGATTTCGCAGTTCACCACTGCCGCGATCGTCGCTGCGGCCGACGCCGCGTTCGCCGCCGAGAGCGAGGGGGCGGCGCGCCCACATTCCGTGTCGAAGCTCTATTATGTGGCTTGGCCGCAGTCGACGTGGGGTGCGTACCAGGCGGCGGTCCGAACGCTGTCCGCGACCGTCGACGGCGTCGAACGGCACGCGACCCCATGGCCTGACTGGGCCATCACCACAGTGATCGACACGGGTGACGTGTGGCCCACCGTATGGCGGGCCGTCTCGTGCCATGAATCGCAGCTCGCGGCGTACGAGCGGTTGAGGGATTTGCCGCCGGAGCATCACAGGACGCTATGGGGCAGGCAGTCGTTCTATCGCGCGTTCAGCATCGTGAACGGCGGCCGCGGACGTGAAACGGATCTGTTCGAGGGAGTAGGCCGATGATGGACGACCCGGTGCGGCGGGCGCCGCTCGCGATGGACGCTGCCACGTTTCGTGCGCTCGGGCATCGCCTGGTGGATCGGCTCGCGGAGTCTCTCGACGCGCTGCCGCGTGGACCTGTGACTCGCGACGAATCGCCGTCCGCGGTGCGCCAGGCGCTCGATCTGTCGGGGCCGCTTCCCGAATCAGGAATCGATCCGGGGCCGCTGCTGGAACGGACTGCGCAGCTGCTCTTCGAGCACTCGCTGTTCAATGCACACCCGCGCTTCTTCGGATACATCACGGCGGCGCCGGCGCCGATCGGCATGCTCGGCGACTTCCTCGCGGCGGCCGTCAACGCGAACGTCGGCGCCTGGACCCTGTCCCCCGCCGCGACCGAGATCGAGTCGCAGACGGTGCGGTGGATCGCCTCGCTCATCGGCTACCCCGTTGATTGCGGCGGCCTGCTCGTGAGCGGCGGCAACATGGCGAACATCGTGTGCTTCCTGGCTGCGCGCGCCGCGAAAGCGGGGTGGAACGTACGGGAGCGAGGCGTCACCGGAGATTCCGGACATCGGCTTCGTGTGTACGGCTCGGCCGAGACGCACACGTGGATCCAGAAAGCCGCCGACATCGGCGGCCTCGGTACTGACTCGATACGCTGGATCCCGACGGACAGCAACCTCCGCATGGACGTCTCCGCGCTCGGCCGGCAGATCGAGGCGGACAGGGCAGCGGGCGACGTGCCGTGCATGGTGGTCGGCACTGCGGGATCGGTCAGCACCGGAGCCGTCGATCCGCTATGGGACATCAGCGCGGTGTGCAAGGAGCATGACGTCTGGTTCCACGTCGATGGCGCCTATGGCGGTTTTGCGGCAGCCGTTCCCGATGCGCCCGGCGATCTGCGTGCACTGACGGTGGCCGACTCGGTCGCGGTGGATCCGCACAAGTGGCTCTATGCGCCGCTCGAGGCCGGATGCGCGCTGGTGCGCGAGCCCGGCCTCTTACGGGCGGCGTTTGCCTATCACCCGGCGTATTACCACTTCGACGAGCAGGCGACCAACTACGTCGACTACGGCCCACAGAATTCCCGCGGCTTTCGCGCCCTCAAGGTGTGGCTCGCGTTGCGGCATGCGGGGGCCGCGGGGTACCGCAAGATGATCGCCGAGGACATCCGGCTGTCTCGCGCCATGGCCGACGCGGTTCGCCGTTGCGACGAGCTGGAGCTGATCACGCAAGAGTTGAGCATCGCCACCTTCCGCTACGTGCCGCGTGACCTCCGGCCGAAGCTCGGAGACCAGGACGTCGAGCGCTACCTCGATGCGCTCAACAGGCACGTGCTCGATCGCCTGCAGCACGGCGGCGAGGTCTTCGTATCGAATGCCGTTGTCGGTAACCGTTATGTGCTGAGGGCATGCATCGTCAATTTCCACACGACGCACGCCGACGTGGAGGCGACTGTCGAGATCGCCGCCCGGGTGGGGCGCGAAGTGCATGCCGAGCTGAGCGCTGCTATCACAGGCGCGGCAGGGGCGGCGCCGCCTTCGCGGACCTGATCGCGACCGCCGAGCGTACCAAGCAGCGGATAAAGACGCCCGTGGTCATGACGTCGTGGTGAATCACCGGCAGCTCTCGGTGAGCGGCACGACCTGGACGGCTGCATCCGGGATGGCGCCCAGAAACTTGTCCAGCGTCGAGCCGTGCAGTAGCAGCTCCCATCGAGTTCGCGCCGACTGTCCGAAAATGACGTGGGTGACACCTTCGCGCTGCGCAAACGCAACCAGCCCGTCTGCTGGCTTATTGGCCTTCACACGGACCACGGTGGCTCCAAGTGATTCGGCCAGCTTGATGTTTTGTTGGAGCGCCTCTGCGTCTCGGGGATTGATGCGATCCGCTCGCTCGAGCGGCGTTTGGACGTACACCGCATACCATCGTGAGCCGAGCCGACCGGCGATGCGCGCACCTGTGCGAATGACGCGTGGCGCCAGCGCATTCGAGCTCATGCATACCATCACGCGCTCGGGAATCAGCGCCGGCTCCAGTCCTTCGCGCGCTCGATAGCTCGCCGCCTTCTCGCCGACCTCGTCGGCCACAGCGCGGAGCGCTAGCTCGCGCAGCGTGGACAGGTTGCCCTTCCGGAAGAAGTTCGTCAGGGCCTGCTCCACCTTTTCCGGGCGGTAGATCTTGCCCTCCCGCAGACGGTTCCGCAGTTCCTCGACGGTCACATCCACGTTGATGACTTCGTCAGCCCGGTGGAGAAAGGTGTCGGGTACGGTCTCGCGCACGCGAACGCCGGTGGCGCGCGCGACCGCATCGTTGAGCGTCTCGAGGTGCTGGATGTTGACCGCCGTCATCACGTGGATCCCGGCATCGAGGATGTCGAGCACGTCCTCGTGGCGCTTGTCATGCCGGCTGCCCGGCACGTTTGTGTGGGCGAGCTCGTCGACGATACAGACTTGCGGATGTCTGCGGAGGATCGCCTCGACATCCATCTCTTCGAGCGTGACGCCGCGGTGCTCGATCCTGCGGCGCGGCACAATCTCGAGATTCTTCAATTGCGCTTCTGTTTCACGCCGGCCATACGTCTCCACGTACCCGATGACGACGTCGAGTCCGCGGGCCCGCAGCGCGTGCGCCTCCTGCAGCATCTCGTACGTCTTGCCCACCCCCGGCGCGGCGCCGATGTAGATCCGCAGTCGCGCGCGGTCCTTCTCCTTGATGCGGGCCAGCAAGGCATCGGCGGTGGGGCGATGGTCAGCCGCAGAAGGCACGGCAGTGCTCCGTTCCTACGCGAGTCCGGTCAGGGCGAGCAGCACGTCAATCACCTTGATGCCGACGAACGGCAGTACGACTCCGCCGACGCCGTACACGAGGAGATTACGGCGCAGCAGCGCCGCGGCCCCAAGGGGCCGGTACGCGATGCCCGTCAGCGCCAGCGGAATCAACCCGATGATGATCAGCGCGTTGAAGATCACGGCCGCCAGAATCGCCGATTCCGGCGTCGCCAGGCGCATGACATTCAGCACGCCGAGCTGCGGGAACGCGAGAATGAACATCGCGGGAATGATCGCGAAGTACTTCGCCACGTCGTTGGCAATAGAGAACGTCGTCAAGGCCCCGCGCGTCATCAGCAACTGCTTGCCGATTTCGACAATCTCGATCAGTTTCGTCGGATTGGAGTCGAGATCGACCATGTTGCCGGCTTCCTTGGCGGCCGTCGTGCCCGTATTCATCGCCACGCCGACATCGGCCTGCGCCAGCGCCGGCGCATCGTTCGTCCCGTCGCCCGTCATCGCGACGAGCTTGCCCTCCGCCTGCTCGCGCTTGATCAGCGCCATTTTGTCCTCGGGCCTGGCTTCGGCCAGGAAGTCGTCGACGCCGGCTTCCTCGGCGATGGCGGCGGCGGTCAGCGGGTTGTCCCCGGTGATCATGACGGTCCTGATGCCCATGGCCCGTAAGGCATTGAAGCGTTGCTGCATTCCCCCTTTGACGATGTCCTTGAGATGGACGACGCCGAGCGGCCGATGGCGTTCAGCGACGACAAGCGGCGTTCCCCCGGATCGTGCGATTCGATCCACCAGCGCCCTCAGTTCCGGCGGGACCATGCCGCCGTGGCCCAGGACGTACGCGCTCACCGCGTCCGCCGCGCCTTTTCGTATCTCGCGGCCGTCCAGATTGACGCCGGACATTCGCGTCTGCGCGGTGAACGGCACGAACGCCGAGGCCTTGTCCGCCAGCTCCCGGCCGCGGAGCCGGTACCGCTCCTTGGCGAGGACGACGATCGAACGCCCCTCGGGAGTCTCATCTGCGAGTGACGCGAGCTGCGCCGCATCGGCCAGTTCGCTGTCGGTGACCCCAGGCAGAGGCAGGAACTCTGCAGCCTGCCGATTTCCGAGCG
This sequence comes from Vicinamibacterales bacterium, assembly GCA_035463475.1. GTDB lineage: Bacteria > Acidobacteriota > Vicinamibacteria > Vicinamibacterales > 2-12-FULL-66-21 > JACPDI01. The sequence goes on from DATHTE010000060.1 coordinate 19,221, forward strand.
TGATGGTGCCCGTCTTGTCCAGCAGGAGCGTGTTCACGTCCCCGGCCGCCTCGACCGCGCGACCGGACATCGCCAGCACGTTGTGCTGGACCAGCCGGTCCATGCCCGCGATGCCGATCGCGGATATGAGCGCACCGATCGTCGTCGGGATCAGGCAGACCAGGAGTGCCACCAGAACGGGAATGGGAATGTCGGTGCCTGCGTAGTACGCAAACGGCTGAATCGTCACGACCACCAGCAGGAACACCAGGGTGAGCACGGCCAGCAGGATGTTCAGGGCGATCTCGTTCGGGGTCTTTTGCCGCTCCGCGCCTTCAACCAGCGCGATCATGCGATCGAGGAACGTGTGGCCAGGATCCGAGGTCACCCGGACCTTGAGCCAATCGGAGATGACGCGTGTGCCGCCAGTCACGGCCGACCGGTCTCCACCGGACTCGCGAATCACGGGCGCCGACTCGCCGGTAATCGCTGATTCGTCTACCGATGCCACACCTTCGATGACTTCGCCGTCGGCCGGAATGAACTCGCCGGCGTGCACCATGACGATGTCGCCCCGGTGAAGGCTCGCTGCTGGGACGCTCTCCACGTGACCACCGGCGGTCAGCCGATTCGCGACGGTTTCGGTTCTGGTCTTGCGTAGCGTGTCGGCCTGCGCCTTCCCGCGGCCTTCGGCCATCGCTTCGGCGAAGTTCGCGAACAACACAGTGAACCAGAGCCAGAACGCCACCTGGCCGGCAAACAGCGGTCGTCCCTCTCGGCTCATCAGATCCTGGATGAAGATGACCGTCGTCAAGAGGCTTCCGATCTCGACGATGAACATCACGGGGTTCTTGAACTGCGTGCGGGGATCCAGCTTCCGGAACGAGTCCACGATCGCCTGCCTGACGATCGCCGGCTCCCACATCGAGATTCTGCGCGCGTGTTCCGACATGTGCCTGACCGCTACCGGTTGGTCGATGTCCCGAATGCGCGATTGAGTGCGAGATTCAGCTCCAACACATTGACGCGTGCCCGCCCGAGAAAGCCAAGCGACGGCGGTTCCGTGTGTGCGTCGATCAGCGCGCGAACACGATCGACAGGGACGCCACGGCTGGCGGCCACACGACGCACCTGCAGTTCCGCCGCCGCGGGCGGAATATGTGGATCGAGACCGCCGCCGCTGGCCGTCACCATCTCCGAAGGGACCTGGCTGGCGCCGACCGACTCTCGTGCGGTGATCGCCGTGAGCCGCTCTTGCACCTTCGCCAGATGATCCGAGTTCGAGGGCCCCAGGTTCGAGCCACCCGCCGACGCCGCGTTGTAGTCAACCGCCGACGGGCGCGGGTGGAAGTACTCAGGTCCGGTGAACGCCTGCGCAATCAATCGAGAGCCGACCACCGTGCCGTCCGCGCGCCGGATCAAGCTCCCTTCGACCTGCGAGGGGAACGCGACGCGACCGAGCGCCCACAGCGCCGCGTGATATCCGCCCCCGAACAGCAGCATGGTGACAACGGTGAACGACACCCCGCGTTTGAGCTCCGTCAACATGGTGGCTCCCTACCGAAGCGCCAGGTATTCGGCCACAGGCCCGAGGACCGCCGCCGGCATGAACATGAGCAACCCGAGAATGACGATGACCGCCCACAGCGTGAACCCGTACGTCCCGCTGCCGACGCGCAGCGTTCCGGCGGTTTCGGGCGCCGCCGGCTTCGCGGCCAACGCGCCGGCGAGCGCCAGGGGCGCAATGATCGGGATGTAGCGAGAGAGCAGCATCACCAGACCGGTCGAGATATTCCAGAAGGGCGTGTTGTCGCCCAGCCCTTCGAAGCCGGAGCCGTTGTTCGCGGCAGCGGAGCTGAACTCGTAGAGCATCTCTGAGAAGCCGTGCGGGCCAGGGTTCTTGAGCCACGCGAGCGTCGCGGCCGGATCGGCCGGCGTCACCCACGCGTAGCAGGCGATCGCCGTGCCAACGAGCACCGCGAGCGGGTGCCAGAGCAGCGCCAGGCTTGCCAGTTTCATCTCCCTGGCCCCCACCTTCTTGCCGAGCAACTCTGGCGTGCGGCCGATCATCATGCCCGAGACGAACACGGCCACGATGATGAAGATGAACATGTTGATGAACCCAACGCCTACGCCGCCGAACGCGTTGTTCAACCACATCCCGACCATGGGCATGAGACCGCCAAGCGGGGTCAGCGAGTCGTGCATGCCGTTGATCGATCCGTTCGAGGTAGCCGTCGTGCTGACGGCCCAGAGCGCCGTCAGCGCCGCCCCGAAGCGGACCTCTTTCCCTTCCATCGATCCTGTCGACTGATCGACGCCCATCCGGGCGATCGCCGCGTTGCCAGGCGCCTCCTGCGCCACCGCGACGATCAGCATCGGTACGTACAGCGCGAGCATCACGGCGAAGACGACAACCGCGAAGCGTCGCCGCCGCACGATGCGCCCCAGGGCCCACACCATCGCCATCGGAATGGCGAGAATCGACCAGGTCTCGACCAGGTTCGAGAGCGGTGTGGGGTTTTCGAACGGGTGTGTGGAGTTCGGGCCGAAGTATCCGCCGCCGTTCGTGCCGAGCTGCTTGATGGCGACCATCGGCCCCGTGACGCCGCGCGCGATGGTCTGCTCCCGCCCTTCCAGGGTCCTCGCGCGTGCCGCGCCTTCCAACGTCATCGGCGTCCCCTGCCACATCAGGATCGTCGCCACGGCGATCGCTAGTGGCAGCAGGACCCGGACGCTGGCCCGCGTGAGATCCACATAGAAGTTCCCGACGGTCGTCATGCGACTGCCGGCCAGCGCGCGTATCAACGCCACGCATGCGGCGATTCCGGTTCCGGCTGTCACGAACTGCAGGAACGTGACCGCGAACATCTGCGAGAAGTACGAGAGCCCAGTCTCGCCACTGTAGTGCTGGAGGTTCGTATTGGAGGTGAAGCTCGAGATCGTGTTGAAGGCGAGCGTCGGCTCCATGTTGCCGATGCCGTCGGGATTGAGCGGCAAGTGCTGCTGCAGCGTGACGATGGTCCACGTGGCCAGCCACATGACAAGGTTCGAGACGACGAGCGATCGCGAGTACTGTTGCCAGGTCTGCTCGTTCTGATCGACGCCTGCCGCGCGGAGCACCGCACGTTCGAGCGGGAGCAGCGCGCGGTCCAGGAGCGTTTGCTCGCCTGTGAAGACGCGCGCGATGTAGCGACCGAGCGGAACGCTCGTGAGCACAGCCAACAGCACTGTCAACACGACTGCGAGGTATTCAGTGCCCATACGATGCTCAGAACTTCTCCGGTCGGAGCACGGCGTACACCAGATAGATGAATACGCCAACGCTCAGGAGCAATGACAGGACCGGCATCACACACCTACACGCGATCGCAGAAATCGACGAAGCCGATCAACGCGACGAAGGTCGTGACCCCAAGCAGCACCATCGCTGGCGCGAGCAGCA
>DATHTE010000061.1:0-38594 GCA_035463475.1 Vicinamibacterales bacterium
CACTGGAACAACCTGCCGGTGCGGTACTACGTCTACAACAGCGGCGTGCCGAATGTGAGCGCCTCGCAATTCCAGGCGGCCGTGAGCGCCGCCTTCTCCACCTGGGAACAGGTTCCCACCGCGAACTTCCAAGGTACCTTCGGCGGCTTCACCGCCGCCGTCCCGTTCGATGACGACGGCATCTCGGTCCTCGGATACGCCCACCGCCCCGAGATGGACCGCGTGCTCGCGGCGACCACGTTCATCATCAACACGACCACCGGCGAAATCGTTGAGTCCGATATCTTCTTCAATTCCGCGTTCCCCTGGTCCACGGCCCAGGCGGGCGATACCAGCAACGGCGGACGCTACGACGTCGAATCGATCGCGCTCCACGAGATCGGACACCTGCTCGGGCTCGGGCACTCGGCGCTCGGCGAAACCGAGTTGCGCCCGAGCGGCGGCCGGCGCGTGCTTGGTTCCGATGCGGTGATGTTCCCGATCGCGTTTGCCGCGGGCAACATCGAGGGACGCACGCTTCGAGCGGACGATATCGCCGGGGTGTCCGACATGTATCCGGATGCCGCGTTCCGCACCCGCACGGGTAGCATCGGCGGGCGGATCACGAAGAACGGCGCGGGCGTGTACGGCGCGCACGTGGTCGCCTTCAGCCTTCGCACGGGTGCGATGACGGCGAATTTCAGCCTCAACGCTGAAGGAAGGTTCGCGATCGCGGGGCTGGAGCCGGGACCGTACGCCGTACGTGTCGAGCCGCTGGATGACGCCGACCTCGACAGTTTTTTCGATTCGCCGTCGCGGGTGGATCTCGGCTTCGCGCCGAAGTTCTACGAGCGTATCGTCGTCGCGTCGCGCGGGGGCGGCTCCGATGACATCGAGATCAAGGTGACCGCGCGATGAGCCGCCGCGCGGCGCTCGCCGCCGGCGCGCTGGCGTGGCTGTGCTCGATCGCTGCTCCGGCGGTGGCGCAGGTCCGCACACCGCGCTTCGAGCTGTCGGCGGGCGGGTTGTACGCCACCGGGTACGACCTGGGCAGCGAGGACGCCAATCTCGTCGCCAATCCAGGCGGAGGGCCGTACAAGCTGTTCGAGTCGGAGACGCGCACGGACCGTGCGCCCGGCGGCGAAGCGCGCCTCGGCTTCCGGCTCACGCAGCGGTTCACGATCGAAGGGGGCGTGCTCTGGATGCGCCCCCGCGTGGCCTCACGCTTGACGGCCGACCTCGAGGGGGCGCCCGACGTCACCATCCGCGAGGACATTTCGCGATACATCTTCGACGCGGCGCTGGTCGCGTCGGTCGGGTCGTTCGCCGGCGGGCGCGCGATACCGTTCGTGCGCGCCGGCGCCGGGTATCTCCGCGATCTGCACGAGGGCAACGTGCTCGTCGAGGAAGGGCAGGCGTACCACGCGGGAGGCGGGGTGACCATGTGGCTCGGAAGCGGCGCCGGCAGACGGCGCCTCGCGCTGCGCGTGGACGTCCGCGCCTACTTCCTGGACGGCGGCATCGACCTCGGCTCCGGCGGCCGCCTCGTGGGCGCCGGCGGCGGCGCGCTGGTCTTCGCGTTCTGAACTCCGCAAAAACAGGAACGGGGACAGTCACCGTTTTCCAACAAACGGACTGACCAATCACCGTGTTCCCAAAAACGGACTAACGGGGACTGTCCCCGTTTTGGGGAATCGCCTGGGAGCGGAGGAGCGAGCCGTCCTCACCGACCTCGTGCACGCTGAATGGACGGCCGGCCCAGTCCGCGCCGCTCTGGCCCTGTGCCGCCACCGCAATCGCGCCCTGGCGGAAGATCCGCGTGTGATGAATGTGCCCGCACAGCACGAGCCGCACGCCGGCGCGCTCCGCGCCGCTCCAGAACCGATCCAGCGATCCTTCCACGTGCATCGGCACGATGACGCGCCCGCCGTTCCACTGGAGCGGCGGCGTCAGCACGGGACAATGATGGATGACAAGAACGGACGGAGCGGCCGCTCGCGATGCGAGCCACCGCAGATCGCGCTCGCGGAGCCGGCCGAGCGCGGTGAGCAGCCTCAACCTTCGCCCTTGGGCGACGAACGGCAGGAAGGGCAGGGGCGTCGAATCGATCGCCAGGAGCCGGAGGCCTCCCCCGAGCTGGCGTTCGAACGGCAACGGCTCGGATGCCGGTGCGAAGAGCCGCGCGAAGCGCGCCCGCCGCCAGGCGAGCAGCGGCGGCGGGTCCCAGAACCGCAACACCATGCGGGGGATGTCCGCGCGCGTGCGCGGCCATCCCCCGCTCGACGCGAGGTCGTGGTTGCCGTGGATGATCGTCAGCCGCGCCGCGTCGAGCAGGCCGTCTGACGCGAGCGCGCGGCGCGCGCCGCGCAGCAGCCGGCCGTTCCAGCGGTCCACGAGATCGCCGGAGATGACGATGTGGTCGGGACGCTCGTCGGCCGCGCGCGCGAGCTGTCGCTCGAAGAGCGACAGCTCGGCGCGGTCGCGCAGGTGCAGATCGCCGAAATGAACAATGCGTGTCAACTCTCCGAGCGCGGCGTGGAGTCGCCGGAGCGCAACGCGACGCCGCCCGTGGGCGTCGTCGCGTCGTCGAGGCGTTCGTCGTCCAACGCCTGCTCGTCGTCGGCGACCCGGCGCGCCTGCCCGTGCGGCTGCGACGGACCGCCTGCCGGCGTGCCGCCACCGAGCCCCGACGCACTCTGGGTCGAGCTGCTCGCCGCGTTCTCGTCCGCCGGCTTGCCGATCCGATCCTTCCGGGCCGACATCGCTAGTCTTCCTTCGGGTTTTCGCGCCGCTCGCCGCGCGGCGGCACGCTCTCCTGGCGGGACTGTTCCTCGTCGATCGGCCGGTTGCTGATGCCGCCGGCCTGTTCGCCGAACGACTCCCGCGGCAACTCGCTGCCGCGCTCGTGACGCCCGGCGCGGTTTGGCGTCTCGGCATCGTCCGCCGTCGCCGCGCCACGTCCCTCCTGGTTGCCGCTGATGTTCGTGTTATCGCGCGATCCCGCGGCCGGTTCCATGCTGGACCCGCGGTTCGGGCGTTCCTCCTGGTCGCGGTCTTCCCCCGCCTTGTCGTCGTGGTGCATTCGCACACCTCCGGGACGGTCGTTCGCAAGGCACGTGCCCATGAAAGGCGTGCCCGCAGTGCACGCGTTCAGAAAGCACGCGTGCAGAGGCATGCGCGTGCCACGGCCCAGTTGCCCAGCTCGGGCATTTGCATGACGCGCAGCGAGTGAGCGATCATGCGGGGATGCCGTCCAAAGATTCTTTCAATACGCGCCGCACACTCACGGTGGGCGGCCAGCGCTACACTCTTTTCAGCCTCAACGCGCTCGAGCAGGCGGGTTTCCCGACCGTCGCGCGCCTGCCGTATTCGCTGAAGATCCTGCTCGAAAACCTCCTGCGACGCGAGGACGGCCGGTTCGTCGAACGCGACGACATTAACACGCTTGCCGCCTGGGACCCGAAAGCGGATCTCGAGAAGGAGATCGCGTTCATGCCGGCGCGCGTGCTCCTCCAGGACTTTACCGGCGTCCCCGCGGTGGTGGATCTCGCCGCGATGCGTGATGGCATGGTGCGGCTCGGAGGAAACCCGACGAAGGTGAACCCGCTGTGGCCCGTCGAGCTGGTGATCGACCACTCGGTGCAGGTCGATCACTTCGCCGAGCGCAACGCCTTCGAGCTGAACGCTCAGCTCGAGTTCTCGCGCAACCGCGAGCGTTACGCGTTCCTCCGGTGGGGCCAGACCGCGTTCCGAAACTTCCGGGTGGTGCCTCCCGACACCGGGATCGTCCACCAGATCAATATCGAGTATCTCGCGCGCGTCGTGTTCAAGGAGAAAGGGACCGACCCGCTCGTGTATCCCGACACCCTCGTCGGCACCGACTCGCACACGACCATGGTCAACGGCCTCGGCGTCGTCGGCTGGGGCGTGGGGGGCATTGAAGCCGAGGCAGCGATGCTCGGCCAGCCCATTTCGATGCTCGTGCCGGAGGTGCTCGGATTTCGTCTGGTCAACCACCTGCCCGAAGGCACGACCGCAACAGACCTTGTGCTGACCGTGACCGAGCGTTTGCGAAAACACGGCGTAGTGGGCAAGTTCGTCGAGTTCTTCGGCCCGGGGCTGGAGGATCTGACGATCGCGGATCGCGCGACGCTCGGCAACATGTCGCCGGAGTACGGCGCGACGATCGCCATCTGCCCGATCGACGAGATGACGCTCGACTATCTGCGTCTGACCGGGCGCGACGACGATCACGTCACCCTGGTCGAGGCGTACGCGAAAGAGCAGGGGCTGTTCCGGACGCCGGGCGCCCCCGAGCCGCTCTACGACGACGTCATCGAGCTCGATCTGGGAGCGGTCGAGCCCTGCCTGGCAGGCCCGAAGCGCCCGCAGGACCGCGTGTCGCTCGTGCACTCGAAGCTCCGTTTCGAACAGGCGCTCGAGACGATGCTGATCGACCAGAAGCAGCGGGCCGCGGCCGCGGGGGCCCCCAAGCCGGGTGAAGGGACGACCGCGCAGCGCGTCGCGGTCGGCGCCGCCACCGCGGTGGTCGAACCGCCCGCCGCGCCGGTCGCATCAGAGCTGGATCACGGCGCCGTCGTCGTCGCGGCGATCACGAGCTGCACCAATACTTCGAATCCAAGCGTGATGATTGGCGCCGGCATCCTCGCGAAGAAGGCGGTCGACAAGGGGCTGAGGACCAAGCCGTGGGTGAAGACCAGCCTCGCGCCCGGCTCGCTCGTGGTGACCGAGTACCTGAAAGTGGCGGGTCTACTGCCGTACCTCGAGCAGCTCGGGTTCAACCTGGTGGGCTACGGCTGCACGACGTGCATCGGCAACAGCGGACCGCTGCCTGAGCCGGTCTCGTCCATCGTGAAGGAACGCAACCTGATCGTGGCGTCGGTTCTGAGCGGCAACCGCAACTTCGAGGGACGAATCCAGTCGCAGGTCCGCGCGAACTACCTGGCGTCCCCTCCGCTGGTGGTCGCCTACGCGCTCGCCGGCACGATGCGGATGGACCTCACGTCGGAGCCGCTGGGCCATGATGAGGCCGGCGTGCCGATCTACCTCAAGGACATCTGGCCGACCGAGCGGGAGATCCAGGACGCCATGCTCCACGCGGTCCGGTCCGAGATGTTTCGGAAGTCGTACGCCGAGGTGTTCCACGGAGACGAGCGGTGGCGGGCGCTGCCGACGCCGCGCGGCGAGAGCTACGAGTGGGATCCCACGTCCACGTACATCCGCAAGCCGCCGTTCTTCGAGGAGGTCGGGCTCGAACCGCGGCCGCTCTCGGACATCCTCGGCGCGCGCGTCCTGGCGCTGCTGGGGGACAGCGTGACGACGGACCATATCTCGCCGGCCGGATCGATCCCTGCGGACAGCCCGGCGGGCAAGTACCTGATCGGACACGGCGTGCAGCCGCGGGACTTCAATTCCTACGGCGCTCGACGCGGCAACCACGAAGTGATGATGCGCGGGACGTTCGCCAACATCCGGCTGCGAAACCAGATCGCGCCCGGCACCGAGGGGGGCTGGACGACGCTGCTGCCTGACGGCGACGTGATGACGATCTACGACGCGTCCGTGCAGTACCGGGAGCGCGGCGTGCCGCTCATCGTGCTGGCCGGTAAGGAGTACGGATCCGGATCTTCGCGGGACTGGGCCGCCAAGGGCACCGTCCTTCTCGGCGTCCGCGCCGTCATCGCCGAGAGCTTCGAGCGCATCCATCGCAGCAACCTGGTGAACATGGGCGTGCTGCCGCTGCAGTTCAAAGCGGGGCAGAACGTGGCCGCGCTGAAGCTGACTGGCCGGGAGCAGTTCGATATCGCGGGCGCGACGCGGCTCAAGCCGCGCGGGGAGATCGTCGTGCGCGCGACGCCGGAGACGGGCAAGGCCATCGAGTTCAGCGTCACCGTGCGCATCGACACCCCGGAGGAGCTCGAGGCGTTCCGCCACGGCGGTATCCTGCCGTACGTGCTCCGGCAGCTGATCAAGTAGCGTGGGGTCAGACCAGATCCCGCGTCTGACGTCTGCCGTCGTCAAAGCGCGCGCTGGGGAGCTCGGTTTCGACCTCTGCGGGATAGCGCCCGCCGCACCCACACCTGGATCGCCATTTCTGCAGGAATGGCTGCGCCGCGGTCTTCACGGGGAGATGCAGTACCTCGCGCGAAACGCCGCGCGGCGCGTGGACCCGCGCGAGGTGCTGCCGTCGGCGCGGTCGGTGGTGTCGCTGGGTGTCGTGTACAACGTCGGCGGCGACAGCTCGCTGGAGCGGGCCGATCCGCGGGCCGCGCTCATCTCTCGCTACGCGCGAGGGAACGACTACCACGACGTGCTCGGCGCCCGCCTCGAGCGGCTCGAGTGCTGGATGCGCGAGCGCGCGGGACCGGGCTTCGAGTCACGACGCTACGTGGACACCGGGCCCGTGCTCGAGCGGGCGTTCGCCGAGCGCGCCGGGCTGGGCTGGATCGGCAAGAACACCTGCCTGATCAGCGGCAGGCTCGGCTCGTGGATTTTCCTGTGCGAGATCATCTGCAACGAAGCGCTCGAGCCGGATGCAACGGCGGTCGATCAGTGCGGCACGTGCACCTTGTGCCTCGAGGCGTGCCCGACGCAGGCGTTCGCCGGCGAACGCCTGCTCGACGCCACGCGCTGCATCTCGTATCTCACGATCGAGCTGAAGGGTAGCATCCCGGAGGACTTGCGCGCGGGCATCGGCCGCCATGTATACGGCTGCGACATCTGCCAGGAGGTCTGTCCCTGGAACGCGGACGCCATCGCCGGGGTGAGCGCCGACCCGGCGTGGCGGCCACGCGCGCCGTTCGAGCCGGCAGACCTGCTGGCATTGTGGCGCACGCCGGACGCGGAGCTGCGCCGCGCAATCGCGGGAACGCCAATGACGCGCGCACGGGTCACGCGGCTGCGCCGCAATTTGGCGGTCGCAATCGGCAACTGCGGCGATCCGGAGGCGGCGGCCGTGTTCGACGAACCGGTGGACGCGCCGTCGGCGCAGGACCCGCTCGTACGCGAGCACATTGATTGGGCGCGATGCCGGCTCCGCGGTGACGCTTACGAAGAACGTAAAAATGGGGTCTGACCCCAAGCGTCGCAACGCCGCGGAGAGTTCGTCGAGAGCGCGATGGCGCCCCTCGTCACCGCCACGGTTCACCCATCGTCAATCCTCCGGGCGCCGGACGATGAGACCAGGCGCAGCGAGATGCGCCGGTTCGTCGAGGATCTGAAGCGCGTCGCGGAGCGGCTACAATAGCGTCATGTCGGACTCGCTCGCGCCGTCGCTACTGCTCTCCATGCCGCAACTGCAGGACCCGAACTTCGCCCGAACGGTCGTGCTCCTCTGCGAGCACGCCGCCGACGGCGCGTTCGGCCTGGTGCTGAACCGCCCGACGGACGTCCCCGCGGCGAGCGCCGTGCGGCTCGAGCCCCCTCCCGGTGTGGGCAATGGCATGCGGCTGTGGATCGGAGGCCCCGTCGAGCCGCAGCGCGGCTGGATCATCGTCGATCGGGAGCCGGAGGGAATCGAGGCGCGCCGGATCGCTGACGGAATCTACCTCTCGAGTTCGCCCCTCGTGCTGCGGCGCGCGCTCGAGGCCGAGACGCAGCCGCGCGCGCGCGTGCTTGCCGGTTATGCGGGATGGGGGCCGGGACAGCTCGATCAGGAGCTCGCGGAATCCTCCTGGCTCATCGCCGACGTACAACCCGACCTGATCTTCGACATCGAGCCCTCGCTGATGTGGGAAACCGCGCTTCGTCGTCTTGGTGCAGATCCGACGACGTTACAGATGAGCCGAGGCGTGCATTAGAGCCGCGGCACCTCGCTTGCAGTCCCATACGTTTCTGGAGGGCATAGCGTATGGCACTGCAGTCACTCGAAGATCTTCTGCTTCACGACCTCAAGGACCTGTACAACGCCGAAAACCAGATGCTGAAGTCGCTCCCGCGCATGGCGAAGAAGGCGTCGTCGCCGGAACTGCGCCGGGCGCTGGAAGCGCACCTGAAGGTCACACAGGGGCAGGTGAAACGCCTCGAGAAGGTGTTCGACGCGCTCGATGAGAAGCCGAAGGGCAAGACCTGTCTCGGGATGAAGGGGCTCGTGGAGGAAGCGCGGGAGATCATGAGCGAGGACGTCGAGGATGACGTGCTCGACGCCGCACTCATTGCCGCGGCCCAGAAGGCGGAGCACTACGAGATCGCCGCGTACGGCACGGCACGCACGTACGCCGAGATGCTGGGGAACGAAGAGGCCGCGCGTCTCCTGCAACAGACCCTCGACGAAGAAGGAGAGGCTGACAAGCGTCTCAGTGCGCTGGCCGAACGGCTGGTGAACGTCGAGGCGGTGGAAGCGTAGACAGGCGTCAGGCTTCAGGCTTCAGGCGTCAGGTTTCAGGATCAGGGTTCTGGGTTCAGGGCTGAACCCTGAACCCTGAACGCTGTTCACTCCTTCAGGATCTCCTCAAAGAACCGCAGCGCCCTCGGATCCCGCGACTGTCCCAGCCAGAAGATTGCGCGTTTGCGGACGGCGGCGTTGCGATTCGTGCGGGCGACCTCGATCAGCTTCGGCACCCCTTCGTCCTTCGGCAGCTGGCTGAGGGCGAAGACCGCGCGCTCTTTCACTTTCGTGTCCGGGTCGTTGTCGATCGCGTCGCTGATGGCGCCGACCGCCCGCTCTCCGGCCTTCTGCGCGAGCCAGAAAATGGCTTCGCCGCGGACGCGCGCGCTGGCATCGGTCTTCGCGATCTGCACGAGCGCGTCGGTCACCTCCGGTTCACGGCTCTGCGAGAGCGCGAACACGGCACGGCGGCGGAACTCTTCGTCGGTGTCCGTGCGGAGCGCGCGGCGGACGAGGTCGAACCCGGCGCGCCCGCGCGCGTTGGCGGCCCAGAACGCTGCCTGCCGGCGGGTGTGGGCCGACTGGCCCGGCTGCAGGAAGCGCTCGAGCGCCCGATCTGCGGCGGGATCGCCGTGCGCCGCGATCGCCGCGAGCGCAGAGCTCGTGAGTTTGCGCCGGCTCTCCGTTCCTTCAGGCGTGTCCGCAGCGTAGGTGGCAAGCAGGGCGACGCTCGCCGGCATCTGCACGCCAGTCAGCCAATGAACCGTGCGACCGCCGGCGTCCAACTCGCACGATCCCGAGAACAGACGGATGCGCTGCACCTGCCGGCCCTCGATGCGGTAGAGGATCACCGCCCGCGCGCCGGCCTCCAGCTCAACCGGCGCGCTGCGGCGCTCGCCCGACGCCGCGGTCGCCGAACCCGCCCGCTCTTCGAGCCAGCATCGGCCGCAGCAACTCCAGCCGTCCACGCGGTCGTCATGGCAGCAGGAGTTCCACTCCCCGTTCTGCGCCGCGACGGCGTAGCCAACCCAGATCGGGCCCGCTTCGCCGGCGAGCTGGCGGAACGTCTGCGCCAGGTCGCCCGCGGTACGCTCCCGCAGATCCGCGTTGCGGATGTTCGACTGGGCGGCGGCCGGCGCGGCGACGAGCGCAAGGGCGGCGGCGAACAGCAGGCGGTTCATTTCAGCAGCTCCATCAGGTAATCCATCGCGACCTTGTTGCGTCCCATGAGCGACAGCTTCCGGACCATCTCGCCCTTCATGGCCGCGTCGTTCTCCTTGCGCGCGAGCGCGACGAGCGCTTCCGCGTTGTTCTGCAGGAACAGCCCCTCGATCACCGCCCTACGCACCGCTGGATCCTTTTCGGTGTTGTAGATCTCCACGAGCGCCGCGCCGGTCTTCGCCGCGCCCATGAGACCGAGGTTGCGCACTGCCGTCCGGCGCAGCTCCGGATCGGTCTCGCTCTTCGCGAGCTCCAGCAGGCGATCGCTCCGGCCGCCGATGAACATCGCCTGGAGGATACGTTTCTTGACGTCCTTCGCCGTCTCCTGCGCGTACAGCTTCGCCAGCTCGTCCTGCCCGCCCATGACGCCCAGCTGCTGGATCGCCTCGGCCCGCAGCTCGGGATCCTTCTCGCCGCTGGCGGCCGCCACGATTCGCGCCTTCTCGCCGGAGACCATCCAGGCGCGCAGGACTCGCTTCTTGACGCTGACGTTCGTGGAGGTTTGGTAGACCTCGGCCAGGAGCGCACGGTTCTCGCTGCCGCCGTGCACGCCCAGGTACTGGATCGCCTTGGACTGGATCTCGGGATGCGCGTCGTCTTTCGCGGCGCTCGCGAGGACCTGACGGGCGCGTGAATCCGACATCTGCGCGAGCACGAACAGCGCGCGCTCCTTCAACTTCGGCGAGCTGCCGCCCTTCAGGATCTTCTCGAGCATCGGCACGGCCTCGGCCGGATCCTGGTGCGCCAGCGCCTGGAGCGCGTAGAGCTTGATCTCCTCGTCCTGCAGCTTGGTCGGATCGACCGTCTGGCCACCCGCGTTCCGGATCTCGATCTCCAGCGCGCGCGCCTCTTCCCGGGTGCGGCTCCGGGGGAAGGCCTTGTTCAACTCCGCGAGCGTGTTGAGCGCTTCGGCCCGCTGTCCCGCGCGGTTCTGCGCGTAGGCTTTCCAGTACATCGCGACGTCCGCCCGCGAGCCCTTCATGGCGATGACGCGATCGAAGCCCTCGATGGCGCGCTGCCACTGCTCGTCGTCGATCGCCTCGCGCGCGCGCTCGTACGCTTCCTCCTCGCGCGACTGCGCGGCGTCATCGAAGGAGGCCGCGGGGATGGCGACAGGTATGATGGCGGCTTGCGCGGCGGCGCCGCTCAGGCACAGCGCCGCGAGTAGTGCCGGGACAATCGGACGGTTCATGATTCGGTTCCTCTCGGTTCCCTGGTTCATTGGGTCCGCCTCACGGCGGTCACGACGGCTCCTCGCATCACGCGCCGGCGCTCCTGACCGGCGGGCGCGCGGCCTCCTCGCGGTCGCGCACCGTTGACGCGGCGACGCGCAGCTTGAAGAGCAGTTCCTGCGTCTCGATCCGTTTCTGCAGCGACTGCAGCTCGAACGCGCTGAGCTCGGCCGGGCTCACGGTGACTTCCACGAGCACGCGCTCGAGCGAGTCGAGCACGTCGGCCACGTTGCGATCGCCGGCCTCGATCGCCGCACGGCGGTAGATCCGCGTCGCCGCGAGCAGGTCGCCGGCGCGCCGCTGCTCGTTCGAGATGTCGACGCGCGCCGACGGTGCCGCGCTCGCGAGCTCGACGAGCATGCCCTGCGTGCGATCGAAGTGGTCACCGAGCGCGGTCAGGAGAATCCGCTCGCGGAGATCCGCCTGGTCGGCGGCGCCGGCCGACTGGGTCGCCGGCGCAGACGGGCGCGTGGCGTCCGGCCAATACCGCCCGGCGGCGAACGCCAGGACGAGCACCATCGCGATGCCGCCGGCCACGGCCCACCGCGGCGCGCCGCCCGGGACGAGCCAGCCGCGCAGCCGGGCCAGCACGCCGTTCGTGTCTGGCGCAGCGGCGCCGGCGCGTAACGCAGGCTGAAGCCGCCGCCACACCTCGGTCTCGAACGCCGGCCCCGGCTCCGGCGTCGGACACGAGTCGACCATCGCGAAGAGCCTGAGGAGCTCGTCGTGCGCCTGCCGGCATGCGGCGCACGACGCGAGGTGCGCCCGCGCGTCGCGCTCGTCGCCGCCGGAGGTCTCGCCGTAGTAGAGCAGCGTGAGGTCCTCTTCCGTCAGGTGCGTCATGGTCTCGTCCCCTGCAGGCGGCGCCGCCGCCTACGCGATGAATGGCTGCAGCTCGCGACGCATCTTCCGCACGGCGCGAAAGATGCTGTGCTTCGTCGCGCTCGCGCGCAGCCCCAGCGTCCGGCTGATCTCCTCGATCGACAGCCCCTCGAAGTGGCGGAGCGTGAACGCCGCGCGCTCCATCTCGGTCAGCCCCGCAAGCGCGGCGGAGACGCGCTCCCGAATCTGGCCGCCGAGCACGGAACGCTCGGGCGAGGGGGACGCGCCGGTCGTGCCCGTTCCACCGAGCCGCTCGAGAGTCTCCGGTTCTTCAGCCATTTCGCGTGCCGGTCGCGCGCGGAGCAGATCCACCGCGCAGTTGCTGGCGATGCGGTGCAGCCAGGTGCCGAAATTGGCGCGTGATTCGAACCGATCGAGCTGCCGGTACGCGCGCAGGAAGGTTTCCTGCACGACGTCCTCGGCATCCTCGGCGCGGCCCGTGATCCGGTACGCCACGCGGAAGACCGCCCGGCTGTGGCGGTCCACCAGCTCTCGGAACGCGTCGGCATCGCCCGCCCGGGCGCGGGCTATCGCCGGAGCATCGCTCTCGGCCATCTGTCAGGTTTAGACGAAGTTGGCGGGATCCGGTTAGCGGGAAATGCCAGGGGCTGCCGCCATGGCGGCGGCAGCCTCCGGGAAAGGGTCAGCGTCGGCTATCGGTTTTCACAGCCGCGGCATCTTCGGGTAGCTCGAATCCCTCGTCGGGACGGCGCGCGTGGCGCAACACGATGCGCAGCTCGGAGACCTGCGATCGCAGCGCGTTGATACACGCTTCCTGTGTTTCGTGCGAGGTTGGCGACCCGGTTTCGACTCCGCAAAAGAGGCACACCATGGGGACCTCCCCATGCCAGCGTCTATCGTCCGTCACCTTCGCAGGGCGCGGCTCAGGGCTGCAAGTTCGGTACCCCGGCAGGAGCCACCCGGCTCAGCGACTCGAGCACAGCGGCGACGCCGCTGGCGAGCGGCGTAATGCGATAGTCAAGCTCACGTTGTGCGCGATCGGAGTCGAGTGGCCAATCCTGACCCAGAACGTCAACCGTGGCGCGCGTCAGCAGCGGTGTCGAACCAATGACGGCGGCGCGTAATTCTTCCAACGCCCCGAAGGCGCGCGCCACAGGCATCGGGATCCGTCGCGGCAGTTGCCGTCCGGTCTGCTCGCGAACGATCTCATAGAGACGAATCTGCGGGAGGTTTTCTCCTCCGAGCGCGTACACGCTGCCGGGCGCTGCGCGTTCGAGTGCCGAGACGTGCGCGTCGGCGACATCGCCGACGAACGCGAAGGACCACGTGCGCTCCGCGCCGACGATGCCGCGTAGCCGCCCCCGGAGGTGGTCCGCGACGAGGCGGCCGACGAGGTTCCCCTCGGTGATCGGTCCAGGTCCGTAAATCACGCCGGGGTGGACGCGCACGAGCGGCACGCCTCGTGCCGCGGCATCTTCTGCAAGGCGCTCGGCGGCGACCTTGGTGCGCTGGTAATCGTTGCCGCGCAACGGCGCGGACGCGCCGGCCGGCGGCAGCGCGAGGAATGAAGAGGTGTACACGACGCGACGGATGCCGTGCTCGCGAGCCGCGGCCAGGGCGTTGGCGAGGCCGCCGACGTTGACCGCGTCGAACTCGCGCGCGTCCCGGCGCCAGATGCTGACCAGCGCGGCCGAGTGGCACAGCGCATCGCATCCCTCCGCGGCGCGCGCGAGCGCCGCGGCATCGCGCACGTCACCGTCGAGCGCGCGGCCGGGAACGCCCGCGGCCGCCGCGGCGCTGGCCGATCGTGCGAAGACGATCGGCTCGTGCCCGCGGCGCGCCAGCGCCAGCGCGATCGCGCGCCCGAGATAACCGGTGCCTCCCGTGAGGAGCACCCGCATCGCGGCCGGATGCTACCGCAGTTGAGATATGCTTGCACGATTGCATGTTCCGCCGCCAGCGCACCGGATCGGTCGTCTGTCCCTCCTGCGGCAATCTCGTCGGCGTCAATGATGACCGCTGCTTCACGTGCGGCCGCTGGAACCCCGGCCTCTGGGGGTTCACGCCGGTGCTGCGCCGCCTCGGCGCCGACTTCGGGTTCGCGGAGACGGTCACCGCCGTCTGCGTGATGTTGTTCGTGGTGATGCTCGCGGTCTCAGGGTCGAACGTCCGGATGAGCGGGATGAACTTTCTCTCGCCCGACCCGATGACGATGTTCACCTTCGGCGCGAGCGGCGCGCTGCCGGTGTTCCGCTACGGCCGCTGGTGGACGGTGCTCAGCGCGGGCTGGCTCCACGGCGGTCTGCTGCACATCCTCTTCAACATGCTGTGGGTCCGGCAGCTCGGACCCGCCGCCGTCGAGCTGTTCGGCACGGGCCGCACGATCATCATCTACACGGCGGGCGGGGCGGTGGGGTTCATCGCGAGCAGCGTCGCGTTCATGTTCCTGGGCGGCATCCCGATCCTGGGCGGGGGCGTGCTGACGCTGGGCGCGTCGGCGCCGATCTTCGCGCTGCTCGGCGCGATGGTGCACTACGGACGACAGGCGAGCAGCGTCGTCAAATCGCAGGCCGCGGGCTACGCGGCGACGCTGTTCCTGTTCGGTCTCCTCATGCCCGGCGTGGACAACTGGGCGCACGGGGGCGGATTTCTCGGCGGGTACTTCGCGTCGTTCCTGCTCAACCCGCAGCGGCGCGAGACCGGCAACCACCTGATCGTCGCGTTCGGCTGCCTGCTCGCCACGGCCGCCTCGATCGCGGCCTCGCTCATCCTGCGCTGACGGTCACCGCGACGCGTAGAGATCGATGATGCGCTCGATGCCGCGGCGGCACACGCGGCAGAAGCCGACCGGATTGCGCGTGAACATGATGCAGTCCAGCTCCGGCCGATACAGCCCGTTCACTTCGTAGGCCGCGCCTTCGAACGCGCCGACCATGCCCGCGTACTTCTCGCCGGAGAGAAACGCCTTCTCCCAGTTTTCCTGCTCCCGGAAGAGCGCGTTCATCTCCGTCTCCGGCGCCCCGCGCTCCCGAAGTTTCCGACGCCGCTCCTGGAAGTCACGGCTCTTCTGCTCGTAGGCCCCCTTGTCCCACGGGGTCGGCAGCGGCGTGCCGGCGGCGACGAGGTCGCGCCACTTCAGCGCGGCCGCGTCGTGCATCGCCGTGACGTTCGGCTCCCACGGCTCCGGGTGCCTGGCGGCGCCGGTCTCGTAGGCCACGTCGGACGTGTAGTACTCGTCCGCCAGCGCCGCGAAGTGGTGCGCGAACTCGTGGATGAACACGTAGACGGAGTACGCGCTGTCCACCGTCGCCGTCGCGTGATCGTTGAAGATGCCGCCCCCGCCGTACGTCCGGTCGTTGCCGAGAATCTCGATGAACTCGTACGGCGCTGCCGACGCGATGTCGCGCATCCGGCGGTTGTCGAACGTGAGGGCGTAGCGCTCGACATCGAAGATGTTGAATTCCATGGAGAGCGGCGTGCGCCGGGGCGCGTTGCCGCGCGTCCGGTGAATCCCGCTCTCGCTCGAGGCCAGGTCCACGGCGCGGACGTTGAAGTCGCGGCGGCGGCTCTTGAACGGCTCCACCTCGAACAGCGTGGCGACCAGGCGCTGGACGTCGGCGTGGAACTTGTCCCTCTCGGCCGCGGTGTAGCCGTCGGCGAGGATCACGATGTCGACCTTCTCCGACGGGTCGCCGTGCTCGAAGACCGTCCACACTGTTCCCAGGGGCTCGAGCCGCGCGCGGTTCACGAAACGCGAGTCCGGATCGACGACAGTGGACCAGACCTCCGTGAACGACTGGTCAGGCTGCCGTTTGCTCAGCGCGATCCGCACCCGCCGCTTCGGCCATGGCAACCGGAGCGACTCGTGGAACGTGCGATGCGACCCACGGGCTTCCGCCGTCGTCTCCCACTCGCCGTAGATGGACGCCAACCCGCGGGAGTAGATCGGGCGGCTGCCTGCCTCGTCGATCACCTCGAAGCGGTACTTGCCGAGGTTCGTGTCATCGAGCAGCCGCGTGCGGCTGCCCGCCCATTCACCGTCGTCCAGGACGCGATCGAGCGAGAAAATCTCCGTGCCCATCCCCCCGGTGTGGAAGTAGTCGACGCGCATCGTCCGCGTGGTGAACGACGAGGCGAAGTCAGGCGCGGGCTGCGCGGTCGCAGGCGAGGATGCGAGGATGAAGAGCAGAAGAACGGCGGCGGTACGCATGCGCAAAGTATAATCACAGCTCGTGCGCAGACCCGCCGTTCTCATCACCGGCGCCGGCGGTGAGATCGGCCACGGGCTCATCGCCCGGCTGGCCGAGGATCCCGCCCGCGCGATCATCACGCTCGACGTCAACCCGCTCGACTCCACGCTCGCGCCGCTCGTCTCGCGCGAGTTCACGGGGTCGATCCTCGATCGCAACCTGCTCGACCGGCTCCTCTCGGAGTATCAGGTCGAACTGGTGTTCCACCTGGCCGCGTTGCTGTCCACCCGCTCCGAGTTCACGCCGGTGACCGCCCACCAGGTGAACGTCGAGGGCACGCTGAACCTATTGGAGTTCGCGCAGAAGGAAGGGGAGTCGCACGGCCGGCCGGTCGTCTTCCTGTATCCCTCGTCGATCGCGGCGTACGGCCTGCCGGATCTCGACACCAAGCAACGCGCCGGCGCCGTGCACGAGGACGAATGGGCGCAGCCAACCACGATGTACGGCTGCAACAAGCTGTATTGCGAGCAACTGGGGCGGTACTACGCGCGGCACTACAAGCAGCTCGCCGCCGAGCCGCAAAGCGGCCGCGTGGATTTCCGCTGCCTGCGTTTCCCGGGCCTGATCTCGGCGATCACGGTGCCGTCCGGCGGCACCTCGGACTACGGCCCCGAGATGCTCCACGCCGCCGCGGTGGGAGAGCCGTACGCCTGCTTCGTGCGACCCGACACGCGTATCCCGTTCATGGCCATGCCGGATGGCGTGGAGGCGCTGCTGACGCTGGCGGCCGCCCCGCGCGCGAAGCTGTCGCGCGCCGCGTACAACGTCCGTGCGTTCAATCCGTCGGCCGGAGAGATCCGCGATATCGTGACGCGCGAGTTCCCGAAGGCGGAGATCACGTTCACGGAGGACAGGCGCAGGCAGGGCATTGTCGATTCGTGGCCGGCGGACGTGGACGATGCCGCCGCGCGCCGCGACTGGGGGTTCGCGCCGAAGTACGACCTGCAGCGCGCGTTCGCGGACTACCTCATGCCGGCGATCCGGAAGCGCTACGCGCGGCAGAAGCGGTAGTAACGAACCCACGAAGACCTCTTAACCACGAAGCGCACCAAGGACACAAAGAAAAAGGACACAATCCTCTTTCTTGTTTTCGAACTGGATTGGCCGCCCTGAGCTCGCTTGCGTCCTTGTTCTTGGTGGCCTTGGTGAGCTTCATGGTTCGTTAGCTCACCAAGTCGTCACGGTTTCTGTATCCACTGCGGAGGCGGCGTGATCTCCGTGGCTGGCGTGGGGCCGGGGTCCGGGCGCCCGCTCCCTTCGAGGCGGCTGATCGCGCGCACGGTCATGTCGTGGTCGCACGAGATCTGACAGGAGAGGCGTACGCCGGTGAGCTCGCGCGCGGCGAGCCGCTCTTGCTCCGCGGCCGTCATCCTCCCGGGTTCGCCCGAGATGAACTCGACCCGGCACGTCGTGCAGCGCGCGTTGCCGCCGCAGGCGTGCAGGATGTCCACGCCGCGCTCCTCGATGGCAAGCACGAGCCGCTTGCCGCGATCCACCTCGAACGTGCCGTACCCCTCCACCGTCAGCCTGGGCATGAGCCGGATTATATGGGGTCGGCGGTCAGCGCGCCTGGACGCGCAGGATCGCGTGCAGCGTGCGCGCCACGCGCCGGCCGCTCAGCGGCGCGCCGTGGTGCGCGTAGAACCGGTAGCCGAGCGGCTCGAGCAGCGACACGATGGCGTCAGGCCCCTCCTGCCGCAGGCGCAGGAGGTCGGCGTGAATCTCCAGGAAGAGCAGCGGCTTGTAGCGCGCCAGGAGGTCTTTCGCCCCGCGGAGCACGCGCAGTTCGTGCCCTTCGACGTCGATCTTGAGAAGCGCCGGCGGCGCGCCGATCCGCTCGACCTCGTCGTCCAGGCGAACCAGCGGCACGCTGAACGTGCCCTCGCCCGGTGGGAGAATCTGCGCGTAACCGAGTTCGTCCAGCCGTCCACCGCATCGCCCCGGCGCATCGCTCACGGCAACGTGACGGATCTCGCAGCGATCGGTGCACCCGTTCAGCGCGATGCCATCCCGTCCTTCCTCGACGAGCGGCGGCGCGGGCTCGAACAGCACGGCGCGGTTCGCCGCGTGCGCGGCGCAGTGCGCGAGGGAATACAGGCCGTGCGCCGCGCCCACGTCGAACAGCAGCGCGCCGGCGTGCTGCCGTGATGCGCGTGCGAACGCCCGCGCCTCCTCGCGGCTCGCCGCATTGCCGGCGAGCTGATACGCGAGACGCCCCACCCATCGCGCCGGGACGACGAACCGCACGCCGTCCAGATCGATCCGCAGCACGTCCCCGTCGCGAGTCCACGGCGGCGCGGCGGCACGGCCAGGCCATGGCGAATAGCCGTATCGCCAGGAGAAGAGCTTCCAGCGGAGGCCTGTGGGCAGAAGCCGCGCGGCGCGCCGCAGGTACGCGATGACGTCCATTGATGTACCGCCGCCTGCTGAACAGCTGGGAATCCCGCACTGTACCACGATGGCACGGCGTGACCGTCCTCGGACCGGCCGGCGCGCGGCGCCGTGCCGGAATGCGAGAATGGGGGCGTATGGTGATCAGCCGCCGCACGCAGGTGAAGACGCGGGGGCAGGGAGACGTGCGGGACGTGACCGAAGCGGTCGGCGCCGCGATCGCGGAGTCGAACCTCCGCGACGGCGTCGTGACGGTCTTCGTCGCCGGATCGACCGCCGGGATCACCACGATCGAGTTCGAACCGGGCGCGGTCGCGGATCTGGGCCGGGCGTTCGAGGCGATCGCGCCGCGCGGCGCCGAGTACGCGCACCACCTCAGGTGGGGGGACGACAACGGGTCGAGCCATGTCCGCGCGGCGATGCTGGGCCCCTCGATCACCGTGCCGTTCACCGCGGGCCGGCTCGCGCTCGGCACCTGGCAGCAGATCGTTCTCGTGGAGTTCGACACGCGCCCGCGATCGCGGGAACTGATCGTCCAGATCCTCGGCGAGTGATGCTGCCGCTCGACGAAGTCCTGCTGGCGTACGCGAGCGGCTGGTTCCCCATGGCCGACGACGACGGGCAGATCCGCTGGTACTCGCCGGACCCGCGCGGCATCCTCCCGCTCGAGGCCTTCCACCTGCCGCGCCGGCTAGCGCGGACCATGCGCCAGGGCACGTTCAAGGTCACGATCGATCGGGACTTTCGCGCGGTCATCGATGCCTGCGCAGCCGATCGTGCCGAAGGGACGTGGATCAGTCACGAAATCGTGGAGACGTACACCGCGCTGCACAAGCGCGGCCTCGCGCACTCGGTGGAAGCATGGGAGGAGGGCAGGCTTGCCGGCGGCCTCTATGGCGTCTCGCTGATGGGCGCGTTCTTCGGCGAGTCGATGTTCCACACCGTGCCCGACGCCTCGAAGATCGCGCTGGCTGCGCTGGTGGATCGCCTGCGGGCGCGCGGCTTCCTCCTGCTCGACGTGCAGTGGACAACGCCACACCTCGAGCGGTTCGGCGCGATCGAGATTTCCCGGCGGGACTACCTGCGGCGGCTCAAGAAGGCGCTCGAGGCGGGCGTGGAGTTCTGACCAAGACCGTACTCGCGTCTGAGGACCGGTATCGGTTGGACCCGCGGAGCGCGGAGGACGCGGAGACCTCGGTACGGATTCAGCCGATATGCTCCACCAGTCTGGGCTAGTGCACCGTATACGGTTCACTCAACTCGAACTCGGCGATGTCCGCTTCGAAGCGCTCGCCGTCGATCGTGACCATCTGATAGGTGCCGCGCATCGTGCCGAAAGGGGTGCCGAGCGGGCACCCCGACGTGTACTCGAACGACTCGCCTGGCCCGAGGATCGGCTGCTCGCCTACGACGCCCGGTCCGCGCACTTCTTCGACGTGTCCGGATGCGTCCGTGATGATCCAGTGGCGGGTCAGCAACTGGACCGTGGTGGTCCCCTCGTTGACGATCCGGATCGTGTAGAGGAAGAACCACTGGTTCTGCGACCGGCGCGACCGCTCCGGGTCGTACATCGACTTGACCTGCACGCGCACGCCGCGGGTCACGGCCTCGGAGGTGAACATAACTGCATGATAGCAGGTAGCATAGGGAGGCCATGCACACCATCGGACCTGCCCGATTGAAGGCCGGCGCGTCGCTCGAGCGTCTTGGGCCAGTTGAGACGGCGAGTGGCGCCGCCCCGTCCGCGGACCGCATCATCCGCGGCGCCGCGCTCATCTTCTGGGACCCGCGGACGCCGGGGAAGAAGCTCGACGCGATCGACACCGATCAGATCACGCCGGCGGCAGACTGCGTGTCGGAGAGCCTCGACACGCTGGACGAACGGTGGAAGGCCGGATCGTTCCGCTACCTGATGCCGGACTTTCGCGAGCGCGTGCACCGCGGCGAGACCTTCGTCGTGGCGGGCGACCGGTTCGCCATCGGCTCCTCGCGGGAGATGTCCCCGGCGGGCCTGAAGGGCGTGGCGGAGGAAGTCGGGCTCGAGATGGTGATCGTCTGCGGCGCCAACATGGGTGACATCTTCCGGCGCAACGCCCTGAATCTCGGCCTGCACGTGGTGCAGAGCACCGAGGCGGTCGCCGACGCGCGCGACGGCGACCGCTTCGAATTCGAGCCGCGGTCGCGCGCGCTGCGAAACGCGACGCAGGGCCGAACGTACCTGCCGCTGCCGCTGAGCGCGAAGGAGGAGGAGATTCGCCAGGAGGGCGGCATCTTCGCGGTCGGGCGGCGTGAGTTCCGGCGGTCCGTCGAGACGCCGCCCGTCATCGACTGGCCGGACGAGCGCGCGGCGCGCCGGATGACGACCACGGAACAGATCGTGTGGGCGCACCGCGTGGACAAGGACCTGAGACCCGACGAGCTGAAGCCAGGCACCTCGCTGCGCGTGTACGCGGACCTGCTGCCCGCATCCGACGGCACGGCGCCGTTCGCGATCCACACGTTCAACCAGATTACCGGCGGCAACACGATCTTCCCGCGCCAGGCCGCGATCGCGAACGACCACTTCGTGTTCACCGGCCACGAGGCGGACGACAAGCAGACCGCCATCGGGCGCGAGTTCGCTCGGATGCACGGCGTCGAGAAGCCGTACTACGCGACGCCCGGCGACGGCATCTTCCACTTCTACTTCCCGGAACAGGGGCTCGTGCATCCCGGCCAGTTCATCCCGGGCGCCGACTCGCACAGCCGCGCGTACGGCGCGTACGGCGCGGTGGGCATCGGCGTCGGATCGACCACGCTCGGTTTCGGATGGGCGACGGGCTACGTGTACTTCACGCTGGCGCAGCAGCGACGCGTGCTGTTCGTCGGCCGGCTGCAGCCTTGGGTCAGCGGCAAGGACATCGTCCTCGAACTGTTGCGGCGCTGGGGCGCGAAGCAGGCCCAGGGTATGTCGGTGGAGCTGGTCGATCGCGACCGGCAGCTTCCCGTCGCGTACCGCAACACCATCGCGAACATGATGGCCGAGGCCGAGGCGCTCAACGGCGTCTTCGCAGCCGACGAGCTCACCGAGGCGTGGTACCGCGCGAAGAGCATGACCGAACTGCCGTATCCCGCCGTGCGGCCGGGAGCCGATGCGGCGTACGCGATCGATGAGTCGCTGGATCTCACCGGCGTGCAGCCGATGATCGCCCGCCCGTTCAGCCCGGGGAACGCATTCCCCGCCAGCGAGATCGCACGCGAGCGCGTGACGTTCGACTTCGCGATGATCGGATCGTGCACCAACGGCAGCTATGATGACCTGCTGCAGGCGGCGCTCGTGATTCGCGCCGCGCGTGAGGCGGGCGCGCGCCGCGTGTCCAGGGCGTTCAAGGTGTTTCCCGGCTCGGGCGGCGTCGCGCGCCTGATCGAGCGGCCCGATCCGCGCCTCGGCGGCGAGTCGATCGCCGAGGTGTTCCGTTCGGTGGACGGGCAGATCCGGCAGTCGTGGTGCGGGCCGTGCTTCGGCCAAGGGCCGGACGCGCTCACGAAAGGGCAGCGCGCGATCACGTCGTTCAATCGCAACTGGCAGAACCGCATGGGACTCGGCGGCGAGGGCTACCTGGCGAGCCCGGCGGTCGTCGCCGCCTCCGCCCTTCTCGGCTACATGGCTCCCCCGAGCGAGCTGGGGCTGCAGTGGGACCCCCAGGCGTACGGCATTTGAGGTGACTCCCGAATGGAATGGCTTGCCGCGCTCACGACGCTGACCGTCCTCGAGATCGTGCTCGGCGTCGACAACATCATCTTCATCTCGATTCTCGCCGGGAAGCTGCCCGCGAAAGATCAGAACCGCGCGCGCCGATACGGCCTGCTCGCCGCGATGATCATGCGCATCCTGCTGCTGCTGTCCCTCGCATGGGTGATCCGTCTGACGGCGCCGCTCTTCACGGTCGCAAGGCAGGAGATCTCCGGGCGCGATCTCATTCTCATCATCGGCGGGCTGTTCCTGCTCTTCAAGGCGACGCGGGAGATCCACGAGCGGCTGGAAGGGGAAGAAGAGCATGGCAAGGCGCGCGCCGCCGTGTCGTTCGGCTCGGTCATCATCCAGATCATGCTCCTCGACATCGTCTTCTCGCTGGATTCGGTCATCACTGCGGTCGGGATGGCGGAGGAGCTATGGGTCATGATCACCGCCGTCGTGGTGGCGGTGCTGATCATGATGGTCTCCTCGAAAGGCATTAGCGATTTCGTCCACCGCCACCCGACCGTCAAGGTGCTGGCGCTCAGCTTCCTGCTGCTCATCGGGGTCTCGCTGGTGGCCGAGGGCTTCGATCACCACATCCCCAAGGGCTACATCTATTTCGCGATGGCCTTCTCGGTCTTCGTCGAGGTCGTCAACCTGCGCGTGCGGGCCGGCACCCCCGTGCACCTGCACGACAAGATGCACGAGACGGGCGAGGCCTGAAACGGATCGCGGGGTGCATGCCTGGGCAACGCCGGGTTCCCGGGCTGAACAGCCACGCTCCGCGGCGGCCAGCGCCACCGATCTCCGTCCTGCACGAGGGACACTGTCTTCTCCCTCGGCTGAGGATCATCAGCGGATCATTCGATGATTCCAGCTCTTGCGTTTGGCATAACCGTTGCCCGCGATAGTGCCGGCCCTGTCTTCGGAGATGCTTATGACGCGCATCAAGCAGCTCTCTTTCATTGCCGTGGTCGTTGCGCTGATGGTGGGACTGTGGCCCAACGACGCGTTCGCCCAGAGACGGCGCCTGCGTGTGACGCGGCCGGTCGTTTATAGCCGTGTCTACGTTGGCCCTCACTACCCGTATTACGGCTACTACTGGTCACCGTGGTACGGCGGATGGCCCTGGTGGTACGGCCCGTATTGGGACGGCCCGTACTATCGTCGCTACTACGCGGAACCGACGGGAGCGCTCCGCGTGCAGGTGTCGCCGCGTAACACGCAGGTGTACGTCGACGGGTATTTCGTCGGCATCGCCGATGATTTCGACGGCGTGTTCCAGCGGCTGCGCGTGCCGCCCGGCGGTCACGAGATCGTGCTGCACCTTCCGGGGTATCGCAACGCCACGCAGACGCTCTACCTCCAACCCGGATCCACGTATCACCTCAAGCACGAGATGCAGCCCCTTCCGGCTGGCGCGCCGGATGATCCGCTGCCGAGGCCGAACCCTAACGCGGTCGAGGCGCCGCGAGGGACCGAGGAGGAGCCCGCGATGCGGGAGCGCGAGCCGGCGAACCGCGAGCCCATGGAGCGCCGGTATCCTCCACGTCCGCCGCGCGATCCTGGCGAGAGCACGCGCGAGTCACGGTTCGGCTCCGTGGCGATTCGGGTGCAGCCGGCGGACGCGGTCGTCGTCGTGGACGGAACGGAGTGGCGCGGGGCCGCCGACGAGCGCGGTGAGATCCTGATCCAGCTCGCCGCGGGACGGCACCGGATTGAGGTGCGGCGGGAAGGCTACGAGTCTTATTCGACCGAAGTGGACGTTCGGCCTGGCGTCACGACGCCCGTCAACGTGCTGCTGCCGGCGAGGGAGCAGTAGCCATGCGCGCCACCATCGCGGCAGTCACTCTGCTGGTGGTGATTCCCGGCTCCGCCGCGGCGCAGGGGGCGCCGCAGCCGGCCGGGCCTCAGGGCAACGCGCCCGACCGGATCTCCGTGCAGCGTGTCTACAACCGGTTCATCGTCGGACCGGACTATAAGCTGACCGCCATCGACGGCGATACCGGCCAGCTGGCGGGCGTCTCGGCAGGATGGCTGCGGGAGGAGCTGTTCTATATCGGCGGCGCGTTCTACTGGCTCGCCGGCGGCGCCTCCGACTGGGATATGCATTACGGCGGCCTCGTGCTCGGCGTGCAGATGCCCGCGGGCCGCCGGATCGCGTTCGGCGTCAAGGGGCTGCTCGGCCTTGGCGAGGCGACGAACCGCGCGACGATCACGGAGCTGCTCCCCGGGCTCGACGGATTTTTTCCGTGGCAGCGGACCGGGCGATTCGGCAGCCGTCATGGGTTCGTGCCGGGGGACACGCACGTCGAGGTATCCGAGAGGTTCCTCATGGTT
Organism: Vicinamibacterales bacterium; assembly: GCA_035463475.1. Classification (GTDB taxonomy): domain Bacteria; phylum Acidobacteriota; class Vicinamibacteria; order Vicinamibacterales; family 2-12-FULL-66-21; genus JACPDI01. Next base: position 24,322 of record DATHTE010000061.1, read on the forward strand.
GAACCGGAGGCCATGATGTCGGTTTCCGTGACCGATCGCATCCGGTTCGGCGTGTGTGCGGGGTATCGGTTCACCGGAGACGCGGACGCGTACGCGTTCGAGGATCGGCTGAACGGCGCCACCGGCACACTGACGGTGCAGTTCGGTTTCGGCGGTTCGTGATTCGGCGCCGTCCGCTGTGGCGCATTTCAACACGTGTTGTGAGGTACCATGCACTCATGTTTGGGTGCATGCTCCTCCTGCTGCTGCAGACCCAGATCGTGGCCGTGACGGGAGTCCAGGCGGCGCCCGTACCAGCGCCGCAGGCTCCCTCCGTGCCCGCCCCGACGGGGCAGGCCACGACTCCGACGGTCGCTCCGGACGCCATTGTGCTGGTCAGCTACGTTCCCGAGCGCGTCTTCGACTCCCGGAAGAAGAAGTTCAGCGACTTCGAAGCGATGCTGAGCGAGCTGGCCCGGGCGGACGTCGTGTTCGTCGGCGAGCAGCATGACGACCGCAATACGCACCGGCTCGAGGCGGCGCTGCTCGAGGGGTTGCTGCGGCGGCGCGGCCGGCTGACGCTCTCCCTCGAGATGTTCGAGCGCGACGCGCAGCCGGCGCTCTCGCAATACCTGGAGGGCACGCTCGGCGAGGAGGAGTTCCTCAAGCAGTCGCGCCCGTGGCCGCGCTACGCGTCGGATTACCGACCGCTCCTGGAGTTCGCGAAGGCGCACGGCTGGCCGGTGGTCGCGGCGAACGTCCCGCGCCGGCTGGCGAGCCAGGTCGCGAAGGAGGGGCTCGCGACGATCGACAAACTGTCGCCCCAGGACAGGGCCTACGTCGCGCAGTCCATCGAGTGCCCGGCCGACAGCTACCGCAAGCGTTTCGTCGAGACCATCAATCAGCACCCGCTGCCCGGGAGCGACAAGATGTCTCCTGAGGAGCGACGCGCCCTCGACGAGCGGTTCTACCAGGCGCAGTGCATCAAGGACGAAACGATGGCGGAGGCGATCGTTGCCGCGCGCAACGAGGGGCGGGACCTCGTGGTGCACTACAACGGCGCGTTTCACAGTGACTTCGCGGAAGGGACCGCCTCGCGCGTGCGGCGGCGCTTGAAGGACGCGCGCGTGGTGGTCGTGTCGATGCTGCCCGTGGACGATCTCGACGCCCTCAAGCCGGACAAGGAGGATCGCAAGCGGGCCGATTTTCTCGTCTACACGCTCAAGCCACGCCCCTCGCCGCACACCACTCGGTGAAGATCACGGGTTGCCAAGTCTGTGGGGCGAACCCTCCGGGTTCGCCGCGCGAGCCCGGAAGGCTCGCGACACACAGAACCGCTATCTGAGTTTGTCCGGCATGTCCGCGACGACGTACGCCATGACGGCAATCGCCGCGGCCGACTTCGCGATGTCGATCGGCGGGATGCGGTCGATCGTATCGGCCTGCGTGTGGTGAATCAGGAAGTAGTTCCCCTCGACATTGAGCGACATCGCGGGAATGCCCCCCGCTTCGACCGAGGGTCCGATGTCCGCGCCGCCGCCGCCGGGACGGATCTCGCTCGCGCCGATTCTGTCCAGCAGCGTGGCGATTGACTCCACCAATCGGCGCCCGGCCTCGCTGCCGCTGAAGCCGAAGCCCTTCGGCTCGAACACGCCGCCGTCGGATTCGATCATGAGGACGTGATTGGCGAGCTCCCTGCGGTGTTGATCGCGGTACGCGAGGCCGCCCCGCAACCCGTTCTCCTCGTTCGTGAACAGCACCACGCGGACCGTGCGGCGCGGCCGGAGTCCGACCTTCTTCATCAGGCGCAGCGCCTCCCACGTGGCGATGCAGCCGCCGCCGTCGTCGGTTGCGCCGGTGCCAACGTCCCAGGAATCGAAGTGTCCGCCCACGACAACGATTTCCTCGGGCCTTTCGCTCCCGCGGATTTCACCGATCACGTTCGCGGACGGGGCCTCGGGCAGGAACTTCGCCTCCATCATCAGCCGTACCGTGACCGGCACGCCGCGGTCCTGCAGGCGCTGCAGCCGCTCCGCATCTTCGACCGTGATCGCGGCAGCGGGGATCCGCGGCACGTCATCCGCGTAGCGCAACGCCCCGGTGTGCGGCGTACGGAGACCAATCGGCCCAACCGATCGCAGCAGCACCGCCACAGCGCCGAGCTTCGCCGCGCGCGCCGCGCCGGTGCTCCGATACTGGACGGTTTCGCCGTAGCTGGTAAACGGCACGTTGTAGAGGACGATGCGCCCCTTCGCGTCGGCGGCGCGCGCCTCGAGTTCCCCCCAGCTCCCGACCACGATCACGGGAGCCTCGATGCCCGCTTGAGGGGTCCCGATGCTGTTGCCGAGCCCCAGCATCACCAGCGGGCTCCGGACGGGTTTGACTATCTCGGCGCTCTCGCGGCCCCGCACCCACCGCGGCACCATCACGGGTTCCGTGCGGACGGCGTCCAGGCCGTCCTTTCGCATCTCAGCGACGGCCCACTCGATCGCGCGCTCCAGGTTCTCCGATCCGGACAGCCGATGACCGAAGGTGTCGGTCAGCTCCGCCAGCCTGTTCCACGCGGCATTGGACGAGAGCGCCTCGCGGATCAGGCGCGAGGCGGGCTCGCGATACGCGGCCAGCCAGGTGGCGTCATCCGGCGCCGAGGCGGATGGGACGACGGCGTGGAGGATCACCGCCAGGGCGGCGGCCAGAAAGGCGTACGTGGAGCGCATCAGGGCACGCATGAGCAGGCCAGTATAATCCGGCCGCTCACAGCGCCACGCGATGGCGCCCGCTGTGCAGGTAGTTCATCGTTTGGACGGTGAGCAGGACGAGGAAGTCGAGCCGTGTCGTCTGTTCGTCTCCGCGCATCCGGAGCTTCAGCTCGTGGCAGCGCGCGATCATCGCTTCGATGACCTTGTCGATTGTGTATTGATACTCGCCCGTCCAGCTCGCGACCAGGCGCCGGGCCTCGCGGCGGTGGCGTGCCACGAAGCGCGCGGCCGACATGTTCCTTACATGCTCGGGCGCGCTCGAGAACAGACGCCGCAGATCACGGTCGTAGAACGCCGGGTGCGCCACCCCGTAGTGCTCGCGCTTGCGTTCGTAGTGCGTGCGCAGCGTGCGCCGGATGCGGCTGATCGGGTCCACGCGCCGGCGCGTGGTCACCAGGGGCGGCTGTCCGGAAATCTCCTGCATCAGCGCGTCCACGTACTCGATCTTGCGGAGCGCGGGCCATCCTTCGTAGCGCCGCCGCCAGTCGGAGTCCGGCGCGAGCCACACCGCGAAAGTTTCCGCGAAGTCCTCGTCGGGATGGCTCTGCGCGTACCACGAGTCGAGGTGCAGGACGTAGCTCTTGCTGTACGGCTTCGGCAGGTAGTAGTCGGGATAGCTTCGCGACGAATAGCCGAACAACTGGAGGCGCCGCGCCCGGCGACGCAGCTGGTAGGCATTGTCGATCGCGTGGCCCGCCTCGTGCCGGAGAATGCGCAGGCACGATTCGGGCGTTCCCCCTTCGACCTCCAACATCTGGCTCTGCTCGAGCCGCGCGAGACGCGAATGCGCCAGGTAGAAGGGCAGCGCGATTCCGGGGACGCCGTCGGGTGTGAACCACTCGTCAGAGAGCCAGCAGTGCGGGCGGAAGCGCAGCCCGCGGGCGCCCAGCTCGTCGTTGAGCTGCTGCATCTGCGATTCGAGGAAGCTCCCCTCAATCGAGAGGTGCAGGTCGCAGAGGCGCAGGTCCAGCAGTTTGTCATCCGGCCACGCGGCCCATTCCTGGCGCGGTCCTGAGGTCGGTGGGCCAGCGGTCGCATGGAGACCTGACGCATCAGCCATCGCAGCCGTCTAGTGTAAGGGGACGCGGCCGGGGTCGGTGAAGGGCCAAAAGGCGCGGGTTTTAAAGGCCGTTTCTTGAAGCCGAGCTTGCAGTGTGGTACATTCGGCAGCCCCATCAGACTCTCAGACGGAGGAGACTGACCGCGGCCCGGCTCGGTCGCGTGGGAACCCAGGAGAAGTTATGAGATTGGCGCGAGTGTGCGGGTGGGTGTTCCTATCGGCGGTCCTGTCGCCCGCCCTGGTGGCGGCGCAGCAGCCGGCACCGCCGCAGCCGGCTGACCAGACGAAGCCGGCCGAGCAGGAGAAGCCGGCGGAGCCGCCCAAGTACGAAGAGACGCTCGTCGTCACGGCGTCGAAGACGGAGGAGAAACTCGTCAACGCCCCGGCGACGCTCACCGTGATTGGCAGCCAGACCATCCAGAGCTCTCCTTCACAGAATTTCGCGGATCTGATGCGCGCGGTGCCGGGCGTCAACATCACGCAGGTCTCCGCCCGCGACATCAACATCACGAGCCGCGGCGCGACGGGCACGCTGGCCACCGGGCAACTGGCGCTGCTCGACGGGCGGTCGCTCTACCTGGATTTCTTCGGCTTCGTGATGTGGGACTTCCTGCCGGTGAACTTCGACGAGATCAAGCAAATCGAGGTCATCCGCGGGCCGGCGTCCGCCGTGTGGGGGGCCAACGCGCTCAACGGCGTCGTCAACGTCATCACCAAGACCCCGCGCGAGATCCAGGGCTCGAGCTTCACGCTCGGGTTCGGTGGCTTCGATCGATCCGTCAACGGTTCCGACGAGGACGCGGGCGCGCTCTGGTACGTGAACGGCACGCATGCGCAGGCGGTCAACGACCGCTGGGCTTACAAGCTATCTGCGGGGGCGTACTCGCAGGATCCCATGCCGCGGCCGACAGGCAACATCCCCGGCACGACGACGCCGTATCCGCCGTACACGAACACCGGGACCACGCAGCCGAAGCTGGACGTGCGGGTGGATTACGACCATCCCGACGGCATGCAGCGCTGGACGGTCGGCGGCGGCGTGGCAGGGACCGAAGGCATCATGCACTCGGGCATCGGCCCGTTCGACATCAACAGCGGGAGCGTGCTCGGGTACGCGAAGGTGGGCTACAGCCTGCGCGCGTTCCGCGTGAACTTCTTCACCAACATCCTGAACGGTGATGCCGCCAACCTGCTCGCGCGGGACACGCGGGGACAGCCCATCCACTTCGACTTCGGCACCAGGACCTACGACGTCGAGTTCGGCAACGCGGTGACGTTCGTGTCGCGCCACGTCGTGTCGTACGGCGCGAACTTCCGCTACAACAGCTTCGATCTGTCGCTCGCCCCCGCCGCCGATTCGCGCAAGGAGGGGGGGTTCTACATGCAGGACGACATCTTCGTGCACGACAAGTTCCGCGTCGTGCTCGGGGGGCGGATCGACGCGTTCGACAACCTTCCGGACCCGGTGTTCTCGCCCCGCGTGGCGGTGATGATCAAGCCGTCGGTGGACCAGACGTTCCGTGTCTCGTACAACCGCGCGTACCGGTCGCCGTCGGTGATCAACGAGTATCTCTTCGCGCCGGGGATCCTGAACGAGGCGGACCTGAGCGCGATCCACCCGTCGCTCCGGAATTTCATCTTTCCGATCAGCGCCGAGGGCAACCCGGACATCGAGGAGCAGTCGCTCGAGGCCTACGAGGTGGGCTACACGGCGGTCGTCGCCGAGCGCGCGACGCTCAGCGCCGCGTTCTACGTGAACAAGCTGAAGAAGGACATCAACTTCGCGCAGACGGCCACGTACTCCTCGGCCAATCCGCCGCCGACGCTGGCGCCCCCGTTCCGGCCGGCGCTCGATCTTCTCAACCGCATCGGCCGCGGGCTGCCGTGCTGCTTCACCTACATCAACCTCGGCGACTACACGCAGCGCGGCTTCGAGCTGGGAGCCGACGTCGCGGTGAACCCGAACATCGGCGCGTTCGTGAACTACTCGTGGCAGGACGAGCCGGATCCGGAGAACGAAGCGGACCGCGGCGAGCTGAACGTGCCGCCGCAGCACCGCGTCAACGTCGGCCTGAACTTCAACTACGCGCGGTTTCTGGGCAACGTGGCGGTCAGCTACAGCGACACCGCGTTCTGGCAGGACGTGCTCGACTCGCGCTATCACGGGTTCACCGACTCGTACGCCCTCGTCAACGCCGGGTTCGGCGTCAAGTGGGCGGACGGCCGGCTGACGACCACCGTCAAGGTCGTCAACCTGACGAACGAGGACGTGCAGCAGCACGTCTTCGGCGACATCCTCAAGCGGCAGGTGATCGGCGAGGTCAAGGTCCGGTTCTGACGGGCCCGGGGTCGCACCTCGAAACGCGGCGTTCGCCACCGGTCCCGACACGGTAACATTCGAGGTGTGATCCCTGTGATCCGCTTCCTCGCGCTGGACATCGACGGTACCCTGCTGAACTCCCGCTGGGAACTGCCGCCCGACAACATCGCCGCCGTCGCCGAGTGCGTGGCGGCCGGCGTCGAGGTCGCGCTCGTCACGGGGCGGCGCTTCGACTTCGCGCGCCCCGTCATGGACGAGCTCTCCGTGCCGCTGACGATGATCGTCAGCAACGGCGCGGTCGTGAAGGACGGGTCGGGCGCGACGCTCGCCAGGCGGATCCTCGCGCGCGACGTCGCGGCGCGGATCCTCGCGATGGCGGGAGACTGGCGCGACTGCGCCGGCCTGCTCTTCGACCGCACCCACGACGCGCAGATCGTCTTCGAACGGATCGACCCGGAGGACGAGAAGCGGCACCGGTTTTACGAAATCAACCGCCACGCGATCGCCCAACGCCCGCTCGACAGCTGCCTGGACGAGGACCCGGTGCAGATCATGTTCAGCGGCGCGCTCGGGCGCATGCGCGCGCTGTATCGCTTCCTGCGAGGGGGACAGTCACACTTTCCGGAGAATTCAGAAGGAAAGTGTGACTGTCCCCTTTACAGCGTCTCGATCACCGAATACGAGCACCGCGACTTCGCCCTGCTCGACGTCATGGCGTCCGGCTGCTCGAAAGGGGCCGCCGTGGCCGACTGGGCGGCGCGGCGCGGCTACACCCGCGACGAGGTGATGGCCATCGGCGACAACCTGAACGACTTCGAGATGCTGGAGTTCGCCGGGCTGCCGGTCGTGATGGGCAACGCCGCGGCGGGCCTGTTCGCCCGCGCGAACGGCTGGCGCGTGACGGCTACCAACGACGAGGGGGGCGTCGCCCTCGCGATCCGGGAGCACATACTCCGTCGATGAGGATCTTCGAGGAGCGAGAGATCCGCGGCGCGATCGGCCCAGCCGCGGCGATCGCCGCGGTGCGCAAGGCCTTCCGGGCGGACGGATTGAAACGCACCATCGTGCCGGCGGTGATCAATCTCGCGGTGCCGGCCGGGGTCCCCGGCGACCCGCACTCAGAGGTCGCAGGCGAGTTCCACGTCAAAAGCGCGTTTTTGGCTGGTGTGCCGTACGTCGCGGTGAAGGTCGCCTCCGGGTTTTACCGGAACGCCGAACGAGGGTTGCCGAGCGGCGCCGGCCTCATGATGCTGTTCGACGCGGGAACCGGCCTCCCCGCGGCACTCCTGCTGGACAACGCGTACCTCACGGACGTTCGGACGGGCGCGGCTGGCGCGATCGCCGCCGACGTGCTGGCGCGTCGCGAGATTCGGACGGTGGCGGTGCTCGGGTCCGGAGTGCAGGCGCGCCACCAGCTGGCGGCGCTCCGCGAGGTCCGCCGCTTCGGCCGCGTGATCTGCTGGAGCAGGACCCGCGCGCACGCCGACGCGCTCTGCGAGGAGGTGCGGCAGCGCTTCCACGTTGACGCGGACGTCGCGGTCGATCCGCGGACCGCCGTTGAGCAGGCCGACGTGTTGATCACGGTGACCCCCTCGCGGGCGCCGCTGGTCCGCGGCGAGTGGCTGCGGCCCGGGGTGCACGTCACGGCGGTCGGGTCTGACACGCCGGGAAAGCAGGAACTCCATGCGGACTGCCTCACGCGCGCCGACCTGGTCGTCGTCGACCGCGCCGCGCAGTGCGCCGCGTTCGGCGAGCTCGCGCACGCGCCGCACGCGCGCGTCCACGCCGAGCTGGGCGAAATCGTCGCGGGCGTGAAGCCGGGACGCTCGGGCGACGACCAGATTACAATCGCGGATCTGACTGGCGTGGGCTTCCAGGACACCGCGATCGCCAACGCGGTATATGCGGTGTTGATGAACACCCTGACGCCTGAAGCCTGAAGCCTGACATGCAGTACATCTACACAATGAAGGGCCTCGGGAAGATCCATCCTCCCGACAAGGTCGTCCTCAAGGACATCTGGCTGTCTTTTCTCCCAGGCGCAAAGATCGGCGTGCTCGGCGCGAACGGTGCGGGCAAGAGCACGCTGCTGCGCATCATGGCGGGGGAGGACCGCGACTTCAACGGTGAGGCGTTCCCCGCCGAGGGCATCAGCATCGGCTTCCTGCCGCAGGAGCCGCGGCTCGATCCCTCCAAGACCGTGCTGGGCAACGTCGAAGAAGGCGTAGCCGAGGTCCGTGCGCTCCTCACGCGCTTCGACGAGGTCAGCATGAAACTCGGCGAGGAGATCAGCGCGGAGGAGATGGACCGGCTGCTCGAGGAGCAGGCCCGGCTGCAGGACCGCATCGACGCCGCGGACGCGTGGGACCTGGACTCGCGGCTCGAGCACGCGATGGAGGCGCTGCGGCTCCCGCCCGCCGACGCGACCGTGGAGACCCTCTCGGGCGGCGAGCGACGCCGGGTCGCGTTGTGCCGTCTCCTGCTCCGCGCGCCGGACCTGCTGCTCCTCGACGAGCCCACGAACCACCTCGACGCGGAGTCAGTCGCCTGGCTCGAGCGGTTTCTCAAGGATTATCGCGGCACGGTGGTCGCGGTGACGCACGACCGCTACTTCCTCGACAACGTCGCGGGGTGGATCCTCGAGCTCGACCGGGGCGAGGGGATTCCGTGGCAGGGCAACTACTCCTCCTGGCTCGATCAGAAACAGAAGCGGCTCGTGGTGGAGCAGAAACAGGAGAGCCGGCGCCAGCGCACGCTCCAGCGCGAGCTCGAGTGGATCCGGATGTCCCCGCGCGCGCGGCAGGCGAAAGGCAAGGCGCGCCTGAGCCACTACGAGGACCTGCTCAAGGAAGACACGCCGCAGAAGCTCGAATCGCTCGAGATCTACATCCCGCCGGGGCCGCGCCTCGGGGACCTGGTCGTCGAAGCGCGCGGGCTCCGGAAGGCCTACGGCGATCTCCTCCTCATGGACGACGTGAACTTTACGCTGCCGCGCGGCGGGATCGTCGGCGTCATCGGTCCGAACGGCGCCGGCAAGACAACGTTGTTCCGCATGCTGACCGCTGAGGAGAAGCCGGACAGCGGCACGCTCAAGATTGGCGAGAGCGTGCAGATTGGGTACGTCGATCAGAACCGCGACGCGCTCGGCGCCGACAGGACGGTTTGGGAGGAGATCTCCGGAGGGCACGACGAGGTCGAGCTGGGCAAGCGGCGTGTGCCGTCGCGCGGCTACGTGTCGTGGTTCAACTTCAAGGGGCGGGACCAGCAGCGGAAGGTCGGTTCGCTTTCCGGCGGCGAGCGCAACCGGGTCCACCTGGCGAAGCTGCTGAAGCGCGGCAGCAACCTGCTGCTGCTCGACGAGCCGACCAACGATCTCGACGTGGACACGCTCAGGGCACTCGAGGAAGCGCTCCTCGATTTCGCCGGCTGCGTCGTCGTGATCTCCCACGACCGCTGGTTCCTCGACCGCATCGCGACACACATGCTGGCGTTCGAAGGGGACAGCCAGGTGGTCTGGTTCGAGGGGAACTACCAGGACTACGAGGCGGATCGCAAGCGACGGCTTGGCGCCGAGGCGGAACAGCCGCACCGGATCAAGTACCGCAAACTCACGCGGCAGTGACCCTCAGAACCTGCGATCCGCTCTCCACGCTTCCTGCCGCCTCCTTGTGGAGTCGCTGGAAGCTGCTGCTCGTAAGCTGCCTGCTGTTCGCGGCGGCCTGCCAGGGCGGATGGTGCGGTGTGGGCACCGGGCGCGTGCAATATCTCTCCATCGCCACCGGAAACACAGGCGGCGTGTACTACCCTTACGGCGGCGGGCTTGCGAAGGTGATTACCGACCATGTGCCGGGCGTGCAGGCGACCGCCGAGGCGACCGCCGCGTCGGTGGACAACCTGAAGCTGCTGCGTGACGGGCGCGCGGACATCGCGTTCACCACTGCCGACACGCTCGCGCAGGCGGTCAACGGCGAAGGGGCATTCGCGGGGAACGTGGTGCCCGCCCGCACGCTTGCGGTCCTGTACACCAATCTCGTTCATCTCGTGACCCTGGAGGGCACCGGCGTACGCTCGATTGGCAGCCTGCGCGGGCGCACCATTTCGACGGGCGCGGCCGGAAGCGGCACTGAAATCACCGCGCTTCGGATTCTGCGCGTGGTGAACGTCGATCCCGATCGCGACCTGGTGCGGCAGGCGCTCGGCGTGTCCGAATCCGCAGGCGCGCTGAAGGACGGGAAGATCGACGCGTTCTTCTGGATGGGGGGCGTCCCGACCCCCGCGCTGCAGGACCTCTCGCACACACCCGGTGTCCGGATGCACCTGGTGTCCACCGGCACGGTCATGACGATGCTGCAGAACCGGTACGGGCCGACGCTGTATTTTCGCGAGGACGTTCCGGCAGGTGTCTATGGCAACCCGGCGCCCGTCTCCATGACCGCGATGGCCAACGTGCTCGTCGTGTCGAGGGACATGCCGGACGACCTGGCGTACAGCATTACGCGCGCCGTGTTCGAGCACCTCGACGAGCTGCACGCCGTCCACCCTGAAGCGCGCAAGCTCACCGTGAAATCCGCCGCCCAGCCATCACCTGCGGCGTTCCACCCGGGCGCCGCGCGTTACTACCGCGAGCGCGGCGTGCTCGCGCAGTGATTCCGGAGGCGCGACGGCCGATCCTGGTCCTGGCCGCCGGCCTGTCCGCGTTCTCGCTGTACTGGGTCGTCGGCATCATCCAGCCGCAGGTCTACCGCGCGCTGTTCCTCGGCCTGGCGCTGCTCCTCACCTTCCTGCGCTTCCGTTCCTGGGGTGCGCTCGACTTCGCGCTGGCCGCGCTTTCGGTCGCGGTGTGCGCCTGGCCGGTGGCCGACTTCGATCGCTTCATCTACAGCTCGACGAATCCGACGCTGGTCGATCTGATCTTCGGCACGGCCGCGGTGCTGGTCGTCCTCGAGGGGACCCGGCGAACAGTGGGGTGGGTGCTGCCGGTGACCGCGCTGGCGTTCATCGGGTACGCGCTCGCGGGTCCCTGGCTGCCGCGCGCCGTCGCCCATCGCGGCTACGGCGTGGACCGGTTGGTCGGCTCCCTCTACATGACGCTCGAGGGGATCTTCGGCGTTCCGCTGGACGTCGCGTCCACCTACATCATCCTGTTTACGGTGTACGGCGCCGTGCTCGAATGGTCGGGCGCGGGACGCTTCTTCATCGACTGGTCGCTCGCGGTGATGCGGCGGTCGTCGTCCGTGTCAGCGCCCGGAAGGACGGTGACGCTGGCCGGCTTCCTCCTCGGGACCGTCTCCGGCAGCGGCGTGGCCACGACGGTCATGCTCGGCTCGGTGTCGTGGCCGCTACTGAAGCGCGCGGGCTACCGGCCGGAGACCGCCGGCGCCATGCTGTCGGCGGCGGGCATCGGCGCGCTCCTCTCGCCGCCGACGCTCGGCGCCGCGGCGTTCCTGATCGCCGAGTTCCTGCGGATCTCGTACCTGCAGGTGCTGTTCATGGCGACGGTGCCGACCGTGCTGTACTACCTGTCCATCCTGTTCATGATCGAAGCGGACTCCCGCCGCATGCAGGCGAGGGCCGAGCCGATCGCCGGCCCGCCGCTCGGCGAGCTGACCTGGCGATACGGCTATCACTTCTCGTCGCTCGTCGTCGTCGCGGTGCTGATGGTGGTGGGGTTCAGCGCGTTCCGCGCGGTGTTCTGGGCGATCGTGCTCGCGGTGGCCCTGAGCTTCGTGCGTCGGGAGACCGCGCTCACGCCAAAGCGCCTCGGCCGCGCGCTGGCCGACGGCGGCCTCGACGTGCTGCCTATCGTTGCCACGACTGCCACGGCCGGCATCATCGTCGGCGTGGTGACGCTGACCGGTCTCGGGTTGCGCGTGGCCGGGCTGATCGTCGCGCTCGCGGGCGGCGGGTTGTTCCTGACCGCCGTCTACTCGGCGGTGGCCGTGTGGCTGCTCGGGCTCGCGGTCCCGGTGACCGCGTCTTACATCATCGCCGCGGTGATGGTCGCGCCCGCGCTGGTCGGCGCGGGCGTCCCCGAGATCGCCGCGCACATGTTCATCTTCTACTACGCCGTGCTGTCCGAGGTCAGCCCTCCCACGGCCTTGTCGCCGTTCGCGGCCGCCGCGATCACCGGCGGCAATCCGTACCGGACCATGATGCTGACCTGGAAGTACACCCTTCCGGCGTTCCTGGTGCCGTTCGTGTTCACCCTGAGCCGCCAGGGCCTTGGCGTGCTCCTCGCCGCCCCCTGGCAGGACGTCATCTGGGCCAGCCTCACGGCTGGCGCCGGCGTCGCGGCGCTGGCCGCGGGACTCGGAGGATGGATGCTCCACGCAGCGCGCTGGCCCGAGCGCCTGTTCTGGGTCGCCGGGGGCCTGGCGCTGTTCTATGCGGGTGCCGCGGCGGACCTTGCGGGGGCCGCAAGCGTCGCCGTTGGCATCTCGTTGCACATCGTGTCCGGCCGAACTGCGCAGCCGCGTGCAACAGGGTAGCCGGAGGTGGCAATAGCGCCGATAAACCTGTTAAATTGATGCATCCCCAGTTACCGGCCCCTATGAAAAGGCAGACTACGATGGCACCCACGGAGCCCCGTGCCGTCGCCACTGTCCGCAGCGAGCGCGGGTTCACCCTCATCGACCTGCTGTTTGTCATGGGGATGATCGCGGTCCTGTCGGCGCTGGCAATACCCGGACTGACCCGCGCGCGCGGCGCCGCCCAATCGACGTCGGCGGTGACGTCCATGCGGACGATCAACAGCGCTCAGCTCAGCTTTGCTATCTCTTGCGGGTTCGGTTTCTACGCTCCCGACCTGCCGGCGCTGGGCATACCGCCTCCCGCCTCCACCGCGCCGTACCTGAGCGACGACCTCACCTCCGGCGTGACGGTGATGAGGAGTGGATACATCTTCGAGTTGCTCGGGACCCCGGCGGCGATGGCTCCGCCGAGCTGCAACGGGCTTGGCGCCGGACAGACCGCAGCCAACTACAAGGTCGCAGCTGATCCGGTCGATCCGCTGATCCAGCGCTTCTACGGCACCAACGCGAACGGCGTCGTGTACTGGCACACGGCGAGTCTTTTCGCGCCGATGCCTGAGTTCGGCCTGCCGCCCGTCGGCCAGCCCGTCGAATAAGCGCGACGCGCGCGTGCTATCTTAGGCGCTCCGTACCTTCGGAGAGGAGCTCCTTCGATGCTCACGCGCCGCCGCGTCCCGGCGCTGGCGCTCGCGCTCGCGATCGCCGGCGCATCCGCGTCCGCCCAGTCCGTCACCAGCCCGAAACAGCAGTTCGGCCACGAGATCGGGGCCGACTACCAGCTGCCCAGCTACCAGCAGCTCGTCGCGTACTGGCAGAAGCTCGATCGCGAGTCCGACCGCATGAAGGTGGTCGAGATCGGCAGGACCGCCGAGGGGCGGCCGCAGCTGATGGCGATCATCACGTCTCCGGAGAACCACAAGCGCCTCGATCGCTATCGCGAGATCTCCCGCCGCCTGGCCCTCGCCGAGGACCTGACCGACGAGCAGGCGCGGGCGCTCGCCCGCGAAGGCAAGGCGGTGGTCTGGATCGACGGCGGCCTGCACGCCACGGAAGTGCTCGGCGCCCAGCAGCTGATGGAGACCGTCTACCAGCTCGTGAGCCGCACCGATCCCGAAACCATGCGGTTCCTGAACGATCTGATCGTCCTCGCGGTGCACGCGAACCCCGACGGGCACGACCTCGTCGCGAACTGGTATACGCGGGAAAAGGATCCGGAGAAGCGATCGACGGCAGGCGTTCCGCGGCTCTATCAGAAATACGTCGGCCACGACAACAACCGCGATCTGTACATGTCCGCGCAGCCCGAGAGCACGAACATGAACCGGGTGCTCTACCACGAGTGGTTCCCGCAGATCATGTACAACCATCACCAGACCGGTCCGGCCGGCACGGTGATGTTCGCGCCGCCGTTCCGCGATCCCTTCAACTACAACTTCGATCCCCTCGTGCCGGCGCAGCTCGACCTGGTCGGCGCCGCGATGCACAGCCGCTTCGCCGCGGAGGGCAAGCCCGGCGTGACGAGCCGGCGCGGTGCGAGCTACTCCACCTGGTGGAACGGCGGGCTGCGGACGACGGTGTACTTCCACAACATGATCGGACTGCTGACCGAGACGATCGGCAATCCG
>DATHTE010000062.1:0-71103 GCA_035463475.1 Vicinamibacterales bacterium
CACCACCGCGGTGAGCCGCGCGAGATCGTGCTCCGGCACGAGATACCCGGTCATCGCGTCCTTCACGAGCTCGGAGTGCCACTCCACGTCGTAGGCCACGACCGGCGATGCCGCGGCACACGCTTCTATGAGGCTGAACCCGCCCATCAGGCACAGGCTGACGGCGGACGCTTGACGGACCGCCGCAACGGTGTTGCGCGGCTGGAAACCGGCGAAGCGCACAACCTCGCGAAGAATCGGATCGCTCGACACGACGGCTCGGAACCGCGCTTCCTCCAGGCCACCCCCGACGATGAGCAGCGTGAAGTCCCGCCGGTGTTCGCCGAGCCGTCTCGCGAGCGCGAGAACATCGTCCACGTAGTTCTCGCGGACGAGCCGCCCGGCGAAACTGATGATCTTCTTCCCGCCGCCGACGCCGAACTGCGCCATCACGTCGATCGGCGACGGCTCGACAAACGGCCGGAGGTCGGCGCCGTGTGGAACGATCCGGATGCGGTCCGGGCGGGCGCCCAGGCCGAGCGCGTACGCTCGCAGGCTCTCCCGGATCGGCATCACCATGTCGGCCCTTCGCAGCACGAAGCGCTCCATCGCCCTTGCCGCCCGCCGCGAGCCCAGAATGGTCGCGCCGGCTAAGGCACCTCCGAGCGCGTGCCGCTTGTCGAAGTCCGCGTGAATGGAGACGCACAACGGCCGGCGCGAGAGCCGCGCCGTCGTCCAGGCGATCGCTCCCGAGAAACAGGGATCGGTGGCCCGGATGATATCGATCTGCTCTGTGCGCACGCGCTTCACGAGCGCGGCGACCACTCGAAACAGGTGAACCGGGGCCGCCATCCGGCGCAACCAGCGGAACCGGCCGCCGAAGGGCAGCCAGTCGGTGCCCATGTCGATGGCCACGACACGGGCGGACACCCGTGCGGTAGTGCTGGTCCTCGCGAACGGGAACGCAATCACCACGCGTTCGAAGAACCCGCCTTCGTCGAAGTCGGCGAGCAGCGAAACGACCCCTTTCACGACCGCCGACTGGTAATCGGTCGGAGAGATCAGGAGCAGGCGGGGTCCGGGCTCGTGCGGCGGAACCATCCCGGCGTCTGGGCAGTGCGCAGGGGACGGGAGCGCGTGCACCGCAGGCTACGGCGCTCCGGCGGGTCCGGCTGTCACGCGTCGCAACCTGCCGTTGTCTGCGACGTAGGCCGCGCCGCAGACGCCGCATCGTGCCGTGGACGGGCATTCGGCGCCAGCGGCGAGCTTCACCCCGCAGTGACACATCCAGCCGACGACGCGGCCGGGATTGCCCACCACCAGCGCATGGTCGGGCACATCGCGCGTGACTACCGCACCGGCACCGACAAAGGCGAATTGTCCGATCGTGTTCCCACACACGATGACGCTGTTCGCGCCGAGGCTCGCGCCCCGCTTGACGAGCGTCTGCCGGTAGTCGTGCTTGCGGGAGACATGGCTGCGCGGGTTGACGACGTTCGTGAACACCATCGACGGACCGCAGAACACGTCATCTTCGAGGATGACGCCGGTGTACACGGACACGTTGTTCTGGATCTTGACGTTGTCGCCAATCACGACCTGTGGAGACACGACGACGTTCTGTCCGATGTTGCACCGGCGCCCAATCCGCGCGCCGGTCATGATGTGGCAGAAGTGCCAGATCTTCGTGCCTTCGCCGATCTCGCAGCCGTCGTCGACGTAGGAGGACTCGTGAACGAAATAGTCTGTCATCGTCAGCGGAATGCGCCGCCGGAGAAGGGGTGGGCCCCTTCCGCCGCGGGCGTGACCGGCGCGTGCCGAATCTGGTGGGCCAGCGCGATTGAAGGGCGCGCATCCTCGACACCGAAACCGCGACCGGCGAGTACCTGCTGGTAGACCCGGGTGTGCAGGTCGACGAAGCCGTCACTGAACTCGACTTCGTCGCCGTCGACGCTGATCGACCGGAAGGTCGACCGGCCGCCCGGGACGAGCGCGAACGGCAGGTCGCGCCGATCGGTGGAGAGGAACCACCGCACGCGCGCGCGGTCGAGCCGCAGGGTGCCCGCCGCCCGCATTGGCTCGCGGCCATGCACCTCGGACGCGTGCACCCGCCCGAAGAGCCACAGGAGGAGGTCGAAAAAGTGAATGCCGATGTTCGTGACCACGCCGCCGGAACGCTCGTCGGATCCCTTCCAGGACACGCCGTACCATCTGCCGCGAGCCGTCACGTAGGTGAGCGTCACGTCGTGAACGCGCTCGGGGCTTTCCGCGTCGATGCGAGCCTTCAACGCGATCAGGTCCGGATGCAGGCGCAGCTGCAGCACCGTGTGCACGCGACGGCCGGTCTCCCGTTCGATCTCCTGCAGCGCGTCCAGGTTCCAGGGATTGATGACCAGCGGCTTCTCGCAGATCGCGTCGGCCCCCACGCGCAGCGCGAGCCGGATGTGCGCGTCATGAAGGTAGTTCGGCGAGCAGATGCTCACGTAGTGGACGCGCTCCCCCTCGGGTCCCCGCTTCAGCTTCTCGAGATGGCGGTCGAACCGCTCGAACTCCGTGAAGAAACGAACGTCGAACGAGTAGCGATCCAGGATCCCGACCGCATCGTGCGGATCCACGGCCGCCACGATGCGGTTGCCGGTCTCGACAATGGCCTTCAGGTGGCGCGGCGCCACGTAGCCAGCGACGCCGGTGACGGCGAAGTTGCGCGCGAGCGGTGTCGTCGTCACGAGGGGTCTCGCAGCGGGACCAGCCGGTCGCGCGCGATCCCGAGCTTCTCGAGCGACGCGATCACGCCGCTCGGGTTCTCCAGTGTCGCGACGATCATGACGTCAAACGGCAAGCTCGCGTGCTCGCGGATCGAGCGGACCGGTGTGTTGAAGAAGGTCGAGGCGGAATCGTCGCCAAACACGCCGACCGGCTCGAGCCCGAGCTCGCGCAGGCACAGATACGACAGCTCGGCCGCCTCGCCGGTGCCGTAGATGGCCACGCGTACGCTCGCGCGCCGGGCCAGCGGCGCCAGCCGCTGGCGAACGTGGAGCCGCGCACCCCGGTAGAGCCTGAGCGAGTAATCCATGTACTCGTACGTGAGTCGCGTCTTCTCCGCGATGCCCTTAGGGGTGAGCAGGTACAGCAGCCGATTCGATTGCACGTTGACGCACTTGACGTAGCCCTTGCGGACGAGGCGCTTGAGATAGATGTTCGCCAGGCCCAGGGCGACGCCCATTCGCGACGCGAGGCCACGCTGGGTGATGCGCTGGTCGGCCGAGATCGCTTCGAGAAGCTGGAGCTGGCGGCGAGCTTCGAGGTCCACGCGCGTTTGCGGGCGAGCGTCCGCTCTCTGACTTACACCGGGGATTCCGGTGAAGAAACGGATGGAGGTAGGCGGCGGGCCCCGCGGTTCGCCGGAGCGGTACGCCCGCCCGGCGGCGGGAACGCCCGGAGCGTTCAAAGATTGAACGATCCCGCGGGCTTTGTCAAGGCTGCGGTCACTCGCTTCCGATCGGCGTCAACCATCATCTCGATGAGGCCGCGAAAGTCCACCGTGGGCTCCCAGCTCAGCTCGCGACGCGCCTTGGACGCGTCGCCAACCAGGTGATCCACTTCGGCGGGCCGGATGAGCGCCCGATCGACCTTCACGTGCGCTTTCCAGTCGAGGCCGGCATGCGCGAAGGCGATCTCCACCAGGTCGCGCACCGAGTGCGGGACGCCGGTCGCGATGACGTAGTCGTCGGGGCGATCCTGCTGGAGCATCAGCCACATCGCCCGTACGTAGTCTCCCGCAAAGCCCCAGTCGCGCCGCGCGTCCAGGTTGCCCAGCGAGACGCTCTCCGCGATGCCGGCCGTGATGCGCGCGACCGCGTCGGTCACCTTCCTCGTCACGAACTCGAGCCCGCGACGCGGCGACTCGTGGTTGAACAGGATCCCGGAACACGCGAAGAGCGAGTAGCTCTCCCGGTAGTTCACCGTGATGTAGTGCCCAAACACCTTGGAGACCCCATACGGGCTGCGAGGGTAAAACGGCGTCAGCTCCGTCTGCGGCACCTCGCGCACCTTCCCGAACATCTCGCTGGACGACGCCTGGTAGAGGCGGATCGCCGGATCGACGTGACGAATGGCCTCGAGGAGGCGCGTGACCCCCTGCGCGTTGAACTCGCCCGTCAGCATCGGCTGGTCCCACGACGCCGGAACGAACGACATCGCCGCGAGGTTGTAGATTTCGGTCGGGCGAACGTCAGCGATCAGCCGGATGAGCGAGAGCTGATCGAGGAGATCCGCGGGGCGCAGCTCGATGCGATCGAGCAGATGCTCGATGCGCCAGAGATTCGGCGCCGACGAGCGCCGGATCATCCCGACGACCTCGTACCCCTTCGACAGCAGGAGCTCCGCCAGGTAGGAACCGTCCTGGCCCGTGATGCCGGTAATCAGTGCTCGTCGTGTCATCGGTCCAGAGACCGCGTGCCTTCGGGCAGGCGGAGATTCGGGCGCATGATCGGGTGATCAGCGATACGCCGGTAGCAGGTTCCAGGCGAATGCGTGACGATCATGATACCCGAACCGCCGCCTCTCCGGCCTCACTTCATGACGAGCGGGATATCGCCCGGCATCCCCCAGCCCCGCGCGAACTGGTTGAGCACAAACCAGGTCGACGTCTCAGGTCGGAAGACGGCAACCTCGGCTCGGCCGCTTCCGCTGTAATCGGCGGGCACGGGTACGTCGGTGTCGATGCCCCAGGCTCGGGCGAAGACGGTCGTATATCCGGTCGACGACTCGAGGGCGTACCACATCGCCGTGGATGGACGGTACACGGCGAAGTCGACGCGCCTGTCTCCGTCGTAGTCAGCGGCCACGGGCCGGTCGCCCTCCATTCCCCACGCCCGGGTCCTGACCGTCGTGTAGCCAGTGATCGACTCCAGCACGTACCAGGTCGAGGTCTTCGGTCGGAAGACGGCGAAGTCGACGCGCCCGTCCCCATCGTAATCGCCCGGCGTCGGAATATCCCCGGTCATGCCCCAGCCCCGCGCCATGGCTGTCGTGTAGTTGCTGGCGGAACGGAGGACGTACCACGTCGAGGTGTCCGGGCGGAAGACGGCGATGTCGGTTCGCCCGTCCCCGTCGTAATCCGCGGGAACCGGCACGTCGGTGCTCATGCCCCAGCCTCGAGCGAGCGTCGTGGTGTAACCGCTGCCGGAGAGGAGCACGTACCACGCGCTGTTCTCCGGCCGGTACACCGCGAAGTCAGTGCGTCCGTCTCCGTCGTAGTCGCCCGGAACAGGGATGTCGGCCGTCATCCCCCAGCTGCGAGACATGGCCGCGGCGTACTGCGCACTCGAGAGCAGCACATACCAGCTGCCGTTGGTCGGCCGGAACACCGACAGATCCGCTCGACGATCTCCGTCGAAGTCAGCGTCGTGTGACGACACCACCAACGGCAGGGCGCCGCCGACGGCGAAGTAACCCGTGCTCGCGAATCCCTCGAACGGAGCAGACGAGCCGACGCGCCGCACCCACACGTCCATCATGTAGTGTCCGGCGTCGGCGTCCGCCGGTGTCCAGGTGAAGCTGTTGTCCGCCGCGTAGTCCCGCACCGTCACCCATCCGGTCAGCGCGTGATACCGGCGGAACAGGTACTCCACGGCACCGCCTGAGGTATCCGCCGCAACTCTCCACGTAACGGGCTGGCCCGCGGCAGCGGGACCCGCCACGGAGGCGCTGAGGGTCGGCGGCGCCATCACCGTCAGGTTCACCCTCACGAGCACGGTCATATCGAGGTCGCGCGTCGTCGAAGCGACTTGAAGCGTGCCAGCGTAGTTCCCTGGAGCGAGGGAGGCGGCGTTGACCGTGGCGCTGATGGTCGCTGCTCCGGCAGCCGACGACTGGGCCGACGAAGAACCGACGGTCAGCCACGGCACGTCGGAACTGATCCCGACAAGCAGATGCACCACGCTGGGATTCTGAACCGCAATCGTCGCCGTGCGCGAGGTCCCACGCATGGTTCCCAGCGAAAGCGTCCCGGGAGCCACGTGAATCCGGGGCGAAATGGCAAACGCCACCGTGCCGCGGCTCGTCTCTGCGCTGGGCGAACCCACGACGACGTCACGCGCCCCTTCGCCAGTGACTTCGTACACCAGCGAGGACGAGATCGCGGTCGGAGAGATGATGCGGCGGTCGATCTTTCCCGGCTGGGCCAGATCGACCAGCGGGCCAATGGTCGAACGCAGGCGTCTGCCATAAACGATCTGCAGCTCGTCGCCGGACGACCCGCGCGCACGGAGGACCAGGTCGTTGGGCGTGTCGCGGTTGATATCACCGCCCGTGAGACTCCCACCGGTGCGGGCGCCGGCGACCGCGCCGTGCACGATGACGTCGGGCGCGCTCAGCGACCGCACGCAGCGAGTCGCGACGGCGGGATCACAGCGGGTTTCCATCGACCCGCCCCAGATGACGTAAGCGGCTCCGCCGTCGGGCCTCGATCCGCCGGGACCATCCGCGCCGGGCGCACCGATGATGAGGTCACGTATCTGTCCAGCCGTGTCGTCCGAGATGAAGTCGGCCACAGTCAGGCTCGTGCCCGCTCCGTCTCCGGGCGCCACACCTCGGAACTCCACGGCGGAGGCCGAACTGAGCGTTACCGCCTGCGGGAACGCCCAGTTCTCGCTACGGACGTGGCCGTAGACGACCGACACGCGGCCGGCACCGGCGTCGGCGCGCGGCGCCGCGATTGCCACGTCCAGCGCGGCGTCCCCCGTCAAGTCAGCCGCGGCCAGGACCTCTCCCACACCGGCGCCGAGTACGTCAGCATCTGCGGTGATCGTCATGTCGGCAGCGCTCGCCGACACGCGCGCGCCGTTCAACGGCTTGTTCCGCAGGTCGAACACGTACACTCGGTTCTGGCCTGGCGCCCCTGCGATCACTTCTCGATAACCATCTCCGTTCAAGTCTGCCGTAACCAGCGAGGTTCCGAGCCGATCGCCGGGCTGGCCGTCGATCGTCAGCACGGCCGACGCCACGTCGCGCGATCCGCGGACGAGCGGTCCGGCGAACACGTACACGGCGCCCGCGCTTGATGTGGCGCTGCCCGGCGCGCCGACGACCAGGTCGCGCTGCACTCCCAGCGTGCCCTCGGAGTGAAGAATGAAACCGGTGGCGGTCGCCGCACCGAACCGCCCGCCCTCCACGAGGCCGGAGAGAACCACGTGTGCGCGCGACACAAGGTCCGGCCGACCGGCGAACGTCGGACCGCCGTAGATCACGTAGACTTGTCCACGTCCTGCAGCACTCGGCGCGCCAACGATGAGGTCCTTGCGATCGTCGCCGTCGCCTATGTCGCCCTGATCGAGCCAGTACCCAGCGCCCGCGCCGGCCGGTCCGACCCAAATCGGGTCGGCACCGACCGGTAAGTGAATTTCTTGTGCGTGAAGGCGCGTGCCCGCGCCTGCGATGACGACCGCCAATACCACCGAAGCCTTCCAGTTCACAACCATCGGGAGCTCACCTCGTCCAAACCATTGCCGCTCCCGGGCTGAGCAACCGGTGTGCCTGTGCCGTATTGCGAACGTGGAACCTAAACTGGGAAAACGGATGCCGATCGAGCAGGGCTGTGATTTGAACTGCGAAATGGTTTACCGACTGTGTGGCCTTGGCTTTCCAGTGCCGAATGCCTTCAAAGCCGGAAGAGCTTCGCGGTCGCCTCTCCGCGGTAGACGTTACGTGAGTCCACGATGAGCGGCGCCTTCTCGAGGATTTCCTCGTAATCGAAGGCTTTGTGGTTGGTCGTGATGATGGCGCAATCCACGCCGTCCGAAAACGCCTGCGCCGGCGCGATCGCCTTCATCTTGAAGTCTCCATGATCCACTTCCTCGATGTGAGGATCGCTGTAACTCACGACCGCGCCCGCCTTCCGGAGCAGTTGCGCGACGTCAATCGCCGGCGACTCTCGCGCGTCGTTCACGTCGGGCTTGTACGCGATGCCGAACAAATGGACCTTCGACCCTCGCAGGGGCTTGCAGACGCTGTTGAGCGCCTCGGCGACGCGCTGCACCACGTAGCGCGGCATGCTGCCGTTGATGTGACCCGCCAGCTCGATGAACCGGCTCTCGAACCCGAACTGCCGCGCTTTCCAGCTGAGATAGAACGGATCGATGGGAATGCAGTGCCCGCCCAGGCCGGGGCCCGGGTAGAACGGCATGAAACCGAACGGCTTCGTCTTCGCCGCGTCGATCACTTCCCAGACGTCGATGTCGAGCTCGTGGCACATCAGCGCCAGCTCGTTCACCATCCCGATGTTCACCGCGCGGAACGTGTTCTCGAGCAGCTTCACCATCTCCGCCACGCGCGTCGATGACACGGGGATGACCGTCTCCATCCGCTGCTGGTACAGCGCCATCGCGACCCGCGTGGACGTCTCGTCGATCCCGCCGACCACCTTCGGGATATTGCGCGTCGTCCACTGCGGGTTGCCGGGATCGACACGTTCCGGCGAGAACGCGAGGAAGAAGTCCCGGCCGGCCTTGAGGCCGCCCGCTTCCAGCATCGGCTGCACGACTTCATCGGTGGTACCCGGATAGGTCGTCGATTCCAGGATCACCAGCTGACCGCGGTGCAGGTGCTTCGCCACCTGCTCGACGGCGCCGACGACGTACGACAAGTCGGGATCCTTCGTCTTGCGGAGCGGCGTCGGCACGCAGATGTTGACGGTGTCGACGGCGTCCAGCGCCCCGAAGTCGGTCGTCGCACGGAACCGGCCGCTCTTGACGACGGTGGCGACCTGCGCGGCCTGCACGTCGGGAATGTACGACTCCCCCTTGTTCAAGGCGTCGACCTTCCGCGCGTCCACGTCGAGACCCGTGCAGGCGAACCCGACCTCCGCAAGCTCCACGACGAGCGGAAGGCCGACGTATCCGAGTCCGATCACGCCGACGCGGGCGGAGTGGTCGCGCAGTTTTCCGATGAGATCTTCGGCGAGAGTATTCATGGGAATATGGTGCCGTGGAATATATCAGGCAATCGCCGCAGCCGTCACCCGTGCCCCATGGCTGATGTCGACGTCCTCATCATCGGCGGCGGCGTGACCGGCCTCGCCAGCGCCCTCGCGAGCGCGGAACGCGGGCTCGCCACGGCCCTCCTCGACACGCACCCGCGCTTCGGATCCGAAACGAGCACGCACAACAGCGGCGTCATCCACGCCGGGATCTACTACCCGGCCGACTCGCTCAAAGCGCGGCTGTGCGTCGAAGGACGCGAGCGCTTGTACGACTACTGCGCGCGACGGCAGGTCTCGCACGCGCGCTGCGGCAAGCTGATTGTCGCGGCGTCCGCCGCCGAGGTGACCGATCTCGAAGCGCTCGCGGGCCGTGCCGGGGCGAACGGGATCGAGGACGTGCGCCGGCTGAGCGCCGCCGAGGCTCTGGCGCGCGAGCCCCACGTGCACGCCGTCGCGGCGTTGCTCTCCCCCTCGTCGGGAATCGTGTCGAGCGAGGAACTGGTGCGGGCGCTCGCGCGCGACTGCGCCGCTCAGGACGTGGCTTTGCTGCCGGGCACGGCAGCGACCGGCGCGGCGGACGCGGCCGACGGGATTGAGATCGCCACGCCGCGAGAGCGGATCGTGGCGCGTACGATCGTGAACGCCGCGGGGCTGTACGCCGACGATGTGTCGCGAATGCTCGGCGGCGAGGCGTTCACAATCTACCCGTGCCGTGGCGAGTACACGGAGCTGGCACCACGATGGCGGGACCGGTTCAGGGGACCCGTTTATCCGCTCCCGCATCCATCGGGGCACGGCCTCGGCGTTCACGTGACGCCGACGACCTGGGGATCGATCCTGCTCGGCCCGACCATCCGCTATCAAGATCGCAGGGACGACTACGAAGAGGGACGCCTCGCGCTCGAGGCGTTCCTCGAGCCGACGCGCGCGCTGCTGCCGGAAGTGACACTGGCGGACCTCCAGCCGGGAGGCACCGGCATCCGGCCCAAGCTGCACCCGCCCACGGAGTCGTTTGCGGACTTCCTCATCCGGCGCGACGCGCAACAGCCACGACTGGTCCACGCGGCCGGCATCGATTCGCCCGGGCTGACCGCGTGCCTCGCGATCGGCCGGATGGTGGCGGCAATCGTGGCGGACAGCTTGTAGGGCGGCCACGCTCATGCCCTCGGCGTCCCCTGCGTCCCCTGCGGTTGACTCGCACGCGCCCGCACGTACTCCCGCAGCGCGTCCTGCCAATGCGACATCGTGATCCCGGCCGCCGCGAGCTTTGCGTTCGAGAGAGCGCAGTAACGCGGGCGGCGGGCCTTGAGCGCCGCGGTTTCCAGCATCATCGGCGCCAGCCGCGCCTCGCGGCCGAGCAGGCGTGCCGCCTCGCGCGCCAGTTCGTCCCAACCGCAGTGGCCGGAGTTCACGCAGTGATAGAGCCCCGGCGGAAGGTCCCTTTCGAGCAGCCGCACGGTCGCAGCCGCCGCCTCCGGCGCGCTGGTCGGCGACACGACGCGGTCCACGAACACCGGCACCTCACGTCCTTGATCGATCGCGGCGACCACCGTGCCGACGCTCCCGAGTTTCGCGCTGGTTCCCGCGGTCGGGCCGCCGAACAGGCTCTCGACGCGCAGCACGTACCAGCGTGACGCCTCCCGCGCGAGCCACTCGCCCACCAGCTTCGAGGCCCCGTAGACGCTGAGCGGGCCCGGCCGATCCTCCTCCGTGTAAGGACGATCCGCGCGGCCGTCGAACACGAAGTCCGTGCTGAAGTGCACGAACGCGGCGCCCCCGCGGTCGGCGGCCCGCGCCAGCACCTGGACGGCAAACGCGTTGATCTGGAACGCGTCGACCGGGACCTCTTCGGCGCGATCGACGCCGTTGTGGGCCGCGCAGTTGACGACGGCGTCTGGCCGGAACGCCGCGACGGCCGCCTCCACCGCCGCTCGGTCCGTGATGTCCAGCTCGCCGCGCGCGAGGCCCTTCACGTCGTGGGCGCGCGCGAGCTGCTCGAGCATCGCGGCCCCCAGGTGCCCCGCTGCACCGGTCACGAGCACTTTCATGCGGCGTAGAACGCGGCGATGCGATCCACCACGAACGCCTGCTGCTCTTCGGTGAGCTCGCCGTAAATCGGCAGCGCCAGCACCTCCGCCGCCGCGGCCTCGGCCTCCAGGAACTCACCGCGAGCGTACCCAAGGCTCGCGAAGCATTCCTGCAGGTGGAAGGGAACCGGATAGTAGATCTCGGTCCCGATGCCGCTCGACTCGAGGTGCGCGCGGAGGTCGTCGCGGCGCGGCGCGCGGATCACGTACTGGTTGAAGATGTGATACCGGTTCGCCGGCTCGTACGGGAGCGTGAGCACTTCGTCGAGCCCCGCGGCGCGGAACATCCGATCGTAGCGTCCGGCGTTGCGGCGGCGGAACTCGGTCCAGGCGACGAGGTGCGGCGCCTTCACGCGCAGCACGGCGGCCTGGAGGGCGTCGAGCCGGAAATTGCCGCCGATGATCTTGTGGAAGTACTTCGGCTCCGCACCGTGGTTCCTCAGCAGCCGCACGCGCGTCGCGAGCGCATCGTCGTTGGTCGTCACGAGCCCCGCGTCCCCGAACGCGCCGAGGTTCTTGCTCGGGAAGAACGAGAAGCAGCCGAACTGCCCCATCGTGCCCGCCTGCCGCGCGCCGTACCTGGCGCCGATCGCCTGTGCGGCGTCCTCGATGATCGCGATGCCGCGGCGCCGCGCGATGTCAACGAGCGGGTCCATGTCGGCGCAGAGCCCGAACAGGTGGACGGGAATGATCGCCCGCGTGCGGGGGGTGATCGCGCGCTCGACCGCCGCGACGTTCGCGTTGAAGGTCACGGGATCGATGTCAACGAGCTTCGGGGTCGCGCCCACGCGGATGACCGAGCCCGCGGTAGCAAAGAACGAGAAGGTGGGGGTGATCACCTCATCGCCCGGCCCGATCTCGAGCGCCATCAACGCGACGAGCAGCGCATCGGTGCCCGACGAGACGCCAATCGCGTGCCGCGCGCCGATGAGGGAGGCCAGCTCGCGCTCCAGTTCCTCGATCTCCGGGCCGCCGATGAAGCGCTGGCTGTCAACCACGCGCGCGAGGGCGGCCATCGTCTCGTCGCGCAGCGGTCCGTTCTGCGCGCTCAGATCGAGCAGCGGAACCCGGACGACGCTCGGGGATTTTGTAAATGCCATACCCAGACTGTACCATCAGGCGCCGATGCCGGGCCACTCGCTGAGGAAGACCATCCTCCAGATCGTCGTGGCCGCGCTCGCATGGCGCGCGCTGACGGCAGTGGCTGCCTTCCTGGTGAACGTCGTCTTCCCGATCGGCCCGACGGGCGAACTGTTCACCGTCCGCGCGCGAACGCACTTCATCTGGGACACCTTCGCGCGATGGGACTCCGGCTGGTACTTCACGATTGCCCGGTACGGATACGAGTGGGTGGAAGGAGGCCGCAGCAACATCGCGTTCTTCCCCCTCTACCCGCTGCTCATGCGCTATCTCGGGCTCGCGTTCGGCGGCGGCCGCGTGAACCTGTTCCTGGCGGGCATCATCATCTCGTGGGCGTCGTTCGTGCTCGCGATGGTGATGCTGTACCGCCTGGCGAAGGTCGAGCTCGGCGATGATGAAGAACGAGCCAGGCACGCGCTCGTCTACGCCGCCGTGTTCCCGTTCGCGTTCTTCTTCGGGGTGGTCTACACGGAGAGCCTCTTCCTCCTGCTCAGCGTGACGGCTTTTTATGGTTTCCGCACGCGGCGCTGGATGCTCGGCGCGGTCGCGGGCGCGCTGGCGACGGCGACACGGGCAAACGGCGTCTTCATGGTGCCAGCGCTCGCGCTCGTCGCCTGGCGCGAAGCGCGCGGCGGCGATCGGCGGACGCTGCTGCTGGCCTCAGTCGCCGTGGCCTTCACGCTCGCCGGCGTTGGGTCGTATTCGCTCTACGTCTACTCGGTGTCGGGTCATCCGTTCGAGTGGGCGAACACGATGGCGCGCTGGAACTGGCAGCCGGGCAGCACCGCCGGGTGGCAGCCGCTCGCCCAGCTCGTGGTCGCGCTCGCCACGCGTCCGTACGAACACCTCACCGGCTCGCCGCAGCGCGTGTTCGACCTGATGAACGCCGCCGCGGGGATCGCGCTCCTCGTCGCGACCCCCTTCATCTGGCGGCGCTTCGGGATCGCGTACGCGCTGCTGATCCTGGTCAACCTCTATGTGCCGCTCTCCTCCGGAGCACTCGAGGGAGTGGGCCGGTACGCCGCGGTCCTCTTCCCGTTCCCGTTGTGGCTGGCGACGATCGAATCGCGGACCATCCGGGCCGGGCTGCTCGCGACCTTCGGCATGTTCTACGGCATCGGCCTGGCGATGTTTACGAAGGTGTACCCGCTGTACTGACGTGCCGAACCTTCCGTCCCTCACGATCGTGGTGCCGTGCTTCAACGAGGGGCATCGACTCGTCGAGTCGCTCGACACGTTGCGGTCCTGGTTCCCGGATCGAACCGAGATCGTCGTCGTGGACGACGGCAGCACCGATGACACGTTCGAGCGGCTGCGCGGGTACGCCGAGGCACACGAGGGGATCGACGTGCACCATCTGCCGCGCAACCGTGGCAAAGGGGGCGCCATTCGCGAGGCGATTCCTCGCGCGCGCGGGACGCTCGTCGTGGTGATGGACGCCGACCTGGCCTACGATCGCGAGTCGGTGCAGCGGGTGATCGACGGGCTCGCGCAGGCGGAGATCGTGATCGGAAACCGGCGGCACCCGGGGTCGCGGTACTCCGTCCCCGTGCGCCTGTTCGGCTTCGTGTACCGCCGCCACTTCGCGGGTCTCGTGTTCAACACGGTGCTGCGTGCGCTGATTCCCGTCTCCGCTCGCGATACCCAGTGCGGTCTGAAGGGCTTCAGGCTGGACGCGCTCAGGCGGATCGGTCGCTCGGTCACCACCGACGGGTTCGCGCTCGACGTGGAGATGCTGCTGGTCGCGAGAGGGCTGGGGATCCGAGTGGCCGACGCGCCGGTGCGCGTGACCTATCACTCCGCGAAGAGCAGCGTGCGGCTGCTGCAGAGCGCGTTCACGATGGGTTCGGACGTTCTCAGGATCGCCGTTCGGCGGATGGCGGGTCACTATTCCCCAGACCGCCTCCTGGCAGCGGCGGCGACGCCGCAGATCCAATCGGGGGAGGAGCCGCCCGCGCAACAGCCACCCTGATCAATCCTCACGGGACGCCGAGTAGACGACGCCACCCTGCGGGTCGATGTGGGCGATCAGGGTCGCCTCCGGTGTGACGCGCCCGCCGAGGATCGTGTAGATGAACCGAGGATCGCTCGTCGGCGGCAGGAACGGCGCCTCTATGTCGCGAATCTCTGGAGCCTGCCGCACGATCTGGCGCGACGCGCTCACGAGCGCGCCGTACTCAGGCAGCCGGTGGATCTGCCACGCCGCGCGGCACCTCGCGGGCTGCACGACGAGCACCACCGCGAGCGCCAGCCAGGCGGCGACCTGACCGGCGCGCGCACGCGTGGCCGCGGGCAACAACAGCGTCAGCGCGGCGCTCGGCACGAGGGTCAGAAACCAGTAGTGCTCCTGGATGGGGCCGCGCCATGTGGAGAACCCGGCGACCGCAAGCAGGAGCGGCGCCATCGCGACGGCGAGCACAGCCGGGTCGCGGCGATGCAGCAGCAAGCCGGCCAGGCCGGCGGCGATGAGCAGCGCACCGGCCCAGGGCACTGAGTACGGCGCGAGGAGCAGCGCGGCGAGGATTCGGCCAACAGCGCCTGCGCTCTCGGCAACCCTCAGCTCCTCCGGATGATCGACGCTGTATCGCACGCTGCCGAGGACCGATCCCGCTGGCGGCGGCTGCTGCTGGGCGAGGTGGGCGACCACGTACGGCACCTGCAGGACGAGGACGATCTCGATCGCAAGGCGTGCGGCGGCGAAGGCGCGCCCCGGCTGGCGTTGGAGCAGTGGCTGAACGAGCATCCAACCGATGCACGCAACCGCGACGAACACACCCGCCGTGTGGGCGTGCACGGAGAGCCAGGCGAGCGCGACCACGAGTGCCGCGCGCGGAAGCGACCACTGACCGGGCAACAGGACCACACCAATCGCGCACTTCGCGAGCGCCACCGCCAGCGGCGGGTTCCAGACGGTGGCCGTCAGGGCCATGTCGTACGGCGTGGTGGCTCCGAGCAGCACGACGGCGAGCGCCGGTGGGACCGACCCCAGCCGTCGGACCAGCACGTAGAGCAGAAACGTATCCGCGCCCGACTGAACGATCGACAGGCCGACACCGCCGACGTGCGGCAGGTTGTCCCCAAGTGGCCCCAGCACCACACGGATCAGCCAGAGGACCCAGTAGTACACCGGTCCGAGCGTCGTTCCGCCCGCGGTGCTCGGCGTTCCCACCAGCGGCAGGTCGCGGAGCGGCCCGAGCGCGATGCGCCAGTCGCGAACCTGTTCGCCGAGCAGCCAGAACTGTTCAGAGATCGTGTGGGTGCGTATGAAGACCAAGTAGGCGAAGACACCAGGGAGCAGGGCGCCGCGCAGAGCTCGCAGCCACGTGGCACGCTCCCTCACCGCGACCGCCGCTCCTTGATCGCCGCGCGCGTCTCGCGCTCGGCATCACGGCGGCGGATCGTCTCGCGCTTGTCGTGCGTTTTCTTGCCTTTCGCGAGGCCGATGGCGAGCTTCACGCGCCCGTTCTTGAAGTACATGCGCGTGGGCACGAGCGTCATGCCGCGCTCGGTCGTCTTACCGATCAACTTGCGGATCTGCTCGCGGTGGAGAAGCAGTTTCCGGCGGCGCGTGGGATCGTGGTCGGCGTATCCGCGATGGCTGTAGGGAGATACGTGGATGTTGTACGCCCAGATCTCCCCCGCCTCGGCGCGCGCGTAACTGTCGCGCAGGTTCACGCGCCCTTCCCGGATCGCCTTGACCTCCGTCCCGAGCAGCGCCATCCCCGCCTCGAACGTCTCGAGGATGTGGTAGTCGTGGAACGCCTTGCGGTTGTCGGCGATCAGCTTCTCGGCAGGTTTCTCTGGAGTCTTGGCCACGGGTCACGTCCGCTGCAGGCGGACACTGCGCCTTATCCGGTCCGCCTAAATGCGGACATCACGCGTTGTCGCCAGGGCGGCCGCGAGCAGCACCGCTTCGATCATGCTGGAGGGATCCGCCACGCCGCGGCCGGCAATGTCGAACGCGGTGCCGTGATCGACCGACGTCCTGACGATCGGAAGCCCCAACGTTACATTGACCGCGCGCCCGAACGCCAGCAGCTTCACCGGAATCAGCCCCTGATCGTGATAGCACGCGATGACCGCGTCGAACTCGGGGCGGCCGCCGCTGCCGCCGCGAGCCGCCCGGAGGAACACGGTGTCGGCCGGGAACGGCCCTCCCACGTCGATGCCGCGCGCGCGGCATTCCGTCACCACCGGCGCCAGCACGTCGCGCTCCTCCGTCCCGATCACGCCGTGCTCCCCCGCGTGCGGGTTCAAGCCCGCGACCGCGAGGCGCGGGCGCGCGACGCCGAAGCGCGGGAGCCACTCCGCCGCCAGCTCGATCGCATCGCGCAGCGTCGCGGCGTCGAGCACCCGCGGCACGTCCCGGAGCGCCACGTGCACCGTCGCCAGGACGACGCGCAGCGCTTCGGAGTGGAACATCATCGCCACGCGCGGCGCGCGCGTCAGCTCCCGCAGCAGCTCCGTGTGCCCGCGCCACGGCAGCCCTGCCAGCGCAAACGCTTCCTTGTTGATCGGGGCTGTGGCAATCGCCGCCACGCGGCCGTCGAGCGCGTCCCGCACCGCCCGCCGAATCGCGTCGTGCGCCGCGCGGCCGGCTTCAGCGGAGAGCGTACCCGGGGGATAACGCGGCAGTTCGTCCTCCGGCGGGCCGTAGAGGACTACCTCGCACGCGGCGCGGACGCGCGGGTCTGCCGCTGCTTTTCGTGCGACCTCCGGCCCGATACCGGACGGGTCGCCGCAGGTGATCGCTATCTTCTGCAACCGCACGAGCCGCCCGTTCCGCAGCCGCCCTCGCCGCAGCCTGAGCCACAGCCGGGGCCGGTCGGGTTGTCACAGCCGCCGTTCTCGGCGCATCCGCCGTGCTTCACACCCTTGCCGTTGGGGATTTCGTACCGGAGGCAGCACTTGAGCCGCCCGCACATGCCGGACAGGCGCGATGGATTGAGACTGAGGTTCTGCTGCTTGGCCATCCGGATGGTCACCGGCTCGAACGACCCCAGCCACGTCGTGCAGCAGAGCGGGCGCCCGCAGGGACCGTAGCCCCCCAGCATCTTGGCCTCGTCCCGCACCCCGATCTGCCGCATCTCGATGCGCATGCGGAAGTGCGCGGCGAGCTCACGCACCAGCTCGCGGAAGTCCACCCGCTCCTCGGCGGTGTAATAAAAGATGATGCGGGAGCCGTCGAACAGCTGCTCGACCCGCGTCAGCTTCATCGCCAGACCGTGCTCGCGGATCTTGAGGGCGCAGAACTGGAAGGCGTCGCGTTCGCGCTGCTCGTGGCGGAGCCGCGCCATGAGGTCTTCGCGGGTCGCGCGGCGCACCACGCGTCTCGGCGAGTCCTGTGCGGGCTCGCGCTTCCCGGCGACCGCCGGAATGCTCGCGGTCACGCGCCCGAGCGCGCTCCCCTGCCCGGTCTCGACGACGACGGTGTCACCTGGTTTGAGCGGCGAAGGGCGGGAAACGTCCGGCGGCGGCGCCGCCGCGATGGCCGCCTCCGGCGCCGGCTCGGTCAACGACGGCAGATCCGGCAGCAGGAAGGTCTGCGCGCGGCCCACCGGCGAGAATTTGACGCTGACGAAAGCAGACATCGGCCGCAATCTATGGACGGCCGCCGCGCCCGCGCGTCAGATCTCGAGTGCGACCCAGTCCGCGACGATCTTGGGACTGGCATTCCGCTCGAGCGCCACGGACGCGCGATCGACCGCCGAAAACGCGCGCAGCACGCGTTCCGCCGCGAACGCCGGCAGCAGCGTGTCGAGCTGCGCCTTGATGTCGGCGTTCGCCAGCAGAGCGTCCTCCGCGCGGCTGGACAGGACTCCCAAGTCCCTGAGAATCGACGAGACGGCGCGCAGTCGTTCCGCGACGGTCGCGCGGTCCGCCCCGCTTCGCGGCCCCGCCAGGAGCCCTTTGGCCCCCTCGAGTCGTTGCGGGACCCGCCCGTTGGCGACGGCGCGCAGCAACTGCGTCGCGATTTCGCGCGCGGCCGTCAGTTCCCCCCGCTGCGCGGCGAGCGCGCGTCCCACGCTGCCATCCGCGATGGCGGACGCCGCACGCGCGTCCGCCTCGCCGAAATTGTAGCGCTCGCGCAGCACCGCCGCGATGTCCGCCTCGCTGACCCGCCCGAACCGCAGGCGGTAGCACCTCGACAGGACGGTCGGCAGCAGTCTGTCCGGCTGAGACGTCACCAGGATGAACACCGACCCTGGCGGCGGCTCCTCCAGCGACTTCAGCAACGCGTCCTGCGCATTGAGGATCAGCGCGTCCGCCTCGTCGATGATGAAGACGCGGACCCGCCCCTCGAACGGCCGATAGGCGCTCGCCTGGATGACCTGCTCTCGGACGATCTCCGTCTTGATCGCGCCAGAGTCCCCGGGCTCCAGGACCACGACATCCGGGTGTGCGCCACGGGCGATCCGGCGGCACGCGGCGCAGCGGCCGCATGCGCCTCCGGCGGGATCGCGCTGCAGGCAGTTCAGTTCCTGCGCCAGGGCGATCGCCGTCGTCCGCTTGCCGACGCCGTCGGGGCCGTCGAAGAGCAGGGTCGGCGGAAGCGTATTCCGCGCGATGGCGCCGGCGAGCAGGTCCAACAGCCGCCGGTGGCCACGAACGTCGCGCAGGGGCATCCGGCGGGAATGCTACCACGGGGGAGACCAGTCCGCATCGTTTGCGCACGATAAGCCTGCCGACGGACGCCGCTTCGTGAGCCGGTCGGCGGCGCGGAAAAACGCGCGTTCGGCAACGCCGTTCGCGACCCGCGCAGGGTCCCACTTGCCGACGCGAACGGGCGGCGGCCGCCCGGTTCGCGCCCGGCGTCACCCTGCACGGCGGTCACGCCTGCCGCGCGTTTTATTTGATCGGATCGCGCCGCCTCCAACGGCTCTCGAATCGACGTCCGTCGGCAAGGCCTCAATTGCTAATAATGCGTCCTGGTGTGGGAGACTGACCATCCGGAGGGTGCAGATGCGCTACGCGCGGCTTGGCGACGCGTTCCTGGTGCGGCTTGAAACCGGCGAAGAGATCGTCGGCGGCGTGGCGGAGTTCGCGCGCGCGCATTCGATCGACGCGGCGGAAGTGACCGGCCTCGGCTCGGCCTACGACGTCGTCCTCGGGTACTTCGATCGCACGACGAAGCAGTACGACCGGCACCACGTCGCCGGCGAAGTAGAGATCGTGTCGCTGCTGGGGAACGTCGCGTTAAAGGAAGGGGCCGCCTTCCCGCACCTGCACGTGACGGTCAGCGGCCGCGACTACCGCCCTTTCGCAGGGCATTTCTTCGAGGGGAAAACCGCGGCGACCTGTGAGCTCGTCCTCCGACCGCTGAGGGGGTACGCGCAGCGAACGAAAGACGAGGCGACGGGGTTGTTTCTCCTGGATCTCTGATCACCTGACCTGAAGCCCGACGCCTGGAGCCCGACGTTAGCCGCCAGGCGTCCTCGGCGGCTCCTTCTTCTTCTCGTCCTCTTTCTTCTTCTTGTCGTCCTTGTCGTCACCGCGACCGAACAGCCGAGACCAGAAGCCGCGTTTCTTCTTCGGCTCCTCGGGCTTGACCGTCTCGGCCCCGGGCGCCGGCGATCCGCTCGTCGCGGCCGCAACGGGCGGAGGGCCCACGGGCGCGGGCGGCGCGCCGGTCGGCAGGCCGACCTCCGACGCGTCCACCGGCTTCTGCTGCCCGCCCGCGCCGAAGAAGCCGGCGAGACGATCCATGAACGAGCGCTCGGGATGCAGCGGGCAGACGGTGGCCGGCTGCGTGCCCCTGCGGAAGTACTCGGTGTAGATGAGCGAGCGCGATTCGACGAATCCATCCGCGGTCTCGACCGGGACGTTGCCGCAGCCGTCGTTCGGGAGTTTCCCGGACAGCCGGCAGATGTTCACTGCGACGACGTCCTTCGGCCGGTTCAGCCACTCCGGTTTCGCGCCGCGCGTGGCCGCCTTCATGAACCGCGCCCAGAGTGGAACGGCAAGGTCGCCGGCATAGCCGTCCGGCACGATCGTGCGCGGCCGGTCGAAGCCTACCCACACGCCGGCAACGAGCGACGGCGTGAAGCCCACGAACCAGGCGTCGAAGAAGTCGTTGGTGGTGCCGGTCTTTCCGGCCGCGGGCAGCAGAAAGCCCTCGCGCCGGGCGCGATAGCCGGTGCCCGCGTTGACGACGTCGGCGAGCATGTCGGCCATCAGGAACGCGGTGGCCTCGCCGACCGCCCGGCGCGGCTCGTTCTTGTGCTCGGCCAGCACGTTGCCGTCGCTGTCCTCGACTCGGCGGATCAGCACGGTCCGACGCACTTCGCCGCCGTTCGCGAACGCGGCGTACGCCGCCGTCAGCGATTCGAGCGTGACGACGCCTGCGCCCAGCGCGAGCGACGGGACGCTGGGCGGCGTTCCTACTTCGAGCTTCTGCGCGTAGCTGACCGCGGTCGGGATCCCGACCTGCCGCAGGAGCTGCACGGCGGCGCGATTGCTGGAGGTCCGCAGCGCCGCGCGCAGCGTCATCGAGCTTGCGGTCGAGTGCCCGTCTTCCGGCGTCCACTCCCCTTCGGTGGTCAGCACGGGATCGTCCAGATTGGTGATGAGCGATGCGGGAGAGTAGCCGTTCTCCAGCGCCGCCGCGAAGACGAACGGCTTGAACGCCGACCCCGGCTGCCGTCGCGCCTGCACCGCGCGGTTGAAGGGGCTGTCCTTGAAGTCGCGCCCCCCCACCATCACCGGCACGTGACCGGTCCGCGGGTCAATCGCGATCAGGGCCCCCTGCAGGTAGTCCGGCGTGACCGACTCCCCGGTTGCCGCCGCCTCGACCAATTCCGCGCGTGGACGCTCCGCGAACGAGCGGTGCCGCTCGATCTCGGCCAGCTCCTCCTCGAGGAGCTCCTCCGCCGCTTGCTGAAGCTCCGAATCGAGCGTGGTGTAC
Source organism: Vicinamibacterales bacterium (assembly GCA_035463475.1). Classification (GTDB taxonomy): domain Bacteria; phylum Acidobacteriota; class Vicinamibacteria; order Vicinamibacterales; family 2-12-FULL-66-21; genus JACPDI01. The sequence goes on from DATHTE010000062.1 coordinate 21,092, forward strand.
ACCTTGAGGCCGCCCTGGTACACCCGCTGCCATCCGAATTTCTCCACGAGCTGACGCCGGACCTGTTCCTTGAAGTACAGCCCGAAACGCTCCTCGAGCTGCAGGCCGTTCTTCAGCGCGACCTTCGCCGCCCGCGCCTGCTCGTACTCGGCGCGCGTGATCGCGCCGGTGGACAACATCGCCTGCAGCACGACGTTGCGCCGCGACGTCGCGCGCTCCAGGTTGATCGTCGGCGCGTAGGCGGACGGAGACTGGATCACCCCCGCGAGGAGCGCGGCCTCGGCGAGGCCGAGGTCACGCGCGGGCCTGCCGAAGAACCCGCGCGACGCTGCCTCAGCGCCGTACAGTCCATCCCCGAAATACACTTTGTTGAGGTACAGCTCGAGGATACGGTCTTTCGAATACGTGTGCTCGAGACGCGACGCCAGCACCACTTCCTTGAGCTTGCGGCGCAGCGTCTTGTCGCGGGTCAGGAAGCTCTGTCGGGCGAGCTGCTGCGTGATGGTGCTTCCACCCTCGGCGCGCCGCCCTTCCCGCACGTTGTTGAGAAACGCCGCGCCCACCCTGATGACGTCGATGCCGCTGTGCTCGTAGAAGCGCTGGTCCTCGACCGCGATCACCGCTTTTCGCAGCAGCGGCGACATCTCCTCGAGAGGAATCTCGATGCGCTGCTCCTTGAAGACGGTGAAGACCGGCCGGTCCGCAGCGTCGTAGATCGTGGTTCGCTGCGCCATGTCCCCGATACCGGTAATCGCCTGGGGGCCGGGCAGCCGCATGGTCACGTCGTAGCTGAACCACGCGAGCGCGCCGGCAGCGCCCCACGAAATCAGCGCCGCGATGACAAAAGCGAGGGTGACGAGGTGCCGTCGGTAGGCCAGAGCCATGGACAGATGAGTGCCTCAGCGCGTACCAATGCAAGGCGCAATCCCCGGCGGGAACGCGCCGCCCGGATCAGGAGAGCGTATCACTTCCGGCGGCTCGCGGCAGAGCGGTAGCTGGGTACCGAGTCACCCCCGGACGACCTCAGCCAGGTCGTCCGGGGTGCTGGCGCAAGGCGTTACTCCCGATCCTCGATCTTACGCAGGTTGTGCTTGTAGACGTGGGTTGCGACCTCGCGACCCAGCCGGCCTCCCACCTCCTGATCGAATCTGAAGTGGATGCCGCCGTACACGCGCGCGTCGTCGACGTTCGCGGTGATCTGCTTGAACGTCGTGTAATGGAAGGTGAGGCCAGCGATGCTCGGGACGAACGGGTTCGACAGCTCGATCGAGTGCCCTCCGGCGCCATACAGCCGCCTCAGGATCTCGGCACCGCCGTTGCTGCCGGACGCGTGGTTCGACGGATAACTCGGAAAACAGGGCGTGGGGATGAACGTCGCAAAGCTCGCATCGGGGTCGGTCCTGGGGTTGTCGTCCGCGTCCCCCGCCCGGATCGCCGTTTCCGGCCGCCAGTAGTTGTAGTGGTACTTGGTGGCGAAGGAGGCGACGAGCGCGTCGTTGATCGCCATGTTGAGCAGCGCCAGCGCGCGCGCGTTTTCCGTGAGCGTAGCCTGCCGGCCGGCGGCAATCTGCCTCAGGACCGAGCTGAACACGAAGGTGGGCGAAGACGCGGCGTAGAACCGCACCACGTCCGCCCGATCCGGCGGACGCTCGGTGCTGCTGGCGCTCCCGACGGACTTCACCTCGTTGTAGTCCTTCGCGTAGCGCGTGCTGGTCAGCGCGGGCGGGGGATCCGGAATGAACTGCGCGGCGCTGGGAATGCCGAAGGGGGTCACGTTGCCCCAGTTCAGGAACACTCCGCCCGTGCATCCCGTCGTGAGCTGCCACTGCCCCGGCTCGACGGACGTAGGAATAAAGACGGCGGGCGGGCTCGAGCCGTCGTTCGCGCGGCTGGCAATCATGGCCGCCGCCGCGCTTTCTCCCGTCGCGATGCCGGCCTCCTTCTCCGGGCCGTCCGGTATCGCCGCCAGCGAGTTGGCGCGAAGGGCGTCCAGGGAGGCCGCGTTCCCCGGAAAGTACGTCGTGAGCACCCGGTGCGCGGCGGCAATCGCGGCGGCCTCGGCCGAGGCGCCGGCGGGGGCGACAATACCGAGATACGGCTCGTATTCTCCGGTGACGGCGTTCACCGCCTCGAACACAGCGAGCTGCACGATGGCCCCGAAGCGAGCCTGCGCGAACGGGTTCACCGGTGGACTCTGGGTGTTCAGCGTTGTCACGGCCGTCGCATTCCAGTCCAGGACGACGTCGGCGCCCGCGAGTGCCGGCCCGATTGCCAGGAGCCCCGCGATGTAGAGGACGATCCGCCGTTTCATGGGCACACCCTTCCCGCCTCGCGTGGAGGCACACAGACACAACGGATTGACGTGACGGAGTAGGGCCAACGTCCGCGCGTATTGATGGAAGATGATTGCGGATGCGTTCCACGGCGAGCGTGCCTGCCGGCCGGGGAGCGGGCACTATAGACGAGCGGAGCTGTCAAGGCAAGTGCGCCAGCCCGACAGCGAGCCCGCGCGCGATGCTACAATTCCGCTCCATGATCTCGGTCTCGCGCGCCAGGACGCGAGAGGACGTCCACGATGTGGACGCGAATCGCGTCGGCGCTTGACCACGCGGCCTTCACCACGGCCGCGCTGGCCGCCGTCCTGACGGCCGGGACCTTCATCCCGTTGACCGCGGCAACGCGGGCGCCGTTCGACATCAACACGGCCCGGCTCGCGTGGCTGGCCTGGGCGGGCGTGGCCGCTGGCGGCGCCGCCGTCCGCCGGCTTTCGCGCCTGGAGAGCGGCGCGCGCCGCCGCCGGCGGACGCGTCTCCTTCTCGCGGCGCTGCTGGTATGGGCGCTGCTGGCCGGTGCGCGGCGGCTGCTCCCTGCCGGCGAGGGGTTGGTCGCGGAGTACTTCCGAAACCCGTCGTGGGCGGAGCCGCCGGCGTTTTCCATCACCGACCGTGAGCCGTCCACCGCAACCATGATGCGCCGATGGGCCGGCCGCCCGCCGCAGCAGTTCAGCGTGCGGTGGGTCGGCTCCCTCGCGATCCCGCGCGCGGGCCTTTATACCTTCACGACCTCGTCGGATGACGGGTCCGAGTTGTTCATCGACGGTCGTTTCGTCGTTGACAACCGCGGAGCGCACGCCGTTGTGACGCGGTCGGGCAGCATTCGGCTGGAGCGCGGGGTCTACCCGATCGTGCTGCGCTACGCGCAGTTCGGCGGCGAAGCTGCGCTCGGCTGGACCTGGTCCCGAGAGGGCTCCGGCACCAAGGCGGTGCCCCCGTGGGTGCTGTCGCGACGCGTGACCGCCTTCAGCGTGGTGATGGCGGCCCGGATCATCGACGTGACAATACCGATGGCCGCGCTCCTGAGCGCCCTCGCGACAGTGTGGTACCTGGGCGCCGTGCTGAGGGACGCCGGCAATGGCGTACTCGCGACGGCCGTATTCGTCGCGGCGCTGTTCGTCCGCTGGCCGGACGCGCAGCAGCCCTTCTACCAGGCCGTGGGGAGGACGTCTCGCGATCTCAACGTCGCCGTGGCGCGCGGCGTGACCGAGTTCGGCGCCTTCCACGCCAATCTGAACACCCCCCTGAGCGGCGAGTACGTGCTCCCCGCGAGTGTGCTGGAAATGCTGGCGATGCTGCGAACGCACGGGATCGAGCGCTACCAGATCTCCGACACGATCGCGGCGGACGCCTGGGTGGCGCAGCAAATCGTGGTGTCGGCCTGGCCGCGGAAGCTCGAGCGAGATGCGCGCGCGAGGTTCGTCCACAACGCGGAACCGGTCCCGGCGGCATGCAGGCTGATCGAGAAGCGGAGGGAAGTGACTCTTGTTCATTGTCCTTAGCCTCTTCGCGCTCTACCTGTTCGCCGTCGGATCCGCCGCCGCCTCGTTCCTGAAGACCCGCGGCGGCCTCTTCGAGCAGCTCGCATTGACGCTCGGAATTGGAGCTCTCATCAACTATTGTCTCGTCCTGTCTGGACAGCCGCTCTGGCGCGTGTTCATCGTGGGAGCAATCCTGGCCGCGTACGGGGTGGTCAGGATAAGCAGAGATCTGCGGAGCGACCCGGAGCGACAGGTGGGCCGGCCCGCGATGATCCTCTTCTCGCTTGCGTGTCTCCTGTACCTAGTCGCGGCCTACTACTTCCTGATCCTGTCTGAGCCTCTGTTTCGCTGGGACGCGCGCTCCGTGTGGTTCTTCAAGGCGCGCATGGTCTGGGCCGAAGGTGCGCTCAATCAGCACGCCGGATGGACCCATCCCTCGGTGGCGTTCTCGACGCCGGACTATCCGAATCTGATCCCGGTCATCGCCGCTCAACTCGCCTATCTGAAGGGATACTGGAACGAGTTCTTCCCAAAGGGCAGCCTGCTGGTGATGCTGGTGCCGCTGCTGTTGTGGGTGTTCAGTTTCCGCCGGGCCCGCCCGAGTTTCGTCCTGCTGCTTCTCGTCTCCTTCTTCAGCCTGGGCGCGTGGCTGTCGAACGGTTACATGGACGGGTACCTCGCGTTGTACGGCGGCGTGGCGCTGCTGACGTTCGGCCGCTACCTCGCCGACGCGCGTGACACGGACCTGTACTCGGGCATCTGCGCGTTGGGGATCGCCGCAGGCCTCAAGAACGAAGGCCTGCTGCTCGGCGCGTGCGTGATCGTGGCTCTCCTGCTGGTCTCGCTGCCCGCCACGCCGGGCATCAGGGCGCTGTGGAGGCGCGTCCGCGATGAGCCGCTCCTCTCGAGGGTCGTGCTCATCTCGATTGCACCGACGATCGTCTGGACAGGCTACAAAATCGCGTGGGGCCTCCGTGACGCGATGACGGCGGAGCCGATGACAGGACTCTCGCGGCTTGCCACCCGGGCCGCCGACGGGTTCTCTCCGGGGTACATCCTGACCTTCATGGCCGCCCGCGCCACCGCGTTCTGGATGCTGCTCGCGCTGGTCGTCCTCGCGGGGGCGTTCTCGGTCTGGCGCGGCGTGACGATCCATCGCGGCGCCCTGCTGGCGACAGGTACCGCGGCGCTGTACTTCGGCGGCCTGTATCTCGCGTACTTGAGCAGCCCGGCAGACCTGTATTTCCATCTGTCCACGTCGGCGACACGGACGGTCACCGGCGCAGGCATGGCGTTGATGGTGGGCCTTTTCTTTCTTCTGTCGGGTCTCGAGAAGGACGAGGCGGCTCGGTGAGGTCTCTCGTGCGCTGGTCCGGCTGGCGCCTGCCACAGCGTCACACGTGGCTGGCAGTCCTGATCTTCACCGCGCTCACGCTGCTCCTGGCATATCCGCTTTCGCTGCACCCGGCCACGCTGAGGTTTCCGACCGGGCCAGACGGCGATCTCGGGTGGTACCTGCTCGGGTGGAACACGCACGCGCTGTTCACCAAACCCTGGGCCATCTTCGACGCGAACATCTACTACCCGAACCGGCTGACGCTCGCCTACGGCGAGAACATCATCGGCCTCGCCTTCTTTGCCGCGCCGGTGATCTGGCTGACGGACAACCTGCTGCTCGCGGCCAACTTCGTGTCGATCACGTCGTGCATCCTGTGCGGTCTCGGGGCATACGTCCTGGGCCGTCGCGTCGGGCTGAGCGTGGCCGCCGCGGTGATCGCCGGGATCATCTTCGAATGCGCCCCGCCACGATTCTTCCGCATCGGGCAGGTCAATCTCTCGAGCGTGCAGTGGATCCCGTTCGGCCTCGCGGCGCTGCACGCGTATTTCGATGCGGGGCGAAGAAGCGGCTTGGTGCTGGCGGCGGCCTGCGTCTGCATCCAGGCACTGTCGAGCGGCCACGGCGCAGTGTTCATGGCAGCGACACTGCTCATCTTCGCGCTCTATCGCCTGCTGCTCGCCGAGCCGCTGCGCCCGGTGAAGTGGATCCGGGACCTCGGCGTCACGGGCGCGGTGCTGCTGGCGCTGCCGGTGCTCGTCTTCCTGCCGTATCGGGCGGTGCAACACGAAGTCGGCCTGAAGCGCGGTCTGGGCACCTGGATCGCCAACAACGAGTCGTTTTTCGCGTCACCCTCGCACCTGCACAGGTTCCTGCTCGATGCCGTGGGCCTGGAGGGGATCAATGCGAGGGCTGAGGCGTTTCTCTTCCCGGGGTTCCTCGCCATCGTCTTTGGGCTGGCGGCGTTCGACTGGAGGCGTGGCGGGCGGCTCGCGTGGGAATGGCGGCGGCCGGCCGCGTGGTGGAGCGCCCTCGCCGTCGGGGCTGAGGCCGCGATGATCGCCGTCGCGGCTGTGGCCGCCGTGCTGACCGCGGCAACGCTGATCCCGCTGAGGGGCGGGGCGATGCGGCTCGCCGATCTCCATGCGGCGCGCGTCGGCTGGATCGTCTGCGCGAGCGGCGCCGCCGCGGGCCTCGCAGCCCGGTGGTGGCTGCCGCGGCACATTGTCGCGCGCCACCAGAGACCGCTGCTCCTGCTCCTTGCCGCGGCATTCGGATGGATCCTGCTCACCGCCGGACGCCCGATGCTTCGCGCCGGCGATGGGATGGTCGCGGAGTACTTCACGAACGTGGAATGGACGGGTCCGCCGGCGTTCACGGTTGTGGACCCCCGGCCATCGGACGCCATCGCGACGGGGCGCTGGCCGAGAGGGGCACCGAGACAGTTCAGCGTTCGCTGGTTCGGCTTCCTCTCCGTGCCGCGCGCGGGCGTGTACCACTTCGCCACGCGTTCGGACGATGGATCGGAACTGATGGTGGACAACAGGCTCATCGTCGACAACCGCGGCGCGCACTCGGCGGCGACCGTGCGCGGGAGCATTCGCCTCGATCAGGGGTCGCACCTCGTTGTGCTGCGCTACGTGCAGTACGGCGGCGACACGGCGTTGAACTGGTCCTGGTCCGACGACGGCGTGCGATACGCGGCCGTGCCTGCCTGGGCGTTGTCGGAGCGGCCCGCGGGGCTCGTCACGGTCATCGCTGCGCGAATCATGGACGCGGCCGTCTGGGTTCTCGCCGCGCTCGTCGTCCTCGCGGCCGCATGGTACGTGCGCGCGGCGCTCGCGGGCCGAGAGGCGTTGAGGCAGTGGGCGGACGCGCGACGGCGGGACGCGACCACCTTCTACGCGCTGCTCACGCTCATGATGCTGTGGCTCGCGCTCGGCCCGCCGTACGGCCTGTGGCAGTACGTGTACTCGCTGCCCGGGTTCAACTTCATTCGCGCCAACACCCGATTTACCCTGGTCGCCCTGCTCGGCATCGCGGTGCTCGCCGGTATGGGCTTCGACCGGATCGCCCGCCGGCTGCCGCGTCGCAGTCGCCTTCTCCTGGCGACGGCGGCCGCCGCGGTGCTGGTGGCCGAGTATGCGGCGATGCCGATGGCGAGCCAGCCGGCCCGCGTCGACATTCCGGCCGTCGATCGATGGCTCGATGGCCGGCCGAAGCCGTTCGTGGTGGCCGAAGTGCCGGTGCACAACGCCGAGACCCAGCTCGGCCGCTTCGAGCGACAGGAGGCGACGTACATGATCCACTCGACGGCGCACTGGCAGAAGACCGTGCACGGCTACAGCGGCTGGCGGAGCAGCCTCCACCACCAGCTGTATTCGGAGATGCAGACCTTTCCCGACGAGACGAGCGTCAACGCGCTCTTGAACCTCGGCGTGACGTACGTGGTCGTGCACACCGAACTGTACGCGCCGGACGAGTGGAGCAGACTCGAGAAACGCCTGGAGCAGTTCTCGCCGCGGCTGCGGCTCGAGCACGTGGAAGGAACGGGGCGCGTCTATTCGTTGCACACCCCACCGGGGTGACCTGCACCGCGGTAGCCTGCACAACGGCAACTGGTAATCGGGGAAATCGGGTAATCGCACGATCGGCAATCGGGCCATCGCCAATCGGGTAGTTGGATCGTTCATCGGGTGATCGGGTGATCGCGGTTGCCCGATTGCCGACGGCTACCCGATTTGATTGCAGATTGGCCGATTCCCCGATGCAACTACCCGATTACCCGATTCCCGATTACCCGATCGTGCCATGACCCGATCGCCCGATTATCGGTTATCAATCGCGCAGGTATCAGTACTTCAGCGCCAGCTCGATCGCGTCCAGCTTGAAGCGCGAGATCAAGTCGTACCACTCGCGCACGCTGATCTTTCGCATGTTTCGTATCTGCTTCCGCTTCGACAGCATGCGCGGCATCCGCACGGTCGCCGCCACCCACGCTTGAATGATCAGCACGAACAGGCGCGGGAGCGAATACTCCTTCACGAATTCCGACGACAGGCCCTGGTGGGTGTGGACGGCGTAGCCCTGCATGGCGTAGCGGTTCAGCGTGAACAGCGGCGACACGAAGACGAGAAACCGCGGCATCCACTTCCAGAGGCAGTACAAGCGGTTTCGCTCGACGTGGTAGGCCTTGAACACGGAGTAGTTCCCGGCGCTCGAGGACTTCCGGTGACGGACGCGCGCGGTCGGCACGTACCAGCACTTCCAGCCCGCGAGTTGCGCCCGCACGCCGAGGTCGAGGTCCTCGAGATAGCAGAAGAAGTCCTCGTCGAAGCCGCCGACGTGATCGAGCATGGCCTTCCGCATCGCGCACGCGCACCCGTGACCGGCCAGCACTTCCTCCGCGCGATCGTACTGCCCGAGGTCTTTCTCCTCCCATCCCCTCGACCGGCAGACCCCGTCGGGATAGAGGAGCAGGCCGACCGAATCGAAGAAATTCGGCTGATCGGCCTGGACGATCCGGCACGCAAGCTGCCCTGTCTCGGGCTTGTCGGCGACGAACCGCATCAGCTCGCTGATCGTGTCGGGATCGCAGACCGCATCCGGGTTCAGCAGGAAGACCCACTCCCCACGGGCGGCGGCGAACCCGATGTTGTTGCCGCCGGCGAACCCCTCGTTCTTCTTGTTGCGTATGACGACGAGCTTGTCTCCGAAGCGAGCTTCGGCGGCCTCCGCGGACGCATCGGTCGAGGCGTTGTCCACCAGGATGACTTCGAGTGCCGGATACGTCTGGGCGAACAGCGACGCGAGCGCGTCCTGCAGTATCGTGCCGCCGTTCCAGTTGACCACGATCGCGCTGACGAGCGAGGTCGTCACGCGCCCCCCTCCGACCGGTGCGCGTCCGCTCGCGGCTTCACGCTGACGACGACGAATTCGTTGTAGGTGAAGAGCGGGCCGGCGAAGCGGGGGAACGGAAACGAGTACGCGTGTTCCACCGTATACCCCAATCGGCCGGACACGCGCGACAGGCGCTCGAAGTCCATGAACTCGACGTGCGTCCGATCGCTTCTGAACCCCGCTTCCTGCGGACAGATCAGGATCAGCCGCCCTTCCGGCCGGACCAGCGACTCGTACTCCCGGAGGAGCGCGAGCACCTGCTCCTCCGCCATGTGCTCCGCGACGTGCGCCAGGAGGAGCGAGTCGAAGCGGCCGGAACGGTTGAACTCCGTGGAGCGCCGGAATTCGGACGGTGTGAACGCGATGAACCCGCGCGCCCTCGCGGCGCGCACGCAGTGTTCGTTGGTATCGACGCCAACCCCGCGCCCGCCGAGGTGCTGGAGGTTCCGTCCGATCCCGCAGCCGAGATCGAGCGTGAACCCCGGGCGAAGCCGTCGGAGGTTCCAGCGGAACGGCGCCTGGACGTCGAGCCACCGTTTCCATCGGGCGGTCTGCAGCGCGATCAGCCGCTCAGCGTAATCCTCGCCGCGCGTCGCGGCGCCTGCCGGTTCCACTCCCGGCATCATACACAGAGGCGCGGCGGAGCCGGCAACGTCAGGCGGGCCGCGAGGCCTGGTAGTACGACACTCGTCCGAAGAGCGTGTCCCGGTGGCCGGCGATCCTGGCTTCGCCGAAGCCGGCGCCGGCGATCATCGCGAGAATCCGGCTGTCCGTGTTCTCCTTCAACTGGGAATGGGAATGAAGCAGCCGCGCGATGAGACCCGGCGCACTCCCCTCGGGCTCGGCGAAGTCCATCATCTCGAGGCGTCCGCCCGGTTTGAGCACTCGGCGGATCTCGCGGAGCGTGGGCGCTCTCTCGTCGCGCGGCAGGTGGTGGAACATCATCGACGAGAACACGCGATCGAAGGTCCCGTCGGGATGATCGAGGGCGTCCGAGAAACCCTGCTCGAACCGGATGCTGACGCCGGCCCGCTCCGCCTTCCGCCTGGCGCGCGCGAGCGCTCTCGGATCTGGATCGAGCCCGATCACTTCCACCTGCGGGTGGAGACGCTTGACGAGGAGCGCCAGCGTGCCGGTGCCGCACCCGACGTCGAGAACACGGTACGACGGACGAAGCTCCGCCTGATCGAGCAGCGCCCGGCCTGCTTTCTCGGCGCCGATCAGCTTCGTCAGCGGGTCATACAGCGGCAGGAACCAGTTGTGGCCTGCCGCCGGGAGATACCTCCGTTCCGATTGCGCCATCGACCTTCATCATCTCGTATTCGGAGTCACACGGCCAGGCAGATGGCTATTCCCCGGGAGAGCGGCCGAACATCGTCAAGCGTTCCGCCGGCGCCGTCGCAGCGCGGCCGCGAAAAGGCCCGACCCGATGAGCGCGAGCGACGCCGGCTCCGGCACGGGGACTTCCCCTGCTCCGTCACCGGGATCGAACGGATCGCCGAAGAGCCGTCCGTTGAGGCCGATGGTCATGCCCTGTCCGCGCCGCAGGATCGGGTCGGTGGTGTTGATCAGCAGCGCGACCCCGCTCGCGCCCGCGGCCACCCCGTCCACGTAGATCGGACCGTCTCCATAGCCGGCCGTGCTGTCCTTTCTGATCTCGAGCAACAGGTTGCCCATCCGCGGATCGAACGAGAAGCCACCGGCAACCGGCAGCGTGAGGGTCCCAAGCAGGCCGTTGCTGAACCCCGTCTCGAAGCCGTCGACCGTCCAGTCAAAGACGAGCCGGCTGTCGGCGCCCACGTTCTGGTCGAACGCTGCCGTAATCGTGGCGGATGAGAGCGGTGTGGTGGACAGGTAGAACCGGTAGCGCGTCGGCTCGACCCAGGGACCCTCCGAATTGTTGGTGGTGTTGAAGAAGGTCAGCGACTCGATAGTGATCGCGCTGGGAAACAGGGGGGCGTCGAATACCTGCTGCAGCCGCGTGCCGCACTCGAACGGCGCGCAGATGCCGACGCCGGGCTGCGGCTGGGGAATGACGATCTCATCCGCCATCGCAGGGGCACTGGCGACACACAGCAGGGCAACGACGAGGGGGGCACGCATGACCATGGCAGGAGACCTCCGATGCGCGGGGGAGCAACGGGCGTGCCCGGACGTTTCCGAGGCCAGTCGGAAGCGCGCCGCTCACATGCGCGCTACGAGTTCTGGAATCCGGAAGAACGCCGGACGCGCCTGGGCGGTGCCGCGCGGCTGAGGTCTGGTGGCCCGAGTCGGCCGGCGGTACGGTACACTTTCCCGAATGACTGATCCGGCGCATGCGCGACCTGGCCGCAACGAGCCGTGTCACTGTGGGTCCGGCCGCAAGTACAAACACTGCTGTCTCGCGAAGGATGAGGCCGCGGCAGCGGCGGCGCGGGCGAAAGCCTCAACCGAAGCGGCCGCCCAACCGATTGACGCGGCGCCGTCGCGCGCGACGCGCCCACCCAAGCACCAGACCGAGCAGCCGTGGAAGGCGAAGACGTCGCGCGGCTTCGTCCCGCGCACGCGCACGCCCCGCAAAGTGGGCGGCAGTTAGCCCGCACGCTCAGCGCGCGTCCCAAATGCCGCCCGCATGCACGACGCACCTCTCCTGATCAACATAGCCCTGGCGCTCGGGTATGCGCTGCTCGGCGGGCCTCGGGGTGCGTTATGCTTCGCCAATGGCGAAGCTCACTGATGTCTTCTCCGCGCAACTGGAACGCGAGGCCGCCATTTCGCGCCGCGTGCTCGAGCGCGTCCCCGAGGGGCGGCCGGACTGGAAACCCCACGAGAAGTCGATGCCGCTCGGCTACCTCTCGACGCTCGTGGCCATGATGCCTTCCTGGGTGGCCATGGCGGTGACGCAGGACGAGCTCGATATCAATCCGGCGGGCGGGTCCGCCCCGAAACCGCCCGAATGGCGCACCACCCGCGAGTTGCTGCAGGCGCACGACGAGTCGGTGGCGAAGGGGCGTGCTGCGCTTCGGGCCACCACGGACGAGCACCTCATGACGTCCTGGCGGCTCCTCGCGTCGGGGCAGGTCGTCCTGGAGAACCCGCGGCACGTCGTCATCGCCGACACGTACACGCATCTCGCCCATCACCGCGGGCAACTCACGGTCTATCTGCGGCTCAACGGCGCGCCCGTGCCGTCGATCTATGGACCGTCTGCGGATGAGCGTTCCTTCGGGGGGTGACGAGACCCGCCTGGCGTATGACGAGTTGTACGTCTACGCCATGGAGCGCGGCGGCGCGTCGTTCGCCCTGCAGCACGTCGTCGACGCGTTCGCCGCGCAGACCGCGTCGGAGAACACCAGCCCGATCGGCATCACGTTCGCCCTTGTCGGCCTGTACCTGCATGTCGAACGGCAGTGCTCTGGAAGGCAGGTGCAGCGGGTGCACATGCAGCTTGGCCGCCAGAAGAGAAGATGGCCGGCGATCGCGCTTCCTCGCGATCGCGGACGCATGACGGCGGCAGACGTCATGGGCACCCCGCCGGGACCCGACCGGGATCGCGCCATCGACGCGTGGTGCCAGTCCGTGTGGGCAGCCTACGACGCGAGCCGTCAGACGATCGTCGAGCTTCTGCGGGAGCGGCGAATCATCGAGTAGGAGCGCCGGCCGCGCTTCACCTCAACTCGCTGCTCGCGAACAGCTCCAGCATCTGCGACTCGGATGGCGGCTGGAGAATGCCGTGCGTGGCGAAGTGCTCCGCCTGCGGATAGCTCGTCCCGCGAATCCGCCGGGCGGCGTTCGCGCGATCGTACGGCGTCCGGCGAAACTGAACGTCCCGCCCCAGGAGGAGCCAGTAGGCGCCCGGCTGCCCGAAGGGCATGCCGACGCTGCCCGCGTTCACGACGCGAACCGCACCGATCGTTCGGTCGAACTGCATGTGCGTGTGACCGCAGACCACGAGCGGCGCGGTGACGCCGTCGAAGGCCGGCGCAACGCGCTCCTCCGCGGTGAGACGCGTGAAGATCTCGTTCTCGTTTCGCGGCGTCGCGTGGCAGAACAGCACGTCACCGATGCCGGCCGTGCGGAGGGTGACCGTCCCGGGCCAGCCGGCCAGCACGCGCTCCTCGTCGGGCCGTAACTGGCGCGCCGTCCACTCGACCGCCTCGCGCGCCGGTTCGGGCATGCGGCCCGGATCCCTTCCCGCCCGGGCTGCAAGGACCGCCACCTCGCCGTTTCCTCGAATGAAGCGCGTGGGAATCTCGAGCTCCAGCAGGAGCGCGATCGTCTCGCGCGGCATCGGGCCAGGCACGAGATCCCCGCCCACGACGATCGCGCCGGCGCCCGCGTCGCGGATCTCTTCGAGGACCGCCTCGAGTGCCGGCAGGTTTCCGTGGACGTCGTAGAGCGCTGCAACCGATGCCGGTGGGGACTCGATGCCCATGTCGGGGTGCCTTCACGCGATCGCGTTGACCCTCCACTTGCGGCCATCCGGTCTCGTCACGTACGAGACGGCGAGGAACGCGAGCAGCAGCAGCGGCATGAACGCCTCGGGGCCGTCTCCCGCCAGGTAGTGCGCTACGAACGCGGCAATCCAGGCGAACGTGAAGCCGGCGTACGCCCACTCCTTGATCGTCGGGAATCCCGGAACCACGAGGGCGATCGCGCCCAGGAGTTTCGCGATGCCGAGCATGACCCGCAGCTGCTGCGGGTAGCCCACGTGCGCAAACCCCTCAACCGCCTGCGTGGAACCCGAGAGGTAAGCGAAGCAGGCGAATGCCGACAGCGCCGCCAGAAGCCCGGTGGTCGTCCAATACGCTACTTTTCGCGCCATGTAGTGATGCCTCCTTAGCGAACGACGCTAGCCCGGCTTTGCGCGCCGGAGCAGCAGCTCGCGTTCGCGCGCGTTGCGCGTGAGGGACGCCGCGCGCTCGAATTCGGCACGGGCCTCCTCGACCCGACCGAGTTTCTGCAGGAGATCGCCGCGCACGCTCGGCAACAGGTGGTAGCGACGCAGCGCGGGTTCGGATGCCAGCGCGTCCACGAGCTCGAGCGCGGCGGCCGGGCCGGCCGCCATCCCGACCGCAACCGCGCGATTCAGCTCCACCACGGGGGACGGCACCAGCGCCGCCAGCGCGTCGTAGAGCGCCGCGATCCTCGCCCAGTCCGTGTCCTCCGGCCTCCGCGCGCGCGCGTGACAGGCGGCGATCGCCGCCTGGATCGCATACTTGCCCGGCGTTCCCCCGAGCTTGTCGGCGCGCTCGAGCGCCGCGAGACCACGGCGGATGAGCAGCTGATCCCAGAGCGCGCGGTTCTGCTCCAGCAGCAGGACGGGCTCTCCTGAGGGGCCCACGCGCGCCCTCGACCGCGACGACTGGATCTCCATCAGCGCGACGAGGCCGTGAACTTCCGCCTCCGCGGGAGCCAGTTGCGCCAGCATGCGCCCCAGTCGCAGCGCGTCCTCACAAAGCGCGGGCCGCATCCAGTCGTCGCCCGCCGTTGCCGTGTAGCCCTCGTTGAAGATCAGGTAGATCACCTCGAGCACCGAGGACACGCGCGCGGCGAGCGCCTGGCCGCGCGGGATCTCAAACGGCACCCGTCTCTCCGCCAGCGTCCGCTTGGCCCTCACGATGCGCTGGGCGATCGTCGGCTCGGGAACGAGGAACGCGCGCGCGATTTCCTCCGTGGTCAGCCCGCCCAGCAGCCGGAGCGTGAGCGCTACGCGCGCCTCGGTGGAGAGCACAGGGTGGCACGCCGTGAACACGAGCCGCAGGAGGTCGTCGCCCACTTCATCGTCAAGGGCCGCGTCCAGGTCCGGGCGCGCTTCTTCCTGGCGCGTCTCCAGCTCGTACCCGAGCTGCTCGTGCTTGCGCTCGAGCAGCCTGCCCCGACGCAGATGGTCGATCGCGCGGTGCTTCCCGGTGGCCATCAGCCACGCGCCCGGATTGCGCGGCACCCCCGAGACCGGCCACTGCTCGAGCGCCGCGACGAGCGCGTCGTGCGCGAGGTCCTCCGCGACGCCGATGTCCCGGACGATCCGCGAGAGCACGGCGACGAGCTTTGCCTGTTCGATTCTCCAGATCGCGTCGATCGCGCGATGGACGTCGGCAGTCACGGCTGCCGATCACACCATCGTTCGGTTCGCGACCGCAAGCGGGACCTCGCCGGTGTTGGCGACGAGGCCCCGCGCATTGAATCTCTACTGGTGAGACCGGCGTCCTGGGATCACGCGCTCTGGCTCCGGACAAACTGCTCCGTCAGCTGCGCGTGGGTGTCGACAGGCAGGCACGACCCGGCGTCGGACGGCGAGAAGATCTGGCGAAGCTCGCACTCCCCCTCGCCCGCGACGTCGAGGAACTTCCGGGCCAGCTCGATCGCATGTTCCTTCGAGGTCGCCTCGAGCAGCGCGAATCCAGCGACCAGCTCCTTCGACTCCGTGAATGGCCCGTCGGTGACCGTGGTCTTTCCGCCGGAGCGCCGCACGCGCGCGCCCAGCGCGCTCGGCAGGCACCCCTCGGTGGCGATGAGCGTGCCCGCCTTCATCTGCTCTTCGATGAGCGCTTCCATTCTCGCCACTTCCTCGGCGCTCGGCGGCGAGTTGCGTTCCACGGTCTTGTAGATCGATAGGAATCTCATGGTGATATCTCCTCCTGACCCGCTACTTCTGCGCGGACACTCCGAGTTCGCGAAAGCGTTCAACCGCCTTGATCGGGCCGAAGTCCTCCAGCTCGAACAGCTGGCGGATCTCGATCTCGCCCTCCTCGAGGTGCGGGTTCGGCATGCGCTTCGCCCACTCCAGCGCTTCCTCCGGCGACTTCACCTGGATGATCGTGTAGCCCGCGAGGAGCTCCTTCGTTTCGGTAAAGGGCCCGTCCACGACGGTGCGACTGCCGCCCGAATACTCGATTCGCCAGCCCTTCGAGCTTGGCTGGAGCCCGTTCGCGTCGAGCAGCACGCCGGCCCTGGCCAGCTCCTCGTGATAGTTGGCCATGGCGGTGAACAGCTCCTCGGACGGCATGACGCCCGCTTCGGAGTCCTTCGTCGCCTTCACGAGAATCATGAACCGCATGTCGTCTCCCCCTCCCTACCCATACGTCGAACGAGAAGCGGGCGGATCGACATGCCTTGTGCGTCGGTTACGGATGGGCTTCGAGTCCGCCGCCGCGCGCGCTGATACACCAGTCCGGAAATATGACGGGCTTTAGCCGCGCGTCCACCAGTTGCGAACCAGGGGCACATTTATCCGACTCAGGAGTATGATGGGACCCGCCGCGGACACGTCTAGACGCCAGAACCGGCTATTGCTGTGATTGGACAGGAGATTTCCCACTACCGGATTGTCAGCCAGCTTGGTTCTGGCGGGATGGGCGAGGTCTATCGCGCCGAAGACAGCCGTCTCGGTCGATCCGTCGCCCTCAAGTTCGTGTCCAGAGATCTCGGACACAATCCCCAGGCGGTTCAACGGCTGCGCGCGGAGGCGCGCGCGGCGTCGGCCCTGAACCACGGAAACATCTGCACCATCTACGACATCGACGAGCACGAGGGGCATCCCTTCATCGTGATGGAGCTGTTGAAGGGGCGCACGCTGCGCGAGGTCCTCGCCGACGGCCCCATCAAGGTGCACCAGCTCGTCGACATCGGAATCGAGATCGCCGACGCGCTCCATGCCGCGCACAGCGAAGGCATCATCCACCGTGACATCAAGCCGGCGAACATCTTCGTCACCGAGCGCGGCCACGTCAAACTCCTGGACTTCGGCCTCGCCAAGCTGACGACGCTCTTCGAGTCGGGGCGGACCACGCGCGACGCCGCGGAGGCCACGGCTGGCGGCGTCACGCTGGGCACGATCTCCTACATGTCACCGGAGCAGGCGACCGGCGAGGAGCTCGACGCCCGCACGGACCTGTTCTCGCTGGGCGTTGTGCTGTACGAGTGCGCGACCGGGCACCACCCGTTCCCCGGCAAGACGACGGCGATGATCCTCTCGGCCATCCTCAACCGCGCACCCGCGGCCCCGACGGCGCTGAACCCGAGCCTGCCGCTCCGGCTCCAGAACGTGATCAACACGTGCCTCGAGAAGGATCGCGAGCTGCGCTACCAGTCGGCGGCCGACGTGCGGGCGGATCTCAAGCGCGTGAGGCGCGACATCGAGTCCGGCCAGTCCCGCGCTGTGCCCGTCGTCCGCGACGGTTCCGGGCGCGTCTCCGAAATGAACAGCGGTCGAGACTCCGGACAGATGCCGGTCACCGGTCGCGCGCAGGGTTGGCGCATCGCGGCGGCGGCGACGTTCGTGATCATCCTGGCGGGCGGGGGCTACGCCCTGTGGCGCCGTGAGCCTCCGCCGCCGGCGCCGCTCGAATCACGTCCGGTCGCGCCCGTTCCCGATCCCGCAATCCCGAGCCGGATCGCGCTCGGGACGGCCAGCCTCGACGCTCGCAATTACCGAGCTGCGCTCGTGTATGCCGAGCAGGTGCTCGCGATCGAGCCGAAGCATCAGGATGCCCTGCGCATCCGCAACGAGGCGCGGACGATGCTGGATCGCTTCGACCGTGCGATCGCCGATGCGCGCCGGCGCCTCGCGGGGCGCGACCTTCGCGGCGCGGCGCAGGCGCTCGAGACCGCGCGGAGCATCGATCCGGGCTCGTCGAGCATCACCGAGATCGGCCTCGCCATCGCCGAGCAGGCGCGTCCGCGCGAGACACTCGGGGAATCCGCGCGCCGAGGCAGGCAGACGTCAGAGCCGCGAGAGTCGAGGGAGACGCAGTCCGCGGTGCCCACCGCGTCGTCCGGGAGGACCGCTCCGCCGCCGGCACCGGCGGCCCCCGCGCCGCGCGTGGCGGAACCCGTTCCGCTGTCGCCCGTCGCGGCGCTCCCCGGCAGCAGCGTGCCCCCCGCGCCCGAGGCGACGCCTCCACGGAACACGACCTCCGCGGCGCGCCCGAACCCGGACCCGCGCGATCGCAGCGCGACGCCTCCTCCCGCGACCTCCACGGCGGAAGAGGACGACGCGGCCATTCGCCGCGTGCTCGCGACCTACGCTCGCGCGATCGAGAACAAGGATGTGGCGCTGTTCCGATCGATCAGGCCGAATCTCTCGCGCGAGGAGGAGCGGCGGCTCGAGACCGGTTTCCGCGCCGTCACCTCTCAGCGCGTCGATCTCACGATTCTCTCAATACAACGGCGGAGCGACGACGCGACGGTCGTCGTCCGGCGGCGGGACACCATTCAGGCGGGTGGACGCCAGCAGACCTCCGAGAGCCAGCAGACGATGCGGCTGGCCCGGTCGGGTCGCGACTGGACGATTGTCGACATCCGCTGACAGGTTGAAGGAGGCTGAATGATCAGGCCGCTGGTGATGGCAGTGGTGTTGACAGGCGCGGTCGCGACCGCCGCGGCCGCGCAGGAACCGTACAACCTGACGGCGCCGGTGACGACGCTCGCGACGCTCTTCACGGATCTGTACGGCCCGCAGGGGCTCATTCTTGACAGCCTCGCCACGCTCCCCGGCGAGCAGCCGCATACCGCGCACTACGTCAGCGACTTCCAGACGAACTTCAGCCAGTTCAGCACCGCGCTCGTCAGCCAGTTGGTGAGCCTGCCACTTCCCTCGCCCGCCTCCGGGTTCACCTACCAGTTCGACGCGAGCCTGGGCGTGTTCCAGCGCAGCACCCAGAGTTTCGGCCCGATCGTCGCGGACCGCGCGGAGACCATCGGCGCCCGGCGGCTGTCGATCGGATTCGCGTACCAGCGGTTCACGTTCGACACCGTGGAGGGGCTCGATCTCACGCAGGTCCCGGCGGTGTTCACGCACGACAATGCGTTCCTGCGCGGCGGGCGTGAAGACGTGGTCGCGACGACCAACTCGATCGAGGCGACCGTCGCGCAGGCGATCACGTTCGTGACCCTGGGGGTGACGGACCGGTTCGACATCTCACTCGCCGTGCCGGTCGTCCAGAACAACCTGAAGGTCGTCTCGGACGCGACGATCCACCGCCTCGGGACGACGAATCCCCTGACGCATTTCTTCCGGCAGATGAACGGCGACGTCGGGACCCGCCGTCTCTTCACGGCGGTCGGAAGCGCGACCGGCCTCGGGGACCTTCTGGTGCGTGTCAAGCACACGCTGCACAAAGGCGCGTCGAACGGGCTGGCGGCGGGTGTGGACGTGCGGATCCCGACGGGGGACGAGATGAACCTGCTGGGGAGCGGGACCGCCGGCGTGCAGCCGTTCGGCATCTGGTCAGCCACGTACCAGAAGGTGTCGCCGCACATCAACGTGAGCTACAAGTGGAGCGGGAGGAGCGTGCTCGCCGGCGACCCGGCGCGCGGCGAGACGGCGGATTTCCCGGACCAGGTGGGCTACGCGGCGGGGGCCGAGGTGAGCGTGAACCCGCGCGTCACGGCGGCGTTCGACGTGATCGGCGTCTACATCATCGACGCGGAGCGGCTGCGCCGCGTGACGTTCCAGGCGCTCGACGGGCGTTCGACGTTCCCCAACATCCTCTTCACGCGCGAGTCGATGAACAACCTGAGTGGCGCCGTCGGCCTCAAGGCGAGCCTGTTCCAGCACCTCCTCCTCGATGTCAACGTGCTCTTCAAGCTGGACGAGCACGGGTTGCGCGACAAGGTGACACCGCTCATCGGGATCGAATATGCCTTCTGAGCCGCAGGCTACCGCCGGGCCGACCGTTCTGCACGACTCGCACTGCCACTTCCTGTCGTCCCGGTTCTACGAGGCGCTCGGGCGCGAGAAGTACGGCGCGCAGAGCAGCGTCGGCGCCGAAAAGGTCGCTGGTGAGCTCGGTTGGGAGGTCACGGCTGCGGCAGAGGCGCTCGCGACGCGCTGGATCTCGGAACTCGATCGGCACGGCGTCACCCGCGCCGGGCTCATCGCCAGCGTGCCCGGGGACGAGGAGTCGGTCGCGGCGGCGGTTGCGCGGCACCCGTCGCGCTTCGTGGGCTTTTTCGCGCTCAACGCCGCGGCGCCCGACGCCCACGAGCGCGCGCGCCGCGCGTTCGGGGCCCTGGGCCTGCGGTGCGTCTGCCTCTTCCCCGCGATGCACCGCTACCGGCTCGACGACGTCGCCGTCGTCAGGCTGTTCGAGATCGTGGCGGAGCACGGCGCGGCGGTCTTCGTGCACTGCGGGTATCTCTCGATCGAGGCGCGCACGCGGCTCGGCCTGCGAAGCTCGTTCGACATCCGCCTGGGCGACCCGCTCGCGCTCGCCGCGACGGCGGTGTCGTTCCCCACCGTGCCCGTCATCATCCCGCACTTCGGCGGCGGCTTCTTCCGCGAGGCGCTGATGGCGGGCGAGGCGTGCCCGACGATCCACTTCGACACGTCCAGCTCCAACAGTTGGGTGCGGTTCGTGCCCGGGCTGACGCTCACCGAGGTCTTTCGGCGCGCGCTGGCCGTCGTGGGGCCTGAGCGTCTGATCTTCGGCACGGACTCGTCGTTCTTCCCGCGCGGCTGGCGCCGCGTCATTCACGGCGCGCAGCGAACGATCCTCGACGAGCTCGGCGCCGAGCCCTCGGTGTCCGCGAAGATCTTCAGCGGCAATTTCGATCGGCTGTTTACACGGTAGCGTCCGCCCTCGGGCGGACGCTACCGCGCATTGCCTGCACCTCCCTACGCGCCGAACTGGCGGAGGTGGTGATTCATGTGAAGGTATCCCCATCGCAGCCAGGCCGCCTGCGACATCCGGCCGAACAGCGGATGATCCTGCCGGTCGAGCCCACGCTTCCGCGAGGCGACAAGCTCCACGAGCTTCTCGAGTTGCGCGACATCGGCCGCGAAATCGACCGGCCTGGTCCCGCCGTGCAGTTGATCGAGCTCCGGGTTCGTGAGGATGCCGGACGGCCACGGCACGGGCATGTACAGTGCGATCCACTTGACGATCGTCCGGTAAAGCAGGGTGGATGTCGGTCGCACCGGCTTCTCACCGGTCGCCATCCGGAATCCGTCTGCGACGTGACACACCATCTGGTGCGCCGACATGCGCCCCCAACAGCACGCGCTGTCCGGCCGCACGTGGCGCAGCCTGCGAAGGACGTCGGCCTTGTCGCGCGGCCGCGCCAGCGTCTTCATGTCTACTGCCCGGCGATCACCCGCCGAGCAGGCGCTCGCCGCCCCCTTCGCGGAACGCCGCCAGCGACCGTTCGCGTCCCGCTTCCGCTTCGGCCACCAACGCTTTGAACGCGGGATCGGCCCGCAGCGCGTCGAATTGCGGACTCGCGGCGAGCGTCGCCGCGACGTAGTAGCCCTTGGCGACCGCGCGCTGCAGATGGCCGAGGCCCCGCTGGTGCTCGCCGACGTCGCAGAGCAGCCATCCCTCCTGGAAGGTGGCCTCCGGATCGTCCATGACCTTCAGCCCGACCAGGGCCGGCATCCCGGCGATCATGTCCGCCTGGCGCCGATCGAGCCACGCGAGGAGGTGGTCGGTCCACATCCGGAACGCGGCGACGCGCGGCACCTGGTGCATCGCGCGCAGCGCGCGGCGCGCCTCGTCGCGACGGCCTGCCAGTCCGAGCCCGATCACCCGAATGCCGTCGTCGGCCCCCGCGATGACCAGAGGCGGCTCGACGGAGAGCAACCGCTGAATGTCACCGGTCATCAGCAGCGTCTGCTCGAGGCTGGTGGGAACGTTGGGATCGAGGCGGCGCGCCTCGGCGTGCGCGGCGATCGATTGATCGTAGAGCCCGCAGTAGCGGCACGCGTGAACGAGGCCCGCGAACAGTTCCGGGTCGTTCCCGTGGCGGTTGGCCTCGCCGAGCAGGCGGACGAGCGCTCGCTGCGCCTGCCCGACGTCCGCCTCCAGGTTCGCGTAGAACTTGTGGGCCACCGACAGCCGCGGGTTCAGTTCGAGCGCGCGCCGAATCGCCTCCTCCGCCCGCTCCTCGCTGTCAGGGGTCACTTCGACGTACTTGCCGATGACACGGTAGCAGCGGCCGAGGCGCGCCCACGCCGGCGCGAACTCCGGATCCAGTTCCAGGCAGCGTTGATAGAGATCGCGCGCCCCTGCGAGGCCGTCGTAGGTGCGGGCCAGCTCGTTCGCCCGCAGGTACAACTCGTAGGCGCGCGCGTTGTGCGGTGCGTCGGGTGTGGGGGACGGCACCGCGCCCCCGAGCGGGAGCGAGAGAGCCTGCACGACGCGCCGCGCAATGTCGTCCTGCAATCCGAAGAGATCGCCGAGCGACGATTGGACCGTGTGCGACGTGAGCAGCGTCCCGCCCGGCGCTTCGACGAGCTGCGCCGAGGCGCGGAGCTGATCGCCGGAGCGCAACAGCGTGCCCATCACCACGCGATCGACGTCGGCCTCGGCGGCGAGCGCCTTGAGGTCGGGCGCGTCCCCCCCGAAGCGCGCGGCAGCGGCGCTCGAGCGCACGACGAGCGAGCCGATCCCGCTCAGCGACGTCGCGATCGCATCCGGCAGGCTGAAGGCGAGGAAGTCTGTCTCGGCGTCGGGCCGGAGGACGCGGAACGGCAGTACCACGAGCCGCGTGAGGGCGTGCGCCAGGACCGGCGTGTCGTCGGCGTCCGAGCCGCGGACAGCGCGCAGCTCCGCGGCCATCGCCTCCGCCGATGCCGGACGGTCCGCGGGACGCTTGGCCAGCGCCCGGCGAATCACGCGGTCCACGGCGGCAACCGCCGGCGAGCCGGTGAGGGCCGGCGGATGCTCGTGGAGCGTGGCGTGGAGGATCTCCACGACATTCCGCCCTCCGAACGCCGGCCGCCCCGCCAGCATCTCGAAGAGGATCGCGCCTGCCGCGAACACGTCGCTGCGGGCGTCCACGGCGTCGGCGGTCACCTGTTCGGGAGACATGTAGCGCGGCGTCCCCATCGCGATTCCCGTGCGCGTCAGCCCGGTCGCCGTCATGCTGAGCGACCGTTCCAATTCGGGCCGCGCCAGTCCGAAGTCCAGCAGCTTCACGCCATGCGGGGTCAGGAACACGTTCGACGGCTTGAGGTCGCGATGGACGATGCCGCGCGCGTGCAGCGCCGAGAGCGCCCCGAGCACCCCAAGCGCGATCGGCACGGCCTGCGAGAGGCTCAGCGGACCGCGGCCGAGGCGTTCGGCGAGCGACTCCCCCTCGAGCAGTTCCATCGCGATGAACAGCACGCCGCCGTCCTCGCCGATCTCGAATATCTGGCAGACGTTCGGGTGATTGACGCTGGCCGCCGCCCGCGCCTCGCGCCAGAAGCGCTTGCGCGCCGTCTCATCGTTCGCCAGCGACGACATCGTCTTGACCGCGACGGTGCGCTCCAGGAGCTCGTCGCGGGCCGCGTACACCACACCCATGCCCCCCTCTCCGAGCTTGCGGGCGATCGCGTAACGTCCGATGCGGGCCGGAAGGACCTGGGATGCCGCTTCGTTTGCGACGGCTGGAGTGGGATGTGAGGAGGACTCAGCCCCCGTCAACTTCCGGTAGAACGAGCGCAGCCGCGAGCCGAGCGTGTGATCGACCAGCTTGTCCGTCACGGGACCGTCGATCATACCAACGGACTCACGACCCCGCCGCTCAAACCGCGGGAACGTGAGCGGCCAGCGTTCGTGTCTAATCCCCGACGGCTCCCGACGGCACTTGTGCAGACGCAGCCGGGAGGCGAGACCGGCGAGTCGATGGCCGCGGTGAGCGCCCCTGTGGAGCGCCGCGAGCGCAAGGCGAAGCCGGGCCGCGCCGCGCACGGCGCCCGAGTCCGGCTAGGTGTCTCGGCCGCCTTCGCCAAGGCCTCGGCGGCGGGCCGTAGCTTCAGCGAAGGCCCCGGGGCGCAAGCCTGCCAAGCGAGCGGCCGGAGGGAACCGCCGCGCAGCGGAGGCCGGGAGCGCTGAGGCAAGCGAGCGGGCGGAGCAAGCGATCCCGCGCGGAACCGGGGCGCGAACAGCGGCTGTCGGCTCGCCGGAGTTTCCAGCGTACCTGCGTCGGCACAAGCGCGCGTCGGGCGCTTCGGCTTTAGAAGCGCCCCAGACCGGGGGCGACGAGCTTGGCTGGCTTGAGGCGTCCGCCGTATTCGCCAAACGGATCGGACTGGCGCTCCTGGATGACGGCATACAGACCCCAGATGCGCACTTCGGCCCACCGGTCTTCCGCCCCGACGGGCGGCGGGCCGACGTATCCGATCTTCGCGAAATACGTATAGTGATGGTACTCCCCGTCCGAGCCGAGGTAATCCCCCTCGAAGTGATTCGTCACCCAGCCCTTTGAGACCCCGCCCACGTCGCCAGTTTTCGGGTCGAGGCCGCGATCGAGGAGGCCGTCGTTGTCACAGTCCACGTTGGCGAGCCAGTCGTCGGACCACTTCATCACGAGCCTCTCGGTGCCTTCGGTGGCGACGGGCGATGGGCGCAGGTAGTTGGCGAGCAATCCGTTGAACAAACGGGCCTGGTAGTTGTAGCCCCACCGGTCGTAGCCGGTGGTGAGCAGCGCTCCGTTTTCAGCCCGGATCGTGCCGTCTTTGATCCTTGCGCAGGTGACCTGCGCGGGTGCGGGGGCGGCCATGACGAGCATCAGGATGAGAACGCTGAGGACGACGAACAATCTGCGCATTTGGGGCTCTCCATGTGAACGTGGATGGGACAGGTTCCCGCGTTCAGCGACAATAGTAGACGAACGCGTGGCGTTCCGCGCGCCGGCGATCTCCCGCAGCGCCGACGCCGTGAGCGCCGTGGGCAGCGGCCCGGTGACTCGTAACTGCACGACGGCATCGGCCGGCGTCGATTCGATTGCCGCGGCGACGCGCGCGTGCGCCTCGAGGGCGTCGGCGTCGCCAAAGGAAAGCCTGAGGGTCATCATCGGCCGCGCCGGCAGCGGCCGGAACTCGAACGCGCCGAGGCCCGAGCGCGTCAAGTCGAGCACGACGTAACCCTTCGTCTCCGGCGCCTCGGCGAACGAGGTGCGCTCGACCGACCCGGCATAGATGACGGTGGGCCGGCCCGCCGGACGCAGCACCTGGTGGCGATGGATGTGTCCGCTCAGCGTGACGGCCACGTCGCGCGGCAGGTCCGCCGCGCGGATGACGTCGGGAGCGAAGCGGAAGGTGAAGTTGCCCGGGCCGCACGTCGCTCCCTCGACGCACTGGTGGATGC
Organism: Vicinamibacterales bacterium; assembly: GCA_035463475.1. Lineage (GTDB taxonomy): Bacteria > Acidobacteriota > Vicinamibacteria > Vicinamibacterales > 2-12-FULL-66-21 > JACPDI01. The sequence goes on from DATHTE010000062.1 coordinate 46,197, forward strand.
AGAGTACGCGAACGTCGGCCTGCGGCATCTCGCGTGTGGCCGTGGCGAGCACCTCCGCAAACCGGCGCCGGACCGCGCTTGTGTACGGGAAGCCAATGAACGCCGCGCGCACGCCGCGCGCCTCGAGCGCGACCGTGCGCGGACGGTCGAAGACGTGCAGGCGTTCCTCCATCGCGAGCAGGGGATACGGCAGCCGCGCACGTTCGTGGTTGCCCGGCACGAGCAGGACCGGCACCCCGGATGCCGCGAGGCGCTTGAGCGGCGCGAGCGCCGCTTCGGCCAGCCACGCCGGCACGCGGCTTCGGTACAACAGGTCCCCTCCGTGTACGACCACATCGACACCGCACGTGCGCACGGCCTCGAGCGCGCGCTCGAAGTTCTCAAAGAAATCGTGACCGCGCCGGCGGCGCTCCACGCGGGGGCGCGCGGGCAGGTCGAAGCCGAGATGCGTGTCCGACAGGAACAGCACGCGCATGTCACACCCACGAGAGCGCGTACGCGAGCCGGGCGCCGGCGAGCACGGGAGACTCTCCAAACCGCAGCGCCACCGGCCCGCCCTCCGACGCCAGCCGCTTCAGCTCGGTCGTGAGCACCCGGAGTCGATCGAATCGCGCGACCGTGAACGCCTCGTGACGCTCGGCGACGGGACGCCGATGACCGGGCGGAATCGGGGGGATGGCGCCGGGCTCGACAGAGCCGCGAGCAATGATCTCGCCGTTGTCGATGACGATCAGCCGCCCGCGCGTGGCGCCGGGCTCCGTCCACGCCACGGCCGCATCGACCATCCGCGTCAGCCACCTCGCGCGGCGGCGCGCCAGCGCGGCGCGCAACGCGAGCCGCTCCAGCGAGAACTGCACGTTCTCGGGCGTCCAGGTGGGTGCCTCGCGATTCGTCGCGGTCTCGCTCGCGTCGTCGGAAACAGCATCACAGTCCCGTCGCCCTTCCCACCAGAGCCGCGTGCCGACATGCAGCAGCCGTGAGTGCGGCGCGGCGTCGTTGCGCGCCAACTCGCCGTGGGCGGCGCGGAAGCGCGCGTAACCGGCGTTGAAGGTCTCCGGGTCAGCGGCCCACCTGTCACTGCCGAGCGCGGCGCGGCTGCCGCGAGCGAGGGCCCCGAAGTGGTCGAGCCATTGCGCGGAGGGAAAGGGACCGACAGAACATCGCGGACACGCGTGGGGGCTGCGCTCGCTGAGGTCCGGCGGCGTGAACCAGAGCTCACGGTCGTCGGTGAGCGCGACGTTGTAGGGTGGCCGGTGCCGCTTGATCTCGTCGGGCTCGAGCAGCGCCGCTTCGAGCGCGCTCGGGGCGATTTCGTACGAGACGGCGCGCACCTGCGACAGCATCTCAAGCATCCGCTCCGGCACGCCATGCTGCTTGCGGAAGTAGCTGTTGACCCGGCGGTGCAACGAGGAGGCCTTCCCGATGTACAGCACGTCGCCGCTCGTTCGCTGCAGGCGGTAAAGGCCGGGGGCATCCGGCAATGAGAGGCGCGCGTCACGCGGCATCGGCCAGACGCGACCGCGACGTTTCGCCCGGCCCGCCGGCGCCGCGAGCCACTCGTGCAGCGCGCCCCACGTCGAGACACCTTCGGCGTCGAGCAGGCGAACCAGCTCCCGCCAGAGGAACACCGTGGCCTCCACGTGGTCGGCGCTGCGCCGGAGAGGCCCGACCGATCGACCGAAGTAACCGGTGAGCGCGCGCAGGCTGCAACGCGGCAGGTCGGGCAGAAGACGCCGCGCAATCTCGTGCGTGCAGACGATGTCGAGTGGAGGAGCGCCGCCGGCCAGCGCGCACAGGAACGGCTGCTCGAACCGGGCGAAGTGGGCGACGGTGGGTGCCGGCTGCTGCGCGAGTCTCGAGGCGAGATCCGACAGCTCGCGCCACGCGGCGGGACCCTCCACTCCGTCCCGCGTCATGCTCTCGGAGATGCCCGTGATTCGGAAGACGCCGGGCGGGATCCGCTCGTGGTCCGGGAGCTTGATCAGGCGGGCTTGCGCGCGCGTGCCGGCCGGGCAGACCCGCGCCCAACCGAGCTCCAGGAGATGCCCGCGCGGGCGCGCGGCGGTCGCCTGGCAGTCCACCGCCAGAACCTCGAGCTGAGAAAGCGGGAGCACCGAACGACTGTAGCGCAGTCAAGGCAAGCGAACAAGAGGCGAAAGTGGCTTCGAATGCGGCTACAATTCGGACGAAGTTCGGGAGGAACGCCGGGAGGAATGTTGGACATCGACGCGCGGCTCGCGGGCGCCATCTACGGACATTTCGCGGCCGAGGCACGCGCTCCGGGCGTGGCGGAAATGGCAGCCGCCATCGGCGCGTCCGAAGCGGACGTGCGCTCAGGCTATGCGCGGTTGTACGCCCGGCGAATGCTCGTCATGATGCCGGACGGCGAATCCATCCGGATGGCGCCGCCGTTTTCCGGCGTGCCCACGCAGCACGTGGTGCGCGCCGGCGGCCACGAGTACTTCGCGAACTGTGCCTGGGATGCGCTCGGGGTTCCGGCAGCGCTCCACGCCGAGGCGGAGGTGCGCTCCGGGTGCGGATGCTGCGGGGCGCCGCTGGCCCTCCACGTTGCAGGCAACGGTCCCGAGTCGAGCAGCTGGGTCTTCCACGCCGCCGTTCCGGCGGCGCATTGGTGGCGCGACATCGTGTACACCTGACGCACGATGCTGTTCTTCAGGGATGAAGAACACGCGCGGCTGTGGTGCACGGGCCATTCGGTGCCGGTCCGGCCAATCGTGACAATCGCGCAACTCTGGCAGCTGGCGGTCGCCTGGTATTCGACGCGCCTCGAGCCCACGGCGCGCCGCCCCGGGCCTGACGAAATGCGACAGATCTTCGGCCGCATCGGGCTGGTGGACGAGTTCTGGGATCCTCGGTCGGATCGCTTCCAGGCGTGAGGCGGCCGCGGGCGCTTGCGCGCAGGCGGCTCGGCCTTCTTCCTCCAGTTGTCGATCTCGCCCAATCTCCTTCGTCGTGTAAGCAGAGCGCGATCAACGGCCGGATGCCGGCGAGAAGCGCGTATGCATGAACGGAGGAGACATGGCGACGCGATCCAGGAAGCCACGCGTGCTGCTGCAGCTTGCGCAGGGAGTGATTATCGTTCTGTTCGCCGGAGTGGCGCCGGTGTTGCCGCTCGGGTTGATGATGGCGCCGTCCGGGGTGCTCTCCGGCGTCTCGGTGATCGAGATTGTCCGCTTGCTGCTCCCTGTCGCGAAGTGGGTGATTCGCTACCTGACGGGGTGAGCGCGTCCTGTAGCGACGTCGATGGCGGGCGCGCGCACGTCGGGTCGGATGGGCTTGTTCGTGCGATAGCTCACGAGCGCGCGCTGCGGTAAGGTATCCGGATGCCGCGTGTGACGTCGCCCGTGCGCGACATCGTACTGGCAGCCCTGCTGTTCTCGGCGCTGACGATCGTCATGACGTGGCCGCAGGCACGCGTGATGTCGAGCCACGTGGCCTCGCACTTCGACTCGTTCTTCAGCGTGTGGCGGCTGGCCTGGATCGCGCACCAGCTTCCGTCCGCGCCGCTCGAGCTGTACCAGGCGAACATCTTCTACCCACAACGCTTCAGCCTGGCGCTCTCGGATCCGATTCTGCAGGAAGGCCTGACGGCCGCGCCGCTGCTCTGGCTCGGCGCTTCCCCTATATTCGCGTACAACCTGCTCGTGCTCGCGAGCTTCGTGCTGTGCGGCACCGCGGCCTGGGCACTCGCGTCCAGGCTGACCGGCTCCCGTCTCGCCGGCGTGATCGCCGGAGTCGTGTTCGCCTTCGCGCCGTACCGCTACGAGCATTTCTATCACCTGGAAATCCTGTGGGCCTTCTGGATACCGGTGGCATTCCTCGCGCTGCACCGCGCCGTCGATCTTGGCACCGTCCGGGCGGGCTTGCACGTGGGACTCGCCGTGATCGCCCAGGCGCTCGCGTGCCTGTACTACGCGGTGTATCTGGGCATTGTCCTGTCGTTCGCAGGGCCACTTCTCGTCCGGTGGCGCGACGCGCATCGCGTGCGAACGGTCGCCGGCCTTGCCGCCGGGGCAGTCGCGGCCACGCTGTTCGTCTTCGTGTACATCCAGCCGCTCCTCTCGATCCGCAGCGAGCTCCTGCCGCGCGTGCCGGCAGACGCCGACGGGTACAGCGCCAGGGCGGTCAGCTATCTCGCCACGCCTGAGCGTAATCGGGTGTACGGCCGTTACCTGGGGCCGTTCGGCAGCGGAGAGTTGCGCCTCTTCCCCGGCATCGCGGCGGTGGTATTTGCAGTTGGAGCTCTGCGACACGCGCGGCGCCAGACGTTCGTGTACCTCGTGGTGTTCGGCGTCGCCATAGTGGGCTCGTTGGGGACGAATGCGCCGTTCTTCAACCTGGTACGCGGCGCGTCCGAGCTGGTGAGCATGCTGCGCGTTCCCGCGAGGTTCTTTGCGGTTGCGCTCTGCGCGCTGGGGGTCCTGGCGGCGATGGGAACGGCGGCGTTCCTCGCCACGCTTCATTCTCCGCGAACGCGGCTGATCGCCGCGGGCGTGATCGCGGGGATCATGCTCGTAGAGTACAGCACCGTTCTGGACCTCCAGGAGGTCCGAACGGATCCGGCCCCTGTCTATCAGTGGCTGGCGCGGCAACCACGCGGCGCCGTCGTCGAATTCCCGATGCCGCGCCCACACCGTCTGCCGGGCCCGGAACCATACCGACAGTACAATTCGACGCTCCACTGGCAGCCGTTGATGAACGGCTACAGCGGGCACTACCCCGTCGCGTACAGGAACCTGCTGCTGAACGTCGCGCCGTTCCCGCGAGGCGGCTGGATGGACGTTGTCGTGGCCCGGGGCGTCCGGTATATCGTGCTGCACGAGCGCGAACTCTCGCGCGACGACCTGATGGAGGCGCTGCGCCGCCTGGAAGGTCACCCGTCGTTTCGCCGCATCGCGCGTTTCTCGGACCCTGCCGACCCGACGTGGGTCTACGAACGCACGGAGCGACGACTCGCGGGACACACAGCGCGTTAAGTGGCACTGATGACCGGCTACGCGGGCGTGAGGATCACCTTCAGGCCAGCACGGGCGACCTCGAACGCCTCGCTGAACTGCTCGAGCGGATAGATCCCGGCGACGAGCGGTCCGACCTGCACTCGCCCGCCGGTGAGCGCCTCCAGCGCCGCCGGGAACGGGCCGCACCGCGAGCCGATGACGGTGACCTCGTCCACGACGAGTGGTGACAGGGCGACGGGCGTGTCGCCGTGAATGGTTGACTTCACGACGACCGTGCCGCGCGGCCGGACGAGCGCACAGGCCTCGGCGAAGCCCGCCGGCGCGCCGGTCGCGTCCACAACCAGATCGAACCTCCGCGCGAGCGACGCGACGGAGTCGACGGTCACGGCTTCGAGGTCGAGCCGCGTCGCCAATGCGTGGCGCGCGCGGTTACGCGCGACGAGCAGCACGTCGGCGCCGTGCCCTCGCAAGACCTGCGCGATGAGGAACCCGAGGCGCCCGGCCCCCACGACCGCGGCGCGAAGACCGGGCCCGATCGCCACTTGTTCCGCCACCCGACAGGCCGCCGCCGTCGGCTCCACGAACACGGCGGTCACATCGTCCATCGAGTCCGGTACCGCGTGAAGATTCGCGGAAGGAAGCGTGAGGTACTCGGCAAACGCGCCGTCACGGCCGCGGATGCCGAGCACAGTACGATTGTCGCAGTGTCCCCGTCCCGCGGCGCGGCACCCGGGACACCGGCCGCATCCGACAGTGATCTCACCAACCACGCGACGTCCGATCCACCCGGCATCGGGCGCATCGGCCTCTTCGACGACGCCGACGAACTCGTGGCCCGGGACGCCGGAGAAACCCGCGTAGCCGCGCAGGAGCTCGAGATCGGTCCCGCAGATGCCCGCTGCCGTCACGCGGATGAGGCACTCGCCGCTGGCGAGCGGCTTCGGGCGATCGCGAAGCGAAACGCTTCGGTCACTCTCGAGAACGAGGGCGCGCACCTGAGTCACGCGAGGGCAGCTCTCATCGCGGCTAAGATTACACCGCCTCGTTCCGGTCGCGGCCGCTTCGCGCGGCTTGAACGGGTGCGCTCCGCCGCGCCGAAGGCGAAAGGATGCGAACGCGATGAAAGCGATCGTGCAGGACGGGTACGGCTCCGCCGACGTGCTTCACCTTCGGGAAATCGACGCGCCGGCCGTCACTGACGACCTCGTGCGGCTGCGCGTGCGTGCCGCGTCGGTCAACGCCCTCGACTGGCACGCCGTGCACGGCGGGCGGCTGGTCAGCGCGATCGCCTATCTGCTCCGCTCGCCCACGCTCCCCGTTCGGGGCGTGGATGTGGCCGGAGAGGTCGAGGCGGTCGGCAAGAACGTGGCGCGACTGCGGCCCGGCGATGAAGTCTTCGGCGTGGGCCGAGGTACCTTCGCGGAGTACACCACGGCGACAGAGGACGGCCTGGCGCCGAAGCCTCGCCAGCTCTCGTTTCCGCAGGCGGCGACGCTGGGCGTCGCGGCCGTGACTTCCCTCCAAGGCCTGCGCGACAAGGGCAACCTGCAGCCACGACAGCGCGTCCTGATCAACGGAGCCGGAGGCGGCGTCGGCACGTTCGCCGTGCAGATCGCGAGGGCGCTCGGCGCGCACGTGACCGCCGTGACCGGCACCAGGAACCTGGAAGTGGTCCGGTCGATGGCCCCGGACGAGGTCGTCGATCGCACAGAGGAGGACTTCACGCGGCGCACGCAGCGGTACGACGTGATCTTCGACGTCGCCGCGGACCGTTCGTTCTCGGATTGCCGGCGGGTCCTGGCGCCGAACGGAAAGCTCGTGCTGGCCGGCGCGGCGAAGAGCGGTTCGTTCGCCATGCTGTCACGTCCGCTCGCGGCACTGATCCGGTCAGGCCTGGGCAACAATTGGCTCGTGCCACTTCTGGCGAACGTGCGCCGGGAGGATCTCCTCGCCCTGAAGGAGCTCGTCGAAGCCGGAAAGGTTCGACCGATCATCGATCGGGAGTACACGCTGAGCGAGGCGCCCGACGCGGTTCGCTACGTCGGAAGCGGACAGGCGCGCGCGAAGGTCGTCATCAACGTGGCGTGAGCGGACCGGCGCGCTTCACACGCGAGGGGTCGCTCGACGTTGCAGCTCCTCCACGTAATCCTTGGCTTCCCTGAGTCCTGCTCCCGAGGCTGCCCGATATTCCTTGATGGCTTCGATCTTCTTGCCGCGGCGCAGCGCCTCGAGAACGGGCGGTGGAACATCCGCGTACGGATCGAACTGGATGCCGTGGTGCTTCAGGAGCGTATCGAGCTTGCCCTCCAGTCGCGACAGAGCGCGCGAGGACTGCCCTCCGGAGGCATTGCGGAAGGCAATCGCAGCCGCGATGACGCCGACGATCACCAGGCCGAGCAAGAACGGCTCATTCATATGGCACCCCCAGCGAAGCACGAGCCGGGATTGACATCGCGGCGTCACTCGCGGCGGAGCGCGTTGACCGGATCCAGCCCCGCGGCCCGCCGCGCGGGGATGGCGCTGGCGAGCACCGCCGCGAAGACCAGGATCGCCGCCGCGGCGCCGAACGCGACGGGGTCCGTGGCCGGTATGCCGTAGAGCATCCCGCTCAACAGCCGCGTCACGACCAACGCCGCGAGCCCTCCGGCCGCTGCGCCGATGATGGCGAGCATGAGCCCCTGCCGCAATACCATCCCCACCACGCTGGACCGCTGCGCGCCCAGCGCGATGCGGATGCCGATCTCGCGCGTCCGCCGCGTGACGTCGTACGCCGTGACACCGTAAATGCCCAGCAACGCCAGCAGCAGCGCGACGCCGCTCAGCCCGCCTGCGATGTTCAGGGCCAGGCGCTGGGGGAACAACGACACAGCCGCCTGCTCCGCGAGCATCTGCTGGTTGAGGATCGGCAGCGACGGGTCGAGGTCCGCCACGAGCCGGCGGATTGATTGCGTGAGCGCGGCGCCCTGGGCGGCCTTCACCAGCAGCGTCGTGCGGCCCATGTAGCGCTGCGCCAGGGTGACGTAGATGAAGTTGCGGGGGGCTTCGCCGAGCGAGCGGTATTTGGCGTCGCGCGCGACCCCCACGACCGTGAGCGTGCGGTCGTCGTTCCGGATGGTGCGTCCCAGCGGATTCTGCCCCGGCCACAGGTGTCGCGCGAGCGTCTCGTTGAGGATCGCGACCTCCGGCGCCCCTGAGCGATCGGCGTCCGTGAAATCGCGTCCCTGCACCAACGGGATCCCTATCGTCGCGAAGTAGCCGGGCGTGACGACGTTCCAGTCGGCGGGGCCGCCGGGTGTCCCCTCCTCGGGGGCGCGTCCCTCGATGGTGATGCCCCCCAGCCCCAATCCACTGCCTCCGAGCGGCAGCACGGCAACGAGCGCAGCGGTGTCCACCCCGGGGAGCGCACGAACCTGCTCGAGCAGGGTCGCCGCGAGGCGGCCTCCCCGCTCGGCGTCGTAGTTGGCGAGGCCAAGGTCGAGCGACGCCACCTCCACGCCCCGGGCGTCGAATCCGGGATCGATGTCATGGGCGTGCGCCAGCGCGCGGGCGAACAGGGCGGCGACGATCAGGAGCAGCATCGAGAAGGCGATCTGGACGGTCAGCAGCGTGCTGCGCAGGCGCAAAGTCGCGCCGCCAGCCGCCTCGTTCTTCAAGGCCGGAACCAGCTGTGGCCGCGTACTCTGCAGGGCCGGCACAGTCCCCGCCAGAAGACCTGTGAGAAGTGAGGCGCCCAGCGCGAAACCGAGCACGAGCCAATCCATGCGGGGATCGAACGCAAGCTGCACGGGCAGCCGCGGGACCAGAGCCATCAACGCCACGACGAGCCACCGGGCGAGCAACACGCCCGCAACGCCCGCAATCAGGAAGAGCAGCAGGCCCTCTGTCACGAGTTGCTGGACCAACTGCGCGCGAGAGGCGCCGAGCGCCAGGCGGACGGCGATCTCGCGCTGCCGGGTGGCGGCCCGCGCCAGCAGCATCCCGGCGACGTTGGTGCTGGCGATCAGAAGCACGAGCCCGGAGACAGCCAACAACAGCACCAGGAAACCGCCCACCATGGCGCGTAGATCCCCGGGAAACAAGCTCGCGGCCGTCACCCTGACACCCTGACCGCGGTTCTCCTCGGGGTACTCGCGCTCCAGACCCGCGGCGATGGCGCCCAGCTCCGCCTGCGCGGCAGCCACGCCCGTGTTCGGCGCGAGGCGGCCGAGAGCGATCGCCCAAACGCTTTGCCGCCTGGCGAGCGTGCTCTCGGAGGCTCCCAGCAGCGTAGAGGCCATGACGGGAACCCACACATCCGGCGCCATGACGAACGGCCCGCGAAACCGTTCTGCGCCGACGCCGACCACGGTAAAGGGCGTGCCGTTGAGCACCACGGTGGAGCCGACGATGGTGTCGGCATTCTGGAAGCGGGAGCGCCAGAACGCGTGACTCAGCACCACTACCGGGTTCGCGCCCGGCGCGCGATCCTCCTCCGGCAGGAAGAACCGGCCAGCGGCGGGACGTGCTTCGAGCAGCCGGAAGAAGTTGCCGCTGACGATGCTGGCCTGGATGGGCTCTCCGCCGTCGGGCCCGGCGAGACTGACGGTCATCGGGTCCATGCGCACGATGGCCATGTCGCTCAGCGTCCTGGCCGCGGCCCGGTAGTCGAGGAAATTGGGATACGAGAGGTTGTCGAACCCGCTCCCGTCCTGCGTACGTCCGATGATGACGACGTTCTCCGGGTGTCCCACGCCTGGGGGCGGACGCAGCAGCAGGGTGTTGGCCAGCGTGACAATCGCCGTCGTCGCGCCGATGCCGATCGCAATCGACAGCACGGCGATCGTGGTGAAGAGCGGGCTACGCGCGAGGGCCCGCGCGGCGTAGCGGACGTCCTGACGAGTTCGTTTGAGCATGTGACCTCAGGTTGGGAGTGGGCTCCCAAGCCACTGTTCGTCCGAGACGCGTATCGATGCAGGGACACACGTCGCCATTGCACCCGCACCGAGTGGCGCCACGATGCTGTAGGGGCCGAGCTGGCTGGACGCTCGGGCGACCATGATGAGAAACGGGATTATATCGACCAGGAGCGTTCAGAACGCTCGAACGTGGGATCCACGGTCCCACCCCCGCACACCCAATCGAGTTTCACGCAGGTTCAGGTAATGTCTAAGTCATACGTTCGGTTCGACTTGTGGCGTCAGCTGCGAGTGGCAGCGAATTAGCTGGCCCAGGCAGGGCGATGAGAGCCGATCCCAACGGCACACTCGAGGCTCAATAGGTGTTTCCCTTCAAGTACGCCGTCCGCTCGCTGCGCCGGTCCCCCGGCTTCTTCGCGATCGCGGTGGCGACAGTCGCGCTCGGCATCGCCGCCAACACCGCCATCTTCAGCGTCGTGAACGGCGTGCTTCTGAGGCCGCTTCCTTTTCCCGACGAAGAGCGAGTCCTGAGAGTCTCGACGATGACTCGCCAGGAAGCGGATGGCAATCACTCGCCCGGCGACTTCACGGATATCCGCCAGCGGAACCGGACGCTCGGCGCCATCGCCGGGTTCCGTGAAGACCTCGCCGCCGTCGCCGCCACGCCCGGGGAACCGATCCTCCTGGAGGCCGCATGGGTAACTTCCGAGTTCTTCGACGTCCTGGGCACGCCCGCCGCGCTCGGCCGTCCGTTCGCGGGCTCCGACAACTCCGCGGGTCAGAAGCTCGTCGTCCTCGGCGACGAGGCCTGGCATCGACTGTTCGACGGCGCTGCTGACGCCGCCAACCGCACGGTGCGCATCCACGGCGAGGCTTATACGGTCTCGGCCGTGATGCCCAGGGGCTTCGCGTGGCCCCGAGGCGCGAAGCTCTGGTTGCTGTCACCGCTGCCCGTGCCGCCGTCGCCGGTCGACCTGAAGGACCCGCTCACCAACCGCGACGTGCAGTACTTCCAGGCGATCGCGCGGTTGAAGCCGGGTGTTACGCTTGCTCATGCGCAGCAGGATCTCCACGCCATCGGGTTGGCGTTCCAGCAGGAGCACCCGCAGACCAGCGGAGGGCGCGACGTCCGTGCCATGCCAGTCCGCGAAAACCTCGTCGCGGGCGTGCGCGACGCGCTGCTCACCATCCAGGCAGCGGTGGGCCTGGTGCTGCTCATCGCCTGCGCCAATGTCTCGAGTCTCCTGATCGCTCGCGCCACCGGACGCCGCCGCGACCTCGCGATTCGCGCGGCGCTCGGCGCCAGCCGCGGTCAGCTGATCCGTCAGCTCCTGGCTGAGAGCCTGGTGCTCGGCGTTTGCGGGGGCGCGGCGGGGCTGCTTCTGAGCTCGTGGCTCCTCGGGCTCCTCGTGCAATTCCTGCCGGACTCACTGCCACGGACCGATGCGATCGCGCTCGACACAACCGTGATGCTCGTCACGCTCCTCACGTCGGTCGCGACCGGCGTGCTGTTTGGCATCCTGCCGGCGCTGCAAGCGTCGCGGGCCAGGGCCGTGCACGTCATCAAAGAGGCCGGGGAGCGCGGCAGCTCGCGCGCGCGCGGCCGCGCGGCGCTGGTCGTCGCAGAGATTGCGCTGACGCTGATCCTCCTCGCCGGCGCGGGCCTGCTGGCCAACAGCTTCCTTCGGCTCCTGCGCGTCGACCCCGGGTTCGATCCGGAGCACGTGACGATCGCGGACCTGATGGTGCCGCAGGCACGGTATCCGAAAGGCGCCGACCAGACGCGGCTGTACCGCCGCCTGCTCGACGCGCTCGCCGAACGGCCGGAGCTGCAGGCCGCTGGCGTCGGGTTTCCGGGACCGTTCCATGCCGCGAGCGCCAGCGCCACGTTCTTCATCGAAGGGCGGGCTTCCGCGACGCGCGCCGAGCGGCCGTTCGCCCATCTGGGCGCCGTGTCAGGCGGCTATTTCGCCGCGATGGGTATTCCCCTGCTGTCGGGGCGCACGTTCGAGGACCGCGACGGGACCGACGCGCCGCCGGTAGCGATCGTCAGCGCGGCGTTCGCCCGCCGCTACTGGCCCGGGCAGAACCCGATCGGCAGGCGGCTGCGCTTCGACGGCGGCGAGAACGATCCCTGGTTCACCGTCGTCGGTCTCGTGGAGGATGTCCGTCAGCTCGGACTGAGTCGAGAGGCCCCCCCGCTGCTGTTCCTGCCGTACGGGCAGTTCGCGCTTCCATTCACGAGCGTCGTGGTCCGGAGCTCGCTGCCGCAGGCGACCGTTACGGCGCTGTTGAAGGCGCAACTCGCGGGCATCGATCGCGATCTGCCGTTCGGCGACATCACCACGCTGACGGCGGCGGTCGAGAACAATGTGGATCAGCCGCGGTTCCGCGCGACGTTGATCGGGATTTTCGCGCTGCTGGCGCTGGCGCTCGCCGCCGTCGGGGTCTACGGGTTGATCAGCTATACGGTCGCGCAACGGACGCGTGAGATCGGCATCCGCGTGGCGCTCGGCGCCGCGCCCCGCCAGGTCATCGTGCCGGTGATCCGCGAGGGCATCTTGCTGGCGCTTGCAGGGATCGGCATCGGGCTCGCGGGCGCCTTCGTGGCGGCGCGCGCGTTGTCAGCATTCCTGTTCGGGGTGAGCGCGAGCGATCCGCTCACGTTCTCGGGCGTCGCGCTGCTGATGCTGCTGGTCGCCGTCGTGGCGAGCTACATCCCGTCGCGAGGGGCGTTGAAAGTCGACCCCGTCGTTGCGCTTCGCGGCGAGTAGACTGGCTCCGTCCACACCACTCTCGCCAGATGGGATAGCATGCCGCGCCGGCGCACGCTGCAGCGCCGCGTGCGCAAGCTGGGCATCGCCGGTCAGCGTTGTAACCGCCTTCGATCGCTCGGCGCGAGCGATGTAACTTCTTCTCGTTTGTCGGGTGGACGTACGGCTCCGATCGCCCGTGACCCGACACGACTCGCAGGAATTCACGTGACGCGAGAGGCACGCGCTTTGCCGGTTGCGCTCGCTTCAGCACCCTGCCTGACGACGTCTGGCTCTGCAAGAAGACGACTGCGTGGATGGCCTGTTCAGCCACGGGCGCGCGCAGGTCACAGCCAGGAGGGTGAGTCATGCGGCCCGAACCGCACAGGTGGTTGGCTCTTGTGGGTGCTCTCTGCGTCGCCGCCCTGTTTGCCTCCGTCGTCATCGTGATTACGGGGCAAGCGCTTCCGCCAAAGTCCATCAACTCGACCAGCCAGAACAACCCGTCCGCGCCTTCGACGGCGGTGTCCGAACAGCCGCAGCGACGGCTGATCAATTACTCGATTCTGGCTGCAAACGACCTGGGGATGCACTGCGGGGACTTCGATCACCGGCAGGTTTCGATCCTTCCTCCCTTCAACACGCTGCACGCGCAGGTCGTGAGGAAGGGCGCCTTGCCCCGGATCCTCGATGACGCTCAGGTGGAGGTCGCCTACTCTGCGGCGTCCAGTGCGCTGGACCCCGCGTTGGCGAACCCCATCCCCGCGAGCGTCTTCAAGACCAACTTCTGGGACGTTAACCCGAGGACCGGCAACTCTATCGCGTTCGACGCCTTCAACGCCCATTACCCGCCAGGCGTTCTGCAGCTGTTCCCACTCGGTCCCGACGTCGGACTGCCCGTACCGGATCTGCAGCGGCTCTATCTCGGCGACGGTCAGCTGGCCGCCGACCAGCAGGCGATGCCCAGCGTGACCGCTCCCCCTTTCGTGACTGAACCGTACACGGCAAACGTCCCGCAGCCGTTCGGACTTTTTTACCGGAACTTCCCGTTCTTCGTGCGCTTTCCGTTTGGGTACACGCTGACGCGAGTCAACTGGTTCTCCGCTGAAGGCATTCCCGTGGCGCCGTTTGACGACGTGGGCCGCTCGAATCCGTTCCCACTGATGCGTGTCCAGGCGACAGCGGTCCCTGGCAACTCGCTGGGACTCGCCGCAGGGACCGTGCTGGCATCCGTCGACACGCCGACGCCGGTTTCGGGCGAGCTGAACTGCAAGGCCTGCCACACGTCTGCCGCCGACGGTGGCAATGGGCTGGCCACGAGCAACAAGGGGTTCACGGTCGCGACCAGGTTCGACGATCCCCAGTTCGGCACCGTGCCCGAGGAGGTGAGCATCGAGTACGCCTTCGATCTCAACGTCCTCAGGCTGCACGACCGGAGGCACGGGACCAATCTGGAAGCCTCCACTCCCGTGTCATGCCAGCGATGTCACTACTCGCCGGCGCTCGATCTCGCGCACGTAGGGCCCAGGGGGCCGGGCAACGCCGACGCGAACGGACGGCAGCAGACGAGCCATCAGAGCATGTCTCGCGTGATCCACGCGTTCCACGGCGCCCTGAGAAACGTCGACGGAAGGCCGCTCTTTCCGGAGATGCCTCCACCGAACGGCCGAAGCGTAGCCACGCGGGACGCGATTCTCGATCGGACGTGTTACGAGTGTCATCCCGGCAGGGTGACGAAGTGCTTCCGCGGCGTGATGTTCGGAGCGGGCCTGGCTTGTCAGGATTGCCATGGCAACCTCGCGCAGGTGGGAAACGACTTTTCGAAGAATGTGTCGCCGTCCCAGCCGGGGGCGTTCGCGCTGGCCGCCGACTACTACACCAACCCGGCGACGCCGCGCGTGCCCTGGGCGAACGAGCCTTTGTGCCAGTCGTGTCACACCGGCGATGCCGTGGCCAACCTCGCCGGTTCTTCCAGTGTCATCAGGGCGCCGGACGGCATCCGGCTCCTGCAGGCGTTCCGCACCAACGATCCGAACGCCAAGCCCATCGTCGCGGCGAACAGACGGTTTGCGGAGAACGCGGACGGCGCGAAGCAAGTTCTCTATCGTCTGAGCAAGGGGCACGGCGGGATCACCTGCGAGGCGTGCCACGGTAGCACGCACGCCGAGTGGCCCAACCCCAACCCCGCCGGGAACGACAACGTCACTCCGGTTCAACTGCAGGGCTATGCAGGCACGGTCATGGAATGCACCACGTGCCATGGCACCACGCCCTTCGCTCTCAGGACATTCAAGGGGAACTTCGACGCGAACGGCCTGATGAAAGGGCCGCACGGGATGCACCCGGTGAACGACATCGTCTGGACGCGCAACCACAAGGAGGTCTTCAAAGACGACCGCACGCCGCGTGGAACGTGCCAGGCGTGCCACGGCACTCAGTTGCAGGGTACGGTGCTGTCTCAGCTTCCGGTGGCGCGGACTCTCGTGTGCAAGCAGGCGCCCGATTGTCGTGACACGTCGCAGGGCAAGCGGATTACCCTTGCGAAGGGCACCTTGATTAGCTGCACCTTGTGCCATCGGAGACCGGAGCCGGTCGACTAGCTGGCCGGCATTCGGCCTCGAGGCGCAGGGGCAATGGCCGCGCAGCGCCGTGCGGTTAGTCGAGGAGCGCCGATGCTACCGCGCCTTCCTTGCGAGGAGGGCGAATGCGGCGCCTTGCGGATCCATCG
Organism: Vicinamibacterales bacterium; assembly: GCA_035463475.1. GTDB lineage: Bacteria > Acidobacteriota > Vicinamibacteria > Vicinamibacterales > 2-12-FULL-66-21 > JACPDI01. The sequence goes on from DATHTE010000062.1 coordinate 61,552, forward strand.
CGTTCACAAGCCGCGGTGGCGCCGGCAAGGACTGCGGCGGCGCCAAGTGCCCATAGCGAGTCGAGAACGCAATCTCCTAATGTAATGCCCCGCTGTTCGCGGAAACTGCGATGCGTCATACATATTACGATGGTCGTAACAATTACTCGGAAGGACTGAGTGCCTTCACGCCGCGCCTTTCTCGCCGGATGTCTTGCGACGCTCTGCGCATCGCATCCGGCGGCGCGCGCGCTGCAGCAGCGCGGGCGTGACCGCGAACGGCGGCAGGAGCCGCGTCCCGACCGGCCGCTCGCGGACATCGCCGCGACGCTGCGCGGCCTCTATCCCGACCTCCCCAGCCACTTCGTGTTCGAGTACTACCCGTGGTACAGCACCGATCCGTGGCGGCACTGGAACGAGTGGGGGGCGCAGCCGCCCGCGACGCTCGCGACGAATTACCTGCCGCTGCTCGGTCCCTACGATTCGCGTTCTGCGCGCGTCATCGAGCAGCATGCGAAGTGGATCGCGGAGTCCGGCGCGGGCGCGATCAATCTGAGCTGGTGGGGTCCCGGCAGTCACGAGGATCGCGCCGCCGGCCTCGTGATGGACGTGATGCGCGCCTTCGGGATCCAGGTCACCTTCCATCTCGAGCCCTATCACCCCAACCGGGCGCTGCGGCTCGTCGACGACGTGATGTACCTGCTGCGCGAGTATGGCGACCGTCGCCACTGGGACAACTTCCTGCTCCTCCGCCACGGCGACGGGTCTTCAGGCCCTGTGTTCAAGGGCTTCTCGACGCTCCTGCCGCCGACGGTGACTGATTGCCTTGGCGTCACACGGCGCGTCGAGTTCCACGTCCCGCCCGCCGTCTGGCGGGAGCAGATTGCGCGGCTGCGACGCGAGCTGCGCGCGGACTTCGACCGCGTGACGATCCTCGGGGACGTGCTGGATGTCGGGCTGATCAAGGACTCGGGGTTCGACGGCGGTACGTCCTCCGACCCCTACCTGCATCCGGATCGGTGGACGGAGGCCGCGGGCTGGTTCGACGCGGAGCAGCTCCTGTGTGCATTTGGCGTGAACCCGGGGTTCCACGCGCCGGAACCCACGCCGCCACCTGACGATCCCTGCTATCGCCCGCGCCGCTACGACCCTCCGGCGGACATCGACTGGGCATCCGACGCGTCACGGTCGCGCGCCCATCAGCTCAGCGCGATGCGAATCCAGCAGTCCTTCGACCTCACGGTGCGGCTCCAGACCCATGCGCGATCCGCGAACCACCGCCGCGGCTTCTTCCTCGTTTACGTGAACTCGTTCAACGAATGGCCGGAAGGCACGCAGTTCGAGCCGATGAAGGATTACCGTGATCTGACCGCGGCGGAACGCCGGGCCTATCACAACGCGGCATCCGGCACGTACCGTCTCGACACGCTGCGCCAGATGCTGGAACGCGTCATCTGAAAGCCAGCGCAAGCGGCTGGCTCCCTGTGCCGGCGTGCACACCGGGCAGGACGTGTGCCACAGCCCGCAGTTCGGTGCTGCGTGTCGTTCCGTCTGATCGGACGACGGGCGCGCGATCCCTGTCTACTCCAGCATCTGAGGCTCGTACCTCTCTTGAGACGGCGCCAGCTGGGGGTGTCGAGCGAGCATGCGCACGCACGTATTCCATCTCAGGATGGCGTCGTCGTTCCCGGCCGGCCGATGCGCCGCGGCGCGGTCGAAGCAGTCCATCGCGTCGCGCAGCCAGTCATAGACTGCGCCGGCCGAACCGACATGGTCCGCGTCGAGCAGGGCTTTCGCCCGACGCTCCCAGATGATGCCCTCGTAGTACGCGCGCTGGTACTCCTGCCGAAGCTTCGGCAGGAGCGCACGGGCACGCTCGGTTCCCTCCGCCGCGCGCTGGCGGAACTGGTCGGTGAGCGCAAGGATCAGCATCACCAGGGCGTCCTGGTTGTCCGGTTCCACGTCGAGGACGTCCAGACAGATGCTCTCCGCTTCCCAGGCTTCGTTGAGCAGGCGGTAGCGTTCGGCTTTCGCGAGCGCCTGCGGAATCGCCGCCAGCGCCAGTGGCTTCAGCGTAAACATCTTCTCCTCCTTCCGGCCCGCTGCGCGTCAGGCCGGCCGCCGCCGGAAGAAGCGCAGTAGCTTCACGGTTGGGTCGTACAGTTCGTCGATCACACGTTCCTTGAGCGGGATGATGGCGTTGTCCGTGATCGCGATGTGCTCGGGGCACACCTTGGTACAGCACTTCGTGATGTTGCAGTAGCCGATGCCGTGCTGTTGCCGGAGGTCGCGCGCCCGACGCGTCTCGTCGAGTGGATGCATCTCGAGCGCTGCGGCGTAGGTGAGGAAGCGCGGGCCGATGAACCGATCGAACAGATGATGCTCGCGGAGCACGTGGCAGACGTCCTGGCACAGAAAGCACTCGATGCACTTCCGGAACTCCTGCACGCGCTCGACGTCGGGCTGCGCCATCCGCCAGGTGCCGTCGGCGGCGTCCGGCGGTCTCGGGCTGAAGCGGCTGATCGTCGGCTTCACCCGATAGTTCCACGACACGTCCGTGACCAGATCGCGGATCAGCGGAAAGGCCCGCATTGGCTCAACCGATACCGGCTCCTCCAGGTTGAGCTGATTGAGCCGCGTCATGCACATCAGCCGGGGCTGTCCGTTCACCTCGGCGGAGCACGACCCGCACTTGCCGGCCTTGCAGTTCCACCGCACGGCCAGGTCGTTGGCCTGCTGCGCCTGAATCTGATGCACGGCGTCGAGGACCACCATACCCTCGGAAACGGAGGCCGTGTAGTCCTGGAACGCTCCCCCGTTCGCATCCCCGCGCCAGATCCGAAAGGTGGCAGTCGGACGCATCAAGCGCTCCTGTCAGCGCAGCTACTTGTACTCGGCGATGATCGCCTTGAGTTCCGCCGGCATCTCCGGGATCGCCGCCTGCGTGATCTCCACCCCCGCGTCGGGCCGTCGCCGCGCCACGAAGTTGACGGTGCCGTACTGCGGGTCGTTCCGCGGGAAATCCTCGCGGAAGTGCCCACCCCGGCTCTCGCGCCGCTCGACTGCCGACCGAGTGATCACCTCGGAGACGGTGAGCAGGCTGTGAAGGTCGAGCGCCGCGTGCCAGCCGGGGTTGTACTCGCGGTGCCCGGACACGCGTACGCGCCGCGCGCGCTCGCGGAGTCTGGCCAGTTCCTCGAGCGCGCGCCGCATCTCGCGCTCGCTCCTGACGATGCCCACGAGGTCCTGCATGACGTCCTGCAACGCGTGCTGCACGTCGTAGGGGGACTCGCCACCCGCGGCACGCTCGAACGGCTCGAGCGCGCGGCGCGCAGCGGCGCCTACCTGCCGCTCGTCGATGGCCGCCGCGCGGTTCGCCTTCGCGAACAGCGCCGCATGCTCCCCCGCACGCTTCCCGAACACCAGCAGGTCGGACAGCGAGTTGCCGCCCAACCGGTTCGCGCCGTTGATGCCGGCGGCGCATTCGCCGGCGGCGAACAGGCCGGCCACCGAGGACATCTGGGATTCCGCGTCCACGCGTATGCCCCCCATGATGTAGTGCGTGGTCGGGCCCACCTCCATCGGCTCCGCCGTAATGTCGATGTCCGCCAGTTGCTTGAACTGGTGATACATGCTCGGCAGCTTCCTGCGGATATGCTCCGCGGCGTTGGGCAGGCGCTGCTTGATCCAGGCGATGTCGAGGTACACCCCGCCATGCGGGCTGCCACGCCCTTCCTTGATCTCCCGGACGATGCAGCGGGCCACGTGGTCGCGTGTCAGCAGTTCCGGTGGCCGCCGGGCGTTCTTGTCTCCCTGCGTGTACCTCCAGCCCTCTTCCTCGCCGGCGGCCGTCTGCGCGCGGTAGCTCTCCGGGATCTCATCGAACATGAAGCGCCGTCCCTCGCTGTTTCGGAGGACGCCGCCTTCGCCGCGGACCCCTTCGGTGACGAGAATGCCGCACACGCTGGGCGGCCACACCATGCCGGTGGGATGAAATTGCACGAACTCCATGTCGACCAGGTCCGCGCCGGCCTCGTACGCGAGCGTGTGGCCGTCGCCCGTGTATTCCCAGCTGTTGCTCGTAATGCGGTAGGCGCGGCCGATGCCGCCCGTGGCGAGCACGACCGCGCGGGCGCGGAACAGCCGGAACCGACCCCGTTCGCGGTCGTACGCCAGGGCGCCCGCGGCGCGCCCGTCGTCGGTCAGCAACCTGAGAACCGTGCACTCCATGTGCACGTCGATCCCCTGGTGCACGCCGTGGTCCTGCAGCGTGCGGATCATCTCGAGGCCCGTGCGGTCGCCGACGTGCGCCAGCCGAGGGTAGCGATGGCCGCCGAAGTTGCGCTGAAGAATGCGGCCGTCGGCGGTACGGTCGAAGAGCGCGCCCCACTTCTCGAGCTCGCGCACACGGTCGGGCGCCTCTTTCGCGTGCAGTTCGGCCATGCGCCAGTTGTTCACGTACTGGCCGCCGCGCATCGTGTCGGTGAAGTGCACCTTCCAGTTGTCGCGGTCGTCCACGTTGGCCAGCGCGGCCGCGATGCCCCCCTCGGCCATGACGGTGTGCGCCTTGCCGAGCAGCGACTTGCACACGAGCGCCACCGACACTCCCCCGGCCGACGCTTCGATGGCTGCGCGCAGTCCCGCGCCGCCGGCGCCGATCACGAGCACGTCGCAGTCATGCGTCTGGTACTCCGGCATCAGAAGATCCTGATGTCCCTCCACACGCCCATCGAGACGAGGCGTACGTACAGGTCGGCGAATGCCACGCCGAACAGGCTGGTCCACGCCCACGCCATGTGCCGTCGGTTCAGGCAGCTCACGCATTTGTAACCGGAAAGGCCGAGCGGCGAGCGCGAAAGCTGGTCCTGGAATCCGCCCATGACGTGGCGCATGGAGTGGCAGCCGAACAGATATCCCCCGAGGAGCGTCGTGTTGGCGGCGAGCACGATCGTCCCCACCCCGACGCCGAACGACTCACCGCCCGTCGCCGGATCCGGAAACCACAGCGCCTCCCACACATCGATGACCAGGATGGCGAGAATCCACACGGAAATGAACAGCATGTAGCGGTGGACGTTCTGCAGCACGAGCGGGAACGAGTTCTCGCCCCAGTAGCTCGCGCGCGGCTCACCAACCGTGCACGACGGCGGATCCGCCCAGAAGGCCTTGTAGTAGGCGCCGCGATAGTAGTAACAGGTCAGACGGAACAGCGCCGGGATCGGCAGGACGATCAGCGCGGGCGAAAACGGAAGCCACGCGGGCCAGCCGGCCGGCTGCGGTCCGAACCACGAATGCGGCGAGGGCCCGAACAGCTCCGGCGAATAGAACGGGGAGATGTAGGGTCCGTGCCAGTAATGGGCGTTCTGGAATGCTGCCCACGTGGCGTACACGATGAAGAGGGAGAGGGCGAGAAAGACGAGAGCCGGCTGGATCCACCACGCGTCGCGTCGCGCAGTCTGGCCGAAGCGCCTGTGCAGGACCAGCGGAGCGGTGGCCATGATCGCCTTCTGCGGCTGAAGGGCGGCCTATACCATACCAGAGGACATCTGCGGATCGATACTGCGCGGCGCCATCGCCCCGCTCGGCGTCGTGATGATGAACAGACGGGCCATTCAGGAGGACGGCCATGCCTGTTCGCGGTGGAACATGGCTTGGAGATGGCGGGAGGGACCGTTAACGCGTGCGACACGTCCAGGGGTGGCGGTGGTCTGCGCCAATCTTCCGGCCGACACGGCCCGTTGTCTTGCCGACTGCGCTCCGTCGCTGAACGCGCCAGCGCCGGCTGTTTCCGTCGAGGACCCGGTGATGGACTCCTCCGCTCGCGCGTCAATTTCACGTCCACGCTCCCGCGCCGCGGGCGCGTGATGGCGTGCCCGCACTGCGCTCCTGGCTAAGTTCCGTCTGCCGCTGAACGTGTTGCTGGAACACGCCGTGCTGCACAGCTCGCGCACGCGATCTGTGCGGAGCGGGACGAGCGCCGAGCCCATGCGTACGCGAGACGGCTACGACACCCCGGCGTCGTCACCTGCGCTGACGCCACGTCGGTCGGCCCCAACGCGCCTCGCCGATGAGCGAGCGCCTGCTGGTCGGCGCATAATCTGCGTTCAGGCCGTGTCGACCCGTATCCCCCTCGTCTCGCCCGACGATCAGAAGGTCACATTCGTCGAGCTGTTCTTCGATCTGGTCTTCGTCTTCTGCATCACCCAGATCGCAGCGATGTTGCACGAACACATCGATGTCGTGTCGGCCGGCTCTGCGCTGCTCGTGTGGTGGCTGGTCTGGTGGGCCTGGACCCAATTCACGTGGGCGCTGAACGCGGCCAACACGGATCACCCGGCGGTGCAGATCATCACCCTGGCGGCGACGGCGGTCGCCTTCTTCCAGGCGGTGGGCATTCCCGCCGCGCTCGGCGACGGGGCGCTGCGCTTCGCTGCACCGTACGTGGCGGTCCGCATCATCGGCCTGCTCCTTTACCACGCCGTCGCCAGGAGCGACCCGGCGCAGCGTCAGGCCGTACGCGTGTTCGGGTTGCTGTCAATCAGCGGCCTTGCGGCCGTCGTCGTGGGAGCGCTGGCCGGCGGCGGCGCGCAGTACGGATGGTGGGGACTGGCGATTGCACTCGACCTCCTGGCGGCCGGCGTGGGCGGCCAGCTCGAAGGATGGAACCTTCATCCGGATCACTTCGTCGAGCGCCATGGATTGATCGTGATCATTGCGCTCGGCGAGACGCTGATCGTAGCGGCCGCAGGACTCGCCGGCGCCGCGATGACGCCAGCCGCGATCGCGACTGGAGCGCTGGCGGTGGCCGTCACCTGCGGTCTGTGGTGGAGCTACTTCCCGCGCGCCCGACCGGAATTCGAGCACGCCCTCAGAGCGCGTGATGGCAACGCGCGTTCGTCCCTTGCCAGAGATGTGTTCAGCGTGATGCATTTCCCGATGCTGTGCGGGGTGATCGCGCTGGCGGTCGGGACGGAAGAGGCGTTGGCCCATCCCCACCGGTTGCTGGGGGTGAGCGTTCGGCTCGCGCTGGGCGCGGGCGCGGTGCTGTTCGTGTGCGGGACTGGCCTCGCGATCTGGCGCGCGACAGGCCATGTGCTGGCGTGGCGCGGCGTGCTGCCACCGGCCAGCGCGGCGGTTGTGCTCGCGGCCGGCAGCGTTCCGTGGGTCGCCATGACTACGCTACTCGCCATGCTCATTGCACTGTCAATCATCGAGCACAAGCAGACCTCATGGGACCGCAGGGCAACGAACATCGGTGACTGACGACGCTCCGACGCGACGTCGCAAGCCGCGGACATGGTACCCCGTTACCAGTACTTCCACCACGGCCGGCCATGACGATTCCGAGCGCGAGTGCCGCTTGCTCCGGCCCGCCGGCATCGAGTACTCTTCTCGCTGGCGTTTACAGGACGCCTCCGGTCCGCGGGAAGGGCAGCGCCCCCCTGTCATCACGGTTGCCACACCAGAGCGACCTTTCTTCAGCCCATGATGCGGACACGGGCGATTTTGAAGGAGGTCGTCCGTGTCCATTCCCGTTAACCTCGAACAGCAACGCAAGCTCGCCAAGGAGCTGATTCGCGCGGCTCGCGGCGGCGATCTGTCCGCCCTCGGCCGCCTGAAGGCCGTCCGCTCGGACATTACGGACCCCGCGCGCCCGCTCAAGCTGGCCGATGCCCAGCTGGCCGTCGCCCGGGAAAGCGGCTTCGACTCGTGGCCGAAGCTCGTCGCGCACGTCCACGAGCGGGACACCGCGGCGTTTCGCGACGCCGTCACCAACGGCGACGTGCCGCTCGTGCGACAGCTCCTCGCCTCCGCGCACGTGCAGAAGGAGATCAACGCGCCGATGTTCGCCTTCGGCCAACGGGCCGCGCACATGGCGGCGAAGAACGCGGAGATGCTGGAGGTGCTGCTGGGCGCCGGTGCCGACGTGAATCTGCGAAGCAAATGGGAGAACGGCCCATACACGGTGCTGGACAACGCAAACGAGGACACGGCGCAATTCCTCCTCGGGCGCGGCGCGACGCTGACGGCGAATGTGGCGGCGCGGCTCGGTTGGTTCGACCAGCTGCAGCGCCTGATCACGGCCGATCCCGCGCTCGTCCATGCACGCGGCGGGGACGGCCAGCAGCCGCTCCACGAAGCGAAGACCGTCGCGATTGCTGACTTCCTGCTGGACCACGGTGCGGACGTGGATGCGCGCTGCATCGATCACCAATCCACGCCGGCACAGTATGCGCTGGTCGATCGCCCGGACGTCTGCCGCCGCTTGCTCGAGCGCGGGGCCACGCCGGACATCTATATGGCCGCGTGTCTCGGCGACGTCGCTCTCGCCACGCGCATCCTGGACGCCGACCCGGCTGCGGCGGCCGCTCGCGTCAATCAGGCCGGCTACGCGCTCGTCCCGCCCATGCACATCTACTGCTGGACGCTCGGCTTCGGCATGTCGCCGCACGACGTCGCCCTCAGGTTCGGGCACCGCGAGGTCCGCGATCTGCTCGAGGCTCGGAGCCCGGCGGCCGTCCGATTTCTCCACGCCGTCATCGCCGGGGACGAGCCCGCCGCACGAGCGCTCCTCGACGCATCACTCCTGTCGTCGTTGACGCGCGCGTCCTACGGGCACCTGGCACTGGCAATCTTCGACGGGAACGATCGGGCCGCTGAGCTCATGCTCCGTCTGGGTTTCGACGAGACCGCGCCCGGCGTCGACGGCGGCACGGCGCTCCACGCCGCCTGCTGGGTGGGCAATGTGGGGATGGTCGAGATGCTTCTCGAACGCGGCCGCGTGAATGTCGATGCGAGGGACCCGACGCACCTCAGCACGCCGCTTGGATGGGCGGCATTCGGATCCGTCCATCGCCGCGCGCGCGGCGCCGATTACGTGGCCGTCGTGGATCGGCTCGTTGCGGCTGGCGCAGACATCACCGCACCTGGGAACCGGGAGAACAGGTCGCTGCTCGCCATGGCCGACGGGAATGACGCTGTGCAAGAGGCGCTGCGACAGCACGGCGCTCGTGAGTCATAAGCAGTTCGTGAGGTGACGAGTAGTCGCCAAGTGGCAGCCAATCGGCCCCCGATCAGGGCCCAGCAGCAGGCTTGCGACGGTGCCGCACTTCACCGAGCAGGAGCGGTGGAAGCCCTGGTCTCACCAATGGCGGTTCGTATCGGCGCGGGGCCGAGCCGCGATCTCCCTGAAGCGATCGCTCCCCGCGAGCAGTGGGAAGGAGAGCGGGACAACTCTGAAGCAAATTCCGCCTCGTATAATCGCTCGGTAACCAATTCCTATGATCGACGCCCACCTCATCGACGTCCACGAAGCGACGGCCCACAACCCGACCGCCTGGTACTACTGTGCGAAGACACTCCTAGAACCGGCGGACCACATCAGGCTCGGCCTTGAGGCCGCCGACCGTCACAAGGTGCTCCACATCACTACGGCGTTTATCGCGACTTGACCGCCGCCGGCTAGACTCATACAGACTAGGCTACCGGCGGCAGACCAATTCGCTGCAGCAGGCGCTGGTAGCGCGGATCCGCACGCAGCGCGTCGTATATCGGCGACACGCGCAGCCACAA
>DATHTE010000063.1:0-22710 GCA_035463475.1 Vicinamibacterales bacterium
GATCCGCGCCCGGCCGCGCGCCCGCGACCGCGCGGCGGCCGCGCCGCTCGCCGGGGCCGTCGCGGCCATGCGCGATGCCCTGCAAAAAGCACGCGCGCAGATGGACAAGGAGGCCTACCTGGACGTGCCGCACACGCTGGAGGCCGCGCAGGCGCAATTGGCCGAAGCTCTCACGCCGCCCGCCCCCCGCGAGACGGTCAGGCCTGCCCGCCGGCGGCGCTGAACCAGCCCGCACGCGCGCAATCTTTACAGTGGTGGAATAGCGATACGGTTGCGGGTTGAGCGTACCGAGCCAATTACCGACGCCGCTAGAACAGCCATCCGGCGGCGAGACGCACCATCAGGACCACGAACACGAAGCCCGCGACGTCCAGGATGATCCCGTAGCGAACCATCGACGTGATCGGCACGTGGCCGGAGCTGTACACGATGGCGTTGGGCGGCGTGGAGACCGGCAGCATGAATGCCAGCGACGCGCCCAGCGTCGCGCCGAGCGCGGGGCCGACTGGATCCGTTCCGGCCGCCCGCGCAGAGGCGATGGCAATCGGCACGATGATGTTCGCCGCGGCCGTGTTCGAGGTGACCTCGGTCAGCAGGATCGAAAGCCCGGTGAACGCCAGCGTCAGCGCCAGCGCGCCGTGGGCGGGGAACCAGTTCATGAGGGCGTCGCCCATGGCAGGGGCCAGGCCCGTCGAGAATGCCAGCTCCCCCATCGCCAGCCCGCCGCCAAACAGCAGGATCACGCCCCAGTCGATCTGCACGGCCTCCTCCCAGCTGAGCGTGAAGCGCCGCGCGCGCCAGTCCACAGGGAGCACGAAGAGCAGCGCGGCCCCCACGAGCGCCGCGATCGACTCGGGGACGCGCGCGTTGAACGCGCGTGCCGGCGCCCAGTCGGTGCCGCCGATGATGGCGAAGATGCCGGGCACCAGCCAGAGCACGACGGTGATGCCGAAGGCGATCATCACGTTCCGCTGCCCCCTCGACACCGGCCCCAGCCGGCGCAGCTCGTCTCGCAGCAGCGCCCGATCGGCCGTCGCGATCTCGACGCCGCGCAGCGGGCCGAAGTAGAAGTACAGCAGCATGAACGCCATCGTCGCGACCATGAGCGGCACCGCGAACGTCATCCACCCGATGAAACTGATGCGATAGCCCGCGAGCCGATCGAGCATGGCGAGGCCGATCAGGTTCGGCGGCGTGCCGATAGGCGTGCCGAGCCCGCCAATCGACGCGGAGAACGCGGTCACGAGCATGACGATCATCGCGAACCGTCTGGCGTCTGCCGGCTTGGGGTGCCCCGACGTGAGCCGCGCCGCGATCGACAGGCCGATCGGGAACATCATTGCCGTCGTCGCGGTGTTGCTCAGCCACATGGAGAGCAGCGCACACACGCCGCCGTAGACGAGGATGATGCGTCCCCCGCCTCCACCGTGGACGAGGCGCGACCCGAGCGCGGTGTAGGCGATGCGCCGATCCAGTTCGTGAACGAACATGGCCTCGGCCAGCATGAAGCTGCCGATGAACAGGAAGATGATGGGATCGGCGAACGGCGCCAGGACCGCGCGCGCCGGAGCGACGCCAAGCAGCACAGCCACCACAGGTCCCACGAGCGCGGTCACCGACAGCGGCACCGCCTCGGTGACCCAGAGGACCACCATCGTCACGAGCACGGCGCCGAGACGATGCGCCGCGGGGGGGAGCGACGAAGGAATGGCGAGCAGGACGACAAAGGCGATCGGGGCGGCAATGAGGCCGACCGTCTGCCTGCGCCGGTTGAACAACTCCTCGGCGGGAGAATAGGTGGCCATCGCTTCGGCCGCCTCTCCCGCGCGCCTCATCCCGCGAGCCATTGGACCTCGCAGACCAACTCAGCCCATCCGGTGAGATACAGGCCGTCGTCGCGCCACTCGACGCGCTGCGTCCCGCCCGGCGACACGACGTCTACCTCCCGCGCCGCGCCGCCGTGCGCGGCGGCTGCGACGGCCGCCGCGCAGGCGCCGGTGCCCGACGCCTCGGTCGGACCGACCCCGCGTTCCCAGATCAGAATGCGAACGCGGCCCGGCGACTCGACGTGCGCAAGTTCCACGTTCGTGCCGGCCTGAAAATGCGGGTGCGCCGTGAGAAACGGACCGAAGCGTTGAAGGTTCGCCTCGGTCAGCTCCGCCGCGCTCACCAACATCACGCATTGTGGATTGCCGACGCGCAACGTCGTCACCGTGCAGACCTCGCGTCCGGCGAGCTCGACGCGCGCGACGTCCTCGGGCTGCCCCATCGCGGCGCGGAAGTACGTGCGCGCCGGCGACGCGCGAAGGCCGAGCACGTCCAGCGTTTTCGGTCCCGCGTCCGTTTCGATGACGAAGTGCAGGCGTTCCGGCGAGTGCCTGGCCAGCAGCGCCCCAAGACACCGGACGCCGTTCCCCGACACCTCCGAGTAGCTGCCGTCTGCGTTCAGCAGGTCCATCGACGCGCCGGCGGCGGTGCGCCTGAAGAAAATCACGCCGTCGGCGCCGACGCCGCGGTGCCGGTCACACAGCCGTCGCGCAAGCGCGGCGGCCTCGGCCGGCGGCCGTCCCTCGACCAGCAGGAAATCATTGCCGTAGGCGTGCGCCTTGACGACGGGCCCCTCGGCGAACGCCGTCATTTCTCGCAGAACGCGAGCAGGTGCCAGCCGAAGCGGCGGACCCACGCGCGCGGAAGCGCGTTGAACGTGCCGACGAACACCGTGTTGTAGGCCGTCCCTTTCCAGCCCTTGTGCAGGCGCGACCTGACCGGAAACCGCTCGACGACGATGCGGATCTTCCTGAACCCTCCGAGCAGGCGTCGGAATTCGCGCAGGGAGTACTTCCTCAGGACCGGCGCATCCTCGTGCTCGAGGCCGACCTTCATCAGCTTCGAGAGCGCGTTCAGCCAGGACACGCGGTTGTAGGCCTGGAAGATCGCGGTGCCCCCCGGCCTCAGGACGCGGCGGCACTCGTCCACGAGCTTCCGGCCGTCGGACGTGTACTGCACCACGCCGTGCGCGTACACCACGTCGAAGGCCGAGTCGCGAAACGGGAGCCGCTCGCCATCCCCCTCCACGAAACCGCCGGGCAGCCCCTGCTGGCGGAAGTTGTCTCGCGCCAGGCGGGCGGCGGAACCCGCCAGATCGAGGCCGAGGCCGCGGGCGCCGCCGCGCACGAAACGGGCGAGATCGACCCCGGCGCCGCAGCCGACGTCCAGGACGTGCCGCCCGGCGTACGCGTCGAAATCGATCAACCGCGGCAGATGATGCAACTTTTCGAAGTGGTACTCGTCCAGATCGCGAAAGAACTCCGGCGTGCCAGGCGCGTGCGGCGAGATTTCCAGGTCGTGGATGTGGACGTTCCAGTACTCGCGCACGCGGGCGTTGGATGTCACAGGCATACTATAGCGAACGGCGGCTGAAGGCGATGCTGAATGAGAGCGTGGCACTCACGCGCGACGTGGAGGCGCTGGCCGGCCGCACGTTCGACGTGCTCGTGGTCGGCGGCGGCATTCACGGGCTGGCGATCGCGTACGACGCGGCGCAGCGCGGGCTGGCGGTCGCGCTGGTCGAGCGCGGCGATTTCGGCGGCGCCGCGTCGTTCAATCATCAAAAAACGGCGCACGGCGGCCTCCGGTCGCTGCAGGCGGGCGACCTGCGGCGCGCGCGCGAATCCGTCGCCGAGCGACGCACACTCGCCCGCGTCGCGCCACGGCTGCTGCGGCCGCTTCCGTTCCTGATCGGCACGTACCGGTCCGTGCTGCGCAACCGCCTGGCGCTGCGCGCCGCCTTCCGCATCGACCTGCTCATCGGGCGGGACCGCAACCACGGAGTCGAGCCGGAGCTCCAGCTCCCCGCCCCGCGCCTCATCTCTCGTCCCGCGGCCGAACGGCTGTTCCCCGGCATTCGCCGCGAGGGGCTGACCGGCGGCGCCATGTGGTACGACTACCAGATTGTCGAGGCCGACCGCGTGACGATCGGCGTCGCGCTCGCCGCGGCCGCCTGCGGCGCCACCCTCGCGAACCACGTTGAGGCGCTCTCGCCGCTGCGTGACGGCGCGCGCATCGCCGGCATGCGCGTCCGCGATTCGATCGAGCGACGCGACCTCGATGTTCGCGCGCGGCTCGTCATCAACGCAGCGGGCGCGCACGCCGGGGCGATCATGGCCGGGTTCGGCGTCCGGCGCGAATTCATTCTGCTGAAGGCGATGAATCTCGTGACGACCCGGCCGGCCGGCGACCTCGCGCTCGCCGCCCCCACCCGGGACGGGCGGATGCTCACGCTGACGCCGTGGCGGGGCGCCGCGCTCGTGGGCACGAGCCAGTCCGCGTCGTTCGTCACACCGGAGGGGGACGCGCCGGAGAGCGGCGAAGTCGCGGCGTTCGTCCAGGACGCCAACGAGGCGTTCCCGGCGTTGAAGCTGACGCGTGACGCCGTCACCCTCGTCCACCGCGGCATCGTCCCTGCGGAGACGGACCGCCGCGGTCGTCCGCTGCTGAAGCGCCGCGCGGAGATCCTCGACCACGAACGGCAGGGCGTTCCGGGCGCGATGACGGTCATCGGCGTGAAGTACACGACCGCGCGGGCCGTGGCCGCGCGCGCCGTCGATGTCGCGGCGCGAAAGTTCCGACACACGGGACGAAGCCGCACCGCGCAGGCGATCCTTCCCGGCGCGTCGATTGGGGACCACGAGGCGCTCGCCATCGAAACCGAGCGGCGGCTGCGCACTCCGCTCGCCGAGGGCAGCCGCGAGCGGATCGCGTCGCTCTACGGGGCGCGGTGCCCGGCGATCATCGAGATCGCCGCGCGGGACCGATCGCTGCTGCAGCCGTTGGGACCGGGGACGCACGCGATCGGCGCCGAGGTGGTGTTCGCGATCGTGTCCGAGGCGGCGCGCCGGCTGGACGACGTCATCATGCGGCGGACGGAGATCGGCGCCGGCGGGTGGCCGGGCGACGAAATCGTGGCGCGCGCGGCGGAGCTCGGCGCGCGCCAGCTGGGATGGACGGACGCCCGGCGGGCCGAGGAGGTGGCGCGCCTGCGCGGGCTGTTCACGGTACCGTGAATCCCCTGAAGACCCAGGTCACGCCGGCGGTAAACCCGATCCCCGGGTCGCGCGACGTCATCCCGAGGAGCAGCCCCGCGTCAACGCGGGCGGTCCCGCGCGTGTACCGCCCGCCGAAGCGCATCACCGCGCGCCCCTCGGTCCCGGCCGGCGGTTCGCCGTCTCGCGTGTCCGCGCGGCCGTTGATTTCGCCCACAATCTCCACGCCCTCCGCGATCGCCCGAGCGAGCGACAGGCCGTACAGCAGCACGTCGTTCTGGCGGTCGCCGCGCGTGGGATCGCCGAGGATCCCCAGGCCGAGGTTCGCCACCACGCGAATGGACTGCACGGTCTTCCCGACGAGCGCCGACACCAGGAAGTCGGTCGTGTCCAGGCCGATGCCGCTCTCGTTACTCGCCGTGGGCAGCTTCGTCGCGAAGCGAAGGCCGATGGCGGGCCGGCCCGGCGCTTCGCCCAGCACGCGCACTTTTGTCGCCACGACGATGTCTTCCACGCTCGTCGTCCGATCGCCAGTCGCGGTAACCATGTCGGCCAGCGGCGCCTCGCGGCGCTCGGCGATCGTCAGGCGGTTGTAGAAGCCGCCATCGAGCTGGATTTCCGCAATGGAGCTGATGCCGAAGCTCGCGCCGACCAGCGGCAGCCGCAGCAGGTTGCCTTCGAGACCCGAAACGGGGAAGAACTGCTCGCGACCGTAGTCGAAGCCCGCCTCGACGAGCACATTGCCGGCGCCGATCGTCTCGGGATCCTCCGTGACGAGCGGCCGCTGTTGGGCGCCCGCGAGCGCGGGCGCGCCAACGATCAGGAGGGCGCCGGCCAGCGCCCGCATACCAGGACCGAATCGCATCGTGTCTCCTCGCGCGCAACGACCGTGTTGTCGCGGTAGCCTTCTTTCACATTCTTCAGAATTGCCGCCGGCTGTCGAGCAGCAGCGTCACGGGCCCGTCGTTCACGAGATCGACGGCCATCCTCGCTTGAAAGATCCCGGTTTCGACGATCACGCCGGCGTCGCGCAGGGCCGTTACCACCCCTTCGTACAGCGCGCGCGCCATTGGCGCGGGGGCCGCGGCGTCCCACGAAGGGCGGCGTCCCTTCCGGCAGTCGCCGTAGAGCGTGAACTGCGAGACCGCGAGGACCGACCCGCCGATGTCGGCGAGCGCCAGGTTCATCTTCCCGGCATTGTCCTCGAAGACGCGGAGGTCGCGCACCTTGTCGGCGATGTACTGGACGTCCTGCGGTCCATCGTCGTTCGTGACGCCGACGAACACGAGCAGGCCCGGCCCGATCTGCCCCGTGACGCGCCCGTCCACGAGCACGCGCGCGGAGGCCACGCGCTGCACTACGGCGCGCACAGGTCGGCCACGGGGTCGAGGCGCGTGTCGAGCAGGTGGCGCGGGTGCACGTTCCCGAGCGCCCTGAGCATCGAGTTCTTGATGTCGGGATGCTCCAGCTCGAGCTCGTGGAGGAGCCGCTTGACGCGCTGGCGCTGCAGGCTGAGGTCGCCGCAGGCAGGGCAACAGCAGCCGATGACGGGGAGCCCGCAGTCCTTCGTATACTGCCTCGCCTCGCTTTCCAGCACGTACACGAGCGGGCGAATCACGACGTGGCGCTCGTTGTCCGAGACCAGCCGCGCCGGCATGGCCTTCATCGCGCCGGCGAAGAACATGTTGAGCAGCAGCGTCTCGATGAAATCGTCAGCGTGATGGCCGAGGGCGATCTTGGTCGCTCCGACCTCGTCGGCGATTCGGTACAGCACTCCGCGGCGCAGCCGCGCGCAGAGCGAGCACGGCGTGGCCCCTTCGGCCAGGATGTCGTCCATGACATCACCGATGGTGGTGTGTTCGATGCGCAGCTCCCAGCCGCGCGCGCGGCAGGTCTCGGTGATGACGCCGTGCTTGTAGTCCTTGTAGCCGGAGTCCACGTTGACGGCAATCAGGCTGAACGAGATCGGGGCGCGGCGGCGCAGCTCGTCGAGAACCTGCAGCAGCGCCCAGCTGTCTTTGCCGCCAGAAAGCCCGACCATGACGCGGTCGCCGTCCTCGATGAGGTTGTGCTCGGTGATGGCGCGCGTCACCTTCTTCGCGATCCGCGCTTCGAGCTCGCTTGCGTAGGCCACGGTCTGATTATAGGTAGGTGAGGCTTGAACGGGGTCGTTCTACCTCAGCACCGGCGTAACTGTCACGGCCGCGCCCAGGAACCGCGCGTCGCTCGAGGGCGGCGTCTCGAGGAACGGGACGAAGCCCGCGGTGGTGCGGAAGGTCACCACGTAGACGAAGCTCGTGGGCGTCTCGTAGGGACGGTACGGCACGCCGCGCGGCATCGGCAAGGTGATCGTGCGCGATTCGCCGGGGGCCATCTCGAGCACTTCTCTTCCCGCGCCCGTATCGATGGTCACGACGTTCCGCCTGATCGCGTTGCGGACGTCGATCTGAAGCCGTTCGATCTCACGCGTCATCCACCGCCCGTCCGGCGCGGCCTCGAGTGGGGCGCGAAGAATGACGTCCGCGCGGCGCTTGCCGCGCACCCAGAACATGTCCCCCTCAGGCGTGTAGGCGTTGTCGTCCGGGAAATACGCGAGCACGCCCCCCCGCAGCCGCCGGCGGGAGCGGTCCGGGTTTGCCGCCACCGGCAGGTCGTTCAGCATGGTCAGCTCGATGGGCAGCACGCGGAGCGGGCCGGCCTTCGCGTGGTTCGCGTAGTTGTAGGAGCTCCAGAACGGGTCGAAGACGATCTTGGCGGTGAACGCCGCTCCCACGACGAGCGCGGCGAGCGCCGGCCCGAGCGAGGACACCGGGGGCATGAGAAACAGGAACAGCGGGTAGAAGCTCAGGAAATAGCGGTTGCCGATCGGCCCGCCGCCCCCAGCCCAGGTGTAGGGCGTGATGAAGAGCAGCGCGAACACCTCGACGACCATGGCGCCGACGAGCAACCACTGCCACGCGAACCGCGCGCGGCGCCGCACCGCGAACAGCGCGAACGCGACCACGCCGGGGAAGAAGTACGGGAGCAATCCGCTGTGCCGGCCGAAGACGAAGTAGACGAGGTTCCTCCGCAGCACCTCGAACGTGTGCCGGTTGACGAGGATCTCCTCCTGCACCTCGCTCCGACCGTGAATCGGCGCGGTGTTGTCGAAGGTTTCGCGCTCGTTGGCGAACGGAAACCCTGTGCTGCTGTAGAACGTCTTCCGGTAACCGCCCTGGTAATTGAACTCCCCCGTGATGGCCGCGTTCAGCCCGAACAGGCCGCCCGCGACCAGGACGAACAGCGTTCCCGCGACGAGCGTGCGCCACCACTGCCCGCGCGCGGCCGCGAGCAAAACCACCGGCGCGATGAGGGGGGCGTGCGTCGGCTTCGAGTAGGTCAGCACGCCGATGAGCACGGCGGCGGCGAAGTCGGAGCCTGGCCCGGCCAGGAAGCGCCCGGCGCCCGGCGCCACCTCTTTGTACGTCCACAGGAACACCGCGATGAGGGCGAGCGAGAAGTTGAGAATCTCCGGCGTGAGCCACACGAAGTACACCGGCGTCACCGACGCGATCAGGAAGACGAGCACGAACACAGACGCGGCGCGCCGGCCCGAGCCGCGGGCCGCCAGCCACAGGTAGCCGAGCCACAGGTCGAGCGCGAGCAGCAGCGCGTGGAGCACGAGGAACCCGTTCGTGCCGAACGCCCACACGAAGGGGGCGGCGGTGAGCGGATAGATGTAGGCCTTGCCGAAGTACAGACGCGTCGAGACGGGATCGTCCGCTTTGATTCGATGCACGAACGGGAACCCGCCGCCGAACGCGAGGCGCAACGTCTTGCCACGCTTGAGGAACACACCCTCGGGCGCGTGGTATTCCTCCCAGACACGGATCAGGTCCCTGCGCTCGTACGTGAAGTCGCCGTCGCGCGCGAGGCTGTGCCCGAGCATGTAGTAGGTCGCCTCGTCCCCCTTGAAGCCCACGCTCGCACGGGGAAAATCCACCGACACGGCGATGGCCAGCAGGACCACCCCGACGGCGATCGCAACGAACCCGCCAGCGCGGTGACCGGTGCCCGTTTCACCCATCGGGCGGTCGGCGGCAACGTTCGGGTGCAGCATGATGTGTGTTATGCGAGCAGGAGCTGTGGAACGGTGCGCTCCCAGGTCAGCGTCGCGGCCACTTCGGCCCCCGCGGCTCCCATGCGCTCGGCGGTGGCAGCATCGTCCATGACGCGCGCAATCGCGGCGGCGAGCGCGCGCGGCTCCGGAGCGGAGACGACGCCCGTCTTTCCGTCGGCGACGAGCTCGGTCGGCCCGCCGCTGTCGGTGCACGTCACGACAGGCTTGCGCGCGGCGAACGCCTCGACCGTGACGAAGCCGTAGTCCTCGTCGTACGGAATGAAGCAGACCGCGCGGCATCGCGCGAGCTGCTCCACCAACTGCGCGGCATCCACGCCGCCGATCATCCGCACGCGCGAGTCGAGCCCCAGCTCGCGAACCATGGTCCGAATCCTGCCTTCCTCCTCCCCTTCACCCGCGATCACGCAGCGCACGCGCGCGGCGGCGGGCTCGGCGAGCGCCTTGAGCAGCAGGTCGAATCGCTTGAGCGGCGCGAGACGGGAGACGGCGAACAGGTAGTCGCCGTACTCGTCGCAGCGATAGGCCCGCTGCGGCGGCGGCGGATACAGCACAGTCGATCTGACGCCCCGGAGCGCCGCCAGCCGCCCCTGAATCGTGCGCGACTGCGCCAGCAGCTTCGTCACATTGTGCGACAGAAGGTACCGATCTGACGCGTGGATGAGCGTGCGGCGCACGCGCTCCTTCAGCCGCCCCTTGCTGCCGAGTCCCGCGATGAGCCGGGGCCAGAGGTCGTAGTACTCGCGCATCGTGTGATTGAGCCAGCAGACGTGACGCTCGTGCCGCACCGCGTAGCTCGGGAACCGGAACGAGATCACCTGGTCGATCCGCCGGCCGAACGCATCGACGCCGACGTCGGTCAGCCAGTTGGCGGCGTACGCGGCCGCCTGCCGGCCGAACCTGTTCTGCGGCGTGGTCACCAGCGCCGCCTCGTGCCCGGCCTCGCGCAGCGCCTGGATGACGGCCCGCGCGATGACGAGGTGCCCACCTTCCGCAAACGGTGGGTTCGACGTGACGACGGCTATTCGGCTCACGTGGCGGCGCGCTCCGTGAGAAACGAGACGTCCTGAGTGAGGACCGTCCGGCGACGCGTGGCGCGAGAGGTCTCATGCAGCAGGACGTACAGCTGCTCCATCTTCCGGACAAAGGCAGCGATGTCGTATTGCCGGCTCGTCACACGCGCGGCCTCGGACAGCCGTTGCCGTTCGCCGGGCCGGTCCATCATCCACACGATTGCGCCGGCCAGCGCGTGAGCGTCCCGCCTGGGCACGATGCGCGCGTCACGATCGTGTGCGAGAACGTCGAGGAGGCCATCGGCATCGGTGGCGACAATCGGTTTCCCCATCGCGAGCGCCTCGAAGACGGTCAGCGGCGTACCCTCCCAGAGCGAGGGAAACACCGAGAGGTCGAACGCGGAGACGACCCGCGCGACATCGCGCGCGAAACCGTGGAAGACGAAGCGCTCGCCGAGGCCGAGCGCTGCCGCCTGCTGCTCGAGCGAATCCCGCAGCGGCCCCTCGCCCACGAGGTAGAAGCGCGCGTTCGGGCGCTCGGCGAGCACCAGCTTCGCCGCGTCCACGAGGTACGAGTTCCCCTTCGAGTCGTGCAGACGCGTGACGGTGCCGATCGCGAACTCACCCGGCGCCACCCCCAGCTCCCGCCGTGCGGAGGCGACCTCGGCCTCGGAACGCGGCCGATTGAACTCCTCCAGCGGCACGCCGAGATAGACGACCTTCACCCGGGATGCCGGCATTTGCCGCGCCCGGATCAGGAACTCCGCCGTGCTCGCCGACACCGCGATGCCGATGTCCGTTACCCGCGCGAGCGCCAAGTCCGCGACCTTCTGGAACCACGGTGTGTCGGTCAGGTTCGCGTGCTCGTGGACGATCGTCGGGATCCGGCGCATCGCCGCGGCGAGCCGGCCGAACGTCGTCGCACCGTAGCCGTGCATGTGCAGGATGTCGATCTTCTTGCGATCGATCACCTTGAGCAGCGCCGGCAGCGTGGCCGGGTCGAACTTCGACTTGTGCAGGTAGGTGATGTCCACGCCGAGCTGATCGAGCGTCTCTTCCGAAAGGTCGCGCTTCCGCAGGCTGACGAGGGACACGCTGAAACGCGCGGCGTCGAAGCGCGGGATCATCCAGCCGAACAGCCGCTTGACACCGTGCATCCGCGATCCCTCCCAGCCGAGGTGATCGCAGATCTGGAGAACGTTGAGACGACGGGTGGTCACGGGGGCCCTCACGGATGTTCCGCCGGCGAGTCGATGACGCGCGCGGGAACGCCGACCGCCGTCGCGCCCTCCGGAACGTCACGCCGCACGACCGCGCCGGCACCGATGACGGCTCGGTCCCCGATCCGTACGCCGTCAAGCACCTTGACCCCGGCGCCCAGCCAGGCGCCCGCGCCGACCGTGACGCCGCGCGACACGCGTCCCTGGTCGAGCACCGGCTTCGCGGCGTCGGACACGTCGTGGTCGCCGCCAATCAGGTAGCAATAGGCGGCGAGCAGCGTGCCCGCCCCCACCTCGACGCGGCTGGCGGAGAACAGCTCGCAGTTGAAGCCGATGTTCGCCCCGGCCCCCAGCTCGATGTCGCCGTCCTTGCAGGACAGGATCGTGTTGCGGCCGATGAAGGCGCCGCTGCCGATCCGGATGCCGCGGTTCGTTTCTCCCTTCGCGTCGAGCAGGCAGTTGTCGTCCACGACGACGTTGTCGCCGATCTCGATCTTGTGCGGGTGCCGGAGCACGACGTTCTGCCCGAACACGACGTTGCGTCCGCACCGCCCGAGCAGCGCCGGGTAGAGCGCCTTGCGCAGCGCGAGCCCCAGCGCGCCGGGCACGTGCTGCGAGAGGAGCGTCACCAGCTCGTGCTTCAGCAGCGCCCCCCAGCCGGGACGCCCGACGACCAGCGCGGAGTACTTCTCGCGCGCCGACCGGCGCTGGTCGAAGATCTGGTCCTGCGCCCGCTCGATCGCCATTCGTCAGAGCCAGCCTTCCTGGCGGTACCACACCAGCGTGCGGCGGACGCCGTCGCGCAGCGCCACCTTCGGGGCGTACCCGAGTTCGGCGCGCGCCCGCGCGATCTCGAACGCGCGGCTCTTCGTGAAGAAGTCCACGCGCCGACGGTACAACGGCGGCTCGACGCCGAATGGCGCGCACAGCGCCTCGCACGCCGCGCCCGCGATCCAGACGGGCCACACCGGCAGGTGCAGCCGCGGCGGCAGCACGCCCGCCTCGCGCGCGATGATGGCCGTCAGCTCGTTCAACGTCGTCACCTCCGCGCCCGCGAGGATGTAGGTGCGCCCCGAAGCCGCCGGCACCTCGCCGCACAACCGGAACCCGTCGCACAGATCATCGACGTACGTCAGGTGATAGAAAATCTTGCCGTCTCCCAGGATCACGAACCGCTGCCGCGCGACGCCGCGAAAGAGTTTCAGCAGGCGCCGGTCGCCCGGGCCATAGATGCCGCTCGGCCGGGCGATCACCAGCTCGATCCCGGCCACCAGGGCCGCTTCCCTCCCGAGCCGCTCCCCTTCGACCTTGGTCTCCTGGTAGATGTCACCAGGCCTGAGCGGCGCGTCCTCGTTCGCCGGCGGGCGTTCGACGTCGCCGTGGACCCCCACCGTGCTGCAGTGGACGACCCGGCGCGCGCCGGCGGCGGCCGCGATCCGCACGATGTCCGCCACCGCCTGCGCGTTCACCGCGCGGTACGCCTCCGCCGGCAGTCCGGCCTGGCGGTACAGCGCGGCGATGTTGTACACCACCTCCACGCCGGCGAGCGCGGTGCGGAGCGACTCGGCGTCGCGCAGATCGCCCGCGCGCAGCTCGATGCCGCGCGCGGCCAGGTCCGCCGCCTTCGCCGGGTCGCGCACGAACGCGCGGACGTGGTCTCCCGCCTCGACGAGCCGCCGCGCGAGGTGGCTGCCGGTAAAGCCGGTGGCCCCGGTGACGAGAACCCTACTCACGTTCCGCCAGCACGGTCACCGGCGATCCGAACAGGCGCAGGAGACCGAGCGCCGCGAACGCCCCTTCCACGACGCGCGTGAACGCGCGCGATCCGATCGCCTTGTGGAGCGCGATCGGCAGCACGAACTGCCGGTGCACGCGGGTGATGGCGAACCCGTTCGCGGCAAACGCCTGCCGCATGGTCCCGAGCGTGAACACGCGGTAGGCCTCGCGGTGCCGCGCGAGCCGCCATGTCCGCGCCGCCGACTGCAGCCAGGCGGCGCTCGCGGCCGCGGGGAAATCAACGATCACCTGATGCCGCGCGACGCGGCACAGCTCAGCGACGCAGCGCCCCCAGCCGGGCGTGTGCATCAGCACCCGCAGCGATACCGCCGCATCGACGCTGCGGTCGGCGAGCGGCAGCGCGTGCGCGTCGCCGGTCGTGAACTCGACATCCAGCCCCGCGCTGTCTGCCCGGCGACGCGCCACCGCGAGCATTTCGGAGGACGCGTCGAGGCCGCGCACCGCTGCGCCGCGCGTCGCGAGGGCGAGCGCCGCCCGCCCCGTGCCCGTTCCGACATCCAGGATCGAGCGGCCCCTCACGTCGCCGAGAAAATCCACGAGCACGCGCTCCTGCGACTCGGCAATCAGCGTTCCGATCGGTCCGCCGAACCGCATCGCGTCGAACCGCTCCGCCATCCCGGGATCAGCGTAGACAGCGTAGCTGTAATGGCCGCGCTCGGCGGTCCCTCGCTCACGCTCGGGACTCCCTTCCAGCGCGGCATTGCTTCCAGCGCTCGGCGGTCCCGCGCTCGGCGCGGGACTCCCTTCCAGCGCGGCATTGCTTCCAGCGCTCGGCGGTCCCGCGCTCCGCTCGGGACTTCCTTCCAGCGCCTCGCGCGGGCCGCGGGCGCTCATGTCAAGTTCCCTGTCGCCACCTGTGGCGCCGCCGGGCGGCCGAGCAGCCGCTCGCACGCCTCGCGCGTGCGCGCGAGGTACGCGTCGTAGCTGTACTTCGTCTCCGCGAGGCGGCGGGCGCGCGCGCCGACCGCCGCGCCGCGCTCCGGATCTCTCAGCACGAGGAGGATGCCGTTGGCGAATCCCTCCGGCGTGGGCTCTGTCAGGACGGCCACGTCATCGTCCAGGACCTGGGTGTGCGTCAGGAGGCGCGTCGCCACGATCGGTCGGCCAGAGCGGAGGTACTGGTAGATCT
Source organism: Vicinamibacterales bacterium (assembly GCA_035463475.1). Lineage (GTDB taxonomy): Bacteria > Acidobacteriota > Vicinamibacteria > Vicinamibacterales > 2-12-FULL-66-21 > JACPDI01. The sequence continues at coordinate 14,319 of DATHTE010000063.1, forward strand.
TTAGCGGCGTGTTCGTGCCGCTGCTCCGCGGCGACACCAGGACGGTGGCTGCGTCGAGATACGCCGGAATCTCGTGTGCCGGCCGCTGGCCCACGAAGATCGTCGCCGTGTCCACTCCCGCGCTTCTCGACTGCGCGCGCGCGCCGTCGATCTGCGCTGACGTCCCTCCGGCGAGCACCAGCCGCGCGTCCGGTCGCTCCGTCGTGACGCGCGCGAACGACGCGAAGAGCAGGTCGAGCCCCTGGTAGGCCTCGAACGTGCCGGTGTAGAGAACGATCGGCGCGCCGGCCTCGAACCGGAGCTCGGCCCGAACGCGCGCCCCGTCGGACGCGCCGGCGAGATCCGTGGACCCAGGAGCGTTCTCGATGAGGACGACGGGCACCTGTTGGTCCACGGCGCGGACCACGTCCACGAGGTTCTGGCAGATCACGATCACCACTCTGGATCGCCGGATGACGATGCGCTCGAGCCATTCGAACGCGCGGCGCAGCAGCCGTGAGCGACTGAAGTCGAAGTTGGTGAGCTGCTGGGGAAGGCTCGAGTGCATGTCGTACAAGTGCGGGACCCCGAGCACCGCGGCCAGCGCCACGCCGATCGCGGCCCCTTCTTCGTGCGAATGGATCGCGTCGTACCGTTGCGACAGCGCGCGGCGGGCGCAGGCCAGCGCGAGCAGCAGGTCGAGCGGGAGCTTCGCCAGCGAGGGCCCGATGCGCACTCGCCTGAGGAACGGGGGCCGCAGGGACCGGAAGATCCGCAGTCCGGCCAGCTCCACGTCGCTGCCGAACGGATAGGTCACGAGGTCAACGGTGTGGCCCAGTTCGAGGAGCGCGCGGATCCGGTGGTACTCGCTGAACGGGGTGCCCCGGGGCTCGAAGAACGGCTCCGGCGCGATCATCAGAATCCGCATGGAATCAACGAATTGTAGCAGACGGCCGTGATACACTGGCCGCTTCGATGGCGCACGAAACCGGAGCCGGGATGGGCCGCCGCACGCTGCTCACTGGGCTGAAGCTCGTGGTCAGCGTGACGCTGCTCGCCGTGCTTCTGGGACGCGCCGACCTGGCGCGCATCGCCGACGGCCTGCGCGGCGCCAACCCCGCGTGGATTCTCGCCGCGCTCGCGCTGTATTTGCTGATGCTGGCCGTCAGCGCGTGGCGATGGCAGCGACTGCTCGTCGCGCAGGGGGTCGGCATGCCCGCCTCCCGCCTGTTCGAGTCGTTCCTCGTCGCCACCTTCTTTAACAACTTCCTGCCGAGCAACGTCGGCGGCGACGTCGTCCGCATCGCGGACACTGCCCGTCCCGCAGGTTCGAAGACGCTCGCCACGACCGTCGTCCTGCTCGATCGCGGCTTCGGTCTGCTCGGACTGATTCTCGTCGCGGCGGTCGGCGCGAGCGTGTCGCGCGCCGGGGCGGGTGCCGGCCCGCTGCGCGCCGCGACGCTGTGGGGTGGCCTTGTTGCGGCCACGCTCGTGTCGCTGCCGGTGCTGCTCGCGCCGCAGCTCTTGCATGTCCTGATCGCGCCGGTGCGCCGGTTGCACCCGGAGTGGATCGACGAGCGCCTCGATCGGCTGACGACGGCGGTGACGCGCTTTCGCGGGTCCCCCTCCGCGCTGGCCGCCTGCTTCGGCGGCGCGGTGATCGTGCAGATCGTCCTCGTCCTGTTCTACTTCGCGCTCGCGCGCGGCCTCGCGATTCCGATCGGCGTGGCGCACCTGGCACTCCTCGTGCCCGTCAGCTTCCTCGTGCAGCTGCTGCCCGTCTCGATCAACGGCTTCGGCGTGCGCGAGGCGGCCTTCGGGCTGTACTTCCGCCAGCTCGGATTGCCGCTGCACTCCGCCCTGCTTCTGTCGCTCGGTGGCGCCGCCGCCGTCATGACGATCTCGGTGGCCGGTGCGGGGGCGTACATAGCGCGTTCGCGGCGGCATTCAGTGCTGCAGGACGCTTGACGCCCCCGGCGCGCGGGCGTACTCTTGTGATGCCCGCCTGAGGGCGCTCCCCAGACGTCACCAACTCTGACTCTAAAGTCCGGGATCCGTGTGGCCGATACGCGGATGCGCGAGGCTGCACATGTGTGCACCGGCGTTTCGACCACCGGATGGAAGAGTTACCGTCATGTCTGCACCGAAGCGAGCCCCATTCCGCGCCCCAGTCCTCCTCGCGAGCCTCGTCGTGTTCGGCGCGTGCGAGCACGCGAAAAGCTCCAATCCGCTGAGCCCGACGATTGCCGGGCCGATCGCCGGCGTCGAGATCTCCCCACCGGTGCCGCTCGAGCCGTACGAGGGGCAGAAGTTCCGGGACCGCGAGCAGCCGCTGACGCTCGAAATCCACAACGCCTACACGACCGGCGTCCGTCCGCTCTTTCACGGTTTCGAGATCGCGGTCGATTCGGGGTTCAAGAACGTCATCTACTCCAGGCGCGACGTCCCGCTCGACGGGAGCGAGGAAACGAAGGTGCGCCTGGCGGACAAGCTCGAGCTGGGTCGCACGTATTACTGGCGGTCGTGGGCCTATGACGGCGCAAATACCGGCCCCTACTCCGATGTGCGCAGCTTCGAGGTGTATCCGCCGTCGGTGCTCCACGCGCCGCACCTTCAGTCGCCGCCAAACGGCTCGACCGTCGGGGCGGGCCCGGTACATCTGCGCGTCCTGAACTCAGCGAGAAGCGGGCCCATCGGCAACGTCGTGTACGTCTTCCAGGTGTCGACCAGTCCGGCGTTTTCCGACATCACGGCGTTCGCGAACCCGCCGCAGCCGGAGGACCCCGGCGGCGGCGCGACGTCCTGGAGTCCCGGAGCCCTGACGGCCAGCACGCTCTACTACTGGCGCGCGCTGGCGACCGATCGCGAAACCACCAGCGACTGGTCCGTGACGTCGAGTTTCCGGACGCCCGCGGCAGCGCCTTCGCCGTCGCCGGGCCCGGTCTCGTGTTCGCCCATCCCGGGAACGGCCATCGACATCCTCACGTGCCATCGGAGGAGCTACGGCACGCCGATGAGCGCCGGGGACAAGGTCAACTTCCTGCGTGGCTCGGCGCACGACATGAATGTCGTCGGAATCGCGGAAGGACCGTTTGGGCTCCTGCGTAAATCGGGGGGCATCAACTGCGGCGGCTATTCCTGTGACGTGCTCTGCTCGGGCCAGGGAACAGCGCAGAAGCAGTGGGACGTGCTGATCGACCACAACAACGCGGCGGTCCCTATATGGGGCTCGCCACACACATATCCCAACATCCGCGCCGACACCTGCGATATCCAGTAGGAATGACCGTCAGGAACTCGGCGTTAGAACCGCACGCGCAGGCCGCCCAGGATCTGCAGCCCGCCTGGAGAGAGCGATTCGCTCAGCCCCTCGAGATCGGCCGAGGACCAGAGATACCGCAACGAAACACCCACGCCGTACCGGCCGGTGAGCATGTAGGCGCTGTCAACGCCGAAGTTGAACCCGAACGCCGTCTTGCGCTGCTCCGTCACGGTGATCTCGGTGATCTCCGGGCTCACGTATGACGGCCCTTCCTCGGGCGCGATGTTGATGGCCGAGATCAGCTCCTGGTTCACCGCGACAATCGACGGACCCCCAGAGAAGGCGAAGTCAATCCGGTCGTTGAACGGCCAGAAGTAGATCGCGTTGAGGTGAGTCGCGAACGACCGGTGCTTGGCTCCGTTGGCCGTTACGCTGACAGTGCGAAACTGATCGAAGAACAACGGGTGCGGCACGCGGGCGTTCACGAGGACGTCGCTCTCGCTCGAGTACATCGAAAACCCCACCCCGAACCCGAGGTTGCCGTGCAACCGATAGCCTGCCGAGACGTCGAATACCAATCCGCTCTCGAGCGACTGCGTGGCCGTAAGGCTCGACGGCTCTTCGTACACCTCGAAGCCGGACGTGGACTCGAAATCCTTCGAGGTGATCTGGTACCCGCCGTTCACGTTCACGAATATCGTGTCGTTCCACTGCGTCTGGGCGTGCGCCTGGGGCGAAGCGGCCAGGAGCAGGGCAAGGGCCACTACAGCTCTTCCGATCTTCAACATGCGTCTCCTCGTAATCTGCGCGGAACCCGCGCAGGACCCGAACATCGTAGCGCATTCCTCTGCCATCTCGCTGCATGAATCTTGAAGGCGAACGAGTCGAGCACCGGCGATCCCTCTGGCATCGTGTGGGCGATCGCCTGCCAGGCTGTGGCACGCGCGAGCATCTGATGGTAGGTTGGTTGTGCACGATGCGAACAGTTCGGCTCCTGCTTCTCGTCACGCTCGTCGTGTCGGCGGCGGCAGTGGCGGTCCGCCTGATTTCGCCTCCTGCAGAACGCGAGTCGCACGAGATTCTGCGCGAGGTCTATTCGCCGCGCTTCGCGCGGGTGCCCGATCTGCCACCGGCCGGCGAGACGCTGGCCCAAGTCCGCGAGACCCTGCGCGGCCCGGCCGGAGTGGCGTTTCTCCGGCGATGGCTTCCTTCACAGTCCGGAACGCTGTGGATCTTCGCGGTGATGACGGTCGTGATTAGCTTCGATTTCGCGCGACCGCGTCACCCGCGCAACGTCGACATGATGGCGTTGCTGGTACTCGGCGCGCTCTTTTTCGACATCCTCTTCTTCGCCCGGCACCTACGAGAGCCCTTCTGGCTGCAGCTTCTGTGGTGGGTCTTCGACGCGATCGTCGCCGTCACGGTATTCATCGGTGCGCGCGCGATCTGGCGCGTGTATCACCCCGTTCAGGACCCGTGGACGCCGAATCTTCCACGACGGGCGCTAGCTGTCCTCGCCGTGCTCATGCTGCTGCTGGATGCCTCGGCGACGCTCCTGCGGCCACCCGACGACTCCGGCTACTTCGCCAATCTGGGCGCACAACGCCTCCGCGAGCGATGGCTCCTCCCGTACGGAGACCCGATGCTGACCGGCACACCGGGAGCCGCGTATGCGCCGCTGTTGTACGTCGCGCACATCCCCTTCCAATGGCTGGTCGACCCCATCGATCTGAACGCCACGTCGAGTCCCCACCCCCCACTCGGCGTTGACTCGACCTACCGCCTTCCGTCAGCCCTGGCCACGAAACTGTGCGCCCTTGCGTTCCTGTTCGTCGGGGTCTTCGCGCTGTTTCGTGCGGCAACTCGCTTTGGGAGCGTCGATCTCGGCTATGCGCTCGTCGCCATGTTCTGTGGCAGCGCGTTCGTGATCGGCATGGGAGGAGAGGATTACTTCATCGGGGGCGTCACCTACGTCTCGCATCTCGCGCCCCCGGCGCTGACGACGGCCGCCTTCGCCACTCTTGCCAATCCGATCGCCGCGGGCGTGCTGCTCACGGCGGGCGCTGGTGTAGGCTTCTACCCCGCGTTTCTCGTACCTGCGTGGCTGGGCTACTACTCGTCTCACCGCGGCGCGGCGGTCCGCTTCCTGGGGAGCATCACCGTCTCCTCGGCCATTCTCGGCGCGTTCGTGCTGCTCCGGTCGCGCCCGACGGGCGGACGCGGGCTCATCGGCACCATCCTGTGGGACACGCTGGGTCACCACACGGACTCGGCCGGATACGGCTCGAGTCCCTTCAGCTTCTGGGGCCAGCGCCCCGGCTGGCGGGAATGGTTCGCTAACCCGCTGGTTGGCGCGTCGGGGCTCACCGCCCCGATGATGCTCCTGTTCATCGGCTTCGCGCTGGCGGCCTACGTGATCGCCCGCCGGCGAACGCCGCAGATGCTTGCCCTGATTTCGGCTGCGGTCGTCATCGGCGCCACGCTGGTCAAGATCCATCCCACCGCGGGATACGTGGCGTGGTTCTATCCGTTTCTTCTCCTCGGGCTCTTCCTGCCTGCGGCCCAGCGAAGCGCCCGCGCCGGAACGCCGTGATATTCTGAAGGTCATCTCCTCGATGAACACGGTTCTGCTGACCGGAGGCGCGGGGTTCTTCGGCGGCGTCTTGAAGCACCGGCTGCTCGATGCCGGGTACACCTGCGTCAGCGTGGATCTCCAGCCGGATCACACGAAGCACGACAGGCTCACCACGTTCCAGCTCGATATCCGGGACCGCGCCGCAATGCAGGAACTCTTCGTACAGTACCGCTTCGAGGCGATCCTGCACTGCGCGGCCATGCTGGCGCACGACGTGAGCGACCGGAACTTTCTGTGGACCTCGAACGTGGACGGAACCCGGATCCTCGCGGACCTCGCCGACGCGTTCGCGGTCCGCAAAGTGGTCTTCACGTCATCGAACTGTCTGTGGGCGCATCCGTTCGACCGCCCCGTGACGGAATCCGACGTGCCCGCGCCTCGGGAGATCTACGGCGAATCCAAGTGGGCCGGAGAACGGATCCTGCTCGACCCGAAGCACCGGTTCGCGGCGGTGGTGGTCCGCACCCCGACGATCATCGACGCCGGACGGCTCGGGCTGCTCTCCATCCTCTTCGAGTTCATCGCGGAGGGCCGGCGGGTCTGGGTCGTGGGTGGAGGGACAAACCGGTACCAGTTCGTCTACGCCCCGGATCTGGCTGATGCCTGCGTCCGTGCGTTGGAGAGCGCCGCCGCGGGGGTCTTCAACGTGGGTTCCGACAATGTCGCGGCGTTGCGCGACGTCTACCAGTATGTGATCGACAGAGCGGGTACCCCCGCTCGGGTCGCCTCGCTTCCACGCCAGCCGACCCTCGCCCTGATGCGCCTGGCGTACCGGCTCGGAGCTTCGCCGCTCGGGCCCTATCAGTACCGCATGATCGCGGAGAGCTTCCTCTTCGACACGTCGAAGATCAAACGCGAGCTCGGCTGGTCCCCTACCCTCAGCAACGCCGAGATGTTGTATCGAGCGTACGCGTACTACGAAAGCCACGCCGCAGAGATCCGCGCCCGCGACCGCGCCGACGCGTCCGCGCACCGGCGTCCCGCGCCGATGGGGGTCATTCGTCTGCTGAAGTGGATGTCCTGACCTCGGGCCGGGCGTGCGGTTCTGCTAGAATAACGGGTTCTCCATGGTGGAAGGCCAGCCTCCTTGCAGCAGCAGCCGGTCGGCCGTCGTTATCGGCGCCGGTCCCGCCGGCCTGACAGCCGCCTACTTTCTCATCCGGCGGCAGATCGGCGTCACCGTGCTCGAGCGCGACGCGCAGGTGGGAGGCATCGCGCGCACGGTCGAGTACAAGGGCTTCCGCTTCGACATCGGCGGGCATCGCTTCTTCACGAAGGTCGGACCGGTTAGAGACCTGTGGCACCGGATGCTCGGCCGCGACATGCTGAAGCGCCCGCGGCTGTCCCGCATCTACTACAACAACCGGTTTTTCGACTATCCGCTGAAGCCGCTCAACGCGCTGCGCGGCCTCGGCATCGTCGAGGCGACGCGCGCGATACTCTCCTACCTCCGGGTTCGCCTCAGGCCCATCCGGCCGGAGCGCAGCGTCGCGGACTGGATTTCGAACCGGTTCGGCCGCCGCCTGTTCAACATCTTCTTCAAGACGTACACGGAAAAAGTCTGGGGGATTCCCTGCGATCAGATTGGGGCGCAATGGGCGGCGCAACGGATCAAGGGCCTCTCCCTCGTCACCGCGATCGTCAACATGCTGTTCAAGCGCGGCGATAGCGGCTCGCGGCAGATCAAAACGCTGATCGACGAGTTCGAGTACCCGCGTCTCGGCCCCGGGATGATGTGGGAGGCGTTCCAGAGAGATCTCGAGGAGCGAGGGGGCTCGGTGCGCTTCAACGCCAGCGTCGTGAAGCTGCGGCATGCCGGCGATCGCATACAGGCCGTGGAGTACGAGCAGGACGGCCGCCGTCACGCGCTCGCGGCCGACCTCGTCATGTCCACGATGCCGCTGCGCGATCTGGTGCGCAGCCTCGACCCGCCGGCGCCCCCCGACGTGCGCGCGGCAGCCGAAGCGCTGCGCTACCGTGACTTTCTCACCGTCGCCCTGGTCATCGATCGACCCTCCCTGTTCCCGGACAACTGGATCTACGTGCACGACCCCCGCGTGAAGCTCGGGCGTATCCAGAACTTCAAGAACTGGAGCCCCGAAATGGTCCCCGACCAGTCGAAGACCTGTCTCGGGCTGGAGTACTTCTGCTTCGAGGGGGACGGGCTGTGGAGCCTGCCGGATGCCGAGCTGGTCCGGCTGGGCGCGCGCGAACTGGACGCGATCGGCCTGCGGCGTGGCGCGCACGTTCTCGATGGAACCGTCGTCCGCGTTCCGAAGGCGTACCCCATCTACGACGATGGGTTCGTCAAGGCGCTGGACGTGGTGCGCCAATACCTGGCTCGCTTCGCCAACCTGCAGGTCGCCGGCCGCAACGGCATGCACAAGTACAACAACCAGGACCACTCGATGGTGACCGCGATCCTGGCTGTACAAAACCTGCTCGGGGCCCATCACGACGTCTGGGCAGTCAACGCCGACGACGAGTACCACGAGGAAGAGGGGCTCGACGTCTCC
>DATHTE010000064.1:0-26587 GCA_035463475.1 Vicinamibacterales bacterium
GGAGGCGCTGCGCTCGCATATGCACCGGCTCGGCCCACTCGTACTTTACCGAAACGACGGGAGGCCGCTCAGCGAAAGTGCTTTGCGAGAGGCAGTCGAACGTGCCGCTCGACGGGCGGAGATTCGGAGACGTGGGCCGCACACTCTGAGGCATACGTTCTGTTCGCATTTGGCGATGCGCGGTAAAGCATCGGCACGCGTGATCCAGGAATTGGCGGGGCACCGCGATCTCGCCACAACGCAGCGCTACATGCACCTGAGTCGGGCGGCGACGGATGATGCGATCCACTTCCTCGAACGCTGCCGGACAGAGAGCCGTGGAGACGCCGTGGAGACGGGCGGTGTCGCGGTTGCGAGTACGAATGAATAGAACGAGTTAAGTGGTGAGCCGCGTAGGAATCGAACCTACAACCCGCAGATTAAGAGTCTGCTGCTCTGCCAATTGAGCTAGCGGCCCACTTGGGAAGAAACGTCCTTGGCGCACGTCGGGCGCGCCGAGACCCGCGCGCCGACTGGCCGGACGAAAAGGCGCCCCTACAGGCGCGCGAATCTCCCGGACGCGACCTATAAATATAACATAGAGGCGGAGGAGTAATCATCGATGCACGTCCGCTCGTTTCCTGCCGCCCTCGCCGCCGTGGCTCTGCTGGGCGCCGCCGCCTGCGCGCCGCCCGGGCCGTCGCCCAACGAAGTCAACTTCGCCGACGAGGGCATGCGCAGCGGCGCCGCCGCCGCGCGCGGCCTCACCCCCGTCGCGCTAGACGATCTCGAGATCGGTCGATCGCTGAACGACGATCACACGATCAAAGACGCCGCCGACTCGTTCGCGCCGGCCGACACCGTCTACGCGTCCGTGCGCGTGCGCGGATCCGCGAACAGCGGCCTCGTGCGCGCGCAGTGGCGTGACGCCGCCGGACAGGTGATCCAGGACGACACGCGCATCGTCACACCGTCGCGCGGAGATGTCGTCGCGCTGCAGGCCGCGCGGCCGCAGGGCTGGAAAGGTGGCCGCTACGTTCTCGACGTCTACCTCGACAACAGGCTGGTCGAGTCCCGTGAGTTCACTGTCGAAGGACAGCCGCAGCCACAGGCGGCGCCGCAGGGGCACTAGATCAGGTTCGACGGGTTCGAAGGGTTCGAAAGGTTCGAAGGGTTCGAAGGGTTCGAAAGGTTCGAAAGGTTCGAAAGGTTCGAAAGGTTCGAAAGGTTCGAAGGGTTCCGGGTTCTGCACGTTCGCTGGGTTCGCGGGTTCCGCGGGATCCCTGGGTTCGCGGGTTCGGCGGGATCGCTGGGTTCGCGGGAGAAGGCTCGCCGGTTCAGCAGCTTCGTGTCCGGATTCGCGTTCGGCAGGTTCGATGGATTACCGGGTTTGCGGTTTCGGGAGCTGCCGCCAGGCTCCGGGCAGCGGCTGACTCGGCGCGTGGATCCGCGGCGACGACGGACTCATGACGATCGTACCATTTGACAGAACCTTCCCCCTCGCCTACAGTCAGCGTTCTCCCCAAACGCAGCTAGAGACTGTGGGCATTTCGCGCTCTGTTATCCTCGTGACGGCCCATCCGGACACCGCAGACCTGTACGGGCTCGCGCTGGAGCAGGCGGGCTTTGCCGTCCTCAGCTGCAACGAACCGCAGCAGGCGCTCGCGCCCCGCGATCTGCACGCGCCGCTCGCCATCGTCGTGCACTTCCGGCCGAAGGACGATCCGTTGCAGATCGGCGGCTCGCTGCGGCGGGCCTGGCCGCAAGCGGTGCTCCTCGGCCTCTTCTCGATGCAGCTGCCCGTCACCGCGCTCAAGAACGTCCTCGAGACGTTCGACGACGTGGTGATGATCCCGTGCTCGCCGGACGCGCTGATCTCCCGCCTCGCGCGGCTCGAAGTGGGCAGGCGCAATCAGAACTCGGCGTAGCCCCGCCCCCGGCGACGCCGCCCGGCGTCCCGCTGCCGGCCACCCGCGCGCGGTCCTGAGAGAAGAAGCGTGCAACGGCGCGGCATGTCGGTTGCTACATCTGGAAACCTCTCCACCAGCCCAGCGAAGCCGCCCGGTTTTCCTGAGGAAAACTGCGGATGCCGGACGGGCGCGCGGCGGAAACCCGGCAGAGGCCTGATATGCGCGAAATCTTTGACGCCGTGCCCCTGGGAGTCTTCCGCGCGTCCCGGAGCGGTCGCCTGCTCGCGGCCAACCAGGCGCTCGCCGACCTGCTCGGCTACCCGGATGTCGCAACCCTGCTGCAGGTGCCTGTCGGCGACCTGTATACGGACACCGAAGCCCGCGAGCGGTTGCTGGCGCGTCTCGACCGGCCCGGCGCGAGCGCGCGACTGGAAACAACGTTCCGGCGGCGCGACGGCTCCGCGCTCTGGGCTGAGGTCTGGGCGCGCTGCATCGACACGGATCCGGAGCCTGTCTACGCCGGCGTCCTCAGCGACACGACCGATCGGCGACACATGGAGGACGCGCTGCGCGAGAGCGAGGCGCTCTTCCGACGCGTGTTCGAGCAGCTGCCGGTCGGCACGGCCCTCGTCAACATGAGCGGCCACTTCGATCGCGCGAACGCCGCGTGGATCAAGATGATCGGCTATTCAGAGACCGAGCTGCGCGAGCTCACGTTCCTCGACGTGACGCATCCCGACGACAAGGCGGCCAGCAGCGCGGCGGTGCGGCGCCTGTACGATGGCGAAACCGATCACATCGAAATGGAAAAGCGCTACGTGCGCAAGGACGGCGAGATCGTGTGGGGCTACGTCTCCGTGCGTCCCATCCGGGACGCCGCGGGGCAGCCGCTGTGGACCATGCCGGTGATCATCGACATCACCGGGCGCCGCGCGCTCGAGGAGCAGTTCCGCCACGCGCAGAAGATGGAGGCGATCGGGCGGCTCGCCGGTGGCGTAGCCCACGACTTCAACAACATCCTGACCGCCATCATCGGCTACTCGGAACTGCTGCGCGAACAGATCGGGCCGGACAAGCCGATGGGACGGGACCTCGAACAGATCTACCAGGGGGCGCTGCGCGCCGCGGCGTTGACGCGCCAGCTCCTCGCCTTCAGCCGAAAGCAGGTGCTCCGCCCCGAATCGGTGGAACTCAATCAGATCCTTTCGCGTTTCCAGGGGCTCGCGCGCCCCATGCTCGGCGAGGACGTTCAACTGCAACTCGAGCTCGATCCTTCCGTTGGATCCATCTGCGCGGACGTGACGCAGCTCGAACAGGTGCTGATGAACCTGCTGGTAAACTCGCGCGACGCGATGCCGAGCGGCGGAAGAATCATCATCCGCACGGCCCGTTATGTCGTCTCCACGCGGCCCCCCGCGCGGCAGGGCCCCATGAAGCCGGGGGAGTATGTCGAGTTGTCGGTGCAGGACACCGGCATCGGCATGGACGAAGACACGAAGCGCCACGTCTTCGAGCCGTTCTTCACGACGAAGGAGCCGGGCAAGGGCACGGGCCTCGGGCTCGCCACCGTCTACGGCATCATCGAGCAGATGAAAGGCTACATCTGGGTGGAGACGGCGCCCGGCCGCGGCACGACGTTCCGGATCTGCTTCCCGCCGTCCGCGCCGGCGACCCGCGTCGCCGACCGGCCCGCGGTCGCGGGCCTGCCGGTCGGGAGCGAGCGGATCCTCGTCGTCGAGGACGATCCGGACGCGCGGCTGTTCACGACGGCGGCGCTGCGCCGCTACGGCTACCGCGTGACCGAGGCCGCAAGCGCCGACGAGGCGTTGCGGCAGCTCGAGGGACAGGAGCGATGGCCCGACCTGGTGCTCACCGACATCGTCATGCCGGGCCGCAACGGCCGCGATCTCGCGGCGGCGCTGCTCGCCGAGCGCCCCGGCACGCGGATCCTCCTCACGACCGGATATCTGGACAACTGCGTGAACGCCCCTGCGTTTGACACCATCCCGATCCTGGAAAAACCCTTTACGGCGACGACGCTGCTTCGCCGCGTGCGGGAACGGCTCGAACGAGCGTGAAGGTTGGGACGAACATCTGGCGTGGCAGTTCGCTGGAACTCCCCTGTGTTTTGGGGCCGATGGCAAGGAGGTCCCCATGAGAACGCGCACCTGTGTGTTCTGCGTCTTCTCCGTAACGACCACCTTAGCGGCGCCGCGAGCGGCACCTGCCGCACCGTTCCAACAGCCGGACCTCAACTCTCGCCCTGCGGTCGTCGTTTCGAATCCGGTACTGTTGCCCATTTCGAGTAACCGAACCGTGGTGGAATTCAACGTCACAAATAACGCTGCGCAGACTGTTACGGCTTGGCAGGTGACAGTCACCTGCCTTTATCCAGACGGCAGCACCGGCGGTGAGGCGCTCGCTGTTGACGCATACGAAGAGTACACCGGGATAGCTCCGGCTCGCGGGCGAACCATCGCGCCACACAGCTCCGCTCGAGGCCGAATCGCCCTCCGCCCCGAGGAAGCAGCGAGAATCGTGTCGATGACCGCTACGGTGGATTGGGCAGTGTTCGAAGACGGGTCCGTGTTCGGTGATGAGACCGGGGCGCAGCACATCTTCGACGCGCGCGATCGTGACCGTCGCGCCTGGATGGTTGTGATTGACGCTCTCGAGGCTGGACGATCGGCGGACTTAGACCAGCGCGGGCTCGCACTCGCCTTGGAGCACCTGAACGGGAAAGACCAGGATGACTACGATCATCCGATCAAGCAGCTGATGAGACGCAACGTGCAGACGGCGATCGAGCAACACCATAAAGTGGTCCCTAAAGAGTTCCTGGACAGGTGGATTCTTCGGGCCAAGCAGCGGGTTGAAGCGTTCGAGGCAGACCGACGCAAGAGGCCAAGCGGCGTTCGCTAGGAAGGAGGTGCCGCATATCGGGACACGCTCCGGCAGATCGACCTGCGCGGGCACGACCTTCGGCACGAAGGTGCCTGCAGGCTCCTCGCCGACGGCGTGGACATCCGCGTCATCCAGTTGATGCTGGGACACGCGAGCGTGCGGCAGACGCAACGCTATTTTGAACGTCACCTACGAAGAACTCGCAAGGGGCCAGAAGTGAGCTGAAAGCGGCGGACGCTGAAAGCGGTCTCGGGAAGTCAAAATGCGTGACGGAGTGTCACACCGCTATCACACGGGGTTCGGAAAAGTGGCGCGCCCGACAGGATTCGAACCTGTGGCCTTCGGCTCCGGAGGCCGACGCTCTATCCAGCTGAGCTACGGGCGCAGTGAGACTCACCAAATCACCAAATTCCCGATTCGAATGGCGCGCCCGGAGCGAAGACGATGCGACTTGCTTCGCGTATGTGTTGGCCGGAACGGTGATTGCCGCGTAACCCGGCCGGGCACGCCTCTCCAGAGCATACCTCGTTTCCGGCGCCCCGACCCAATGGCTTGGATGCCGGTTCCCGTCTCGCACGCCAACGACTGCGCGGCGGCCGCCGTTGGGTGCAGCCGAGTGTGTTAGGCCGCGCCGTCGTGAGCATGAAGCGCGACCTCTTGCCACCGTTCGACGTTCAACCCCCTGATCAGGAGCCACAGGGTGAAGAGGATCTCTCCGACAACGGTGAACTGGCCGATCGTCGCGAGGCCCGGTGACAGGAGCTGCGTGCCCGTGTCAATCACATAACCGGCGCCTGAAATTACCAGCAGGACGCCCAACAGCTTCGGCAGAAACCCGGACTTGAAGACCAGAAAACCCAAGGGCAGCAACCAGAGGCCCCAGAACACCAGAGCGACAAGGATTCCGTTCTGGCGCATGTCGAGGAAGAGCATCGCCTGCGCTTGGAGCTGACTTGCGGTGAATGCCCCATCGCCTGCGGTGGCGAGCAGCCGCAGGGCCGCAAGGTGGTTGACCTCGTTGAGGAACACGATGGGGACGGCGGGGAGCGCCAGGACGACCATCAGCACCGCCTGATCCTTGTTCACGGGCTTGAGGAGCCGGTACAACGCCAGCACCAGGAAAATGAAAATGATCTGACTGATCAGCTGGCTGACCGTGCCGCTGCGGAATAGCCACTCGGATGCCATGATGTTGCGGGACGTGGTCGCGGCATCTCCGCTCACCAGTAGAACGGATGGGACGTAGATGATGCCGAAAAAGCCGAATGGCATCAGGGCCAGGTACAGGACCCCGGCGAGTCTCGCGGTCCTATTGATGGAGGCATGGGCTCCGGCGGTCATTGTTCAGCTCCTCTTCGCGAACGTAGAGGCGTGGAGGCCTGCGCGGTCCAAGTAGTATTGGACCTGACCGCCACGACGTGCAACGCGCTCGCGACGTGTGAACACGCCGACGAAGGCTGCGAAAGACTGACCAACAAACTGTGCGGAACGCGCGCAGGATGGGCTTCAGCGAAGCACACTCAAATCGGCGGTGGGGGCCTGCTCGGCGGCTGCTCCGGCCACGTCCGGACAGCCTACGAAATCGGACAGACTCTCACTATCCGTGTAGCGGATTCGGGGGCGGTCACGAAAGGGCTGGCGCGCCCGGAGGGATTTGAACCCCCGACCTACGGGTTCGAAGCCCGGCGCTCTATCCATCTGAGCTACGGGCGCACGACCAGCCATGTTATCAGTCGAGCGGATTCCTGGCAAAGCACAGGTCGTCCACCACGCGCCCGCCAATCAGGTGCTGCTGGATGATGCGCTCGGCGTTCTCCGGTGTGACGCGGCGGTACCACGTTCCCTCCGGGTAGACGATCGCGATCGGTCCCTCGGTGCAGATGCGCAGGCACTTGCAGCGCGTGCGGTAGCAGGGGCCGTTCGGGCCGGCGATGTCCAGCTCCTTCATCCGCTTTTTCACGTACGACCAGGTTTCGTCGGCGTCCTTCTCGTCGGCGCAGTCCGGTCCCCCGCAGATGAAGAGGTGCCGCTTCAGCTTTCCGACGCCGAACGCCGCCGCCGCCTGCTCAGGCGAGGCGTGGTCTTTCGTCTTGCCCACGAGCTGCATCTTATCGCACCGGCGCTGGCACCTGCGTTGCTGACTTCTCCGCTCTCAAGGAGGGCTCGATGGCTGAGCCACGCAACCCCAACGAGGGGCAGGACCCGGAAAGCTGGCGCGACCGCGACGAGGACATCGGCCGCGGCTGGAGTGACGAGCAAATCGGCGGCCGTACGGAGGAGGGGGACGAGTTCGAGGAGGCGGACGATCTCGACGAGGAAGAAGAAGACCACGAGGAGAGCGAACGCTGACCGACGATCGCGCTGACCGCACGTCGGACGTCGTGGTGATCACGGGCGCGTCGGCCGGCGTTGGCCGGGCAACCGCTCGCCGCTTCGCGCGCGGCGGGGCGCGGATCGGCCTGCTGGCGCGTGGCGTCGACGGTCTCGACGCCGCGCGGCGGGAGGTGGAGGAACTCGGCGGCCGCGCGGTCGTCCTGCCGTGCGACGTCGCGGACGCGGACGCCGTCGAGGCCGCGGCCGCGCGCGTCGAACGCGAGCTCGGGCCGATCGACGTCTGGGTGAACAACGCGATGGCCTCGGTGTTCTCCCCCGTGCGCGAGACACCCGCCGGGGAGTTCAGGCGCGTCACAGAGGTGACCTACCTCGGCGTCGTCCACGGCACGCTCGCGGCCCTGCGGCGGATGCTGCCGCGCGACCGCGGCGTCATCGTGCAGGTCGGCTCCGCGCTGGCCTACCGCGGCATCCCGATGCAGGCGCCGTACTGCGCCGCGAAGCACGCCGTCCAGGGCTTCATGGACTCCCTCCGGTGCGAGCTCCTCCACGACGGCAGCCGCGTGCAGGTGACGATGGTGCAGCTGCCCGCGCTGAACACGCCGCAGTTCGGATGGGTGAAGAGCCGGCTCCCGCGTCGCGCGCAGCCCGTTCCTCCCATCTACCAGCCCGAGATCGCGGCCGACGCGATCGTCCACGCCGCGCGGCATCCCCGCCGCGAGTACTGGGTCGGCGCGCCCACCGTCATCGCGATCGCGGGGAACCGGCTCGCGCCCGGGCTCGCCGACCTTCATCTCGCGCGAACCGGCGTCGAGGCGCAGCAGACGAGCGAGCCGGAGGATCCCGATCGCCCGCACAATCTCTGGTCGCCGCTGCCCGGCGACGCCGGCGCGCACGGGCGGTTCGACGCCCGCGCGTGGAGTGTCAGCCCGCAGCTGGCGCTGGCGAAGCGCCGCGGGTGGCTGGCCGCGGGGGCGGCAGCGGCCTTGGCCGCTATTGCGGTGACGGTGAAGAGAAGCGCGTAGGGAGAGTCGTGGCGATCGGGGAATTGATAATCGGGGGATCGGGTAATGGCACGATCGGGTAATCGGTCATCGGCAATCGGGTACTTGGATCGGGTCATCGGCAATCGGGTACTTGGATCGGGTCATCGCTCATCGTCAATCGGCTGGATGGATCGGGTCATTGGCCATCGGCTCGCTGGCGACGACCGATGGACGCCGGGCGGCGATTCACCGATTGCGGATTGCCCGATTCCCTGATCAAACTCCCCGATGACCAGATGACCCGATTGCCGATCGTGCCATGGCCCGATGACCCGATCATCAATGGCCGATGGGCACGATCAAGCCCTCACGCTCCGTCCTCGCCGTGCGGCGCGGGCGAGGACGTCGAGCAGCGCTTCGGGGACGACCGGCTTGCCGAGGTGATCGTCGAACCCGGCGTCGAGCGCCAGCGCGCGATCCGCTGGCGTCGCGTAGCCGGTGAGCGCCACGGCCGGCGTGCGCCGCCCCGCCTCCCGCATCTTGCGCACCAGCGCGTAGCCGTCCATGTGGGGCAGTCCGACGTCGGCCACCATCACGTCGAACTGTTCTTCGTCCAGCGCCTTGAGGGCGGCGAAGGCGTGCGTGGCGGACGTGACCTTCGCGCCGGAGTCCTCGAGCAGCAGCGCCATCATCTCGCGCGAGTCGGTGTCGTCCTCGACCAGGAGCAGGCGGAGACCGTCCAGCGGGCGATCGGACGACTCGGCGGCCGCCGCGTCACGGCGCTCGCCGGCGGCGATCTCCGCGGGCGTCGCCTCCGGCAGATCGAACACGAACGTGGACCCCTGGCCCACGCCGGTGCTGTCGGCGGTGATCCGGCCGCCGTGTGCCTCGATCAGGTGCCGCGAGATCGCGAGGCCGAGCCCGAGGCCGCCGTGCGGGCGCGTGCGCGAGCTGTCCGCCTGGCGGAACCGGTCGAACACGTACGGCAGGAACGCCGGGTCGATGCCCGCGCCGGTGTCGCGGACCTCGACGCGGACGCGCCCGTCCCGGTGGCGGAGCCTGATGACCACGGACCCGCGCTCGGTGAACTTGATCGCGTTGGACAGCAGGTTGACCGTCACCTGTCGCAGCCGCGTGGGGTCCCCGACCACCCACGCCTCCGGATCCTCGAGCTCCGACGCGAGGCGGATCCTTTTCTCGTCGGCGGCGGGGCGGACGGTCTCCACCGCGTCGCGGACGATCGGCGCCAGGTCCACGCGCTGCGACGCGATCGCGAGCTGGCCGGTGACGATGCGCGACACGTCCAGGAGGTCCTCGATCAGTCGCGCCTGCGCGTTGGCGTTGCGCTCGATGATTTCGACCGCGTGCGCCCGCCGCTCCTCGCCCAAGCGCCCGCGGCGCAGGAGCTCGATCCACCCGAGCATCGCGTTGAGCGGCGCGCGCAGTTCGTGCGAGAGGACGGCGAGGAAGTCGTCCTTCGCTTCGTTGGCCTGCTGCGCCTCGCGGTACAGCGCCGCCATGCGGGCGTTCGACTCGCGCAACCGCTCCTCGGCCCGGCGCCAGCGCAGCGCGGCGTTCACGTGCGCGACGAGCTCCGCCGGCGCGATCGGCTCTACGAGATACGTGTCCGCCCCGACGGTCATCGCGGCCACCTTGTTCTCGACCGCGCGCGACGTGGCGGAAATCTGCAGTACGGGGATCGCTTCGGTCTCGGGCGCCTGTTTGATCTCGCGGCAGACGTCCAGCCCCGTCATGTCGGGCAGGTTGTAGTCGAGCAGCACCACGTCGGGCAGCTGGGAACGGACGAGGCGCAGCGCCTCCGCGCCGCTCGCCGCCTCGAGTACCGTGAACCCGGCCTCGCGCAGCACCCGGCTGCGGGCGTAGCGCCCCGGCAGGTAATCGTCCACGTTCAGGACGGTGGCGCCCATGGTGCTCCTACATCCTCACGATGGATGGCGCGTTCGACCGCCGCGCGCAACGCGGCCGCGCCCGAGGCAATCGCCTGGTTCTTGGACACGACCTCGACGACCCGCTCGCCGAGGCGCTCGCGCGCCGGCGGGTCGATCATCGACGTGTGGATGACGATGGGAATGTGGTGCGTCGCGGTTTCGTCCGCGATCTGCTGCAGCACTTCGAAGCCCGAGGCGTCCGGCATAATCAAGTCGAGCACGATCACGTCGGGCGAATGATCGCGGGCGGCGGCGCACGCGGCCATGCCGGAGCTCTCCTCAATCACATCATAGTTCGCCTCGGTCAGCCACTTGCGGACCAGGTAGCGGGCCGCGTCGTCGTCATCCACCACCAGCACGCGGCGCCGCGTGCGGGCCGGCGCGGCGGAGCGGATCGTCGCCGGGGCCGCGGTGATCGCCTCTGCCGACACGTCGCGGAAGACGATCGGCAGGATCAGCGAGAACGTGGAGCCGGCGCCGACCTGGCTCTGCAGGGTGATCTCGCCGCCGAGCAGGTGCGCCAGTTTCCTCGAAAGCGGCAGGCCGAGACCCGTGCCGCGCACCGTTTTCTGCACCGGGTTGTCCAGCTGCGAGAACTCCTGGAAGACGCGCTCCTGGTCCTCGGGCGCGATCCCGATCCCGCTGTCTTCCACCTCGAACACGACGGTGTCGTTCGGGCCGCGCCGCGCGGACACGCGCACGTGGCCGCGCTCGGTGAACTTGAGCGCGTTCGAGATGAAGTTGCGGAGGATCTGCGAGACCTTGCTCTCGTCCGTGATGAGCGTCGGGAGGTTCGGCTCCTCCTCGAACCTGAGCGAGACGCCATCCTCCGGCATCAACGGCTTCAGCATCCCGCGCAGCGCGCCGAACAGCCGGCGGATGTCGCATTCCGCCGGCCGGATCACCGTCTTGCCCGCTTCCACCTTCGCGAGGTCCAGCAGGTCGTTGACCAGCTCCGACAGGTCTTCCGCAGCGCGCTGGATGAGCGAGACCTGGATCTCCTGCTCCGAGGTGAGGTCGCCGTCGGTGCGGTCCAGCAGGATCTGCGAGAGGGCGCGCATCGAGTTCAGCGGCGTGCGGAACTCGTGGCTCATGTGCGAGAGAAACCGCGACTTCATCTCGTCGGCGCGCCGCAACGAGTCCGCGCGCTCGTCCAACTCCGCGTAGAGCGCGACCACGCCGCGGTTCGTGTCCTCCAGCTCCGCGTTCAGCCTCGCCAGATCCTCCTGCCGGCGCCGCAGTTCGTCGAGCGCCCGGATCAGCTCCTGGTTCTGCTGCTGCAGCTCGTCGATCGCGGACTGCGGCTGCGCCAGCGCCAGCGCGCTGACGATCCGCTGCACGTCGTTCGCCTTGAGGAGCCCGGCGCGGGCCGGCAGGAGCTTGGCCATGCGCACCGTCGTGCCCTTTCCCGGCTCCGATTCGATCCGAAACTGGTCCATCAGCCGCCGCGAGCCGATGATGCCGAGGCCCATGCCGGTGGACGAGACGTACCGGCCCTGCAGAATCTCCTCCGCGTTCGCGAGGCCGGGCCCCTTGTCCACGACACGGATCGACAGCAACTGGGGGCGCCGCTCTCCCTCGATGCCGAACTCGGCCGTGCCGCCACCCCCGTAGCGGAGCGCGTTACGCGCAATCTCGGAAACGGAGGTGGCGATGCGGGTCTGGTCCTGCACGTCGAAGCCGACCAGCTCGGCGATCTGTCGCGCCCGCTGCCGGACGGCAACCACGTCCGGCTCCTGCCGGACGGTCAGCGAGACAATGCGGAAGGTCATGGGCGTCTGCTGGCGTCGGCGGCCATCCTCGCCACGACGACCGTGGCGTCATCGCGGCCGCGGCTGAAGTCGCGCAGCAGGACCGCGGCGATCACGAGCGGGTCGCGCTCGGCGAGACCCGGGTACTTGTCGAAGCTCCAGTGCGCGTTGACCCCGTCGCTGTGCATGACGAGGACGTCTTCCTGCGTCCACGGATACATGAAGTCCTGCACGCGACGGATGTGGTGTCCGACGATGCCGTGGTGAGAGACGAGGTGGCGGGCCGCCCCGCCGTTCTCGACGGTCGCCGCAATATTGCCGATGCCCGCGTACGCGATCGTGCCGCGGCCCGCGTCGATCTGCGCGACGGACACGGCCGCGCCGCGCGTCTTCAGCAGGGCGCGGTGAATCCGGTCGAGCGTCTCGGCCGGCGTCGTCTCGGGCGCGTCCCTGAACGCCGACACCGCCTCGGTTGCCGCGTCGGCCGCGATGAGGCCGTGGCCGAGCCCGTCGACGACGAGGATCGTGACACGCGAGCCGTTGTCGAGCCACGCCCAGCTGTCGCCGCAGACCTCTTCTCCCTGCTTGTGCAGTGACAGCCCATCCACGCGGATGCGCGACCGACGCTCCGAATTCGCGTCGCGTGCGGGCACTCTCGAGCCCCTGATCCGCGACAGGATGACGGTGCCCCGTCCGGCTCGGGAGTACGCGTCGAACCCGTCGGACTGCCTCACGATCGCCCCCAGGCCGTTCCCGCGTGTGCCGGTCGTCGTGTAGCCGTCGCGCAGGCACTCGGCGAGGTTGGCCATGCCGGGACCGCGGTCCACCGCCAGGATCTCCAATATGCCACCCGTGACGCCGCTCCGCGTCCGGACGATCACCTCGCCGCCTTCGGCGTGTTTGACGAGATTGGTCGACGCTTCCGTCGCCACGATCGCCACCCGCTCCGCGTCGGCCTCGGAGAACCCCACGTCGGCGGCCGCGCTCCGGGCCAGCCGCCGCGCCTCCGAGACGTCCGAGTGCTCGGCGACGCTGACGCGAAAGACGATTGGATTCCTGATCGGTTCCGTCACGGCCGCCATCGGAGGATCCGCACGCGTGTGCCCGCGCCGGGAGTGGACGTGATCTCGAACTCGCTCGAGAGGCGCCGGGCGCCGCCGAGGCCCAGGCCGAGCCCGGCGCCCGTGGTGAAGCCGTCACGCATGGCCTGTTCGACGTCCTTGATGCCGGGCCCGTGATCTTCGAACACGAGCTGCAGGCCGGAACGGTTGCCGTCGTTCACCTGCTGCAGCAACAGCTGGCCCCCGCCGCCGTGCACGAGCGTGTTGCGCGCGATCTCGCTGGCCGCGGTGACGATCTTGGTCTGGTCCACCAGGCTGAACCCCAGCTGCACCGCCCATTCACGCACGGCCTGCCGCGCGATGACGACCGCTTCGGACGAGCGAATGTCGACCGCCTCTTCCCTGAGGATCGTCATTCTGCAGCGTCCGCACCTGGGCGCCCCGAGGACCGGAGCAGATCCATTCCCTTCTCGACGTTCAGCGACGTGCGGACGCCGGGCAGCGCGAGCCCCAGCTCCACGAGCGTGATCGCGACGGCCGGCTGCATGCCCACGACGACGGTCTCGGCATCGAGCACGCGCGACATGGCGGCGATGTTGCCGATCATGCGCCCGATGAAGGAGTCCACGACCTGCAGCGACGAGATGTCGATGAGCACGCCTTTCGCGTGGTGGCGCACGATGCCCTCGGTCAGGTCCTCCTGAAGGGTCATCGCGAGCCGGTCGTGCATGTCCACCTGGATCGTCACCAGGAGGAACTCGCCCATCTTGAGGATCGGGATGCGGTCCATGACGTTACGCCGAGTGGCCGTCGGTCTCCCTGGGCGCTCCGATGCGCGTCACGGTCTGGCCGTTGCGCCGCAGGGCGATGCGGAACGCGTCGGCCAGCGTGGCCTTCGTCGTGACCTGGCCGAGCTCGACGCCCAGGTGGACGATCGTCTGCGCGATCTGGGGACGGATGCCGGAGATGATGCAGTCGGCCCCCATGAGCCGCGCCGCCGCGACCGTCTTCAGCAAGTGCTGCGCGACAAGGGTGTCAACCGTCGGCACCCCGGTGATGTCGATGATCGCAATGCCCGCGCCGGTCTGCACGATCTGCTGCAGCAGGCTCTCCATGACGACCTGCGTGCGCGCGCTGTCGAGCGTCCCGATCAGCGGCAACGCGAGGATGCCGTCCCACAACTGCACGACCGGTGTCGAGAGCTCCAGCATGTCCCGCTGATGGCGCGCGAGCACCTCCTCGCGCCCCTTCTGGAACACTTCGGCCGTGTACAGGCCGAGGCGATCGAGCAACGCCGTCAGCCTCCACAGCATCGCCGACAGCGCCTGCACGTTCGAGCCCAGATCCGCCTGCACGCGCTCGAAGAGCGGTTCCTTGAGCGAGAAGATGAAGGTCGCGGTCTCGGTGGGCGTGAATCCCTGCCGTGCGCGCTGGCGCGAGATGGCCCCGAGGAAATCGCGCAGCCCCTGCCACTCCGGGCCGAAGACGTCCGTTGTCTCTCCCGGCTCGAGCGCGCGGCGGAACAGCGCCAGGAACTCCGCGGACTGCTCGCGCAACGCAACGTCGCTGATCAGGTCCCGGCGCAGCGTCGTCGCGGCGAGTTGGCGTCCTACCCAGTCGGCGAGCAGGGCCTTCTCGTGCCGTGTGATGATGGAAAAGAGACTGACCGGTTCGGACTGCGCCATTGGACGGGCTCCTCGGCCTCGCGGCGAAAAAGCAAAAAAAGGATCATAGCGCACTCACGGTTGCGCCCGGCTCGGCTTCTGCCCTACACTGCTGTCCCCCGGGGCCCTGAGAGAGACCCGATGAAGCCGGTTAGGATTCTCAACGTCGAGGACTACGCGCCGTCACGTTACGTGCGGAGCCGTCTGCTTCGGGAGGCCGGCTTCGAGGTGGCGGAGGCCACCAGCGCCGCGACCGCGCTGCGGGTGCTTCACGACCAGCCCGTCAGCCTGGTGGTGCTCGACATGAACCTGCCGGACGGAACGGGGGCGGAGTTGTGCCGCCAGATTCGCACGGATGCCGCGCTCGCCACGCTTCCCGTGTTGATCATTTCAGCGACCGCGCGCGGCGAGCTCGACCGGCTGGAAGGCGTGCGCAGCGGCGCGAACGTGTACCTGACCGAACCAGTGCCCCCCGCGGTCCTCCTGTCCACCATCGGGCAGTTGCTGGTCGGGCATTAGCCTCCGCCGTATTTCTTCAGCACCGATCGCAAATCCGCGGGCTTGCCGGAGCGCAGCCCTGCCCACAGATCCCCCGTCGCGCGGAAGCGCGACACCGCCGTCCTCACGGTGAAGTCGCGCGGATCGACGCCGGCGTCGATCTCCTCCCACGCGAGCGGCGTCGAGACTCCCGCGAACGCGCTGGCGCGCGCACTGTATGCGGTGGCCAGCGTTTTTCCGAGGATGTTCTGCAGGAAGTCCACGTAGACGGTGCCCGATGGGCGCGCGCGCACCTTGCGCTCGATCGTCGCCACCTTCGGGTGCCGCGCCGCCACCATCGTCGCAATGAGCTGGCAGAGCAGGAGGCCGGACTCGTAGGAGGTGCCCGGGGGAAGCGGCAGGTACACGTGCAGCCCGCTCGCGCCCGACGTCTTCGGAAAGCCGGGCACCGCCGCGCGCCTCAGCTCGTCCTGCACCCACCGCGCAACATCGAGCACGCGTGAGAAGGGCGCCTCGTCGGTCGGATCCAAATCGATCGCGACGTAGTCGGCGTCGAGCGGAGATTGCACGCGAGAGAACCACGGGTCCTGCGAGATCGCCGCAATCTGGGTCATGTACAGCAGCGTCGTGAGCGATCCACCCACCAGTCGCCGCGCCTCCGGCTCGCCAATCGGATCGAGCTCATCGGGGAGCGTCTCGATGCGCACACCCGGCGGCGGCTTCTCTTCGCGCGACCGCTGCTGGTAGAACGCGTTGCCCTCGACGCCGTTCGGAAACCGCTTCATGACGAGCGGCCGGTCCTGCACCACGGGGAGCAGGTACGGAGAGGCGGCCGCGTAGTAGCGAAGCAGCTCGCCTTTCGTGATCTTCCCCTCGGGCCAGAACACCTTTCGCAGGTTGGTCACGCCGACGCGATCGCCGTTCGGCAGTTCGACGACGCCATCCTGGCGCGCGTCTTCGAGCTCGCGCAGCCGGTCGATCACCGGCTGCAGCGACGGGTCGAGCGGCGCGTACGGATCGACCGCCCCTCCCGGTGCGGACGGCTGCGCCCGCTCGGCGACAACATCGCGCGGCGCCTTGTCGTCTCGAAGCCCCAGATAGACCGGGTGGCGCAGTTTGGCATCGGCCGTCCACTCGGTGAACCTGACCTCCGCCACCAGGTCGGGGCGCACCCAGTGCGCCGGCTCGTTCGTCTTGATGCGCGAGGCGAACGGCGACTCACGCGTCTCGCGTTTCTTCAGCAGGGCGTACACGCGCGCGAGCTCTTTCTCGTCGAACCCAGTCCCGGTGTGGCCGACGTACTGCAGGCGCCCTTCGTCGTCGTACACGCCGAGGAGGAGCGCACCGAAGCAGGAACGCGTCTGTCGCGGCTCCGTCCATCCGCCGACGACGAACTCCTGGCGCTTCAGGATCTTCAGCTTGCGCCACGCGGGGCTGCGCCGCCCACTCTGGTAGACAGATCGCGCCTCTTTCGCGATGAGCCCCTCCCAGCCTTCTTCCTCCGCGCGCGCCATCAGCGCCGAACCGTCGCCGGCAACCTGCGCGCTCAGGCGCACGCGCGTATCGCTCGCGGCGCCGAGCCGGCGCTCGAGCCGCGCCCGCCGCTCGAGGAGGGGCCGCCCGCGCAGGTCCTCGTCATCCTCTTTCAGGATGTCGAACGCCATGAAAGCCGTGGGCTGCGCGCCGCTGGCGCGCTCGATGTCCTTCGCGCCGCTCAGGTGGATGCGTCCCTGCAGCCCCTGGAAACCGGCCGGCCGGCCTCGACGGTCGAGGGCGACGATCTCGCCGTCGAGCACGACAGGCACCCCGATGCTGGCCGCCAACCGCGACAACGCCCCCGTAATCTCCGGAAACTGCACCGCTTTGTCGTGACCGAGGCGGGACCAGAGCCGGACGGATCCCTCCGGATCCAGCTCGGCAATGGTGCGAATGCCGTCATATTTCGGCTCGTAAACCCAGCCAGCCGCGCGGAGCGGCGCTACCCCGACGGTTGCCAACATCGGCGTGCAATATTGTGCAGAGCCAGGTTCTCTGCGGGTGGGGGCTGTGCGCCGGGGCATTGCGGCCGATAATAGTGGGGCCATGGCCGCGAGACCAACCTGGAAGGGCTTCATCAAGATCAGCCTCGTCAGCATTCCCGTCCGCGTGTTCCCCGCGACGGACTCGAAGGCGACGATCTCATTCAACCAACTCCATCGTGCGTGCAGCACGCGCATCCAGCAGAAGCGCTGGTGTCCGCAGTGCAACGTCGAGGTGCCGATCTCCGACATTGTCAAGGGCTACGAGTTCGAGAAAGGACGCTACGTCACGCTCGACGACGACGACATCGCCAAGGCGAGGCCGGAGTCCACTCGCGTCATCAACCTGGTGCAGTTCGCCAACGCCGACGAGATCGATCCGATCTACATCGAGCGCCCGTACTACCTGGCGCCGGACGGCGGCATGGGAGCAGACGCGTTCGCGGTCATTCGCGAGGGGCTGAAAGGGAAGGTGGGCATCGGCAAGCTCGCTCTCTACGGCCGCGAGTACATCGTCGCGGTGCAGCCGAAGGGCAAGGGGCTGGTGATGTACACGCTGCGCACCGCCTCGGAAGTGCGCAGCATGGACTCGATCGACGAGCTTGGATCCGTGCCCACGAAGGTGAAGCCGGAAGAGGTCAAGCTGGCCAAGCAGGTGATCTCCACGTTCGAGTCCGAACTCGATCTCAAGGAGTACAAGGACGAATACCAGGAGGAGCTGCGGCGGATCATCGACGCGAAGGTGGCCGGCGAGGAGGTCGTCGCCACCGCCGAGGAGGCGCCACCCAAGGTGGTGAACCTGATGGAGGCGCTCCGCCAGAGCCTTGACCGCGTCAGCACGGGCAAGAAGAGGCCGGCGCGCGTGGAACCGGCAGCCGCGGCGGATCGGCCGCGGGCCAGCGGCGAGGCGAAGGCGCCGGCGAAGAAGCGCGCGCGGGGGTAGCTCCGCTCAGCCGACATGGATCCGCGGCCGGCGCCCCGGGTCCGGCTCCGCCTGCCGCAGAACCTCGCGGGTCACCGGCGCCGTGTCACCCTCACCGAACGCAAGGAACTTCAGCAGGTACACGACGGGGTTTCCTTCCGTCCAGCCAAAGTACGCATGCGGCTCGTTGCCCGTCTGATCCCTCAGATACAGCAGTAGCGCGGCAATCGCGTTGGGCACCGCGGGACTGACGCATCGCAGCACTCGGTGATCGCCGACGCGCAGGCCTTCTACCTGCAGGACGCCGCTGAATTCTGACACGTCTCCCGGACTCACTTCGACAAACAGCACGCCCCCGCGCCGGGGCAGATGGTGCGAGTCTCGCGCTTCACGCAGCTTGCGGTCGTATTCCTCGGGCAACCCGGTGTCGGGCCGGTGCGCGATGATCCGGATTTGAGGCTCGGCGCCAGCTTCTCTGATGAAGGAGAGCGCCGTCTCATCCGGCTCGACCCTCAGGACGCGCAGTTCCGTTGACCGCCGCGCTCGGGACACCAGGGACGTGCCGATGATGGTGGCGATGAACCACGACGCGATCTTGACGCCATCCGGTCGCTCGACGATGTTGGCGACCGTCGTGTACGCGAAGACGATCGTGATGGCCGCGAACACCAGCCGCTGTCGCTGTCGTGGCCACGCTGCAAGCGTCACCGCCACGGCCGCGGACGTGATGAGCACGAGCACGCCGGTCGCGTAGGCCCCGCCTTGCGCCTCCACGTTCGCATCGAAGATCACGGTGATGAGAAACGTGATGCCCGTGAAGAGGACCACGAGCGGCCGGGTCGCCCTGGTCCACTCGGGTGCCATCCCGTAGCGCGGCAGGTAGCGCGGCACGAGACTGAGCAGTCCCGCCATCGCCGACGCGCCGGCAAACCAGAGGATGGCGATCGTGCTGACGTCGTACATGGTGCCGAACCGCTCTCCGAGGTGCTCGTGCGCCAGGTAGGCCAGGGCGCGCCCGGACGCCTCGCCCCCCTCCCTGAACGCGACGGGGGGAATCAGCAGCGTGGTGGCCACGGCGCTGCCGATCAGCATCACGCTCATGATGAGCGCCGCCGTTCGCAGCAGCGCCTTCGTGTTGCGGATGCGCCCTGCCGGGCGCTGCGGGTCGTCGCTCCGGTCACCCTGGACCAGCGGCATCACGGCCACGCCAGTCTCAAATCCGGATAAACCCAGTGCCAGCTTCGGGAACAGCAGCAATGAGAGGCCGAGCATCATGAACGGGTTGCCGTGTTCGGTAAACAGTGCCGCACGCCACCGCGACAGGTACTCCGGATGGGTGGCGATTTCCTGGAGGCACCACCCGATGACGACAACGTTCAAGAACAGGTACACGCCGACGATCAGAACCGCCAGCCCGATCGCCTCCTTGAACCCCTTCAGGAAGACACCACCCAGCAAGGCAAGCAGCAGCAGCGTGACGGCGACCGGATGATCGAAGAAGCCCGGTACGAGCGGATTGCCGACGATGTGCGCCGTGGCGTCCGCGGCGGAAAGCGTGATGGTGATCACGAAGTCAGTCGCGGCGAAGCCGAGAAGGATCAGCACGAAAGTCTTGCCGCGCCAGCGGGGCAGCAGGTCCTCGAGCATCGAGATGCTGCCCTGGCCGTGCGGACTGGCTTCCGCCACGCGACTGTAGACCGGCAACGCCCCACAGAGGGTGAGCAGGACCAGCACGAGCGTGGCGACCGGCGACAGCATGCCGGCGGCAAGGAACGCGATACCCGGCTGGTACCCCAGCGTGGAGAAGTAGTCAACACCCGTCAGGCACATGACTCGCCACCACGGTGCCTGATGAGTCCTGTGTGTCTGCAGGCTGCTGTGATCCCCGATGCCCTCGAAGAACCAGCGCGCAAACCGAACGCGCTGCCGAAGTGACAGGCCGCTGGCGAGACCCACGGTCCCTCCTGCCGTCGATCCGAAAGGTCCATGCAACGGTGGACGCGCTCACGTCGATCGCGCGAACTGAGAGCGCGGTAGCGGTGGAGATGGATGGTCGGCGTCCAGGAAGCGCGCGAACGCCGCGACCGCGAAGTCGCATGGAGGGCTTCCGTTTAAGCCGGCGGGGTTAGCTGACGGGCTCGGACTCGGAAGTGTCCTACGGCGCGTTCGCCGATACGCCCCCAGTGAAGGCGCTGGTCCTTCTGTTGGGTCCCCCGCTTCCGCGAGTTGCGCGGAACTAGGCGAAATCGAAGCTACGCCCGGTGTGGGTCCGTGTCAAGGAGAGCGACCGTCGCGCGCCGGGGCATCTCCGTTGGCTTCGAGGTCCGTAAATGCGCCGCGCGACGGCGGTGCCTTCGACGAGCATGGTGCGCCTGGCGCCAACCATTCCCTTCACCGGCTCGGTAGAAGGGACCTTCACGACGTTCACAACGCCGCCATCGCTCGTGCCGCTCCCACGGCCACCCACCGTGTAGACACCCCAATCGATGTCGCCCGCGTCGCCGCCGCTGCCGCCGATGCTCTGCGCGTAGATCCCGAGCGACCCGTCGTCGTGCGCGGTAATCGCCCCGGCGTTCGCGACGGTCACGAACCCGCCGTATCCGCCCGACGACCCCACGCCTGCCTCTGTGTAGCCGACCAGCGTCCAGCTGTCGCCGCCGCTGCCGGCGATATCACCATAGACATCCTCGATCCGAACAGCACCGTGATAGCCGAGGCCGGGCAAGGCGCGGCGATTCGGATCTGGAATGGGCGCAACAACACCGTGAACAACCACGGCACGTTGAGCACCACGGCGCCCTGGGGCGCGTCGATTGTCGGCGACGGACCTGGAAACGACATCGTCCAGAACTGGGGCACCGTGATCGGGTCGATCGATCTTGGTGCCGGCATCAACGAGTTCAACAATCACGCGGGCGCGTCGCTCTACAGCGGCTGGGCGATCGATGTCGGCGCAGACGGGCTCTTCACCAACGAGGGCACCTTGTCGCCTGGCCCACAGGGAACGATTTATACCGTGGGGCTCACAGGGGACTTCGTCCAATCGGGTACTCCGAGGTGGCTGGTCGATGTCGGACCGTGGACGTCTGACGAGCTGACGGTCAGCGGCCACGCAGACCTTTCACAGAGCGTGACGACAGTGGACGTCTTCAGCCAAGGATTGCGGCCCGGGCGTTATGCGCTGCTGACCGCGAACGGCGGCCTGCGCGGCGGGCAGTTCCAGCTTGGCACCCTGTACGGGCAGATGCCGCTGTTCCACACGCTGGACTTCCCGTACTCGGACACGATCCAGGAGCTCACGGTTCTTCCCTCGGGTGGATCCTTCCACTGGACAGGTGCGATCGGCGGGACATGGGCGACGGGATTCACGACTGGCGTGACGAACTGGTCGAGAACCGGCGGAACGGATTTCATCCTCGGCACACCCGGCGCATTGTCAGATGTGTTCTTCTCGGGCGCTGACCTAACGGCGATGGGAGCCGATTTCACCATCAACAGCCTGACGCTCGGTGGCGGATCGAATTACCTCGCCGCGGACGGACACACGCTGACGCTCGTCGGGAGCGGCGGCCGCGGGCTCACCGTCACGGGCTCCGGAGTCATCGGCGTCGACGTGATCCTCGGAGGAGATCAGTCTTGGATGAACGACGGCTCGCTGGCCGTGACCGGATCGAGCGTCGGCGGCTTCGGCAGCAACCTGACCCTCGATGGTTCCGGCACGACGCTGATCTCCGCGGCTATCCGCACGGGCCCCGGTTCGCTGACCAAGGCTGGCAGCGGCACGCTGGTGCTCACGGGCGCGAACTCGTACAGCGGGGGCACGACCATCCTCGACGGCACCCTCGTGGGGGACACGACGAGCCTGCAGGGCGACATCGTGAACCACGCCGCGCTGGTGTTCGATCAGCCGTTTGAGGGCACCTTTGCCGGCAGCATCTCGGGAACGGGCTGGCTGCTCAAAGAGAACGTCGGCACGCTCACGCTCACCGGTGTCAACACCTACACCGGCGGGACCTGGGTGCGGGGCGGCACGTTGCTCGGCAGCGCGATGAGCCTCCCGGGAAGCGTGCTCAACGAGGGCACGATCATCTTCGACGAGGCGGGATCGGGTCAGTACGACGGCGTGTTCGAGGGCACCGGATCAGTGATCAAGCACGGAAGCGGATCACTCGTGCTGACCGGCAACAGCCTGTCCTTCAAAGGGTGGACGAGCGTCGAGGCCGGACAGCTCTTCGTGAACGGACTGCTCGGGGGCAGTTCATTGACGATGCGGCCGGGTACGCTCCTCGGCGGCATCGGAGTCGTGCCCAGCACGACGATCGAGCGTGGCGCGGTCCTCGCGCCCGGACAGTCCGTTGGGATGCTGCAGGTTCTCGGGGATCTCCGTATTCATCCTGGTGCGACGTATCGCGTCGAAACGGAAGCGTACGGGTTCAGCGACCTGACACTCGTGTCTGGCCAGGTGTTCGCCGACGGCGCGACGCTCGACATCCGGGCGATTGGCACGCGCAAATACCGGCCCATCAACTTCTACAGGATGCTCGAGAGCGGCGGAGGCGTCCACGGGACGTTCTCGAACGTGACGACCACCCTCCCCTATCTCGATCCGTCGGTTCAGTACAGCGGCAACACCGTGGACTTCACGCTGCGACGCAACGATGTGGATTTCCGCACGATGGGAACCCAGGGGAACCAGACGTCGGTCGCGCAGGCGCTCAACGCACTCGTGAGCACCGCGACCGGTGGTCTCGCCTCGGTCGTCAACACGATCTATGACCTGGAGGATCGCGACGCGTTGAACGCGATGAGCTCGATGACCGGCGTGGTGCGCCCAGTACGGTGCGTGGATCAGCGGGTTCGGCGGCGTGACGAGATACGAGGGCAGCGCCGCCGATGCCGCCGCCAAGGCTCCATCCCCCGGTGTCATCGGCGGTTTCGATGCCGCGCTGACCGACACGATCAGTCTTGGCATCAGCGGAGGAGGGGCATGGCCTGAGCTCACGCTCGATGGCACATCGGATCATCAGACGGCCACCGTCACGCATCTGGGCCTGTACGGCCGGTACAGCAACGGGACGACGCGCATTGACGGTGCCCTCGGATTCAGCCGGGCTGACCACAAGAGCTTCCGCACGATTACGGACGGCGTGAGCGCAGTGGCTGCGGACTCGACGAGCCGCAGCGACGGTCTCGTGCTGCAGCTCGAGTACGGGCGATCGTTCAATGTTGGATACGGGTTCAGCATCGAGCCCGGGGCGGGGCTGCAGATCGGACAGCTGCACATGGACGGGTTCACCGAGCGTGGTGGGGACGTGCTCGCGCTGGTGGTGCCGTCGCGCACCGCGCGATCGCAGCGGGTGCTGGCCGGCGGCCGCGTCGGTCACTCGCTCGGATCGGTTTCAGGCATCAGGATGATGGTCGAGGGGCGCGCGGCGTGGGCGCACGAGTTCCGGCGCTTCGACGACGTGTCGGTCCGCTTCAGCGCGGACCCGTTCGCCAACCAGTTCGCGATCGCGCCACCGAATGACTCTCGAGACAGCGCAATGCTCGGGTTCAGTTTCGCGGCGGACGTGGCCGCGAAGCTCCGCGTGTTTGCGGACCTCGGTGGCGAGGTCGGCGGACCGAGCAGGATCTGGAGTGGAATGTTTGGATTTGCCTGGACGTGGTAGATAACCGCGAGCACGCACGCGGATGCGTGGCTGACTAACGGCGCGTGAAACGAATCGACACGACGACCCCTCCTCCCGTCCTCCGCGACGGATTTTTGCGCGTTCCGGGCTTGAAGTGATGCGCGCATGTTGCTACTCTCGCTCCAGGGTTCATCGCCCTCACCGCCACGGGGCCGCCTCGCCCGAGGCGGCGCGGTGACCGGTCCCACACGGGCGATCAGCCTCTCGGATGTTCTCGAGCTCCCGACGCGGTGTCGTGTCCGCAGGTATTGCGCGTGGGAGGGGTGTGCCGCATGCCTGAGAGTTACGGCGCTCGAATGCGCCGGCGGCGTGAAGAACAACACGTGGCTCTCGCCACGATCGCCGAGCAGACGAAAATCAAGTTGTCGCTGCTCGAAGCGCTGGAACGAGACGATGTCTCGCGCTGGCCCTCGGGGATCTTTCGCCGGGCCTACGTCCGAGCTTACGCCCACGCGATTGGCCTGGATCCGGATGTCGTCCTCCACGAGTTCTTCGAGGCCCATCCCGAGCCCCCTGAAGCTGCCGACACGGTCCCGTCGTTCGTTGCCGGCGGCAATGACGTACGGCCAAATGCAGGACCACCGACCCGGCTTCGCTACATTGTGGGTTCGGCGATTGAGTCCCTGTCCCGGCGTCGTGGTCCCGCGGCCGACATTCCCGATGCCGGCGACGCACCGCCGGACGTTCCGACGGACCGCGGTCCGGCCTCGGGTTCGCCTGTTTCGTCAGCCGCCGCGAACAGGAACAAATTAGGGATCAACGAGCTCGTCGCCGACCGGCGCCTGGTGAGCGAGCGGGCGGCACCCGACATCGACCTTCTGGCTGTTGCCGATCTGTGTACCGAATTCTCCCGGGTCGGGACCGCGGGCGACGTGCAATCGCTGCTGCCGGACGTCGCGAGAATCCTCGACGCCAAAGGCATCATCATCTGGGTGTGGGACGCCACGTCCGCCGAACTGAGACCCGCGCTGGTCTACGGATACTCCGAAGAGGTGCTCGCGCAGCTGCCCGCTGTCACGCGTGACGCGGACAATGCCACCGCCGCCGCGTTCCGTTCGGCCCAGGCGTGCGCTATCGACGGCAGCGATCACGCCAGCAGCGCGCTGGTCGTGCCCTTGCTGACGCCGGCGGGGTGTGCTGGCGTACTCGCCATCGAGCGACAGCCGGGCAGCGGGCAGGCGGAACCCGTGCGCGCCGTGGCGACGATCTTTGCCGCGTTGCTGGCGCAGTTGATCGGCGACGTCCGACCCGCGGAGGAGACGCTCACGACCAGGATGCGCCGGGCGCACACGCGGCGCTGACCTATCCTCGCATAACCCCCTTCCGGCCGCTCTCGACCACGAATGAGGCGCCGGTTTCGATCGGCGCGCCGGGCCGGCTGACGTACGGCAGGACGCGGTAGTCGCTGCGCCAGGCGCGGCGCGTGACGTCCGCCCGCACGTAGCCACGGCGGCTGTTGAAGAACTTCACGTGCGGGTTCAGCGATTGAATCGCCGCCGCCGAGCCGTCGAAGCCGTCTCCGCCGGACGTCATGGACGTGCCGACGAACTCGGTGGCGACGATTGGCGACGCCGGATCGTCGAAGTTGATCTTGAGATCGGCAACCCAGTTCGAGTGAACGTCCCCCGTGATCACGACCGGATTGGACGGCGGCGCGTCGGCGAGGACTCGCAGCAAGCGCTCGCGTGCGGCGACGTAACCATCCCACTTGTCCATCGAGTAGGTGGGGCTCTCGGGCGTCCCGCGCCTGAGCTGCGCGACCATCACCTGGTTTGCCAGCGCGTTCCACTGCGCGCGCGACTCACGCAGGTTGCGTTCGAGCCAGCGTTCCTGCGCGTCCCCCATCATCGTCTGGGTGGAGGCGAGCGCCTCCGCGCACCGCGGCTTCGTGCCATCGCCACAGGGCTGATCGGTGCGGTACTGGCGGGTATCGAGCACGTGCAGATCGAGGAGGCGGCCGAACGTCAGCCGCCTGAAGATTTGCATCGCTGGTCCAGAGGGCAGCGAGCTGCGGCGTAAGGGCATGAACTCGTAGAAAGCCTGATAGGCGGCGGCGCGCCGCAGCAGGAAATCACCGCCGCCCGGCGCGCCGGGGATGGCCCCTGCATAGTTGTTCACCACTTCGTGATCGTCGGTTGTAACCGCCCACGGACACGCCGCGTGCGCCGCCTGCAGCGCGGCATCCGACTTGTACAGCGAGTACCGGCCGCGATACTGATCCAGCGTGAACACCTCGCCCGATTCGTGTTCGCGCACGATTGCGGAAGACGTAAAACGTCTCTCGTAGATGTAGTCCCCGAGATGCACGACGAGGTCGAGATCCTCCTCCGCGAGGTGCTGGAACGCCGTGAAGTAGCCGTGCTCGTAGTTCTGGCAGGAGATGAACGCGAAGCGGAACCGGTCGGTGGCTGCCTCGTGCGCGGGAGCCGTGCGCGTGCGGCCGACGGCACTGACCTGTCCGCCGGCGAGGAACCGATACCAGTAATCGCGGGCCGGGCGGAGCCCGGTCACCTCGGTGTGTACGCTGTGGCCGAGCTCCGCGGGCGCAGGACTCGACCCCGATTGCACGACCCGCCTGAAGCGCTCGTCCTCGGCCACTTCCCACCGGACGGCCACCTCACGAGGGAGACCGGGATCGGGTGCCAGGCGCGTCCACAGCACGACGCCGTCTGGCACCGGGTCGCCGGAGGCGACACCGTAGATGAACGGGTCGGCCCGGAAGCGCGGCGCGTCGCGAGCGTCGATCGGCAGAGCGCCGAGCGCGATGCACGCCGCAACGTCACGGCTGATGCGCACGAAGTCCCGCCGGCTCAGCGGACGGCCGAATAGATCGAACCAGCAGTCTGGCGGATTGGTCATGACTCCTTTGAAGCGCCAGCATAGTCCAGGCACAGGTGAAAATCGCGCCAACGTGTTGAATCGAT
>DATHTE010000065.1:0-2041 GCA_035463475.1 Vicinamibacterales bacterium
GCGGTTCATCGAGGAGCAGCGCCTGCTTCGGTCCGCGCCGTTGCCCTTCGCGGCCGAGGCGACGACGTTCGCGACGGTGTCGCCGCGCGCGCTGGTGCGGCTCGAGGGCGCCGTCTACTCAGTGCCCAGTCGCTGGGCCGGGCTCGACCTCGTCGTGCGCATCGGCGCGACGACCGTGACCATCGTTGGACGTGAGGGGACGCCGATCGTGCATCCGCGGAAGCGGTTCGGGCAGCGGTCGATTGACTATCGGCATTACCTGGCGGAGCTCGCGCGGAAGCCGCAGGCCGTGCGCCAGGTGCTGCCGGATCTGCTGCGAGACCTCGGCGCCCCGTTTCCCGCGATCTGGGATCAGCTGCACGGCGCGCATGGTCCCCGGGAGGCCGCGCGGCTCTTCGCCAAGGTGCTCGGGCTGCTCGATACGTACGGCGCGGCC
The DNA here is from genome assembly GCA_035463475.1 of Vicinamibacterales bacterium. Classification (GTDB taxonomy): domain Bacteria; phylum Acidobacteriota; class Vicinamibacteria; order Vicinamibacterales; family 2-12-FULL-66-21; genus JACPDI01. The sequence goes on from DATHTE010000065.1 coordinate 437, forward strand.
GTCGTGGTGCCCGCGCTGACGCGGGCGCTCGCGACCGGGACGCCACTGCTGCTGGTCGTCACGCCGGCGCGATCGACCCCGGCCGGCGTCACGCTCGACGCGGTGCCGGCCCCGTTGCGCGACATTGCCGTGACCAGCGGCTGTGCGGCCGACTACGATGGCTGGCTGCTGGGCGGTGCCGCATGAGCGCCACCACGCTCGCCCGCGATCTCGTCGTGGCGCAGACGCGCGCGTTGAAATTACCCGGGGTCGCGCGCACCTTTGAGGCGCTCGCACGTCAAGCGCGCGATGCGCATTGGCCGCATGAGGATTATCTTCATGAGGTCCTCACCGCCGAGCAGGCGTCGCGCCACGAGTCCGTCATGCGCCAGCGGCTCCGCGAGGCGCGGTTTCCAGAGGTGAAGACGCTCGACACGTTCGACTTCGCCGCGGCGGACGGCGTCAGCGCGACCCAGCTCCACACGCTGGCGCGCGGCGAGTGGGTCACCGCCCCCGAGAATCTGATTTTCGCCGGTCCGATCGGGACCGGCAAAACGCACCTCGCCATTGCACTCGGCGTCGAAGCGACCAAGCAGAAACGGCGCGTGCTCTTCGCCCGGGCCGCCGACCTGGTGCGTCAGCTCCTGGAAGCGCGGGATGGACGCGAGCTCACGCGGCTGCAGCAGCGACTCCTGCGCGTCGACGTCCTCATCGTCGACGAAGTGGGATTCGTCCCATTCGAACGGGCCGGCGGCGAGCTGCTTTTCAATCTGATCACCGACCGCTACGAGCGTCGGGCCACGGTGGTGACGACCAACTTAGCGTTTGCGGAGTGGGTGACGGTCTTCGCCGGCGATGAGAAGCTCACCACGGCGTTGCTCGATCGGCTGGCGCACCACGCCTCGGTGATCACGACGAAGGGCAAGAGCTATCGGATGCGAAAACGCCGCGGGACCGGAGCATGAGCCTCGATCGCGGAAGCTCGAGCGCACACGCGGCCTCAGGAGCGGCGATCGTCACGCGGCGCAGGGTCTGCTATCCCTGAATTCCACGGACGGAGGAGGTGATGACAAAGCGCGACGCGGCTGTGGAAATGACGCGGCTATGGAAATCACAAATCGATTTCCACAGCCGCTTGGAAATCTCGCACCGAGCGCGAGATTCCCACATTCCCACAAGCCGATTCCTTTTCGTTTCTGGAAGAAGAACGTAGAATGAACCGCCCTCAGACTGGATCATTTTCCGACCGGCGTACTGGTCTACTTTCCGAGCGGCGCCTCCAAGCGCAGGATTGACCTGCTTCAGGTGAAGCTGCGAGGTGAACGCCCATGACCCTTGCCTACGTCGACACCGCCATTGCGCTAATCGTCGTGCTCATCCTGACGCAGATCACCAGCGAGCTGCTGGCGTGGCGAGGAACCAGCTTGCGCTGGGCGCTGATTCAGCTGGTAAAGACCATCGAACCCCAGGCGGGCGCGCACACCGAGGCCCTCACTCTCGTTTCAACTTGGTGCCGCGCCCCTATCACTCGCTCGATTTCGTACCGTCGTTCGGAGCGTTCGAGCCCCGGCACCTCCTCGGCATCCTGATCACCGCCTCGCTCCTGAGTCTGGGCGCACCGTTTTG
>DATHTE010000066.1:0-12789 GCA_035463475.1 Vicinamibacterales bacterium
TGGTTGCGGGGGCGGGATTTGAACCCGCGACCTTTGGGTTATGAGCCCAACGAGCTACCGGACTGCTCCACCCCGCGACAGAAGCATAATTCTAACACGTGTCTGATTTCAATGCCAGAAGCGGATCCACGCGCGCCGCACGCCGCGCGGGCAGATAACTCGCCAGCAGCGACACGCAGGCGAGCGCGGCCGTGACCGCGCCGTAGGTCGCCGGATCGATCGCGCCCACACCGAACAAAAGTGATGACATCAGTCGCGTCAGCACCGCCGAGGCGCCGAGTCCGAGCACCACCCCCACCGCCAGCACCGACATGCCGTACCGCAGGAACAAACGGCTGACGTCCACCGGCTGTGCGCCTAGCGCGACCCGGATGCCGATTTCCCGCGTTCGCTGCGCGGCGATGTACGCAATCACACCGTAGATGCCCACGAGCCCCAGCAGGAGCGCCACCCCGGCCGCGATTGCGAGCATCACCATCGCGAACGACGTCTGCGCCATCGACTCCGCCTGGATTTCCACGAGCGTCTGCACATTCGAAAGCGGCAGGCTGGGGTTTACCGACCAGACGGCCTGCTGAATCTCCTTGAGGAACGTGGGAGACTCCAGCCGCCTGGAGCGCATCGCATAGGCGAGGTTCCGGTAGCCGAACACCGGCTGGTCCCAGAAGTCCTTCAGGAGGACGGGCCAGTAGATCACCACCGGCGCCGGGCGCGCGAGCCCGTCGTCGCGCTCGTCGGCAACGACGCCCACGATCTCGCGCCACGGGTTCGTGGGCGCCTGCTTGATGCGCTTGCCGAGCGCCGCCGCAGGCTCCTTCCAGTACTCGCGCGCGAAGTTTTCGCTGACGACCGTGACGTTCGCTGTGTCGTACGCGTCGGACCAGGTCAGGGTCCGTCCCGCGGCGAGGCGGGTGCCCATGGTCTCGAAGTAGTTGCCGGAGACCCACTTGAACCGTCGGAGCGGGGGCATGCCCCCGGCCGGCTGCGGGCGTTCCTCCACGAAGATGGGATCGTTGCTGTCGAAGCCGTCCATCGTGATGGAGGATGAGAGGCCGACCGACGTCACACCCGGAATCTGCTCGATGCGCCTGACAATCTGCTCGTGCGTGCGGATCGCCTGCTCCGGATCGGCGATCAGGCTCGTCGGGATCGAGATGCGAAGCGTCAGCACTTCGTCCGCCCGCGTGAAGCCTGGATCGACGCTGCGCATCGCCTGGAAGGTCCGCAGCATGAGGCCCGAGGCGACGAGCAGCACGAGCGCGAGGGCGATTTCGGTCACCACGAGCGCGCTGCGAAGCCGGTGACGTTCGCGGCCGTCGCTCGCGCCGCGCCCTCCTTCCTTGAGCGCCGTCGTCAGCCGCGGCGTCGCGAAGCGCAGGACCGGGATGCCGCCGAAAAGGAGACCCGTCAGCGCCGCCACAACAAAGGTGAAGAGCAGCACCAGGGGGCTCATCGTGATGTCATGCAGCCGCGGCAGCCCCTCTGGCGCGATCGCGACGAGGAGGCGGATTCCCGCGGACGCGAGCGCGGCCCCGACGAACCCCGCGATGAGCGCAAGCGTCAGGCTTTCCGAGAGCAGCTCACGCGCGAGGCGGCCGCGCCCCGCGCCGAGCGCGGCGCGCACGGCCAACTCCTGCTGGCGACCCTCCGCGCGGACGAGAAACAGGTTCGCCACGTTCGCGCACGCGATCAGCAGGACGATCCCGACGGTGCCGAACAACACCCACAGTACGCGGCCAACGTCGCCGATTACGTCCTCCGAGAGGGGCCGGACGCGCGGACCAAACCTGACGTTGTCGAACATCTGCTTGGTGAAGCCAGGTGGCAACCGGAACTTTTCAATCAACGTGGGGAGCAGGCGCGCGACGTCCGCATTGGCCTGCTCGAGGGTCACGCCGGGCTTCAACCTGGCAACGCCCTGGTAGCTGAAGTTGCCGACGAACAACTCCGCCCGGTTGAACTGAAACGGGAGGAGGACCTGCGGGTCGTAGCTGAGAAACCGGAAAGATGCGGGGAGCACGCCGATGATCTCGCGCGGGCGCCCCTCGATGACCAGCCGCCGGCCGATGACGTCGGAGGCGCCGCCGAACTTCCGCTGCCAGTAGGCGTGCGAAAGCATCACCGTCTCCGGAGCCTTCGGCGCATCGTCCTTCCGGTCGAAGCGGCGGCCGAGCGCCGGCTGCACGCGCAGGATCGGGAGCGTGCCGTCGGTCACGAGCAGCACGTCCACGCGTTCCGGTTCTCCGACGCCGGTCACCGACACGGCGCCGTTGTCCCACAGACCGATGTCCTCGAACACGCGCCCGTCTTCGCGGTACAGGAAGTACGTCGAAGGGGACTGGTTTACCAACGGAAAGCCCAGGCCGGGGGCCGTGTGCCACACACCGACCAGGCGCCCGGGCTCGTGGAAGGGCAGGGGCTTGAGCAGGACGCCGTTCACCACGGAAAAGATCGCGGCGGTGGCGCCGATGCCGACGGCCAGCGTCAGTACGGACACGCACGTGAAGAGCGGCGCGCGCAAGAGGCGGCGTCCCGCCATGCGCAAACTTTGCGGGAGAATCACGACAGTACTTACGTCAGAACGGCAAGCTGAGTTCGAGAGGCAGGGCGAACCGCGCCACGTTAACGAGGGTGGGGCAACGTCTCGTCAGCGATGATGAACAGCTGCTCGCCGGGCATGATCAGGCCCAGCTCGTCCCTCGCGATCCACTCGATGCGGGCGGGCTCCTCCTTCAGCTGGCGGGCCTCCTCCCGGAGCGCGGCGTTCTCGGCCTTGACGCGGGCGACGTGCGCCTCCAGCGCGGCGTACTGGCGTCGCGCCCGCATCGTGTCCGCGAGCCCCTGGTCGCCGAACAGCGCATCGATGACGATCACGGCCGCGACAAGCGCGAGCAGGTAGCGCAGCAGCTTCGGAAGGACCGGCCGCCGGATGGGCTTCGGGTCGAACTTCCGCGACCGTTTCAGCGGCGGACGGCGAGGGGTCCCGCGCATGCCTGACCATAGGGTTTTCGGCCGGAGGGCAGAGTATCCTTAGGGCCGCGTGGCTGCCACCTTCGACGCCGGCGCCGACTTCGTCATCGCGCTCACGACGCTTCCTGCCGACCAGGACGCGCGGGCGTTCGCCGACACGCTCCTCGAAGAGCGCCTCGCCGCCTGCGTCCACGTCATGCCGGAAATGCAGTCGATCTACCGCTGGGAAGGGAAAGTCGAGCACGACCTGGAGCGCCAGATCGTCATCAAGACAACGCGGCAACGCGTACTGGCGCTGTGGGAGCGGATCCGCGAACTGCACTCGTACGAAGTGCCGGAGTTCGTGGTGGTCCCGATCGTCGACGGGAGCGACGCCTACTTGCGCTGGATCCGCGAGTCGACCGCCGGGCAGGACTAGACGACGTACTTCAGCACGAGGAAGCCGCCGACGAGCAGCACCATGAAGGCGAGGGCGGCGGCGTCAAAGTTCCTTTCGAGCACGGCGCGGACCCTGGTGCCGAAGACGCGCAGGATGGCCGCGACGAGGAAGAACCGGGCCATGCGCCCGATGATGCTCACGAGCACGAAGGGGGCGAATGCCATGCCTGTCGCGCCGGCTGCGATCGTCGCCACCTTGTATGGAATCGGCGTGAAGGCCGCGGCCGCCAGGAACCACACGCCCCACGTCCCTCGATACATCGTGACGACGCGGTCCCAATAGTGCTGCGCCTGGTAGAAATCGACGATCGCCTGCCCGAGCGTGGCCATGAATCCCCAGCCGATCACGTAGCCGATCATCGCGCCGAGGACCGAGCCGACACCGCAGAGGGTGGCCGCGGTGAGCCACCGCCGCGTGTTCGCGGCGACGATCGCGATGAGGAGCACGTCGGGCGGGATGGGGAACACCGATGATTCCGCCACGGCGATCAGGAACAGCGCCCACATGCTCTGCGGCGTATCCGCCCACCGCATCGTCCAGTCGTAGAGCGCCCGCAGCCAGCGACGCGGCGCGTTGACCGCCGCCACGAGGGAAGAAGCCGTCCCCATTCAGATCCGGTCCAGCGCCTGGGCGAGGTCGGCCGTCAGATCCTCGACGTCCTCAATCCCCACGGAGATGCGGACCATCTCGTCGGAGATGCCGATCTGCGCTCGGCGTTCTGGCGGCACCGAGGCGTGCGTCATCGTTGCGGGATGGCAGACGAGCGTTTCCACGCCGCCCAGGCTTTCCGCGAGCGCCATGAGCTTGAAGCCGTTGAGGACCTTGCGCGCCTGCTCGAAACTGCCGACCTCGAACGACAGCATTCCGCTGAACCCTCGCATCTGGCGCTTCGCCAGCTCGTGCTGCGGGTGGTCGGGCAGCCCGGGATAGAACACGCGCTTCACCTTCCTGTGCGACGCAAGGAAGCGCGCCAGGGCGGCGCCGTTCGCGTTGTGCTGCGCCATGCGCACGGCAAGCGTCTTCGTGCCGCGCAGCACGAGCCAGGAGTCGAAAGGGCTCAGGATCGCGCCCGCCGAGTTCTGGATGAACTTCAGCCACTCGAGGTCCTCGTCCCGCGTCGCGACGACGATGCCGCCGACGCTGTCGGAGTGGCCGTTGAGGTACTTCGTGGTGCTGTGCACGACGAGATCGGCGCCGAGCTCGACCGGGCGCTGGTTGACGGGGCTGGCGAACGTGTTGTCCACCACGAGCCGCAGCTTCCGCGCGCGGGCGAGTTCCGCCGCGCGAGCGATGTCGGCGAGCCGCATCACGGGATTGGTCGGAGTCTCGAGGAACAGCATCCGCGTCTCCGGGCGGACCGCCTGCTCGATCGCCTCCGGCCGGGATGTATCCGCGTAGGTGAACGTCAGCTGGTATCGCGTGAGCACGCGCTCGAAGAGCCGGAACGTGCCGCCGTACGTGTTGTCCGTGACGACGACGTGGTCGCCCGCCTTGAGCATCGACGCGATCGCGCTGATGCCGGCCATGCCGGATGCAAAGGCGTACGCGCCCTTGCCTCCTTCGATGGCCGCGAGGTTCGCTTCCAGCGCCGCGCGCGTCGGGTTCTGCGTGCGCGCGTACTCGTAGCCCTTGTGCTTGCCGAGCTCCTCCTGCACGTAGGTGGACGTCTGGTAGATCGGCGTGATGATCGCGCCGGTTGACGAGTCCGGCTCCTGCCCGGCATGAATGCAGACGGTGGAAAATCGCGCATCAGCGGCGAGCTTCATGAGATCACCAAATCACCAAATCACCAAATGAGCAATCACGGAGTCCACCACTCACCGTGTGTCCCCTCCGTCGTAGATCCCCTTCGACATGTAGCGCTCGGCGCCGTCGGCGAGCACGCTGACCACGCGGGCGCTCGAGGGCAGGCGGCCGGCGACCTCGACGCACGCGTGCGCAGCGGCGCCGCTGGACCCGCCGCACAGCACACCGCACTCGCGCGCGAGGCGGCGCGTCATCGCGAAGGCGGGCTCGTCGGGAACGGTGATCACCTCGTCGATCAACGTGCGCTCCAGCGTGCCGGGCCAGAACGATCCGCCGATGCCCTCCACGCGGTGCGGCCCGGCGGGGCCGCCGGCCCAGATGGATCCCTGCGGCTGCACCAGCACGGCCCGTGCCTTCGAGCCCTTCGCGCGAAAGTGCCGGACGACGCCCGTCCACGTGCCCCCGGTCCCGGCGCCGATCACGATCGCATCGACGCGCCCCTGCGTCTGCTCCCAGAGTTCCACCGCCGTTGTGTCGCAGTGATACTGCGGGTTCGACGGGTTCTCGAACTGCTGGAGGACGACCGCGCCGGGAATCTCGGCCGCAAGATCGTGCGCGCGCGCAATGGCGCCGGTCATGCCGTCCTGTTGCGGAGTGACGACGAGCTCGCCGCCGAGCGCCTGCATCACCGTCATCTTCTCCCGGCTGAAGTTCGCGGGCACGACGAGGATCACGCGGTAGCCGCGCTGGCGGCCGATGAGCGCGAGGCCGATGCCAGTGTTGCCGGCGGTGGGCTCGACGATAGTCGATTCGGCGCGCAGCCGTCCTTCGGTCTCGGCCGCGATCACCATGCCGAGCGCCGCGCGATCTTTGACGCTGCCGCCGGGATTCAGGTATTCGAGCTTGGCCCAGATCTGCGCGCCGCCGGCCGGCTCGATCGAGCCGAGGCGGAGCAGCGGAGTCTGTCCGATCAGGTCGAGGACAGACTCGGCGACACGGAGCATCACAGGTCTCAACAATACTTTGATATCATCCGGTTTTCAATTGCGATGCTGAGTGAGCACACGCGCGTGATGCTGCTGCACACGCTCGCGGGCCGCGCGTTCCTCGCGGCGGCGGCCGTGAAGCTGGCGCTCGCGGCGATCGGCTTCGCCGTACCGCTGCCGGACGCGTTCGCCCTCGTGGACGCGCTCGCCACGCTCGTAATCCTGTTCGTCCTCGGCTACGCCATCGTGCGTCTGGCGCACGCGGCGCGCAGCCGTCTGCTGTGGCGCGTCCGGCGCAAGCTCGTGCTCTCGTACATCTTCATTGGGGTCGTGCCCGCGCTGCTCATCGGGGTGTTCTTCCTCGTCGGCGGGTACATGCTGGCCATGAACCTCAGCTCGTACCTGTTCAAGGCGGGCTTCGACGACGTCCTGGAAAACGTCCGCCTGATGGCGGGCACGAGCTCCGTCGAATTGTCGCGCGTGACCGATCTGCTGCGCACCGCGCCGGGCATCGTCGAGCGCCGGCGGGCGAACCTGCAGGTGCGTTACCCCGAGATGTCGCTGGCGATCGTCCCCACCGTGGACCTGCGAGGGGCCACCACGCCAGCGTCGATCGTCGCGGGTCCGTGGCGGCACCTCGATCCGCCGGCGACGATCCCCAACTGGGTCATCAAGTCCGGCGGCTTCCACGGTCCGCTGGCGATGGTGCACCCGGACGCGCCGGACGAGCCGCAGCTGGTGCTGCGCGCCGTCGAGCTGATCGAGCGCGCCGGGGCCGGCTACGCCGTCGTCGTCGATCTGCCGTTCGACGGGCAGGTCATCGAGGACCTGCACGACCGCACCGGCATCAGGGCGGGGGACATCTCGCTTCGCAGCAGCCGCGCGCGACCACTGCTCGGACGCCTGCGACGCGCGGCCCGGGCGCTGGTTCAACCCGAGTCGAAACAGGCGCCGCCTTCGACCGCGGACGCGGCGCCGCGCCCGGACGCGACGGGGCGCCTGGGGAACGTCGCGTATCTGGATTACCGCGACTGGCAGACAGGAGAAATCGGCCGAGCCTACGTGAGCATCGACGTGCGCCTGGGCGAGCTGTACGCGCGCCTGTCCTCCGCCCAGCCCAGCGTCAACGGCATGCGGCTCGGCGACGCAATCCTGCTCGTGCTGGGCACGATCGCGGCGCTCTTCGTCGTGATTCAGCTCGTGGCGCTCACGATGGGGGTGGCCCTCGCGCGTTCGATCACCGGCGCGGTGCACGAGCTGTTCGCGGGGACCGAGCGCGTGCGCCACGGCGATTTCACCCACCGCATCCGCGTAACGACGAACGATCAGCTCGGGGAGCTGGCGCACTCGTTCAACCAGATGACGGAGAGCATCGAGCACCTGCTCCAGACGGAGGCGGAGAAGAAACGGCTGGAGGAGGAGCTTCGCATCGCGCGCGAGATCCAGATGTCGCTGCTGCCGCGCGGCCCGCTCGCAATGCCCGGGCTCGAGGTCACGGCGCTGTGCGTCCCCGCGCGCGAGGTGGGCGGGGACTATTACGACTTCTTCCCGCTCGGCGACCGGCGCGTGGCGATCCTCGTCGCGGACGTCTCGGGCAAGGGAACCTCCGCCGCGCTCTACATGGCTGAGCTCAAGGGACTGCTGCTGGCGCTCTCGCAGCGGCACGAGTCGCCTCGCGACCTGCTCATCGAGGTGAACCGGATCCTCTCGGACCATCTCGACAGCCGCAGCTTCATCACGATGACGTACGGCGTCATCGACCTGTCGGCCGGCGTCATGACGTACTGCCGCGCCGGGCACACGCCGATGATCTACCTGCCGGCGCGCGGTCCGCGCCGCGGGCTGGCGCAGGCGCTCCAGCCCGGCGGCATGGTGCTCGGCCTTCGGATCGACGGGAACGAAGAGCGGTTCTCGGCGCTGCTCGAGGAGGAAACGATGCCGCTCGACCGAGGCGACGTGTTTGTGCTCTACACCGACGGCGTCACCGAAGCGATGAACTCGGACTCCGAACTGTTCGGCGAAGGGCGGCTGCGACGGATCATCGAGGAGCACGGGCACCTGAGGTCCGCGGAGCTGCGCGAGCGGATCCTGCGCGAGATCGAGGCGTTCGTCGGCGAGGCGGACCAGCACGACGATCTCACGCTGATCCTGATCAAGGTGGCCGACGTCGGCGCCGTGGTGTCCGGCGTGGCCACGGAGGTGATGGCCTCATGACGCTCGCCCTCGTCGCTGCGCTGCTGTGCGATCCGGACATCATCCTGGTGAACGGACGCGTGCATACCGTCGATGTCGCGCGGCCGGCGGCGGAGGCGGTGGCGGTCTGCGGCGACCGGATCACCGCGGTCGGCGCGACGGCCGAGATCCGCGCGCTCGCGACGGAGCGTACGCGCGTCGTCGATCTGGGCGGACGACTCGTCGTGCCCGGGTTCAACGACGCGCACGTGCACTTCATCGACGGCGCGGGGGAGCTGGTGGGGGTGAACCTGCGCCCCGCCGCCGACGAGCGGGACTTCACCCGCCGCCTGGCCGAGCATGTGAAGACGTTGTCGGCCGGCCGGTGGGTGCTCGGGGGGTACTGGGACCACGAGGCCTGGCCGTCGAAGGCGCTGCCGACGCGCGCGCTCCTGGACGCCGTGACGCCGGACCATCCCGTGTTCGTGCAGCGGCTGGACGGGCACATGGGCGTGGCGAACAGCCTGGCGATGCGGCTCGCCGGCGTGACCCGTGACACCCCCGCTCCGGACGGGGGCACCATCGTGCGCGACGCGTCGGGCGAGCCGACCGGTCTCTTCAAGGACAACGCGATGGGGCTCATCACCCGCGCGGTGCCGCCGGCGTCGCTCGACGAGGTCCTCGAGCGGGCGCGGGCGGCGCTCAAGCACGCGGCGGCGATGGGCGTCACCACGGTGCAGGATCTGACGGCCAGCGCGACGGAGCTGCGCGCGTACCAGGTTCTCCGCGAGCGCGGAGAGCTGACCGCGCGCATCTACTCCACGCAGTCACATGGGATCGCGGGGCTCGTGGATGCGGGCATCCGCACTGGCTTCGGAGACGACTGGATCCGAATCGGGGGTATCAAGCTGTTCGCCGACGGCTCCATGGGCTCGGGCACCGCGGTGTTCTTCGAGCCGTACGCCGACGATCCGTCCACGAAGGGCCTCCTGATCCAGTCGCCCGAGGAGCTCGAGCGCCAGATGCGCGAGGCGGACGCGGCGGGGTTCCAGCTCGTGGTCCACGCGATCGGCGACCGCGCCAACGCGATCGTCATCGACGCGGTAGAGAAAGTCGTTCGCGCCAACGGCGCGCGCGATCGGCGCCCGCGCATCGAGCACGCGCAGGTTGTTCGAGACGAGGACAAGCAGCGGATGGCGCGCCTCGGCATCATCGCCTCCATCCAGCCGAGCCACTGCATCGACGACATGCGCTGGGCGGAGACGCGCATCGGCCGCGATCGGTGCCGGATCGCGTACGATTTCAAGTCGTTCGTGGACGCCGGCGTACGGGTCGCATTCGGGACGGACTGGTTCGTGGAGCCGCTCGACCCGATGATCGGCCTGTACGCGGCGGTGACGCGCCAGTTCCCCAACGGCACGCCGCCCGGCGGCTGGTTCCCCGAAGAGAAGATCTCGATGTCGCAGGCGATCGAGTTCTACACGCTCGGGTCCGCGTACGCCCAGTTCGCCGAGCGCGAGAAAGGCTCGCTCACGCCGGGCAAGCTTGCGGACCTCGTCGTGCTGTCGAAGGACGTGTTCGCGATCCCGCCGCGCGAGATCCTCGAGACGCGCCCCGTGCTCACCATGGTGGGCGGGCGGATCGTCTTCGACCGTGGCCAGCTCTCGGTCAATCGATCACGCTCGGCGAAATAGCACAGACCCCGCCGTGTCGGATCCCGTCGTCATCTTCCGCACCGCATCGCAGATTGAGGCGAACGTCGTCAAGGGGCTGCTGGAGGCGAACGGGATTCCTGCCATCCTGCTGACGCACCTCACGCGGTCCGTCTTCCCGCTGGCGATCAGCGGGGAAGGGGAACTGCGCATCGCCGTCAGCGCGGAGCAGGTCCAGGAGGCGCGCGAGGTCATCGACAGCCATCGCGAGGAAGTGGGCGCCGGGCGTGTCGTGCGTATCCGCGACGAGTTCGGCGGCCTCGAGCGGCGAATCGAGTACCGGTTTCGCGATCCCGGGCTTCTGGAGCACGCGCTGACGCACCGGTCGTCGGTGCACGAGGACGTCAGCGGCGGCGTGTTCGACAACGAGTCGCTCGAGTTCCTCGGCGACGCCGTCCTCGGCTTCGTGGTCGCCGACATGCTGTTCCGCGAGTTCCCGCAGCACAACGAAGGGCAGAAGTCGAAGATCAAGGCGTGGCTCGTCTCCGAACCGTCGCTGGCGCAGATCGCCACGGACCTCGGGCTCGGCGAGTTCCTCATCCTGGGCCGCGGCGAGGAGAAGAGCGGCGGGCGCCGCAAGCAGGCGCTGGTCGCCGACAGCTTCGAGGCGCTGATCGCGGCGATCTATCTCGACGGGGGGATCGAAGCGGCGCGGGAGTTCATCGGCCGCCGGTTCCGGCCGCTGATGGAGGAGGCGCGGCGGACGCCGGACGAGGCGACGTACACGTCGGACTACAAGTCGGCGCTGCAGGAACGGCTGCAGGCGCAGGAGCGCGGCCTGCCGGAGTATCGGCTGATCGGCGAGTTCGGGCCCGCGCACCGGAAGCGGTTCGAGGTCGAAGTGCTCGTCGACGGCGGGGCGGTCGCGCGCGGCGAAGGACGATCGAAGAAACGCGCGGAGCAGGAAGCGGCGCGGGCCGCGATCGAGCAACTGGCGCTCGACCCGCCTGCACCCCAAGAGGCGGAAGCGCCCCGCGAACACGAAGGCCCAGAAGACGACGACGAACCAGACGACCGCTAGACAGCACAAAGCCAGGGCACCAAGGCCTGGCCACTGGCCCGACTTCGTCAGGCTTCGTCGGGCCAGGCGGCGCGAACGCGCCGGCGGTCAGGCTGGCAGCTCGATACCGTTCCACGGCACAGCCGGAACGCCGCTGGAAGCCCCTTGGTGTCCTGACGTTGGGGCCTTGGTGCGCTTCGTGGTGACCCGTCCGGGACGCTAATCGATCTCGATAATGCCGTCGGCCGGCACGCCTGCGAGGGCGAGCGCGGGAGTGGGCTCCGGCGCGGGGGGCGGGCCGGGCTGCGGCAGGCGCGCCATCGCGTACGAGTGGACTTCGCGCGCGAGGTCGTCGTCGGCGATCGGCGCAGGGCGGCAGTGCAGGCGGACCCAGAGCCGCAGCAGCGGATCGGCGAAGCGATAGCGCTTCTGCTTCGACTCGATCAGATCGACGTCTTCCAGCCAGGACAGGTAGTCCTTCGTGGAGCCCGGCGTGCGGCGGAGGCGGTGCGCGATCTCCGTGAGCGTCAGCGGCTCCTCGGCGCTCAGCACCTCGAGGATGGCCTTGAGCGCGCCGTAGCCCCTGGCGCGATGCAGGCGCAGTTCATAGCAGAAACGGCACCACGCGAAGAGTGCGCCGGCGGGGGCGAGCAGGTCGGTGAGCGCGGCAACCGGATCGCCGGGCCCGTGCGAGCGCATGGCGCGCGTGGCTGAGGCGATGGCGCGGACGTACGCCGGCCGTCCGTCGGCCAGCGCGTGGATCGCGCGCATGGTTTCCTCGTCGATCGCGCCCCCCATGTCGGCCAGCGCCGCGTGCGCCTCGGGCACGCTGAGCGGCGGCACGGCGATGAGCTCGAACTGAGACGGCGCGTCACGGAGGAGCCGCTGCGCGCGCGCGAGATAGCGGCTCGTCAGCACGAACCGGTTCGGGCTCGGGGCCAGTCCCGTCACGAGATCGCGCAGGACGCTGCGGAGCCCGGGGAAGCTCTCGAACGTGCGGAGCTCGAGCACCTCGTCCAGGAAGAAGGTCGCCGGCCCACCGCCGGACGCGCGCGCGCCGGCAAGGAACGCGAGGAGCGCGTCGAACGCTTCACGAGCTGTACCGTCCGTGGTCGTCGCGAGGCCGGCCGGTGGCGAGAAGGGGGAATCTGCCCGCAGGGACGCGAGGAAGCGTTCCGGCGTCGTGGCCACGCGCTCGACGTCCACGTACTGGGACGTGGCCCGTCCGAAGTGCTCGCGCAGGCGCATGAGCGCGGATGTGCGGCCGCTGCCGCACGGGCCCAGGAGGACCGGAATGCGACGGGGAGTGGCCTCCAGCGAAGCAAGCACGCGGCGATCGAGGAGCGGGCGGGCAGGCATCATCGCTGGCCCAGCATCGGAATGCGCACGCCGCGCTCGCGCGCGGTAGCGATCGCTTCCGGATAGCCCGCGTCGGCGTGCCGCGCGACGCCGGTCCCCGGGTCGCACGTGAGCACGCGCTCGAGCTTCTGGTCGGCTTCCTTCGTTCCGTCTGCCACGATGACCATCCCGGCGTGCAACGAGTAACCGATGCCGACGCCGCCTCCATGATGCACGGACACCCACGTGGCGCCCGATGCGGTATTGAGCAGCGCGTTGAGCACGGGCCAGTCGGCAATCGCGTCGCTGCCGTCGCGCATGCCTTCCGTCTCGCGATTCGGCGACGCCACCGATCCGGTGTCGAGATGGTCGCGTCCGATCACGCTCGGCGCTTTCACGGCGCCGTCGCGCACCAGTTCATTCAAC
>DATHTE010000067.1:0-49047 GCA_035463475.1 Vicinamibacterales bacterium
CAAGCGGACCGGCCGCCTCGAGGACACCATCCTCAAGACCAATCTCGAGGCGGTGAAGGAGATCGTGCGGCAGATCCGGCTCAGGGATCTGGGCGGCATCATCGTGCTCGACCTGATCGACATGGAGGAGAAGAAGAACCGCCAGAAGGTGTTCCAGGCGGTCGAGCAGGAGCTGCGGAAGGACCGGTCACCGTCGAAGGCGCTGCAGGTGTCGGACTTCGGGCTCGTCATCGTCACGCGCAAGCGCGTGAAGCAGAGCCTCGAGCGTCAGCTCACCGAGCCGTGCCCGTACTGTTCCGGGTCAGGCCTGATCAAGTCGAGCGCGACGATCTGCCACGAGATCCTCGCCGAGCTGCAGAAGATTGCGCCGGAGCTGGACGGCCACGGCGTGCTGCTGCGGGTCAATCCGGAGATCGCGAAGGCGTTGAAGGACGGCGGCGGCGCCGTGCTGAAGGACATGGAGCAGACGCTGGGGCGTCAGGTCACGGTGCGCCCCGACGCCCAGCTTCATCACGAGCAGTTCGATGTGATGGCGCTCTAGGGCGCTGGGGCGCTAAGGCGCTGGGGCGCTAAGGCGCTGGGGCGCTGGGCGCTGGGCGCTGAGGCGCTCCGGCGCTGGAACCGCGGCGCCTCGACGCCCGGCACGTCAGCGCCTCAGCGCCCAGCGCCTTGGCGCCCACCGAGAATCAGTCGGTGGCCGACGCCCCTGTGGGCAAGTGAATCAGGTAGTGATTGCCGCCGCGGTTGATCCACACGCGGAGGTAATCGTTGCCCTTGAGCAGTTCCACCTTCGATGAGCCGGGGCGGGGAGGGCGGCCGTCGGCGACGCTGGCGATTTCGTCCTGCGGCACGATCGACACGACCTCGCGTCCGCGCACCTGTCCGCCGCGGACGAACTCCGCCCACCGTTCGAGCTTCTTGTCCTGGCCCGCCACTTCGGGCTTGGCCTCCTCGGCGGTGAGCCGCACCTGGTAGCTGCCGGCGGGAAGCGGCTTGCCGTCCGCCGTGACATTGCGGGTGATCCGCACCGTCCCGAGGTTCATGACCCCCGACGCCTGCGTTCCCGAGCTCGCAGGCTGCTGCGCCGCCACGCTGCCGGCCGCAAAGGCCACCGCCAGCACCGTCGCGAACATCACACGCTTCATCTCTGCCTCCTCGCGGCTCAGAAGTACTTCTTCAGTCCGACGCTCAGCGTCAGGCCGTGCATGTCGACCAGGTCGTCCGAGCCGACAATCTGGTAGCGAGCCTCGCCCTTGACCGACACGGTGCGGCTCGTGAAGTACTCCAGGCCGCCGAACAGGTTGAAACCCGCTTCGTTGCGCGACTCGCCCACGTTGTTGCCGTTTACCTTCGGCTGCAGGAAAAACACGCCCAGGCCGATGCCGGCGAACGGGTGCGTCTGTCCGCGCTCCCAATTATACGTAACGTCGATGGTGAGCCTGACCGACCGCAACGAGTTGTCGGATTCCCCGAACGAGGGGTCAGCCCAGCCGAGTCCCATGCGCACACCCGTGCGCGGCGTGAGGTAGTACTCCCCGAACCCCTGCAGATCCAGCGTGTTGTCGAGCGCGTCTTCCGTGGGCAGGAACACGCCGAAGTCGCCGCCAAACGCCCACATCTCGGCGTCGGGGACCCGCGGTTGCGCTGCGGCGGGCACGGACACCGCGCCCGCGAGCAGCACTATGAGGCACAGTTTCTTCATGCCCGGGCTGGCAGCAAACGGAATGCCACGCTGTGCTCAGGCGTCAGGCTTCAGGCGTCAGCCTTAGGGGCGAGGGTTCAGGGTGTAGGGTTCAGGACGGGTTGCCTGCGCGTCGAACGAGAAACGCCCGGCGCGTGTCCGGAACGGCTACGCGCGCGCGCCCCTTTTCTCAGCCGGCGTTCTACTTGGTGATGACGATGTTCCCGCTGAATGTGGTCAACTCGATGGTCGCGCTGCCGTCCTTGTAGGTCCCGCGGAAGCTGGCGCGCTTCGGCAGGCGGACGCGCGTGCCCCCGGCTACTATCTCCGAGTCCTGTTCCTCGGCCGCCTCGTTCTTGATCGGCAGATCCGAACGGATCTTCCCGCTGAACGTGTTCGCGTCCACGTCGAACCCGACGTCTCCGGAGATGGCGAGGCGGATGTCTCCGCTGTGCGCCTTGAGCTCGTAGCGTCCCGACCTGGCCAGCTGCCCGGCGTATTCGAGGTCGCCGCTGAGCGTCTGCAACTCGGCGCGATCGCACGTGACGTCCTTGATCACGACGTCGCCGCTCACGGAACTGACGTCGAGGTATCGGGCTTTCAGGCCGCGAAGGGTCACGGTGCCGCTCATCGACGAGGCCACCAGCGGCTCCTCGGCGGCAATGCCGGAGATGTCGATGTCCCCCGAGATCGTCTTGGCGAGCGAGACGCGCCCGCCACCGTCGATCCTGATGTCACCGCTGACGGCCTCGAGCGCGATGTCCCCCTTCATCTTCGAGACCTGGATGCCGCCCGAGATGGTCTTGACGTGGATGCGCGTCTGCGGCGGCGTCGTGATCCGGAAATCCACCGAGGAGCGGAAGCGGCGCTGTGGCGCGGGACCCGGGAGCGGCATCTCGAGCGGGGCCGCGATGGGCGCGTCCCCGTGGCGGTAATGGGTCCTGATAGCGCCGTGCCCGTCGCCGGTCACGTTGAGCGAGACCTCGACCAGGCCGAGCTGACGCTTGGCCTCTTCGACCGTGTCGCCGCGACCGCGCTTCGTGTATTCGATGGAGGCGTCACGCCCCCCGCCGGGCAGGATCACGACGTCCCCCGAGATGTTCGAGAGATCGATCTCCTTGACGTTCGAGATCGTGAGCGTCTGCCGACCGACCTCCTCGAACCGCGCGCGGTCGCGATCGCGATCCATCCGGGGAATTCGCGGCGTCCGTGGCGCGGGCGCTGGAGAGGGCGTCGGCGCCGGCTGTGGCGCCGGCCTCGGCGCGGGCGTAGGGTTCGGCGGCGGGACCTGCGCGAGCACGTCAGCCGCGGGGCCTGCCGAGAGCAGTGCGATCAGGGCAATGGGATAAATGCGCATGGTCAGGATTTGTTGCCTTCCACGATCTGTGCGGCGCCGGCCTGGTTGCCTTTCCGCATTTCGTTCATGAGCGCGATGGTGTCCTGGAGAATTCCGATCTTCCGGCGCAACGCCTCGAACAGGCTTTCGCGCGCGGGCTGGTTCTGGGGCTCGGCGGACAGAGCGCTGCGGCTCTCCGCGATGGCCTGGTCGATGACTTCCAGGTTGCGCTTCACGGTGGCCGCGACCTGCGGATCGAGCGAGCCCTGGTCGCTGCTGGCCACCTGCTCCAGCCCGGAGATCGCACGCTCGTAGTGCTCTTCCGCCATCTTCAGCTCCGCCTCAACACTTTGGACGGAGGGTGCCGCGGCCGCGTTGCCGGCCGCCGCCGTCCGGGTGGCGTCGTCCGCGTGGGTGGGCGTCGCCGACGGCGGGCGCCGCGTCCACGTGACCATCAGCGAGACGCCCACGGCGAGCAGGAGGACCGCCGCAATCGCAGCCCACTGCCAGAACGCCCCGCGCGATCCGGTCGCCGCCCACTCGCGCACACCCTGCTCGCGCAGCCGGGCGGCGACGCGTGGCCACAGCGCAGTGGGGAGCGGCGCCGGGCCGAGCGCGGCGGCGTCGCGCCGCAGCGCCCGCAAATCGTCGAGCAGCGCGCGGCACTCGCCGCACGCCTCGAGGTGCGCCTCGAGACGCGGCCGGTCCGCGGCATCCAGCGTGCCGTCCGCCAGGGCGCTGATCGCTTCCGCGAAATGTTCACACGGCGCGTTCACGGTCTCCTCAACATCTCCCGAAGGCGCAGCCGCGCCTTGTGCAGCTGCGATTTCGACGTGCCTTCCGATATGCCGAGCAGCTTGCCAATCTCCCGGTGCTCGAGTCCCTCGACGTCGTGGAGCACGAAGACGGCGCGGCTGCCTTCCGGGAGCCGCGCGATCGCGCTCTCGAGATCCATCCGCTCGACGGGCCGGTCGGGCCGTGCAGATGGTTGCCAGAAGCGGTCAGGCTCGTCGATCGAGTCTGTCGACTGGGCTTCGCGCGCCGCACGGCTGCGAAGGCGGTCGAGACAGTGGTTGACGCCCAGCCGGTAGAGCCACGTGCCGAGCGCCGCCTCCCCGCGATACGAGTCGATCCGCTTGTGGGCCAGCAGGAAAGTGTCCTGCACGGCGTCCTCGGCGTCCGCGGCATTGCCGAGCATGCGGGACGCAAGGCTGAACAGTCGCGGCGCGTGCTGGTGGTACAGCTCCTCGAATGCTCCCAGCTCCCCCCGTCCGCAGCGCTCTGCCAACGCCGCATCCGCGGCGCGGGCTGGCACGGCTGGGTGGGCTGCAGCAATCTCCACACGTTTTGTCAGGTTAGACGGAGCCATGGGCCATTCGCGTTGCCGGCCGCGCATGGCCGTTGCTGCCAGGCTGCGACCGGAGGGTACCGTGCGTAAATCTATCACTCCGTAGCTGATGCCCGCCTTGCTCAGCCTTTCGCTCCGGAGCCGCGTTGCACCGCGTCCAGCAGCCTGAGGACGGTGTTCCAGTTGCGTCCCGTTCCGAGCGTGCCGATGCGCGCTTCCGTCAGCAGCCGGGGAAGCTTCGATCTCCCGATACCTTCCGGGAAGACGATGTAGAGCTCCCGCCCGGCTGCATGGAGAATCTCGGGCCCGGCATGTGCTGCTTTGACGGCTTCAACTCCGGGCTTGCGGGCTGGCTCTTTCAGGAACACCACGAGCAGGTGGCCCGGGTCCCGCTGCGCTTCGCGCGCGAACGGGTTCCGCGCGACGATCTGCGCGAGTTCGTCCGCGCTTCGGACCAGAAAGTCAGTCCGGAGGCCGAGCCGCTTCTCCGTCTCGACCTCGAGGAGGCGCTCGAGCGCGCTCGCCGGCCGCTTGCGCGTCGTGAAGACCAGGTTTCCGCTCTGCAGGAGCGTGCGGGGATCGTCGAGCCCGATGTGCCCGGCAAGCGCTCGCAGATCGGCCATCGCGATCATTCGAGCTCCCGCCAGGTTCACGGCGCGCAGCAATCCCACGTATCGCATTGCCATTTCGGTCCCGCGGATCGCGTCAGGTTCGGGCCGGCCTCGTGGATCCTCGCGGCCGCCCGGTCCAGCGGAGCTGCTTGAACCGTCGGATTCGGCGGCCGACGACCGCGATCCCCTCGGCGCGAAGCAGCGCGCCTTTGAGCGCCTCGCTCCCGCCATACCCGCCCAGCCGGCCGCCGGAACCAATCACGCGGTGACACGGGACGGCCGGATCGCCGCACGTTCTCATGATGGTGCCGACGGCGCGCCATGCCCGCGGCCGTCCGGCGAGCCGTGCGACGTCGCCGTACGTGGCAACCCGCCCCGCCGGGATCCGCCGGACCACCGCGAGCACGGCGCTCCGGAACGCCGCCACCGACCGCTTTGTCATCCTGCGAATCTTGCGGCTGCCACAAAACTCAAAAACTGATGCGCGCACCTGCGCCGGCGTTCAGGCCGCCCACCTCGATGTCGCGCGGCTGGCGTCCGGTCGGCGACAGCGTGAGCGTGGCGCGCGAGTAGCGCAGCAGTCCTCCGACGCCGAAGTGAGGCCTGAACATCCACGCAAGATCCACCGCGGCGTTGAAGCCCCAGCCGCTCTCGCGCTCCGGCTCGAGCTGGGCATTGGAAAACGTCGCCGTGTCGTACGGGTACGCCTCGCTCACCGAGACGGTCTTCGCGAGCCGTTGCTCGACGCGGAAGTACGTCGGGCCGCCCGACAGGGCAAAGTGGAGGCGCGCGCTTGCGGGCACCACGTACACGGCATTGACGTGGACGGCGACTTCCTCGTGGCGAGCCGCGACGGTACCCTCGACCGCCCGGTGGCTCGCGATGAGGAGCGGATGCGGGATCCGCGCGGTGATCGCGAGATCACCGGTTCGGCTCGAGATGGACGCCGCGACGCCCGCGCCCAGGTTGCCGATGAGGCGTACCGCGGCGCCGCCGTCGAAGAGGACACCGGTTGGCACCTCGTACCGGCTCTGCACGCTCGCTTCCTCGCCGGGGATGTTCACCGTGTACGGATGCGCGTAGGTGAAGTCATCCTCGAACGTGGACGAGGTTGTCTGCATGACGGCATTCGCGCCGATGAGGAACCTGCCGTTCCAGCCTTGCGCGCCGGCCGGCGCGGGCGCGAGCAGGAGCGCGGCCAGCAGCACCGAGCAGGAGAAAGACGGTTGCATGCGAGCCTCAGTTCACGCCGACCGCGGACCACGCCTGGGTCACGGCCCGATCCGCGGCGCTCCCGCCGCCGTAGAGGTCGCGGGCGGCCCGGATGGTCGCGGCACGCGCCGTCGAGAAGTTCGCGCCCGCCGGCAGCATGAGCGTGAACGCGCGATAGAACACCTTCTCGATCTGCTCCCGGTTCGACGCGCCGACCCCCTGCACGCTCTGGCCGGACGTTCGGTTCGTGCCCCCTTCGATGGCGAGATAAAACGCGTGTCCCGGGATCGTGGCGTTGAGGTGCACGCCGCCGTTGTCTTCGGTTCCCGTGAAGCGTCGCGAGTAGTGATCGGTGTCGTTCAACGCGCCAGGATCGGCGAGGTTGCGGAAGCCACCCGGCCGGACGACGTCCTCGCCGATGGAGTATTCCGCCTGGCGCTGGCCGCTGCCCGGCGTCTGGAACATGAACTCCACCGACACCGCCATGATGTCGCTGAAGGCCTCGTCGAGAGCGCCGGACTCGTTTCTGTACACGAGGTTGGAGGTGTACTCGGTCACGCCGTGGGACAGCTCGTGCGCGATGACATCGAGCCCCGCGGCGAAGTAGTCCACCGTCTGGCTGAATGGCAGCAGCACGTACCCGGGCGGCAGCCCTTCGCCGTACACCATCACACCGTTCCCGGCATAGAACGCATTGATGAAGAAGAGGCCGATCACCTCGTTCGGGTAGGTCTCGAGATCCTGGCGTCTCACCGGGTGGACGATGCTGGTCATGCGGATGTTGCCGCCGTCGAGACCCGAGCGGCCGTGACGCTTGAAGAAGTAATCGTAGGTGTAGCCCGAATACGCGTGCGCATCGACCGTCGCACCGTCGGTCCACTCGTTGTCCGAGTCTGAGGCGAAGTCCGAAGAAGCGAAGTCGATCTCTCCGTTCAGGTACGCCAGCGTGCGGTCCAGGTCGCCTTTCAGGTCGTAGCTGTTGATCTGCGGCGGACGCGCTGAGTCCACGGCAATGTACCCACCGCCCGACCTGGAGACGCTGACCTTCTTCTGATCGCCAAGCACGCCAGTGCCGCGGCCGACGGTCACCTGCGTTTTCAGCTCGCTGAGCTCGAGCAGGATCTTGCCGCTGTTCGCGTCGACGAAGAACGCGGTGAGCGCGCCCGGCGTCATCACCCGCGCGCGCCAGGCCAGCGCGAACCCGCCGGCGTCGAGCGGCAGCACGGTGAGCTGCGGCGCGCGGGCTGCGCCGGGCCCTCTACCGGCGCGCGCCTGGACGATCGCCGCCGCCTGCGCCGCGGTGATCGACGGCGTGACGTCGAGCGCGATCCCCGCGTAGAGCGCGCCGAAGATCGACACCGTCTGGCCGCCCGCGAGCTGTCGTGTCACGTCAGCGCCGAAGACTGGCACACCCTTGTAGTACTGCGCCACGCGCTCGTGCCTGCGGCCGCGCACCGCCGTGTCGTCGCTGGCGCGCACGAGGCGCAGCTCGCCCTCGCGCAGCATGGTGTCCACCTGCTGGTCCCACTGCCGCAGCGCCGCGATCCCCGCCGCGTCCACACGGCGAAGGCCGGGGTGGTTTTGCGCGGCCGCAGGCACGGCGACCGCGAACAGCGCGGCGACGATGAGGGTGTTCCTGGCCATGGGGTCTCCTAGGGGTTTACCGGCAGGCGCTGTCCGTCAGTACCTTTCAGCGTGATGCCCGCCAGCCCGGCGAGCGTGGGCGCGATGTCCGCCGGGGTGGCGGGTCCATCGAGCTGCGCAGGGCGCACGCCCCTCCCGAAAAACAGGAGGGGAATGCGCTGATCGTAGTCATACAGAGTGCCGTGCGTGGTCGCGGCGCTCGACGAGATCCAGAACCGCTTCGGTATCAACACCATGTCGCCGCTTCGGTCCCGCCGGTAGCTGAGCGCCGCCGCGCGCTGGACCGGATCGTCCGAGCTCACGCGATCCAGCTCGTACGAAGCAAACACCCGGTCGACCCCCGGCGCCTTCATGATCGCGCCCTTGATGACCTCGACGGCCCTCGCGTTGTCGGACAGACGGTCCCAGACGCCCGGCCTGAAATACACGTCGCTGTAGATGATCGCCGCCGTGTACCGCTCCAGGCCGAACATCGGCTGCAGCTCGCGATCGATGGCGTTCGCGATCGCCTGGCCGTTGATGCGGCCGGCATCCAGCCCGTTGGCGAGCGCCTGCTCGGGGATCGGTGCGACGCCGTGATCGGCCGTCAGGGCGAGGACGTAGCGACCTCGCCCGACGCGCTCGTCCAGGTGCGCGAGCAGATCGCCGATCGTCCGGTCGAGGCGCGCGAGCAGGTCCTGCACCTCGTGGCTGTCCGGGCCGAACGCGTGGCCGACCGGGTCGAGCGCCGAGAAGCTGACGCTCAGGAAATCGACGTTATCGCCCTGGCCCAGCTTGTAGCTGTCAACGGCCGCCGCGGCGAGGCGCGCCAGGTAGGCATCGGACATCGGGCTCATCTGCCACAGCCCCACGAACTGCGGTTGATCGAGGGCGTGAGGAAAGGTCGTCGTCCAGCCGGCTGGCGGCCTCTCGCCCACGCCGTCGTCGGGTCCGACGTAGGCCTCGGCCGGGAGGATCTTCGTCCACGGTGTCGCGCGATCCTGGGTGATCGGGCGCTCGGCGAGGGTCTGTGCGGCGAACGCGGGCAGCGTCTTCGCGTACATGGTGGAGGTCACGAACGTGCCGCGCCCGCCGAACCAGATGGTCGCGTCCGACTTGCGGCCGGCGGGCATGATGGCGGAGCGCGGTTTCACGGCGATCGTCACGACGCGTCCCTTCGCGTCTTTCACGCGCTCAGCGAGCGTCGTTCCCTGGAGCCGGGCGCCGCTGTCGCCGCCGGGCGTCCGCCCTTCCGAGGTGACCGTCGCGACATCGGGGTCCTCCGTGCACCCCACGAACTTCACCGCGCGGCGATCGAGCCAGGAGTTCATGATCACGCCGTGGCTCCGCGGGAAACGCCCCGTGCCGATGGTGGCATGTCCGGAGCAGGTGACGGTGTTGAGGTACGGGTACGCGGCGTTGCGGTACCACGCGCCTTCGCGCAGCAGCCGCTTGAGGCCGCCAGTCCACTGCTGCCCGTAGCGATCGATGAAGTCGGTCCGCATCTGGTCGATGACGAGCACGACGATCAGCTTGGGCCGCTCGTCGGTGTCTTGCGCGCGCAGCGGGCCGGTGACGTGCCCGGTCGAGATGATCGAGCAGAGAGCGAGGGCGCCGATGACGACGAATGAGTGCGGTTTCATCTTCGGAGGATTGGCAAATAGCATACCGCGCCTGCCGCGACGTCGAACACGGCGGAGGCGATCAGGAACCAGCGCGGGGCGATGTCCCCGCCAAGGAGGCCGGGACGGTGCGCGATGTCCAGCAGCGCGTGGGCGGCAAAGGCGGCGGCGAGAATCATCAGCGCCTGCCGCGGATCCCTGGTGATGGCGGCGGCCGCGACGGCGACGAACCCGGCGGCGAGCGTGACGTCGAGGGCGCCGGACGGGACCACGTCCCGGCCGGCCGCCATACCGATGCTCGTGCCCGCGATGACGGCGACCAGCAGCGCCGCGAGCCGCACGACCCGGAATTCGGCGATCAGGCGCTCCGGGGAGCCGGGTGTGGTCGCGGCGGCGCGCGCCGCAAGCCACGCCAGCGCGCCGCCCAACGCCAGGTACGCGAGACAGATCGCGCGGAACGTCTCGGTGCCAATCAAGGCGCCTCGTGGACCACGCGCCCGCCGACGATCGTCTTGAGCACCCGCGTCGTGAGGATCTCGGACGGCGGCACCGTCATGATGTCTCGCGACACCACCACCAGGTCCGCCAGCTTGCCCTCCTCGATCGAACCGAGATCCCGTTCCATGTGCGCGGCGTACGCGGCGTTGAGCGTGAACGAGGCGAGCGCCTCCTCGCGCGTCATGCGCTCCTCGGGCATCCAGCCGCCGGGCGGCTGCCCCTGCGGATCCTGTCTCGTGATCGCGGCATAGAACCCGAGCATCGGGTTCGGTTCTTCGACAGGGAAGTCGGACCCGTTCGCGATCGTGGCGCCGGTCCGCATGATCTTGCGCCAGACGTAGGCCCCCTCCGCCGCGCGCTCCGCGCCGATGCGCGTGGGCACCCACGGCATGTCCGAGGTCGCGTGCGTCGCCTGCATCGACGGGATCACGTTCAGCGCGGCGAAGCGCGGGATCTCCCGCGCGTCGAGGATCTGCGCGTGCTCGTTGCGCATGCGCAGCGCGCGGGCCCCCGGCACTTCCTTTTGCACGCGCTCGAAGATGTTCATCGCCTCGCGGTTGGCCGCGTCGCCGATCGCGTGAATGCAGGTCTGGAAGCCCGCCTTCGAGGCCTCGAGCGTCTGCTGGTAGACCTCCTCAGGCGGCGTCGTCATCAGGCCGCGTGTCTCCGGACGATCGGCGTAGGGCTCCAGCAGCGCGGCGCCGTACGAACCGAGCGCGCCGTCGGCGGAGATCTTGACCGCGCGCACCGCCAGGTGGTGGTTCCCGTAGTCCGGAACCGGCCCGCGCGCGAGGTGCGGCCGGAGCGCGGCGAGGCTGCCGCGCAGCATGACGTAGAGCCGCGTCTGCAGCCGGCCGTCGTCCACGAGCTGCTTGTACGCCTCCACGACTTCTCCCGACGCGCCGGCGTCGTGCACCATGGTCAGGCCGAGGCGCCGGCACTCCTTGTCGGCGAGCAGGATGGCGTCGATCATTTGCTCGCGCGACGGGCTCGGGATCTTCGACGAGACCAGCCCCTGGGCGCGATCGATCAACACGCCCGTCGGGTTGCCGCCGGTGTCGCGGATGATTTCGCCTCCAGGCGGATCTTTGGTTTCCTTCGTCACGCCGCCGAGCGCAAGTGCGCGGCGGTTCGCGAGGCCGGCGTGGCCGTCCACCCGCGTCAGGTAGACGGGATTCTGCGGCGCCGCGGTATCGAGGCGGTCCGCCGTCGGGAAGCGTTTCTCCGGCCAGTCGTTCTGGTCCCAGGCGCGGCCGAGGATCCACGCTCCGGGGCGGGCGCTCGCCGCGGCCTTGCGGACCATCTCCACGATCTCGTCGTAGCTCTTCGTGCCGCGGAAATCGAGCCTCTGCAGGCTCTGGCCGAGCCCAGTGAAATGACCGTGCGCGTCCTGCAGACCCGGCACCACCGTCGCGCCCGCCAGGTCGAGGACTCGCGACGATGGTCCACGCAGGGCCATGACGTCCGACGCGCTGCCGACGCGCGCGATCCGGTCGCCGCGCACGGCAACGGCCTCGGCGGTCGGCTGCTTCGGGTTGACGGTGTAGACCCGCGCGTTGACGAGGATCAGGTCCGCCGGGGCCGGCTGCGCCTGCAGCGCCGCCGCGCAGGCCGCGAGGGAAGCGGCAATCAGGGTTCTGCGCATATCCGCCTCACTCGTGCGACGACGTGGTGAGGGCGCCCGCGCGCGGCGTCGCGGCGCCGTAGAACAGCGAGTTGAAGAACAGCTTGAACGTGCCCCACGTCTGCGCCCGGCTCTGCACACGGAACGTGTGCATGATCACGCGCCCCCGCCCCATCGCGACGTCGAGCACCGCGGCCGTGCCCCGAAGCTTCTCGTCCCCGATGATCCAGCCGCTCCGGAGCAGCGGCTCCTGCGGGTACCGCGCGACAACGGTCGCCTGCGTGGACGAAAACGCCGGCAGCGGCCGGTAGCCGCCGTTGTTGATGAACATCGCGTCGGCCTGCTCGGGCATCCCGTAACCGAGCGGGTGCCGGGCGTCCACCGCAATGCGCAGGATCGAGCCGGGGCAGAAGAACGTGTCCTGGTCCAGCCCGCGCACGACGTTCTCGGCGGGCACCCCGAGCTGCTCGATCGCGAATTGTGCCGAGTTGCCCAGCGTCACGATCGTGCCGCCCGCCTGCACGAACTCGCGCAGGTTCCGCACGCCCTCGTCGCCGAGCCCCCCCTTGTGCTCCGGGCGGGCCGCACGTGCGGTTACGCCGCGCAGGATCTGGTTCGCGTTCATCTCTGCGAAAACGATCACGTCGAAGCGACTGTGGAGATCCGGCTGACGGAGATCGGCCGGCCGGGCGTGCGTGTAGGCGAACTCGTGCTGCTCGAGCAGCCAGCGCGTCCATCCGGCGTCCATGTTGCCGCCCCACGGCTCGAACAGCGCGATCCGCGGCGTACGGATGGGCAGGGTGCGCACGCTCACCGCGGACGTCGCTTCCGCCACAAGCCCGAGGTCGTTCGCGAGCTTCGTCATCTGATCGCGGGACGCGCCGCGGACGACGATCGCGCCGGGCGCGAAGTTCCGGCCGTTGACCGTGACCGAATCCTGCGCCCAGGACACCTCGGCGCCCGCCTTCAGCAGCCTGTTCGTCGCGGTTGTCGCCGCGTTGATGGCGTGGTCGAGGACGAACGTGCCGCCACTTCCGTTCACCCGCGCCAGTCTCGCCTCGAAATCGTCCTCGAGCAGCGACAGCTTTGCCTGGAACGGCGCGTCGACGCGGATCGTGTCCACCCCCATCAGCATGCCCAGCGACCACGCGCTGACGTCGTACGGCCGGTCGATCGGCGCGCTGGCGAACGGCCAGCGGATGTCCGGGTACTGCTGCGGCTCCAGCAGGTCCTTGATCCACCGGCCGAACGGCTGCGCGAGCACCGCTACGTACGTGCCGGCCGGATACGATCGACCGTCCACCGTGAACGGCGCCTCCGCACGCTGCACCTCGCCCGCCTCGGCCTGGATGAGGCGCACGAGTTTCACCACCGCTCCGGGATCCCGCTGGTCGGCGGGGATGACGTACGCGTAGGGCGCTCCCTTCGCGTAGAGGTCGATCGTCCGCCGGTTCATCAGGTAGAAGTTGCGCTTGAGCGTCTCCTTGTTGTTGGCGACGCCCTCCAGCAGGCCCAGCGCCGACAGGAACTGGTACTCGACGACGTCGGCGAGGCTCCACGCTCCGCCGAGCCACGGCTGCACGTAGTTCATCCGATACTGCACGTCGGTCGGCGCCGGCAGCGGCGCGTTCGGATCGCGGTCCGCAAAGCCGCCGCCGCCGCCGCCCCCGCGCGCTCCGCTGTCGGCGCGGGGCGGCTGGTTCGGGTCCGCCTTCTCCTGCACGACCGTCGTGCCGAGGCGCGAGCTGGCGACCTCGGTGAGCAGCGCGATCATGTTGTGCCACCATGGGTTCGTGCTGTTGGCTCCCTGCCAGAAGCCGGTGTACTGCTCGCCCCACACCACGCCCGTTTTGCCGGCTTCGGCAAGCTTGGTCGCCATGGCCTGTCCGAGCAGGTTCGTCTCGGCCCACACGAGCGGATCGATGTTCGGATTCGGCGGGTTCTTGAACGGCGGCACGAAGATCCGCGCCCGGTTGCTGCCCATCTGGTGCTTGTCGAGGTACACCTCGGGTAGCCAGTCCTTGTACGTCACGCGCGTGAGGTGCTGCGTCTCCACCTGCGTGAGCATGTAGTTGTCGCGGTTGTTATCGTGGCCGATGTACTTGTGGTACAGCTCCGGCAGCGGCGCGTCCTCGTGGGGCGTCCCGAGGTTCCTGTTGTACCAGTCCACTACCATCTGCTGGCCGTCCGGGTTCTGCGACGGGATCAGCAACAACACGACGTTCTTGAGCACGTGATCGACCCAGGGAGACTGCTCGGTCGCGAGCTTGTAGATCAGGTCGTTCACCATCTGGCTGTTGCCGATCTCGGTCGAGTGCACGTTCGTGCCGATGAGCAGCACCGCCTTCCCCTCGCGCGCGATGCGCGCGGCCTCCGCCTCGGTGGTGCGGCGCGGGTCGGCGAGCTTCTTCTGCATCTCCTGGTAAGCCGGCAGATTGGCGATCGTGTCAGGCGACGAGACGATCGCCATGATGTAGGGCTTTCCCATCGTCGTCTTGCCGAGTTCCTGCACGACGACCCGGTCGGACGCCTGGTCCACCGCGCGGAAGTACTCGACGATCCGATCCCAGGCGGCGAGCTTCTTCTCGGTCCCCATCTTGAAGCCGAAGAACTGTTCGGGAGTCGGCGCCGCTTTCCCCTGGGCGAAGGCGGTCGCTGGAACGAGCAGACAGCAGATCAGCGCGGCATGGCGCAGGCGTGCGGAGAGTATGCGCATGGTAATCCTCAGGCTTGGCGGGACTGCCGGAGTATAGCCTACATGAAGGACAATGGGTCGACCCCGTAGTCTGCCGGATCGATGGGCGACTGGATCGCCAGGGGCTGTCCGCGCTCGTCGCTGGCGTCCCACAGATTGCGGTCGAGCGGCACCTCCAGCCGCTGTCCGCCGCGATCCGCGATGACGCGCACGCGCGGCCGGTACGGATCGGGAGCGTGCACCTTCACGACGACCGCCACCTCGCCCGTGCTGAGGCGCACGAGGTTCCCCGGCGGGTAGATGCCGAGCAACTGCGTGAACCGGCGCACCAGGTGCCGATCGAACTGCGCGCCGTCGTCGCGCTTGAGGACCGCGAGAATGCGATCGGTGGGGAAGGCCTGCTGGTACGCGCGCTGGGACCGCATCGCGTCATAGACATCGGCGACGCTGCAGAGCTGCGTGCCGAGGTTCAGCGCGCTGCGCTTCGCGCCGCGCGGATAGCCCGTCCCGTCGATGCGCAGGTGGTGTTCGAACGCGACGACGGGCGCGAGGATCGGCATCTCGGGCGTGCGGCGGAGAATTTCGGCGCCGTCCACGGTGTGCCGCTTCATGATTTCGAATTCGGTGTCGGTCAGCTTCTCCGGCTTGTTGAGCACTTCCTTCGGCGTGCGCACCTTGCCGATGTCGTGCATCAGCCCCGACAGCCCCAGCTCGCGGAGCAGCCGCCCTTCCATCCCGAGCGCCCGGGCCTGCCCCATGGTCAGGATCGAGACGTTGACCATGTGGGTGAAGGTGTAGTTGTCGTACGACTTCATCGCGGTGAGCGCGATGAGGGCGGTGCGGTTCTGGGTGACCGCCTCCGAGAGCCCCTCCACGGTCTGCAGGGCGAGCGTCGTGTCCGGCTTCCCCTCGACTTCCGCGCTGCTCCAGACGCTCTCGGCGGCGTTCACCGCGTCGGAGTACAGCTTGCGGATGGCGGCCATGTCGCTCTGAATGCCGGCAACCTGGTCGTCGTCGGCAATGCGGCCGACGCGGATGTGCGCGAGCCCGGCGAACTGATCCGCCTGGGCGGAGGCGGCGACGAGCCGCACGAACTGCTCGAGCTGTTCGATCGTCACACCGCGCTCGAAGGCGATGCGCTCGATGCTCTGTGATTTCAGCTTCCGAATCAGGTCTCCCATCTGCGCGGTCGCCCTGGGCATGGGCGTATCCGCGACGATGATTTGATTGCCGACGATGCCGACGGTGAGGGAGGGGTGCGTGCCGTGGAGCTGGCGAAGCACGTCGGCGAGCGCCTCCATGTTGCGCACCGTGATTGGATGCCCCGGCGCGTACAACTGCGCGCCCCGGATGCCGGACGCGAGCTTGCGCAGGAGATCTTCGTAGAGTTCCATCACTTCACCCCTCTCAGCTCCGCGCGCGCGGCCCTGCAGACGCCGCGCGGACCGTGCGCGGCCGCCTCGTTCAACACCTCGCGGGCCCCGTCGGAACCGATACGCCGGAGCGCCTCCGCCGCCGCGCGCCGGTGCGTCCGCGTCTGGAAGGGGCGCCAGGTGTCTCCCTCGTACAACGCGTGCTTCAGCGCCTCCACCGCCTCGGTGCCGCCACAAGACCCGAGCGCCTCGATGGCCGCGAGAAACAGCGGCCGAAGCGCGTGCCGATCGATCCGGGGCAGCAGGTAGGAGAACAGCGGTCCGGCGCGCTCGTCCTTCAGCGTCACGAGCTCTCCGGCGAGCGACGAGCGGACCGGCCCCGGAGTGGCGAGCACGCGCGCGACGAGCTCGAACGCACGTTCTCCGCCGCCGTGCACGATGACGCGCAGGCCTTCCCGCTGCACGCGCGGCTCGCGATCGGTCAGCAGCGGCTCGATCGCGGCGACGTCCTCCGTCCCGCCGAACTCGCTCAGCAGGTACGCCGCCGTCCGGCGCACCTCCCACGTCGGCGCGTTCAGCAGTTCCTGGACGGCGGCGCGGCCGCTCCTGCCGAACGCGATCAGCGTCTCGCGGAGGCGGCGGCGCGCCTTCGGGTCCTGTTCTCCGGCCAGCGTCTCGGTGAGCGGGCCTATCACTGCCGGACCGATCAGGTGCGCCATCCGGTTGAATCGCCCGTAGTCCTGGTCGGACGCGGTGCGGAGCGCCGTCGCGGCCTGGCGCAACAGCCCGCTGCGCGCGAGCCGAGCCAGGACGGGCCCCGACTGCGTGGCGCGCGGCGAGCCCTCCCGCGTGCACTCGTTGACAATCAGCTCGGCGAGCCGCCATCCCTCTTCCAGCTGCCCGACTCGCGCGAGGTCGTCCAGGTGGACGATGACGCTCTCGGCGACGTCGCGCCAGCGGGCCGGGTCGGTCTCGACCATCAGCAGGTCGGTCAGCAGCTGCATGTCGAGGTCGCGCAGCGCCGCGTCGCTGACCGTCGCCACCCAGCCGGCGATGCGGTCCGGCGGATCGTCGCTCGTCTTCTCGACCTCGAGCGCGCGAGCGCGCGATCCCGACAGCTCGCGCGCGTAATCGTCTGAGACGTACCGCTGATCGCTGTACGTGGTCAGCATCTTCTCGACACGGTCCCACAGCTCCTCGAACGTTTCCTCGTGGCCGAGCGGGGACTGCGCGACTTGTTCCTCGGCCAGCGCGAGCAGCTGCCGCTTGCGATCGCTCTCCGGCACGAGGGTTCCGAACGCCTGCGCCAGGCGGTCGGTCGCGCCATGCTCGTCGATGACCGACCCGGCGACGAACCCGGCAATCGCCGGGTCGCTGATGCGATCGACGACGGCATCGACCACGTCGAGCGCGCCGGCCTGCGCCTCCGCCGTCATGCGCTGCGCGAGCAGGCTCACCATCGCGTCGGCGCTCAGGCTGCCCGCGGCGTCCGCCATCGTCTTGAGCACGCCTTCGAGCTGGTCGGGATGGCTCCTGGCGACGTACTCGGCGAGACCCTTCAGCAGTTTCAGGAAGGCGCTCGCGTGCGCAGCGCGGCCTTCCGCCGCGGTCGCTTCATCGAGCTTGGCGAGCAGCGCGCGGAGCTTCTCGGGGTCGTTCACGATGCCCAGGAGCGCCCGCATGCTCTCTTCGTCGAGCTCGAGCCGCGGAGTGCCCTTCAGGCACGCGGCGATGACATCGTCGATGACCGCAGCGTCTCCCGCGCGCTCCCGCAGGACCTCGGCGTAGTCGATCTCGTGGAGCTCGATGCTCGGCCCGCCGCTGCGGCTCCAGAGCAGCTCGATGCCGCCGTCGCGCCGGTTGTCCTCGTGGGGGCGCGCGAGCAGCATCAGGAGGCCGCGCCAGGTCTGCTGGTCCGCGCCTCCCTGCAGAACGAGACGGCCAATCAGGTGCTGGTTGAGGAGCGCCGCCAGCTCGCCAATCGCGCCATCCGGCTTG
Source organism: Vicinamibacterales bacterium (assembly GCA_035463475.1). Lineage (GTDB taxonomy): Bacteria > Acidobacteriota > Vicinamibacteria > Vicinamibacterales > 2-12-FULL-66-21 > JACPDI01. The sequence goes on from DATHTE010000067.1 coordinate 17,622, forward strand.
GCCGGCGCGGCGCCGCCGATGAGGATCCCGGAGGGCCTGATCTCCATCGCGAAGGCGCCCCCCGCTGTCGCGCGATCCGTCACCTCCACGAGCTTGCCCAGCGTCTGGCCGATCGCCGGGTGCGCCGGGGGATAGAGGGAAACCGCACGCGCCGCCGCCTTGCAGGCGCGCGCGAACTCCGTGAGCGTTTGGCTCAGCTCGGGTGAGAGCGGCTGGTGTGTCGCGGTCAATTCCTCCCCTCCGCGTTGAGGTATGAGAGCGGGTCGATTCCGAGCGGCTCCGCGTCCAGCGCTTCGACGACGGCCCACGGAACATCGCCGCGCGCGTCGCGCTCCCACGTGTTGACCAGGAACGGTTCGCTGACCACCGCCCCGCGTCCGTCTCGAATGACCTTCACCTGCGGCCGGAACGGATCCCCCGGATGCTCGTGCGTCACGACCCCGAGTTCCTCGGTGTTCATCCGGACGAGCGTCCCGACCGGGTACATGCCCATGAGATTGATGAACCGCCGCAGGAGCGTGGGGTTGAAAGCGGTGCCGTCCTGCTGCGCCATGATCGCCTTGACGCGCTCGGTTGGCAGCCCGTGCCGGTAGATGCGATTGCTGCGCAGCGCGTCGAACACGTCCACCACGCTGACCACCATCGTGCACAGGTTCAGCCGGCGTCCGCCGACGTTCTCCGGATACCCGGTGAGATCCTGCTTCAGGTGGTGCTCGAACGCGACGACCGGCGCGAGCGCGGGCACCTCCGGCGTACGGCGCAGGATGTGCGCGCCGTCCACCACGTGCCGCTTCATGACGTCGAACTCTTCGCGCGTCAGCCGATCGGGCTTGTTGAGCACCTCGAGCGGCGTGTACACCTTGCCGATGTCGTGCATCAGGGCCGCGAACCCGAATTCGCGGAGCATCGCTCCCTCCAGGCTGAGCGAGCGGGCGAGCGCCATCGCGAGCACGGCCACGTTGACCATGTGCGTGTAGGTGTAGTTGTCGTACTTCTTGAGCGAGGTCAGCGCGACGAGCGAGGTGGAGTCGTGCGTGACCAGCCGCGCGAGGCTGTTGATGATCGTCCGGGCGGCGGCCGGGTCGGGCTTCTCGCCGGCCTTCGCCGATTCCCACAGCGTCTCGGCCGTCCGCACGGCGGCGCCGTAGAGCCGCTGCGCCGCCGCGATCCCGACGTCCTCCTCGTCCTCCGGCGGCAGCACGATCCTGCCGATCGTGATCCGCTGCAGCCCGCTCCGCTCGAGGCGTGCCGCGAGCGGCTCGGGGGTTGTGCGGTCGGCAAGCTGCGCGACGAACGTCCGCACGTCGTCGCGGCTGACGCCACGCGAAAAAGTGATCTTCTCGACCTCCCGGCCGCGCAGTTCGCGCACGAAGCCGGCGAGCGACGCGGCGTTGCGCGTCAGCCGCTGGCCGTCCACGACGAGGTCGTCCCCGACAAAGCCGATGACGAGCTGCTCGGACTGCTGCAGCGCGCGCCCGCAGCTGTCTGCCAGCGCGTCGATGCCGCGCAGCACCAGGGGGTGGGACGGGGCATACAGCGCCGACGCGCGAGCCGCCGCCGCGAGGCGCCGGACGAGTTCCTCGGACTGCTCGAGGTTCGACATCGGTCAGGCCTGCCCGGCCGCGAGGCGCCGCAGCAGGCGGTCCCCTTTCTGTGCCGCGTCCGCGAGGGCACGCTGCGCTTCGGGGGTGCCTACGCGCCGCAGGGTCGCGAGCGACGTCTCGGCCAGCGCCCGCGCCTTCCGCCGGGCGAACCATCGTCGCCGGCGCATGACGCCGGCGACGGCGTTCACGGCCGGCGGCGTGACGACCTCGCCGAACATGCCGAGGGCGTGGAGCGTCTCGAGCACCACGCCGTGGTCCACTCCGAGGGGGTCGCTCTCCGAGAGGATGCGCGCCAGCAGCGGCACGACGCGCGGGTCCTTCTCCGACGCGAGCGCGGACACGACTGCCTGCCGCGCCTCCCCGGTCGCCGCGCGCAGCACGGTGTGGATGGCCCGCGCGGCCACCGGGTCGTCGATGTTCGAGAGCGCTTTGACCGCCTGCCGCAGGACGCGCGGGTCGCTGCCGCGCAGCAGCGGCTGCAGGAGCGGCACGGCCTCGGGCGAGGCAATCGCCTCGAGCAGCTCGCACGCGTTGCGCTGCACGTGCCACTGCGGGCTGCCGGTCAGCGGCGCAAGGCGACCGACCGCCGCGGCGCCGAAGCCGATGATCGTTTCGGACGCGCGCGTGCGTGCCCGCGTGTCGCGCCCATCCTCGAACGCGATCGGCCCGCGCAGGCTCTCGACCACCGCGGCGCCAACCGCGGTGCAGAACCGGCGGACCTGCGCGTAGTGCGCCTCGTCCATGCCCTCCAGGAGCGCCACGGTCTCGCGCACCGGCAGGGCGGACCCGAGCTGATCGAGCGCGACCCGGCAGGCTTCGCGTGTGACGGCGCGCCGGTCGGCGGCGCGGGAAGAGAGCGCGACGGCGATGTCGGCCGCCGCTTCGTAGTCGCCCGCCATCAACATGTCCTCGGCGAGCGCGCAGAGATCCGCGGCCAGCACCGGGGCGCGCGCCGCGTCGGTTTCGAGGTTCAGCAGGTCGATGAGCAGGGTGACCGAGAGGCGCCGCACGTTGTCCTGATCGAGCGTCTGGAGCCACTCCTCCAGCTCCGGCGGCAGTTCTGCGGCGGCCATGCGATCCGCGCGCGCCCCGATGTGATCGAGCGCCGCGCGATAGTCGTTCGACACGAAAGGCCGCTCGTTGTACGTCAGGAGCAGCGTTTCCATCGACTGCCACATTGCCTCGAACCCGCCGCGCTTCCCGGCCGGGGTCCCGTGGAGGAGGCCGCGGGTGAGCCGAAGCACGCGGCGGCGGCGCTCCTCGTCCGGCGCGATGGCCTCGAACACGGACGCCAGGCGCGCCGACGCCTGACCCTCGAGCGCGAGCGTCGTCGCCAGCAGCTGCGCGACGTTCATGTCGTCGAACGCCGCGGCGACCCCCTTCATGACCACGACGCCCGTGTCCGGAGCGCCGGCGGGCGACGCTTCCGGCGAATCGGCCTCGAGGGCGCCCCGCATCATCTGCATCACCACGCGCGGGTCGAGCTGCGCGGTCGCGATCGCGAGGTTCCGGAACATCTCTTCGCGCCGGTCCGGCGCCAGCACCGCGACGATGTCGTGGAGGTGGTTGTAGGCGGCCACGACGGCGGCGGCCTGCGTCATCACCAGCGGCGAGCCGTCCGGCGTGCAGCTCGGCGCCATGATCTCCTTCGCCAGCTCGCCGATGGCGCCGGGATCCCCCGCTATGGCGAGCAGCCGGCGCTGCATGTTCTCGTCGAGTACTTTCCGCCGCTGGAGGACCGACCGGACGATCGCCTGCCACACGTCGTCGCGGCGTGACGCGACCGGCGTGGCTTCGCGGTCCTCGAGGACCTTCTCGTAGTCCACCTGCGTGATCGCGATGCCGGCCAGCCCGTGCTCGCGCCAGACGCCCGCCGGACCGCCGCGCTCCCGCAGCGCCGCGGGATCGGCGGCGATCAGGTCGACGAAGGCGTGGACGACCGCCGTGTCGAGCGCCGGCGCGAAGACCAGCCGCAGGACGTCGCGCGCGTGCAGCATGGCGGCGGCTTCGCCCGCGGGACCTTCGCGGAGCGGTTCCGCGCCGTCGGGGACCAGGGCGTCCGGGGTGATCCCGAGCGACAACGGCTCGTCGTGGACCGCCTCGGCCAGCGCCGCCTCCAGGCGCGCCAGGGCGGCGGTCACCGCCGGGTGTTCACCGGGATAGAGCGCTCGGGCCCGTGCGGCGGCCACGATCGCGCGCGCCAGCCCGGGCACCAGCCGCGACATGCCGGAGGTTGCGGCGTCTGCCATGTCGAAGGTGATGAATGGATTATACTCAGCATTCCCGCATGCACGCCTCCGATATCATCCGCCACAAGCGTGACGGCGGCGCGCTCACCAGGCAGCAGATCGCGTTCTTGATCGCTGGCGTCACCGAGGGTTCGATCCCCGACTACCAGGCGGCCGCGTTTCTCATGGCGGCCTTCCTGCGCGGCCTGAACGAGCAGGAGACCGCGTGGCTCACCGACGCGATGGTGCGCTCCGGGGAGCGCGCCGACCTGACTGGCATCCCTGGCGTGAAGGTGGACAAGCACAGCACCGGGGGCGTGGGGGACAAGACGTCGCTGGTGCTCGCGCCGCTCGCCGCCGCGTGCGGCGCGATCGTGCCGATGATGTCGGGGCGCGGCCTCGGGCACACCGGCGGCACGGTGGACAAGCTCGAGGCGATCCCGGGGTTCCGGCTGGACCTCACGCTCGACGAGATGCGCGCCGCCCTCGCCGCGACGGGCCTCGCGATGATCCAGCAAACGCCGCGGATCGCGCCGGCCGACAAGAAGCTGTACGCGCTGCGCGACGTGACGGCCACGGTCGAGAGCATTCCGCTGATCTGCGGATCGATCATGAGCAAGAAGATCGCCGAGGGGATCGACGCGCTCGTGCTCGACGTCAAGGCGGGGCGCGGCGCGTTCATGAAATCGGAAGCGGAGGCGCGCGCGCTGGCGACGGCGCTGGTCGCGATCGGGCGCGCGTCGGGCCTGCGGACCCACGCGTACCTCACGGCGATGGACGCGCCGCTCGGGCGCGCCGTCGGGAACGCAAACGAGGTCGTGGAGGCGATTGAAACCCTGAAGGGCCTGGGCCCGGAGGACCTCGAGCGCCTCTCGGTGGTGCTCGCGGCGCGCATGCTGGTGCTCGCCGGCATCAGCTCCGACATGAGCGAGGCGGAAGCGCGCGTCCGGCGCGCGCTCACCTCCGGGGAAGGGCTCGACCGGTTCCGCCGCATGGTCGCGCAGCAGGGAGGCGATCCGCGCGTCGTGGACGATTACGGGCTGTTGCCGGCCGCGCCGGAATGTCACGTCGTGGCGGCGCCGCGCGAGGGCTATCTCGCGTCGCTCGACGCGTTCCAGGTGGGACGCGCGTCGATGCTCCTCGGGGCCGGCCGCGAGACCGCCGCCGATCGCGTGGATCCCGGCGTCGGGATCATGGTCCGCGCGCGGCCGGGAGATCGCGTTGACGTGGGCGAGCCCGTCCTCGAGCTGCATTATCGCGACGGGCGCAGGCTCGCAGACGCCGCGGCGGTCGCGGCCAACGCCATCGTCATCGGCGACGCGGCGCCGGCGGCCGCGCCGTTGATCCTCGGCGAGATCACCGCCTGACCACCGGACACTACTGGAGGCTCGTCGCCGCATGACTGCCGCGCCCGCTCAACCCGTTCCCGCCCCGGCGTCCCCCGGGGACCGGCCGCTCCGCGTCGCCGCGGCGCTCGTCGCCGTCGGGCTGGCGGTCGCCGCGTTCCTGCTGCGCGACGTCATCAATGACCGGCTCCAGGCCTTTTTCGGAATCATCTGTTTCGTCGGGATCATCGCGGCCTGCTCGACCAACCTCCGGGCGGTGAACTGGCGGACGGTCGCCTGGGGCATGGCGCTGCAGCTCGGGCTCGCGCTGCTGATCCTGAAGGTGGAGATCGCGGGCACCCGCCCCGGGTACGCCGCGTTCACGTGGGTCGGGAACGTCGTCAAGCAGTTCCTCGAGTTCACCAACGCCGGGTCCACCTTCGTTTTCGGGCCGCTCGCCGATCAGACCGCGATGAACCGCGTGTTCGGCAACGGGTTCGTGTTCGCGTTCACCGCGCTTCCGACGATCATCTTCGTCGCGTCGTTCTTCACGGTGCTGTATTACTTTGGCGTGCTGCAGTTCATCGTCCGGATGTTCGCGCGGGCGATGATGTACCTGATGCGCACGAGCGGCGCCGAGACGCTGTCCGCCGTGGCGAACGTCTTCATGGGCCAGACGGAGGCGCCCATCATCGTGAAGCCGTACGTGCCGATGATGACGCAGTCGGAGCTGCTCGCGCTGATGGTCGGCGGCATGGCGACGATCTCCGGGGGCGTCATGGCGGTGTACATCAGCCTCGGCGCCGATCCCGTCGCGATCCTGACGACCAGCGTGATGGCCGCGCCGTGCGGGCTGTACCTGGCGAAGATCCTGTTTCCGGAGCAGGACGAGCCGGTCACGCGGGGCGAGGTGCGCGTTCAGGTCGAGCGCGCGCACACCAACGTCATCGACGCGGCCGCCGCCGGCGCCTCCGACGGCATGACGCTCGCCCTGAACGTCGCGGCGATGCTCATCGCGTTTCTCGCGTTCATCGCGCTGTTCGATTACGTGCTCGGCCGGCTCCACGAGGGGCTGTCGCTCGCGCGGGTGTTCGGCTTCGTGTTCGCGCCGGTCGCGGTCCTGATGGGCGTGCCGCGCGCCGACGTGCCCGAGGTGGCGGACCTGCTCGGCACGAAGCTGGTCGCGAACGAGTTCGTCGCCTACGTGAAGCTCACGGGGGAGTACCGTGACATCTCGCCGCGCGCGTATACACTCGCCACGTTTGCGCTGACGGGCTTTGCGAATTTCGCGTCGATCGGCATCCAGCTGGGGGGCATCGGCGGGATGGCGCCGAGCCGCCGCGGCGACCTGGCGCGGCTCGGCTCACGCGCGCTGCTGGGCGGTTTCATCGCGACGCTGATCAACGCGTCCCTGGCGGCGATTCTGATGTAAAGGGGTCAGATCCCATTTACGTTTTTCGAAAAAATGGGGTCTGACCCCATCTTCTTATGACCGAGCACTTCGATCGAGTGAGTGAGGCCGGCCGGTTCCTGCGGCACGCGCGCGTGGAGCCGGGGATCGCGGTCGTCCTCGGGTCCGGCCTCGGTGATTTCGCCGAGCGCCTGCGGGACACCACCACGATCCCGTACGAGGAGATCCCGCACTGGCCGGCCTCGCGCGTCATCGGCCACGCGGGGCGGCTCATCGCGGGCAGCCTCCGCGGAAGGACGGTGGCGGCGCTCTCCGGGCGCGTGCACTTCTACGAAGGGCACGACCTCCGGACGGTGACGTTCGCCGCCCGCGTGATGGCCACGCTCGGCGTCCGCGCGTTGATCCTCACCAACGCCGCCGGAGGGGTGAATACCGCCTTCGCGCCGGGTTCGCTGATGGTGGTGGACGACCACATCAACCTGATGGGCGACAACCCCCTTGCAGGACCGAACGACGAGCGGTTCGGGCCGCGGTTTCCCGATATGTCCGACGTCTACGCGCGGCGGCTGCGCGAGATCGCCGACGCGGCGTCGGCGGCAACGGGCGTGGCGGTGGTGCACGGCGTCTATGCCGCGTTGCGCGGCCCCAGCTACGAGACCCCCGCCGAGATCCGGTACCTTCGGGCGATCGGCGCCGACGCGGTTGGCATGTCCACCGTCCCGGAAGCGATCGTGGCGCGGCACATGAGCGTGGAAGTGCTCGGCATCTCGTGCATCACCAACATGGCCGCGGGCGTGCTGCCGCAGCCGCTCGACCACGCCGAGGTCATGGCGACCGCCGGCCGCGTCCGCACAGCGTTCGGAACGCTGGTGGAGGAGATCATTGGACGCATCTGACGCCGACGCGCGGCTGCTCGAGTCGGCGCGCGCCGCGCGCGAACGCGCGCATGCGCCGTACTCCGGGTTCAAGGTCGGGGCGGCCCTCGAGACGGCCGACGGGCGCGTCGCCGCCGGCTGCAACGTGGAGAACGCGTCTTACGGCCTCACCATGTGCGCGGAGCGGGTCGCGTTGTTCAAGGCGATCGCCGATGGGCACCGCATGTTCAGCCGCGTCGTCGTCGTCGCGGATACCGCCGAGCCAACGCCACCGTGCGGCGCGTGCCGGCAGCTCTTGTGGGAGTTCTGCGGCGACATCGAACTGGTGCTTGCGAACCTGCAGGGGGTCACGGCACGGTACCGGCTTTCTGAGCTGTTCCCGAAGCCCTTCGATGGCCGCTTCCTGAATCCTGAGGCCTGAAGCCTGAACGCTGAAGGCCGACAGGATTATCATTGCCTTCTCCTATGCTCCCGACTATTGAGTGGCAGGACGACACGATCGTGATGGTGGACCAGCGCAAGCTGCCGGCGCAGGAAATCTACGTGCGCTGCCGCACGGCCCAGGAGGTCGCCAAGGCGATCCGCACGATGATCATCCGCGGCGCGCCGGCGATCGGGGTCGCCGCCGCCATGGGCGTCGCGCTGGGCGTCAAGCGCAGCAAGGCGAAGGGGACGACGCAGCTCGCGGTGGAGTTTCAGAAGATCTGCGACGTGATGTCGGCGACCCGCCCGACGGCCGTGAACCTCTTCTGGGCCATCACGCGCATGAAGCGGGCCTTCGCCGAAGGGGCCCAGGCGGGCGAGTCCCCGGAGGAGCTGGCCGCACGGCTCGAGCGCGAGGCGCGGCGCATCCACGACGAGGACGTCGAGAGCTGCCGCGCCATGGGACACCACGGCGCCACGATCGTTCCCGAGCGCGCGCGCGTGCTCACGCACTGCAACGCCGGCGCACTGGCGACCGCGGGGTACGGGTCGGCGCTCGGGGTGATCCGCGCCGCGGTCGAGAAGGGGAAGAAGATCGCCGTCTACGCCGACGAGACGCGTCCGTTCCTTCAGGGAGCGCGCCTCACGGCGTGGGAACTCGTCCGCGACGGGATCGAGACGACGGTGATCACCGAGTCGATGGCCGGACCGCTGATGCGCGCGGGGGACATCGACATCGTGATCGTTGGCGCCGACCGGATCGCGGCGAACGGCGACGTCGCCAACAAGATCGGTACCTACACGGTGGCGGTGCTCGCGCGCGAGCACAACATCCCGTTCTACGTCGCCGCCCCGATCTCCACGATCGATCTCGCCACGCCGGACGGCGCGCACATTCCGATCGAGGAACGCGACCAGCGCGAGGTGACCCACATCGGATCATCGCGCCTCACGCCGGAAGGCGCGCGGATCCGCAACCCGGCGTTCGACGTGACTCCGCACCGGTACATCACCGGCATCATCACCGAGCGTGGCATCTTCCATCCGCCGTACATCGAGACCCTGAAGAGCACGGCGGACGCCTCGCTGCTGCGCACATGAACGTTCTCGGGATCGAGACCTCCTGCGACGAAACCTCCGCGGCGGTCGTGGCCGCGGCGGACGGCGGGGGACTGCCCTGGACAATCCGGTCCAACGTGATCGCGTCGCAGGCGGCCATCCACCGCGAGTGGGGCGGCGTCGTGCCGGAGCTCGCCTCGCGCCAGCACATCCGCGATATCTGCGGCGTGGTCGAACGCGCGTTCGGCGAAGCGGGAGCGGGGTGGGCCGACATCGACGCGATCGCCGTGACGCAAGGCCCCGGGCTCGTCGGCTCGCTGCTCGTCGGCGTGTCGTTCGCCAAGGCCGCCGGGTTCGCGCGCGGCCGGCCCGTGGTGCCGGTCCATCACCTGGCCGGGCACATCGAGTCCCTGTTCCTTCACAACGGGCCGCTGCCCCTTCCCGCCGCCGTGCTCGTCGTCTCAGGCGGGCACACGAGCCTGTACTCCGTGCGCCAGCCCGGGGAGTACCAACTGGTGGGCCGCACCCGGGACGACGCGGCGGGGGAGGCCTACGACAAGGTGGCGAAGCTGCTCGGCCTCGGGTACCCGGGCGGACCGGTGGTGGACAGGCTGGCACGCGAAGGGAACGATCGCGCTTACGACCTGCCCGTCACGCGCATCACGCACCGCGATCGCGTCGCGCCCGCGATGACGCCGCCGGCGGGGCTGCTGCCCCGGGCGATGGAACTGAAGACCGACTTCAGCTTCAGCGGGCTCAAGACCGCCATGCGACGTGAAGTCCTGCGGCTGGTCCCCGAAGGAGAGGATCCTGCCCGCGCGCTCTCGCCGCAGCAGATCGCGGACCTGTGCGCCAGCTTCCAGCGCGTGGTGGTGCAGGCGCTCCTCGATCGGACCTTCGACGCCGCCGCATGGCTCGGGGCCAGGAGCGTCGGCATCGCCGGGGGAGTCTCGGCGAACAGCCGACTGCGGGCCGACGCCGCGGCGCGCGGCCAGCGCATCGGGCTCCCGGTGTTCGTGCCGAGCCTGCCGCTGTCCACCGACAACGCGGCCATGATCGCCGCGGCCGGGCTGCGCCGGCTCGCTGGCGGCGCGCGAGGCGCGCTCGACTTCAACGCGGAAGCGAGCCTCGATCTCTGAACAGGATTCCAGGGTTCAGGGTTCAGGGAGCGCTCACGGCATTCGGCATTGCTATGGTCCACACCGACTACCTTTGGTTCAACACGAAGCAGCGGCGGGAGTTCGTCAGGATTACCGACGAGATCGCCGAGATCGTGCGCAAGAGCGGCGTGCACGACGGCATGGTGCTCGTCTCCGCCATGCACATCACCGCGGCCGTGTATGTCAACGATTGGGAGGACGGCCTGATCCACGACTTCGAGGTCTGGCTCGAACAGCTCGCGCCGGCCAGGCCTGACTATCGGCACCATCAGACCGGCGAGGACAACGCGGACGCGCATCTCAAACGCACCTTGATGGGGCACCAGGTCATCCTTCCGATCACGGGCGGCAAGCTCGATCTGGGCCCGTGGGAGCAGGTCTTCTACGCCGAGTTCGACGGCCAGCGCCGCAAGCGGGTCGTCGTGAAGGTGATGGGGGAAGGCCGCGCCGGGGAATGAGCGGCGACCATCTCGATCGCGTGCGGGACTTCGTCCGTGCGTTCAACGCCGCGGATGCCACGGCGCTCGGCCGCTTCTACGCCGACGCATGCGAGACCGACGGCGTTCCCCTCAAGCCCGCGCCGTCTCCCACCGTGCAGCGGAGCGACGCGATTGCGCGCGAGCTGCAGCATTTCTTCGAGCAGCACGAAGGAGCGCTCGACGGGGGCATGTTCCTGAGGATCCGGACGCTGGCGCGGCTGGAAACCGGACGTGGATGGGTGCACGCGGAATGGGTCGGCGGTCTGCGGGAGCGCGCGCCCGCGGACGGGCGCCACGAAGCCCACCTTCTCACGGGGTACACGCATTTCTATCTCGGTCCTGACGGACGGATCGAGCAGCAGCGATCCGTGGTCCAGCCTGCCGGCGACGACGCCGCGCCCGACCTGCCGGCGCCGCCGCCCCCATCCCGCGGATCGCGACGCTATCCCTCGCGGCCGATCGTCGGAGTTGGGGCGGTGATCTTCGTCGGCTCGGAGGTGGTTCTGATCAAACGTCGATTCGAGCCGCTCGCCGGGCAATGGAGCCTGCCGGGCGGGACGCTGGAAGTCGGCGAGACGCTGGAGGCGGGAACCGCGCGCGAGATCCTCGAGGAGACCGGCCTCGCCGTGGACGTGGGGCCCGTGATCGAAGTGTTCGACCGCATTCTGCTGGACGAGCACCGGAAAGTGCGTTACCACTTTGTACTCATCGATTATCTTTGCCGCCCCGTCGGGGGCCAGTTGCAACACGGGTCGGACGTAGCCGATGTCGTGCTCGCGGACCCCGAGCGTCTCGAACAGTTCGGACTCACGCCGAAGGCGACCGCGATCATTCGCAAGGCGGCCGAGATGCTCCGCCGCGAGGGCTGGCCGGAACCCAGGAAGGAGCTCTTATGAAATGGCTGATCCCGCTCGTCATCCTGCTGATGTCCGCAACTGCTCCCGCCCTCGCTCAGGCTCCGGAGGAAGGGGACGCGGAAGGCTGCAAGGACTCTCCGATTCTCACGCGCATGCCGGGCTGCGCGATCGCGGAGTGCGAGTCCAAGGAGTTCGACGCCGCCGAAGTGTGGACAGGCCCCTGGCAGGAAGGGGAGAGGCAGATGCTCAAGCTCGAAGGCAAGGTCGAGCAGATGCGGTACGTCTGCCCCGAGAAGCTGTCGCTCCTGCAGATCCAGCGCAATGCGGAAGCCGCACTGCGCAAGGCGGGGTTCACCATCGTCTATGGCGGGCCGGACTACGACGAGTGGCCGATCGTCAGCGCGCGCAAGGGGACGCAGTGGATCCAGGTCGCCACGTCTCCCGGCGACTATCCGCAATACAGGCAACTCACCGTCCTCGTCGAAAAGATGAAACAGGAGCAGGTCGCCGATGCCTCGTCGATGGCGGCCGAGATAGAAAAGACCGGGTCGGTGGCGGTCTATGGCATCAACTTCGACACCGGCAAGGCGACGATCACGTCGGGCTCGGAGAAGGTGCTGCAGGAAGTGCTGTCGCTGATGCAGCAGCAGGCAGACTGGCGCTTTGAAGTGCAGGGCCACACGGACAGCGTCGGCTCGAAAGCCTCGAACCAGGCGCTCTCCGAACAGCGGGCCGCGGCCGTTGCCGCGTGGCTGGCGAAGAACGGCATCGCTAGCGCGCGGCTGACGTCCAGGGGTTACGGTGACGCCGTGCCCGTCGCGGACAACGCCACGGAAGAAGGGCGGGCCAGGAACCGGCGGGTGGAGCTCAAGAAGATCGAGTAGGTCGAGGGGTTCGAAGGGTTCGAGGGGTTCGAAGGGTTCGAAGGGTTCGACAGGTTCAAGGTTCGGGTTCGGTGCGAGCGCGGCGAATCCCGAACCGAACCGGAACTCGAACCCGGAACCCGTCGAACCCGTCGAACCCTTCGAACCCTTCGAACCCTTCGAACCCTATCGACGTCTGGTCTGTTTCCCGTGCCAAAGGAAATACACCGGCAGGCCCGTGAGGATGATCACGAGCCCTGGCCAGGTCGTTGCGGTCTGGTACGTGAACAGCACGGCGAGGATCGTCCCCGCGCCCAGGATGTAGAGCGCCGGCAGGACCGGGTAGCCGAACGCCCGGTACGGCCGTTCGACGTCCGGCCGGGTGAAGCGCAGGCGGATCAGGCCCGTGATCGTCATGATGTAGAAGAGCAGCGCGGCGGAGATGACGTACGTCAGCAAATCGTTATAGAGATTGCCGTACGCGCCGGTTGTCGTGTTGTACGTCCGCGGGAGCACCAGCGCCGCGGCCCAGATGCCCTGCAGCAACAGTCCCCATGCCGGCACCTTGTGCTGGTTGAGCGTCGCGGTCCGCCGGAAGAACAGACCGTCGCGCCCCATCGCGTAGTAGGCGCGCGCTCCCGCCAGGATCAGCCCGTTGTTGCAGCCGAAGGTCGAGATCATGATGCCGATCGCCATGATCGTCGCGCCGAGCCCGGGGAACATCACTTCCAACGTCGAGGTCGCCACGCGATCGGCTGGCGCGGTCTGGATGGCCTGCAGCGGAAGCGTCACCAGGTAGGCCACGTTCGCGAGCACGTAGAGCGTGATGACGATCACGGTGCCGAACAACAGCGCCAGCGGCAGGGTGCGGCGCGGGTCCTGCACCTCTCCGGCGGCGAACGCGATGTTGTGCCAGGCGTCGGACGAGAACAACGATCCCACCTGCGCGACGGCCACGGCCACGAACAAGCCGTACGCGGTCGCTGCCGTCACACCGGGTGCGATCGAGGTGTACCCACGCGCGGTCCAGAGATCTCCGAAGTTCGTGCTGACTGCCAGCTGGTTCCAGCCGAAGAGCAGCCCCACGGCGATCAGCGCGATGAGCGCGCCGGTCTTCGCTGTCGTAAACACGTTCTGGATCGCCTTGCCCCAGTCGAGCCCGCGCGAGTTGGTCCACGTCAGGAACGCGATCATCAGCAGCGCGAGCAACTGCACGGTCGAGAGCGAGAGCGCATAGCCCTGCGTCAGGTGGACGGGCGGAATCAGGTAGTTGTCCTCGGCCAGCCACGGGAAGAGGTACCCGGTGTACCGCGCGAACGCCACGGCGACCGCCGCAATCGTGCCGGTCTGGATGACGAGGAAGAGCGTCCACCCGTACAGGAAGCCTGCCACCGGTGAGAACGCCTCGCGGAGGAACACGTACTGGCCCCCGGAGCGCGGCATCATCGCCGCCAGCTCGCCGTAGGAGAGCGCGCCAGCGATGGTGAGCAGCCCGGTGATGATCCACGCGAGCAGGAGCCAGCCGGGACTGCCGACCTGGCGGGCCATTTCGGCTGACACGATGAAGATCCCCGAGCCGATCATCGAGCCGACGACGATCATGGTCGAGGCGTACAGGCCGAGGCCCCGTTTGAATTCCGTATCGAGCTGGACGAGTGTCCCCGGACCCGACGGCGGGACGGCGGAGGCCCGAGCGGCGTCACCCATAGCATGTCCTCATTGTGGCAGGCTGGCGCGCGAATATATCATGCAACGCGTTGCAGGAGCGTCCGTGCCCCAGTTGATCGTGCGCCTGGACATGATCCAGACGCTCGCGCTCGCGTCGGTGGTGCTGTTCGCCGGCTACGGCATCCGCCGGCGCGTCGGCGTCCTGGATCGTTACAACATTCCGGCGCCGGTCGTCGGCGGGTTCCTGTTCGCGGCGATGGCCCTAACGCTGCGCCTGCAGGGGGTGGTCGGGGCGAGACTACGACGCGGCGGTGATGGCGGGAGGGCATTGCGGCTTCGGGCGCGGCGCGACGCCGAACGCCGTGGCGAACATGGAGTCAATCGTCGAGAAGTTCGGTCCCGCGCCGCGCGCCTTCCTGGTGGTGCCGATGGTTGGCGCGTTCTTCATCGACTTCACCAACGCGCTGATCATCACAACCTTCATCAATCTGGTGCAATGACGTGTCGGAACTGAACCGCGACGCCGCCTGGGCGCTGATGACCGAGTGGACGCAGAACGAAAACCTGCGCAAGCACATGATCGCCGTCGAGGCCGCGGTGCGCTATTACGCCCGGAAGTTCGGGGCGGACGAGGCCGACTGGGGCGTCGTGGCGCTGCTCCACGACTTCGACTACGAACGGTACCCGTCGCTGGACGACCATCCGTTCCGCGGCGTCGAGCACTTGCGGGCCGCCGGCTATCCCGAGTGGGTGCTGCATGCGATCCTGTCCCACGCCGATCACACCGGCACGGCGCGCGAGACGAAGCTGGAACACACACTGTTCGCGTGCGACGAAATGGCGGGGTTCGTCACCGCCGCCGCCCTCGTCCGGCCGTCGAGGAGCGTGCTGGACCTCGAGGCGTCGAGCGTGGTCAAGCGAATGAAGGACAAGGCGTTCGCGCGCGCGGTCTCGCGCGACGACCTGCGGAAAGGGGCCGAGGAGCTGGGGCTGCCGCTCGCCGACCACATCACCCACGTGATTGCCGGCATGCGCGAGCGGGCGGACGAACTCGGGCTGCGCGGAACGCTGTGACGAATGGTGACGTAAAAGCTATCTAGAGAGGTCAGGGGGAGCGCCTGCGGCCCGCGCGAGGCGGCGGAGCGAAGTCCCGAGCGAAGGCGAGGGACCGCCGAGCGCGAGCGAGCGGGGGTGGGGCCCCGCGAGCACTGAAGAAAGCCGACCGCACTGAGGTTTGAGGGCATGAGCGAACCAATCGTCACGCTCGACCGCGTGACCGTGACCTACGGCACGAACCCCGCGCTGCGCGACGTGACCGCGGCGTTCCACGAAGGGGCGGTGGGACTGCTCGGGCCCAACGGCGCCGGCAAGAGCACGATGCTGAAGGCGCTCCTCGGGTTCGTGAAGCCCGAGGCGGGCGAGATGCGCGTGTTCGGCCTGAACGTCGCCGACAAGCCGCTCGACATCCGCGCGAAGCTCGGGTACATGCCAGAGACCGACGGCCACATTCCCGGCATGAACGCAGTGACCTTCGTCGGGTACTGCGGCCGGCTGGGCGGTCTGCCGGCGAGCGACGCCATGCAGCGCGCCCACGAGGTGCTCTACTACGTCGGCCTCGGCGAGGCGCGCTATCGCAACCTCGAGACGTACTCGACGGGCATGAAGCAGCGCATCAAGCTCGCGCAGGCGCTGGTTCATGACCCCGACCTGCTGTTCCTCGACGAGCCGACGAACGGCATGGACCCGAAAGGGCGCGAGGAGATGCTCGAGCTGATCCGCGACCTCGCGCACCGCAAGCACGTGAACATGATTCTCTCCTCGCACCTGCTGCCCGACGTCGATTACACGTGCGACCGCGTCGTGGTCATGGACAAGGGCGTCGTCGTGGCGCAGGGACCGATAGGCGAGCTGAAGGGACCCGCCGGGCGCGTGTTCGAGCTGCGCGTGAAGGGTGACCTGCGCGCGTTCCTGAACGTGCTGCACGGCGCGGGGCTCGAGACCCACAACACGGACGACGACGCCATCCGCGTGTTCGTGCCGGCCGAAGCAGCGCCCCGCCTCGGGGCGCGCAGTGACCAGCAGGCGATCTTCGGGCTGGCCGCCAGGCACGGCGTGCAGGTCCGGCACCTGCGCGCGAGCCTCCCGACCCTCGAGGACGTGTTCGCGAAGGCCGTGGGAGAAGACTGACGCGCGCGTCACGCCATGCCAATACACGACCAGAGTTACCGGCGCTACGGGGGAAAGAAGGAGCCGCTCGGCTCGGCCTGGAAGGTGATCGCGTGGGCGGGGATCCGCCAGATGATCCGCAAGCGGCTGTTTCTCGCCCTCCTGCTCCTGGCCTGGCTGCCGTTCATCGTCCGCGCGGTGCAGATCTACATCGCGGCGACCTACCCGCAGGCCTCGTTGTTCGGCCCGACCGTGTCGACGTTCCGCGAGTTCCTCGAGCAGCAGTCGGTCTTCGTCTTCTTCGTCACGATCTACGTGGGCGCCGGGCTGATCGCCAACGATCGCCGCGCGAACGCGCTCCAGATCTACCTGTCGAAGCCGTTGATGCGCGTCGAGTACATCGCGGGCAAGCTCGCGATCCTCGCGGCGTTCCTGCTGCTCGTCACCTTCGTGCCCGGGATCCTGCTGCTCCTCCTGCAGGTGGCGTTCGCCGGCAGCTTCCAGTTCGTCCGCCAGAACGTGTTCCTGGTGCCGGCGATCACGCTCGCCTCGCTCCTCCAGGTACTGCTGGCGAGCTTCACGATGCTGGCGTTGTCTTCGTTGTCGAAGAGCGCGCGCTACGTGGCGATTCTCTACGCGGGCGTCCTGTTCTTCACCAAGGCGATGTTCGGCGCGCTTGCGCTGATTACCGGCGGGACCCGCATCGCCTGGGTCTCCTTCAGCGACAACCTGACGCAGGTCGTGGACGTCATCTTCCGCATCCGGCCGCGCTACGAGGTGCCATGGGTGGTCTCGCTGCTGGTCATCGTCGCGCTGATGGTGGTGTCCGCGTCCGTGCTCGAACGGCGGGTCCGCGGCGTCGAGGTCGTCACATGATTTCTTCCGGCGAGCAGCCGCTCGCGACGGCACCGTCGGCGCCCGCGGCGCCGGAGCCGCGCCTGCCCGGCGCGGCCCTGATCACCGCCGAACACCTCTCGAAGTGGTACGGGCAGGTGATCGGCCTGAACGACGTCACCGTGTCAGTGCCGGCGGGCATCACGGGACTGCTTGGCCCGAACGGCGCGGGCAAGTCCACGTTCCTGAAGCTGATCACGGGCCAGCTGAAACCGAGCAAGGGCACCGTGACCGCCCTTGGCCAGCCGATCTGGGGCAACCCGGCGTTGTATTCTCGGATCGGGTTCTGCCCGGAGCAGGACGCGTTCTACGATCGCATGACGGGCCTGGAGTGGGTGACCGCGCTCGTGCGGCTGAACGGATACGACGAGCGCGCGGCCGACGAGGCGGCCCGCCGGGCGCTCGAGACCGTTGACCTGGTGGACGCGGCCAACAAGAAGATCGGCGCCTACAGCAAGGGCATGCGCCAACGCGTCAAGCTGGCGCAGGCGCTGGTCCACGATCCCGAGCTCCTGATCCTCGACGAGCCGCTGTCGGGCATGGATCCGATCGGGCGCCGCAAGACCATCCGGCTGATCCGCGACTGGGCGCGCGGCGGCAAGAGCGTGGTCGTCTCGAGTCACATCCTCCACGAGATCGAGTCGATGACCTCGAACATCCTGCTGATCAACAACGGCAGGATCCTCGCGGAAGGGGACGTGCATCATATCCGGGACCTGATCGACGAGCACCCCCACACCGTATACGTGCACGGCGCCGACCCGCGCGGCCTCGCGCGCGAGTTCCTCACGCGCGACGACGTGCTGAGCATGCGGTTCGAGGAAGGGGCCGTCGTGATCGAGACGGCCAGGCCGGACAGCTTCTACGCCCGTCTGACGGAAATGGCCGCCTCAGGCGAGTTCGGCCAGATCGACGAGGTCACCTCGCCAGACGACAACCTCCAGGCGGTGTTCAAGTACCTGGTGAAGGCGTAGTCAGGCTTCAGGCTCCAGGCTTCAGGCTTCAGCAGAGAAGAGCAGGGACGATTCAGATGGCGACCCAGACCGCAACGGCAAGACAGAATCCGGGACTCCTGTCGTCCGCGCTGCGGGTGTTCGACCTGTCGATCGGCGAGATGCTCTGGTCGCGCCGCACGATCTTCATGGCGCTCATGGTTGGCGGCCCGGTCGTGATCGCCGTCATCCTGCGCCTCCTCGTGATGCTCGGCGGGGCGCCGCGCGTCGAGGGGGTCGCGATGGGCGGTCCGGCGATCTTCGGGATGCTGATCTGGGTCTTGTACCTGCGCATCATCGTGCCGCTGCTGGCGATCTTCTACGGCACGTCGCTCATCGCCGACGAGGTCGAGGACAAGACGATCACCTACCTGTTCACGCGGCCTATCCGGCGCGGCGCCGTGCTCCTCGGAAAGTACCTCGCGTACTTCGTCGTGACGTCCCTGGTGGTGCTGCCCTCAGTCATGATCGTCTATCTGCTCGTCGCCCCCATCAACGGCAGCCTGGGCGCCGCCTTCATCCCGCTGCTCAAGGACCTCGCGCTGCTGGCCATCGGGCTCGGGGCCTACGGCGCGTTCTTCGCGTTCATCGGCGCCAAGTTCAAGCGGCCCCTGCTGACCGGGCTGATCTTCGTGTTCGGGTGGGAGCAGCTGGCCATGCTGATTCCCGGCTACCTGCGGAAGTTCACGATCATCTACTACGTCCAGGCGCTGGTCCCCCATGCGATGCCGCAGGAAGGGGTGGTCAGCCTGCTCCAGGGTCTGTTCCGGGAGACCCCGAGCCTGGCCATGAGCCTGTTCTGGCTGGCCGTGATTTGGTTCGGCTTTCTGTGGCTCGCCGCGCGAACGGTCGAGCGCAAGGAATACGTGCTGGAGCAATAAGAGCCGGTCGAAAGCAAGGCGAAAACGTCCGGTTCCGGACATGTAAGTCCCGCATACGGAACTTTTTACGGGTCTGAACGGTATAATCCAACAGAGGTTTATTCGATGACGAAGCGGACCCGGTACTTCATGGCTGGCGCGGCGGCGGTGCTTGCCGTGGGCCTCTGCACCGGTCTGGTGGCCTATTACGGGGGTTTCCCCGCGCTCTCCGCCTCCCGCACCGGTCCCACCGAGCTGAGTTACGTGCCGGCAGACGCCGCTGTCGTGGCGTACGCGGACGTACAGGCCGTCATGAACTCGCAGTTCCGCCAGAAGCTCCGTGAAGCCATTCCCATCCAGGAGTCCGAGCGGAGCGAGTTCGAGCAGAAGACCGGGATCGACGTCGAGCGCGACATCCGCCACGTCATTGCGGCCATGGGAGCCGACGCGGCTGACGGCGGCGGAGGCATCGTCCTCGCGAATGGCATCTTCAACCAGGGGCGGCTCGAGGCGCTGGCCCGCGAGCACGGCGGCGACGTGGAGGAATATCGCGGCGCGCGCCTGCTCGTTCGGATGCGCCACCCGGAGCGCCCGGCCCGAGGCGCGGAGGGCCGCCACCACGGTGAGCCGGCGCTGGCGTTCCTCGGACCTGATCTCCTCGCCATCGGCGACGAGCCCACGATCAAGCGCGCGATCGATGCGCATCACACTGGCCGGAGCATTTCCGGGAACGAGGAAATGATGCGGCTGGTCGGTGACATCGAGCCCGGCAGCAACGCCTGGGCCGTGGGCCGGTTCGACGCGTTGACGCACCGCGAGAGGCTGCCCGAGCAAGTCAGCAACCACCTCTCGGCCGTGAAGTGGTTCGCGGCGGCCGGCCATGTCAACGGCGGCGTCTCCGGCAGCCTGCGCGCCGAGGCGCGTGACGAGGCGGCCGCGGACAACCTGCGCGATGTGTTCCGAGGGCTGCTGGCGCTTGCCAAGCTGCAGGGAGGTTCGGACCCGCGCGCGGCGGCCGTCGTGCAATCGCTTCAGCTCGGCGGCAGCGGCAACTCGGTGGTCCTCTCGTTCACCATCCCCGCCGAAGTCATCGATCTCATCGCGAAGGCGGCCGGCGAAGGACACCGCGGTCAGCGTGGTGAAGCACCGGAGCCGCCGGAACCGCCCAAACCCCCGAGACCTCCGATTCCGAACGAATAATCGACCCGCTTCAAACGATGGTTCTCCGGGCGGCCCCACACGGGGCCGCCCTTTTTTGTTACACTGCGGCCCGCCCGGGCCGCATGACTGACCTCGTTTTCTTCTACGGGACGTTGATGACCGGCTTCGACCGGCGCCACCGCGCCGGCATCGACGAGCACCTCGCGGACTTCGTCGGCCGCGGCACGATTTCCGCCGAACTCTTCGACCTCGGCATCTATCCCGCCGCCGTGCCGGCGCCCGAGGGGCACGTCTGGGGCGAGGTCTACCGCATGAAGGACGCGGACAAGGCGCTCTCCGGCCTCGACGAAATCGAAGGCTACCGCCCCGACGATCCCGACCGCAGCCTTTACGTGCGCGAGAAGGTGGACGTGAAGCTGACCGACGGGCGCACGGAGCAGGCGTGGGTGTACTTCTACAACGCGCCGCTCGGCCGCGCCGAACGCATCCCGTCAGGGGATTATCTGGCGCATATCAAGGTTCGATAGACCCGGTTCGAAGGGTTCGAAGGGTTCGATCGGTTCGACGGGTTCCGGGTTCGGGTTCGAGGTTCTGCAGGTTCACGCGCCGCTGGGCCCGGTCGAACGGATCCCGTCGGGGGATTGCCTGGCGCATAGCAAGGTTCGATAGACCCGGTTCGAAGGGTTCGAAGGGTTCGAAGGGTTCGATCGGTTCGACGGGTTCCGGGTTCAAGGTTCAACTTCAGGTTCATGTTCAGGTTCATGTTCAGGTTCATGTTCAGGTTCCCGTACACGGGTCACCTTGGCGTTCGTTGAGGGTTCGCCTTCAGGTCCCCGTTCTACGTTCCCCGTGCGCGGGCGCGAGGTGTCTCCGGAGAGGATGCGTTGGGCGTTGCGGCGCGCTTCTGGTGATCGCAAGTACCGCTGAAGCCGGCCGATGGCCGCGCCGGTTCGTTTGACCAGATTCGAGGCGCGCGCGACGCCCTGCTCGGTCCAGTAGCGTCTCGCCACTCCGTCCGCGAGGACCTCCCTCACCTCGCCGAGCGAAGAAGCCGAGTAGCGGGCATACCGCGCGAAATCGCCGGGGTTGAAGCGGTAGAACCCTTCGGAGAGATTGCGGCACACCGAGCTGGCCGCGTCCTCGGCTTGCGATCGCAACCGCGCGTCATTTGCCGCGCGGCCGGTCGAAAACAGGTCGTAGACGGCCCTGCGCAGTTCGTCCGCGAGCTTCCAGGCAATCAGATCTTCGAGCGTGTCGGCCATGCGAGCCCGTACAGCAGCAGACATGCCGGTCAGCGTTTCCGCGTTTTTTCGGCATGCAACCGGATAACAGTGTCGTTTCTGCACAAGGTCCCTTCGGCCGACGTGGCGAGTTCTGCACTGGGAGCGGCACGCCAGGAAGCGGGTAGGGCGGAAATGTAGCCGCGTCAAGAACCGGAAAGGAACCGGAACCGGAACCGGAACGAGAACGGTAACGAGAACGACTGAACCAGAACCCGGAACCGATCGAACCCTTCGAACCTTTCGAACCCTTCGAACCTTCGCGTCTTCTGCTAGAGTCACCCAATGCTGCCCCATCTCCCTCTGCTCCTGACACTCGTGCTGGTGGCGGTGGCCACCGCGCCCGCTCGCGCCCAATCCCCCGACCTCGACCCGCGCATCCAGAAGCTCCTGTCGGCCGTATCGGAGCAGCGGCTGGAGCAACTGCTGCGAAAGCTCCAGTCGTTCGAGACGCGCAACACGATGTCGTCCGCCGACTCACCGACACGCGGCATCGGGGCGGCGCGCCAGTGGATGTTCGATGAACTGCGCCGATCGAGCCCGCGGCTGCAGGTCAGCTTCGACACGTACCAGCTCCCCAAACAAGGGCAGCGCATCCTTCGCGATGTCGAGTTGCGAAACGTGATGGCGGTGCTCCCCGGGAAGAGCGCGCGGCGTATCTACGTCAGCGCGCACTACGATTCGCTGGCCCGTGACCCCAAGGCTCCCGCGGGACAGGGCTTCAACTGGCTCGAGGCCGACAACCTCGCGCCGGGCGCCAATGACGACGGCAGCGGCACGGTGCTGACGATGGAGCTGGCGCGGGTGTTTGCGGAAAGCGGAATCGAGTTCGATGCCACTCTCGTCTTCATCGCCTTCGCGGGCGAGGAGCAGGGGCTCATCGGCGCGAAGGCCCACGCGCAGAAGGCAGCCGCGGAGAACGTCGCCGTCGAGGCCGTCCTGAACAACGACATGGTGGGGAACAGCCTCGGCGGGCGCGGCGTAATCGACAGCGAGACGGTGAGGGTGTTCGCGGAAGGACCGGAAGATTCTCCCTCGCGCCAGGTCGCGCGGTTCATCCGCCGGTGGAGCGGCCGCTACTATCCCTCGCACGAGATCCGGCTGATCGCCCGGCACGATCGCTTCGGACGCGGCGGCGATCACACGGCGTTCAACCAGAACGGCTACGCCGGCGTACGGATCACCGAGTCCAACGAGAACTACGCCCGCCAGCACACCGTCGATGACGTCGTGGACGCGGTGGACGTCGCGTACCTCGCGCGTAACGCGCGCGTGAACGCCGCCGCGGCCGCCGTGATGGCCCTTGCGCCCCCCGCCCCGCGCGTGCAGCCAGGCCAGGCGCCTGAGCGGAGCCCGAGCGACGCCGCGTCCGGCCGTGTGCAAGGCAATGCGGCGCCGAATGGGAATGCCGGCGACGCAGAGGCCCGTCAGGCCCCCGGCAGCGCAGCGCCGCAGGGCACCCAGCGCGACACGACGGGTCGGCGGCCGCAGGCCGGCGCTCGAGGACCGATGCTGGGCCGGCAGCCGAGCGGCTACGACGCGCGTCTCAGGTGGGAACCGTCCCCCGGGGCGACCGGCTACCGGGTGTTCTGGCGGCACGCGTGGACGCCAGACTGGGAGCACGAACTGGTGGTCGGCAACGTGACCGAGACGGTCCTGCCTGACGTCTCGATCGACGACTACGTCTTCGGCGTTGCGGCCATCGGCCCCGGCGGGCACGAGAGCCTCGTCTCGGCATACGTGAACCCGCCGCGGGCAGAGGAGAGGGTTACTACGAAGTAGTCTGCTCAATGCCGAATGCCGAATGCGTCAAGGCCGAATTCGACGCTTCGGCATTCGGCATTAGGCATTCGGCCTTGCCTTTTGTTAGCATGCTCTAACCGCATGCCCATCCCCGAAGACGACGATAAGCGTGAGCGGGAGCGTGTCCCGATCCTGGGCGAGCTGCGCGGCGAGGTGATGGTCTTTCAGCCGATAAACATCCTGGACATCAGCATTGGCGGGGCGCAGGTGGAGACGGCGTTTCCGCTGCAACTCGACTCGCTGCACGATTTCAGGCTGACGCTCGGAGACCACTCGGTCGTCGTCAAGGGGCGCGTCGCGCATTGCCACATCGGCGATCTCGAGGAGGAGCGGGTTGGCTATCGCACCGGCATCGAGTTCATCGACCCGCCGGAGCACGTGCACAGCGCTATCCGCGATTTCGTCGCGACGCTTCGCGCCGCCCGCCGCGCCGACTAGTCCCACCTTCGCGCGCTCATCGCGGGCGGCGCGCTTCGGCGGGCAAGCCTGAACCTGAAAGCCTGAAGCCTCAAGCGTCCTGAACCCTGATATCTTCAGAGGTATGCCAGGCACTGTTACCGCCACCACCTACTACAACTACATCGACGGGGAGTGGACCTCCTCCAAGTCCGGCCAGGTGTTCGAGAACCGCAACCCGGCCAATACCGACGACCTCATCGGCGTCTTCCAGAAGTCCACGCGGCAGGACGTGGAGACAGCCATCGAGGCCGCGCGGCGAGCGTACGCGCGCTGGCGCCTCGTCCCGGCGCCGCGGCGCGCGGAGATGATCTACCGCGCCGCCCAGATCCTGGTCGAGCGCAAGGAGCAGTTCGCGCGCGACATGACCCGCGAAATGGGGAAGGTCCTCGAGGAAACGCGCGGGGACGTGCAGGAGGCGATCGACATGTCCTTCCTGTACGCCGGCGAGGGGCGCCGCATGTTCGGCCAGACCACCCCCTCCGAGCTGCCCAACAAGTTCGCGATGTCGATCCGGCAGCCGATCGGCGTCTGCGGGATCATCACGCCCTGGAACTTCCCGATGGCGATCCCGTCGTGGAAGATCATTCCCGCCCTCGTGTGCGGAAACACCGTCGTCTTCAAGCCCGCGACGCTCACGCCGCTCTCGGCGGTCAATTTCGTCAAGGTACTCGAGGAGGCAGGGATCCCACGCGGCGTGGTGAACATCGTCACCGGCGGCGGCGGGGAAGTGGGCGACGCGATCCTGCACAACCCGTACGTGCGCGTCGTCTCGTTCACGGGCTCGACCGACGTGGGGCGGCACGTCAACGAGGCGTGCGCGCCGGCGTTCAAGAAGGTGCACCTCGAGATGGGCGGCAAGAACGTCATCATGATCATGGATGACGCGAACCTCGAGCTCGCGGTGGACGGCTGCCTCTGGGGCGGCTTTGGCACGACCGGCCAGCGCTGCACCGCGACGAGCCGCGTGGTGGTCCACGAGAAGGTGTACAAGGCGTTTCTCGAGGCGTTCGTCGCCCGGGCGAAGTCGCTCGTCGTCGGCGACGGGATCGACCAGAAGACCCAGATGGGTCCGGCGGTCAGCGAGAGCCAGCTCAAGACCGACATGGACTACGTCGGCATCGGCAAGAACGAGGGAGCGACGCTGCTGTGCGGCGGCAACCGGCTCGACAAGGGGGCCTACGCGAAAGGCTACTTCCACGAGCCGACGATCTTCGCCGAGGTCGATCCGAAGATGCGGATTGCGCGGGAGGAGATCTTCGGCCCGGTCGTGTCGGTGATCCCGTGCCGCTCGCTCGAGCAGGCAATCGACATCGGCAACGGCGTCGAGTACGGATTGTCGGCGTCGATCTACACGCAGGACATCAACCGCGCGTTCACGGCGATGCGGGAGCTGTACACAGGGCTGTTCTACGTCAACGCGCCGACGATTGGGGCGGAGGTGCACCTGCCGTTCGGCGGCACGAAGAACACCGGCAACGGCCACCGCGAGTCCGGCATCGCCGCGCTCGACCTCTTCTCGGAATGGAAGTCGATCTACATCGATTTCAGCGGGAGGCTGCAGCGCGCGCAGATCGATAGCGCAGAATAGAATTCGGTGATTTGGTGTTTGGTGATGACCTTCCAGATCACACAATTACCCAATCACCAAATCCCCCATGGTATTATTTTGCCATGAGATCCACCATTGATAAGGCAGGACGCGTGGTTATTCCCGCACCGGTTCGCGAGCGGGCGGGGCTGGCGCCCGGCACCGAGCTCGAAGTGACGGCTGATGACTTCGGCGTCCGGCTGGAGCGCGTCGCCCCGGGGCCGCGCCTGGTGAGGGTCGGCCGGCGTCTGGTGGCCAGGCCCACCGCTCCGCCGGCGGCGCGCCCCGCGCTCGATGTCGCGGCGCTGGTCGAAGAAGAGCGGAACCGGTGGCCGTAAACGTCTTCTTCGACACGAGCGTGCTGCTCGGAGGCCTGATCGACCTCGGCCCGCAGAGCGCGCCGGCCCAGTCGTTGATGCACGCCGTGGCGGCGAAGGAGCTCTCGGCTGCCGGCACCGCGTGGCACTGCTGTCTCGAGTTCTACTCCGTGTCGACCCGGCTGCCCGCCGAATACCGCCTGGCGCCGGCCGACGCGGTGCGCCTGGTCGACGAGGAGGTGTTCGGCCGGATGGTGGTGCACGACCTGCCGGCCCGCGACCGCGCCGCCACGCTGCGGAACGCCGCGCAGGAGGGGGTCGCGGGCGGTCGCATTTACGACGCGCACATTGCCGAGATCGCCCGCGCGTCCGGCGCCGGCGTCATCGTGACCGACAACCGCCGGCATTTCCTGGCCGCGCTCCGCCACGGCATCCGTGTGGAGACCACCGCTGAATTCGCCGCCTCGCTCAAACCGCGCCGCGGCTAATCGACTGCGCCGGCTGAATCAGTTCCCAACGGCTTCCACCGCGGAGACCGCCGGCCACGCCGGGACATCCAATGCTGCTGACGGCCTGACCGCCGGCGCGGGCCGCGCCGCCCGGGCGTGAGACGGGCAGGGAATGAACGCTCCGCGTTCAGCGAGGACGCTCTGCTAGCCACCGCTACCGTCGCCTTCGCCAACGTTCAGGTTCGGCCGCCTTCGGCATTTTCCCGTTCGGCATCCTGGATGCGATTGCTGCGGAAGTAGGCGCTCCCGAGGGCGAGCGAGACGAAGGCGGGGATGCGCAGGGACGGATCGACCAGGGCCCTGCCGATACTTCGCTTCGAGCTGCCGGATCTGCTCCTGCAGCTCCGTGACCGCGAGTTGCGACCGTCCGCTCGTATGCTGTGACGGGGGCATCTGTTGGTACGAGCGCAGCGTGTCCTTCAGCACCAGGATCTGATCCCGACGCGGCTCGTTCGCCGCGTACTGCGCGTTCGCGCGCTCGCTGGTGGCCTGTTCGTACAAACCGCGGCATCGCTCGTACGCGTGATTGGCCTGCGCGTGTACTGCTTCAACGCCATCTGCGCTTTGCCCAGCCCGTAGTAGGCATGGGTGTGCCGGTCGCAGATGGCGATGGTGGCCTCCTGGACATGAAAACACCCCGCGGGCCGCCGGCCCGCGGGGTGTCGACTGTCGTCACGTGCGAGTGATCCGGGCGAACGCTAGAAGCTCCAGCGTGCGCCGAACCGGATTGCGCGCGGCAGCTGGAAACCGGAGTCCATGAGGAACCGCGGATCCCGCACGAGGCCCTGCTCGGTGATGAGGGCTTCGGCATCAATGCCGCGGTAGAACTCGGACTCGGTCACGCTCACGGACTGCCCCGCTGCCGTGAGCGTCTGGAACCGGTTCGTCGCGGTGTCCTGATCGAACAGGTTCAGGACGTTCACGAGCAGGGTGGCGCGCTGGTCGCCGATCAAACGGAAATCGTGCTGGAGCTGGAGGTCCGTCTGGGAGAAGACCGGCGTCCGGCAATCGCTCCCACGGCTCAGGAACTGAACCGGGAAGTTGCTGCCGGTGATGAACGCCGCCTCTCGTGTGACGGGCACGCCGCTCTGCAAGATCTGGTTGATGCCCACCGTCGTGCCGAAGGGGGCGGTGTAGAAGAACTGTGTCTTGAACTGATGCGGGCGGTCCGTGGCCAGCACGCCGTACTCCGGCTCACCGTTCGCGTTGAACGCCATCAGCGGGTAGTCGAACAGGCGGCCGACGTTCGGCTGGTGCGGCCGTTCTCGTCAGGCTGCGTCAGGCCGGAGTAGTTGCCCCACAGCGGCTCCACATGTAGCTGATGCCAGCCAGGCCGATGTTCGTCGTGCCGTTGAACAGGAACCGCGTGCCCTGGTGCACGTTCTTGTCGTGGATATCGCTCATGTAGTAGCCGCCGCGAACTCCGAAAAACAGCTTGTTGTTCGCGACGAAATCCAGGTTCCCCGACACGCTGTAGTTCGGGGTCTCGCGATCGATGCCGAAGCTCACGTTGGGATCGTCCGATCCCGCGGGCGCGGGCAGCAGCCCCTCGCGCAGGCCCGGGCTCGCGTTGAACGCGAACCGGCCGGTCGTGCGACTTCCGGCCTGGAATCGAAGGTTGTTCGAGGAGAAGTGCTGCCGGTCCTTGCGGTTGAACGTGCGCGTCGAATCGTCGAGGGCGAACGTCGTGGTCCGATCGATCGACCGCAGCTGCGGCTGGTAGCTCGCGAAGAACCACAGCCGATCCCGCATGATCGGGCCGCCGAGAGTGAACCCCGGCTCCCACTGCGAGAACTCGTCGCTGTTGTAGTCGATGTATTCGGCAACCTGGGCGTTGGTCGGCGACAGTCGCAGCGTCTGCGGCCGGACGAACACAAGCCGTCGTGTTGTCCAGGTACGCATCGGACTGGAGCGCGCTCCCGCTGTAATAGGCGCCAATGTCCCCGCGCCAGTCGTTGCTGCCGCTCTTCGTGATGACGTTGACCACGCCTCCCATCGCGCCGCCGTACTCCGCGGTGTAGCCGGACGATTTCACCTGGATCTGCTCGACGAAATCGACGATGAGCTCCTTGCCCTGCGTGCCGTTGCGCAGGTCAGTGACCTCCGCGCCATCGATGATGTACCGGTTTTCGCCAGCGCTGGCGCCGTCTATCGAGAGGCCGCCGAGCCGCGGCTCGCTGTTCGCGCCGGGCGCCTGCGTCACGACCGTCGAGAAGTCACGGCCTTTCGGCAGGTTCTCGATCATCTCGGCGGTGATGTGAGTGGAGCGTTCCGCCTGTTTGACGTCGATGAGCGGCGACTCGGCGGTCACCTGCACGGTCTCCGCCACCCCAGCGACGCTCATCGCAAAATCAACTTTCTTGATCTGCCCCAGTGACACCTGCACGTTCTCGACGGTGCGGGGGGCAAACCGCGAGGAAGTGAAGGCAGGCATCCACGTCGTGCGGGCAGCGCGCCACACGCGCGTACACGATCACCGTCGACCGTTCGATGTCCTCCGAGAGCTGGCGGAAGGTTGGCGATCGCTCCGTCGCCTCCTTGACCGCCTCTGTGAGGAATGCGCTGCAGAGCCGCAGGCGTGGAAGAGGATCTCCGTCCGCCGGCAGCGCGGCGACGAGCAGCACGGACACCACTTGCTGCGCGAGGTATGTCACATGTCGCTCCGGGTCCCGGGCGCACCGGGACGGGGGTCGTGCCGAACCATCGGACGCGCGTGACGTATTGAGCTGAGTGGTTGCGGGTCAGGGTAACAGAGCTCACGCCGCGGGTGTCCTCGAAATCAACGGGCGTGTGCATTTCTGGACACCGCGTTTTCAAGGGGACCGCGGCGGTATCGCCCTGCGTCTTTTCCGTTGATATGATTCGAAGGTTATGGCGGTGCGCTCGGTCGTGATCGTCAGCGCTGCGCGGACGCCGATAGGGCGGTACGGCGGTTCGTTCCGCCAGGTCCATCCGGCGCAGCTCGGCGCCGTCGCCGCGCAGCGCGCGATGGCGTCGGCCGGGATCTCGCCGGTGGAGGTCGAGGACATCTGGATCGGGCACGGCCGGCAGGCGGGCTCCGGCCCGAATCCCGCGCGGCAGGTCGGGCGGCGCGCCGGGGTCCCGGACGAAACGCCCGCGCAGACGATCAACAAGGCGTGCGCGTCCGGTCTCCAGGCGATCGTGAGCGCGGCGCAGGAGATCGCGCTGGGCGAGATCGAGTGCGCGCTCGCCGGCGGCATCGAGTCGATGAGCCGCATGCCGTACCTGATCGACTCGGAGGACGCGCGGTGGGGCCACCGCATGGGCGACTTCCAGCTCGTCGACGCCATGTACCGCGACGGCTTCACGTGCTCGGTCTGCAACATGGTCATGGGGGAGACGGCGGAGCTTCTCGCGCGGCGCTACGGCATCACGCGCGAGGCCTCGGACGCTTTTGCGCTCGAGAGCCAGCGGCGGGCGGAAGCGGCGATCGCCGCCGGGCGGTTCGCCGACGAGATCGCGCCGGTGACGGTGAAGGACGGGAAAGGGCGCGAGACCGTCGTCGATCGCGACGAGCATCCGCGCCCGGGGACGACGCTCGAGACGCTCCAGAGGCTCCCGCTCGTGTTCGGCGACGTGGAAGGGCAGCGCGGGATCGTCACCGCGGGTTCTTCGTCCGGCATCACCGATGGCGGCGCCGCGGTGGTGGTCATGAGCGAGGAACGGGCGCACGCGCGCGGGCTGACGCCGATGGCACGGATTACCGGCTGGGCGAGCGCCGGCGTGGACCCGCGGATCATGGGGATCGCTCCGGTGCCCGCGATGCGGAAGCTGTTCGAGCGGACGGGCCTTGCGATCGACGATTTCGATCTCGTCGAGCTGAACGAGGCGTTTGCGCCGCAGGTCCTCGCGGTGCTGAAGGAGATTCCCATCGCGCTCGAGCGCCTCAACGTCAACGGCGGCGCGATTGCGCTCGGCCACCCGATCGGCGCGACCGGTGCCCGCATCGTGGTCACGCTGCTGCACGAGATGTCGAAGCGCCGCGCGAAGAAGGGTCTCGCGACGCTGTGCGTCTCGGGAGGGCTCGGAATGGCGGTGAGTTTTGAACGGGTTCGATAGGTTCGATCGGTTCGATCGGTTCCGCGCCAGCTGATGATGAGATGAGAATCGCGGTTATTGCCGGCGACGGCATCGGCAAGGACGTCACGGCGGAAGCGGTGAAGGTGCTGCGGAAAGCGGCCGACGTGTTCGGCCGGAAGCTGCAGCTCGAGCTGTTGCCGTACGGCGCCGATTACTTCCTCCAGACCGGCATCTCGCTGCCGGCCAACGGCTACACGATGCTGCGCGACGAGTTCGACGCAATCTTCGTCGGCGCGCTCGGCGATCCGCGCCTCCCGGACATGCGGCACGCGCGGGACATCCTGCTCGGCATCCGCTTCGAGCTGGACCTGTACGTGAACTACCGGCCCGTCAAGCTGCTCGACGATCGGCTCTGCCCGCTCAAGGGGCGCACGCGCCAGGACGTCGACTTCGTCGTCTTCCGCGAGAACACGGAAGGGCTCTACGTCAGCGTGGGCGGGCGCTTTAAGGCGGGGACGCCGGACGAGATCGCGATCCAGGAGGAGCTGAACACGTACAAGGGGGTCCACCGGATCATCCGGCACGCGTTCGAGTTCGCGCGCGCGACGGGGCAGAAGAGCGTCGCGATGGCGGACAAGAGCAACGCCATGCAGCAGGGGCACGCGCTCTGGCAGCGCGTGTTCCGTGAGGTCGCGGCGGACTACCCCGAGATCCGCGCCGACCACTACTTCATCGACGCGCTCGCGATGTTCATGGTGAAGGACCCCGGCCAGTTCGAAGTGATCGTCACGAACAACCTGTTCGGCGACATCATCACGGACCTGGGCGCCCAGCTGCAGGGGGGGCTCGGCATGGCCGCGTCCGGCAACCTTCATCCGGGACGCACGTCCATGTTCGAGCCGGTGCACGGCTCCGCCCCCAAGTATGCGGGCCGCAACGTCGCCAACCCGGTCGGCGCCATCCTGTCGGCGGCGCTGATGCTCGAACAGGTCGGCTGGATCCGCGAGGCCGCGGCCATCGAAACGGCGGTGTCCGACGCCGTCCAGACGCTGAACGTGACGACGGACGTGGGGGGTCGGCTGGGAACGTCGCAGACGGGGGACTACATAGCAGGGCAGATCATTGCGTAGGCTTCAGGCGTCAGGATCGGGGTTCATGGTTTACACCGAACAGCAGTTGTGTTGACGTGGCGGTGACGCGAAGCCCTGCGGAGGTCAGGCCGACACGCATCGCCTGACCGCGCGAGAAGACTCTGGGCGACAGCCAGCTCACGGAGCTGGCGGCAGACGGTCGCAGACGTCCTCGCAGCCCGGGGCCCCCGCCGCGCGGACTGGGCGCGGTGGGGTGGAGCCCGGGGCCCCCGCCGCGCGGACTGTGCGCGGTGGGGTGGAGCCCGGGGCCCCC
>DATHTE010000068.1:0-1873 GCA_035463475.1 Vicinamibacterales bacterium
AAAAACCGCAGGAAACAGCACGGAACCCAGCAGACCGAAACGGGTAAACCTCCCTCTGGACCACGTTATCGGGGTTCGAATCCCTGCCTCCCAGCCACACTCCTCAGTTCAAATTAGACAGCTGGTTAGCATCGGTGGCCAGACCCGCTGGAGGCGCCGGTCGGAAAGTAGGCCAGTACGCCGCTCGGAAAGTGAGCCACTTGAGGGCGGTTCATTCTACGCTCTTCTCCTTTGAACGAAGATGATCGGCTGTGGGAATGTGGGAATCTCGCGTTCTGTGCGAGATTTCCAAGCGGCTGTGGAAATCGTTCTGTGATTTCCATAGGCGCGCCATTTCCATAGCCGCGTCGATTTTCATTTCGCACCGTCTCGTCAGTCGATGTGAGAGGGGATGCGAGACCCTGGCCCCGCTCACGATCGTCGCTTCTACGGTCTCCTGTGCGGTCGTGTTTTGAGTTCGATCGGTCCTCGATGACGATCGCGGACTTCAGGAGCCCGACGACCGGCGTTTGCGCATCCGGTAGCTCTTCCCCTTCGTGGTGATCACGGTCGCGTGATGCGCCAAGCGATCGAGCAGCGCCGTCGTGAGCTTCTCATCGTTCGCAAACACGGTGACCCATTCGGCGAATGCGAGATTCGTCGTCACGACCGTCGCCCGGCGTTCGTAGCGATCCGTCATCAGATTAAAGAGCAGCTCGCCGCCGGCTCGTTCGAATGGGACGAATCCCACTTCGTCGACGATGAGGACGTCGACGCGCAGGAGTCGCTGCTGCAGACGCGTGAGCTCGCGTCCATCCCGCGCTTCCAGGAGCTGACGCACCAGGTCGGCAGCACGGGCGAAGAGCACGCGCCGTTTCTGCTTGGTCGCTTCGACGCCGAGGGCAATGGCGAGGTGGGTTTTGCCGGTCCCGATCGGACCGGCGAAAATCAGATTCTCGGGGGCGGTGACCCACTCGCCGCGCGCCAGCGTGTGGATCTGTGTCGCGCTGACGCCGTCTGCCGCCGTGAAGTCGAACGTGTCGAGCGTCTTCACCTCTGGAAACCGCGCCTCGCGGAGCCGCTGGCGCATGACGGACTCGTGGCGCGACGCCTGCTCGGCGGTGAGGACCTCAAGGAGATAATCCTCATGCGGCCAATGCGCATCGCGCGCTTGACGAGCGAGCGCCTCAAAGGTGCGCGCGACCCCTGGTAATTTCAACGCGCGCGTCTGCGCGACGACGAGATCGCGGGCGAGCGTGGTGGCGCTCATGCGGCACCGCCCAGAAGCCAGCCATCGTTGTCGGCGGCACAGCCGCTGGTCACGGCAATGTCGGGCAACGGGGCGGGCACCGCGTCGAGCGCGACACAGGCACGTGTCGACCGCGCCGGCGTGACGGCGAGCAACAGCGGCGTGCCGGTCGCGAGCGCGAGCGTCAGGGCAGGCACGACGGCGGCCGCGCCGTACGTATCGAGTCGAGCTGCCCGAGCACCTTGGCGAAAAGCCGCGCGGCCTCACGTGGACCGTGCGCGCCGTGCAGCTGATCCCAGATCGCCGGAAACGGGGCGCCGAGGTCTCGCAGCAGATCGGGCAGCACCTGGCGCTCGGCCTGCGGCTTCCGCGCGAGCTCCACCAAGTAATGCCGGTAGTCAACCGACCGCTGCCCGAACCGCTTCCCGCGGATGCACGATCGGCGTCCCCTCACGTCCGACGATGGTCACGGTCGTCGCGCCGATGCGCACGACGAGGTCGAGTCCGGCCCAGCGACTGGGCACTGAGTAGACGGCGCCCTCGAGCCGCACCAGCGCGCGCGGCGACACCGTCGCGAACGTCGTCGCCTCGGCCGCGAAGGGCAACGGCGCGGACCGAAGCAGGCGCTGCTCCTCGATGAACCGC
>DATHTE010000069.1:0-39490 GCA_035463475.1 Vicinamibacterales bacterium
TGCGCCGCAACAGCCTCGACCCCGCGTCGCCCATCTTCAGCGAGAGCCTGCGCAAGCGCCTGCTGCGCGTCCGCCGGGTGCTGCCGCAGGGGAGGACGACCAGTTTCAATCGGGTAACTGATAAGCGGGTAATCGGGTAATTGCACGATCGGGGAATCGGGTGATCGGGTGATCGGCTAGGCGAGTAATCGAACAATCGAGCGCCGCGGGGTGATGCGACGCGCAGAACTCGCTAATCGACCGGCCTGACCCCGAGCCCCGGCCGGTCGGGCAGCACTAGCTTGCCTTTTTCTACCGTCACGCCCGTGTAGGGATCGTTCGAGATCAGCAGGTTGCCATCGAGATCCGCGTAATCCACCAGCGGCGAGAGCTGCGCTGCGGCGGTGACGCTCACCGAGCTCGACACCATGCAGCCGAGCATCGTCTTGAGGCCGAGCGCGCGCGCGATCTGGATCATGCGGTAGGCCTGCAGGATGCCGCCTGCCTTGTCCAGCTTGATGTTCACCCCGTCGTACGCGTCAGCGAGCTTCGGTATGTCGGACGGCCGCAGGCACGCCTCGTCGGCGATGATCGGCATCTCGACCCGCTCGCGCAGCCACCGGATGTCGTCGTGCATGGCCGCGGGCAGCGGCTGCTCGATGAACTCCACGCCGCGCGTCTGCAGCCAGCGAATCTTCTTCAGCGCGACCTGTCGGTCCTTCCAGCCTTCGTTCGCATCCACGCGCAGCGGTTTGTCCGTGACGCTGCGAACGGCATCGATGGTTGCTTCATCGCTGTCGAGGCCGACCTTGATCTTGAGCACCGGGAACGGATCCGCCTCGCGTACTTTCTGCCGCGTCTCTTCTGGCTTGTCGATGCCGATCGAGAAGGTCGTGACCGGCGCCCTGGAGGGATCCAGCCCGAACAGCCGGTAGATCGGCACGCCCAGGCGCTGGCCGACCCAGTCGAGGATGGCGATGTCCATCGCGGCCTTTGCCGCCCACTCGTTCTCCAGTCGCGCGTTGATCTGCGCGCTGAGCGCGTCGAACATCAGCGGGTCGGCCGACACGAGCAGATCCATGAGGCCTTCCACGGCCTTCTTCCCGCCGAGCGCGTCCTCGTGGTACCGAACGATGGGCGCTCCCTCGCCGACGCCGGTGATGCCGTCGCGGGTGTAGCGCACGAACAGCGTGTCCCGGTACTCGCTCGAGGACATCGTCGTCGTCCAGGTGTGGCGGAGCTTCAGGCGGACGACGTCGGTTCGGAGCGTGGCGCGGCCGCCGGAAGACTGGCCGGTTGACGCGGATGCGAGCGCCGACTGTGGCGCCGCGGCGGCCACGGTCGCGACACCGATGGCCTTCAGGCAATCCCTGCGTTGCATGGTGTTTCTCCTGGGAATCGCACGCGGCGAGGACGCGGCAGGCCGGCGCGCATCGTGCTCGGAGAGATTATACCCGGCCACCGCTGGCTCGCTAGGCGCCACGCTCCGTCACGCGCATGCCGTCCTCGAGCGTATCGGGAGGATGCAGGACGACCGTGTCGCCGCTCTGGAGCCCCTTCGTAACCTCGGCCTCGCTGCTGCTCATGTGCCCGACCTCGATCGTGCGCAGCGTGGCGTGGCCGTCGTTCACGACGAAGACGGCCCAGTCCTCGCCCCGCCGGAACAGGCTGCCGACCGGCACCTTCACCGCGTCGGGCCGCTCCCAGATGACGACGCGCACCTCGACGCGATACGCGTCACCAAGCTCCCGCGCGGACGCGGCGTCCGAGAAGTCGATGATGACGTTCACGCGCTGCTCCTCGACGCCGAGGGCGGAAATCTTCATGAAGCCCGACGGCTCGACGAGGCGTACGCGGCCGGCGAGCGCGCGGCCTCCACCCCACTGCTCCATGAGTACGCGATTCCCCGGCGAGATCCGCACCGCGTCGGTGGACAGGAAGTCGGCGACGATCTCCAGCCGGTCGCGGTCGCCCAGGTCGAGCAGCGGCTCGCCGGCGGCGACCAGCCCCTCGCTTTCGCGGTGCCGTTTCAGGACGACGCCGTCGATCGGCGCGACGATCCGCAACGGCTCGCTGGCTGTCGAAGGCTGGCGGATCCGGGCGCGCGCCATCCGCAGGTCGTGCTCCGCGCGGGCGACGCTGAACTCGGCGGCGCGCTGCGCCTCCTCGGCGGCGCGCACCGCGATGCGCGCCGCCTCCAGCTCGTCGCGCGAGACGAGGCCGCTCGACGCGAGCTCCTCCTGCCGCCGCAGGGTGGACGCGGCGCGTTCGAGCGCCGCGCCGGCGCGCGCGCGTTCGGCGCGCGCCTGGCCCACCGCCGCCTGCGCCGCTTCGGCCGCCGCCGACAGCTCCGCGCGCGTGCGGGCGTCGAGCAGCGCGGGATCCGCTGGAATGAGGCGCGCGAGAACGGTCCGCCCGCGTTCGACGGAATCGCCAGGCTCGAGCTCGATGCGCTGAAGCCGCCCCGTGACGGGCGCCGAGATGACGAACCGGTCGCCTACGCGCGTCTCGCCCTCTTCGTCCACCGTAATCTGCAGCGCGCCGCGATCCACTCGCCCGAAGTCCACCTCCACGGTGCTCGGCCACAGCGCGGCGGCGAGGATGCCGGCCACGATTGCCATCGCCGCAAGCACGCGGCGGCTCTTCAGGAATCGCCACATATCCCGTTCACTCCCGGATCTTCAGCACGGCCACCAGATCGAGATGATCGAGCCGCCGGCGCACGACCAGGCCGGACACGAGCGCGGCCGCGATAATGGTCAGGAAGCTCCACGCGATCGACTGGCGCGTGACCAGCAGGGGAAACCGGTATACCTCGCTTTCGATCGTCCGCACGATCAGCGCCGCCAGGCTGTAGCCCAGGACGGCGCCCACCGGGAGCGCGGCGAGCGTGAGCAGCGCCAGCTCGCCGAGCAGGATCAGCGAGATCTCGGCCCGCGTGAAGCCGAGCACGCGCAGGCTCGCCAGCTCGCGGCTGCGTTCCGAGAGCGACACGCGCGCGGCGTTGTAGACGACGCCGAACGCAATGATGCCCGCGAACACGACCGTCATCCCGATCATCAGGTTCATGTTGGCCGCGAGCGTCTCGCGGAAGCTCCGGATCGCGGCGCGCGTGAAGGCGGTGCCGGCGACCGCGGGCACGCGCTTCAGGCGCCGGGCGAGCGGCGCCTCCGCCGCGGGATCGATCAGCAGCGCCGCGCCCGACAGGACGTCGCTTTCGCGGAGCAGGCGGTGCAGGGCTCCGATCTCCATGTAGGCCGACACGCCGAGGATGTCGTCCACCAGCGCGGCCACCGGCACCCGCACCATCGGCCGCGGCCCCTCGAGCACCTCGACGATCACGGCGTCGCCCGGCGCAACGCCGAGCACCTCGCCGAGCTTCCGCGAGAGCACGAGCCCGTGCGGCGGCACCCTGAACGGCACACCCCGCCGATCGACGATGCGTTTCAGGCGCGGCGCGGCGACCGTCCCCGTGAGCGCCAGGTTGCGGTGGCGATGCCCGGCGCGGATCCTGGCGGCAACCGCGCGCTGGGGCTCGACGGTGATCACGCCGGGCAGCCGGGCCAGCGCGTGGCGCGCGTCGGCGGAGCGCGGCTCCACGAACGTGAGGCTCACGTCCTGCCGCTCGGTCACGGAGAACTGCATGACGATGAGCGCATCCATCGCGTCGACGAACACGAAGCCGACCACGAGGATCGCGGTGGCGAACCCGATGCCGACGATCGACGCCATCGACCGGAACGGATGGCGGGCCACGTTGCGTACGACCATGCGCCCGGCGTTTCCGAGCTGCCGCGCGATAAACGGCGTCTCGATCGCCGTCCTCCGGTAATCCGCCGGCGCCTCCGGGCGCATCGCCTCCGCCGGCGGAATGCGCACCGCGCGCAGCACCGCGGAGGCGGCGCCAAGCGCGGCGGCCGCGAGCGTCATCCCTGCGGCGCCGCCGACGACGCCCGGCGTCAGGTGGTACAGCAGGATCGGAAACCTGAAGTACTCGTTGTAGAGTCCAATCATCTTCGCGCCGAGCCACGCCCCCGCCACGACGCCCATCACGATCCCGGCCACTCCGATGAGCAGCGCCCATTTGAGGTAGTGCCACCCCACCGCGCGGTTGCTGTAGCCGAGCGCCTTGAGGGACGCGAGCTGCGGCCGCTGCAGCGCGAGCGCGCGCGCCATTGCCACGTTGAGGATGAAGGCGGCGACGATCAGGAAGATCAGCGGCATGATGAACCCGAAGTTCTGGAGCTGCAGCAGCTCGTTTTCGAGCATCCAGTGGGAGAGCTGCAGGTCGCGCGGAATCGCACCGAGCCCGCCATAAGGCTCGAGCACCCGGTCGAGCCGCGCGATCACTTCTTCGGTGGACGCTCCCCGCGCCAGCGCAATCGAGACGTCGTTGAACCCGCCCTCCATGTCGAACGCGGCCCCCAGCGCGCGCCGTTCCATCCAGAACACGCCGAAGCGGCGGTTGTCCGGCACGATCTCGCCCGGCGGGAGGCTGTAGACGTACTCCGGGGAGAGCGCCACGCCGACGATCGTCATGCGCCGCGCCCGGCCGTTGATGACGGCGCTGACGGTGTCGCCTGTCGCCATGCCGTGCGCCTCGACGAACGCTTCGCTCGCGACGATCTCGTCGGGCCGCGCGGCGTCGACCCAGCGGCCGCGCCGCAGGAAGACGTCGTTCAGCAGCGGCCGCCGGTCTGCGGGGACCGAAACGAGTCGTCCGACGGCGGGCTCCTCCATGCCCTCGACGTCCAGCGTGACGGTGGCGACCACGCGCGCCTCCGCCGCGGCCACTCCCGGGATCGCGCGGATGTCGTCGAGCAGGCCGAGCGGCGCCCGCTTCAGCGACGCGAACACGTCCGCGAATCGCTGCCGTTCGTAATACGCGCGCTGCGTGCGCCTGAGCGACTCGAAGTTGGAGAGGTAGGTCACGTACATCGCGACGCCCCCGGCCACGACCATGGCGATGGCCAGGGCCTGCGTCTTCATCGCGAGGAGATCGCGCACGAGCTTCCGGTTGAGCGCGGACATCACCACGGCGTCACCACCCCCGTCACCATGAGAGCTCCCGCGGCGCGAGCTTGGCCGTGCGGTCCTCGACGCCGGCGACGTGCCCGTCGGCGAGCCGCACGACCCGGTCGGCCATGGACGCAATCGCCGCGTTGTGGGTGATGACCACCGTCGTCGTGCCCAGCTCCGCGTTGACGCGCGCCAGCGCCTCCAGCACGACGACGCCGGTCGAGATGTCCAGCGCGCCGGTCGGCTCGTCGCAGAGCAGCACCGCGGGGCGCTTGGCGATCGCGCGCGCGATGGCGACGCGCTGCTGCTCGCCGCCCGACAACTGCGCCGGGAAGTGATCGCGGCGCGGGTCGAGATCGACGAGCGCCAGCGCGTCGTCGGGCGACAGCGGCGCCTCGGAAATCTCCGTGACGAGCGCGACGTTCTCCCGCGCGGTGAGGCTCGGAATGAGGTTGTAGAATTGGAAGACGAACCCCACGTGCCGGCGGCGGTACTCCGTCAGCTCGGCCTCGTCCGCCCGCGTCAGCTCGCGCTCGCGATAGAAGACCTGTCCGCTGGTGGGCACGTCGAGCCCGCCCAGGATGTTCAGCAGCGTGGACTTGCCCGAGCCGGACGGCCCGAGCAGGACGACGAAATGCCCTTCGTGCAGAAGGAGGTTCACCTGTCGGAGCGCGTGCACGTCCACCTCACCCATGTGGTACACCTTGGTGAGTTCCCGCACGTCGAACACGACCGGTGGCATCAAGATGACTGAGAATACCTGCTGGGAAAAGATCAACGCGAGCGGCAACGAGCTCCTCGACAAGCTCAAAGAGTTCGTGCACCAGGGCAACGTCCGCCGCGTCGTCGTCAAGCAGGGGACGCGGACGGTGGCCGAGTTCCCGCTGACGGCCGGCGTGGTGGGCGTGGTGCTCGCGCCCGTGCTCGCCGCGATCGGCGCGCTCGTCGCGATCCTGAACGACTGCTCGATCGAAGTGGAGCGGACCGCCGGCGATTAACCGGAAAGGGGGACAGTCACGGTTTTTCCCGAACCTGGGAAAAACGGTGACTGTCCCCGTTTTCGGCGAACTCTTCGATCTGCCTCTTCAACCCCGTGTACCAGGACCGCATCCCGATGTGGCGGGCTTCCGTGTATGCGCGGGCGGCGTTCCAGCCGTGCCGCGCGATCCGGTAGAAGCCGACGAGCGCGCCCGTACGATCCGCGCCGCGCCGGCAATGGACGAAGACAGGATCCGCGCCCGCGGCATCGATGATGGCAAAGAACTCGCGGATCGTCTCTTCCGGAATCCGCCGCGATCGCGTGAAGAAGTTCCCGTCCTTGACCGGCAGGTGCACGTAGCGCATGCCGAGCGACTCTACCAGCCGGCGTTCGTCGCTTCGCGAGGCGTCCACCTCGCTCCGCAGATTGATGACCGTGCGCACGCCGATGTCGCGCAGGTGCTTGAACCCCGCCGCGTCCGGTTGCGCCCCACGGTACAAGTGGGCATCGACGCGGTGGAATCTATCGATCGGCGCCTTCTCGGCGACAGCCTGCCCGTCCACGCCCAACGGCAGGGCGGCTGCGAATAACCAGAAGGCGGCGATCGCGTCAATGCTGCGCACGGTGAATGCTCGAGCCGCCACCAGTATAGCGCCGCGCGGCATCCCCCGGGTTCGCGCCACACCCGCTCGCCGCCCCTTTACCGTTGCGCCCTTTCTCGTCTACAACTTGGACTCATGCCGCGCACCCGTCTCCCGAACGTCACCCTTCTCGTCGTCCTCTGGATTCTCGTCGCGCCGCCGACCCCCGCCCGCGCCCAATGGAACTCGATCGGCGATGTGTCCGCCCCCCGCCGGGACGGGCAAAGCGTCACGTTCACCAGTCGCCAGGGGACGATCCAGGTCTCGGCGATTGCGCCGGAGATCGTGCGCGTCCGCATGGCTCCCTCGGCGAAGCTCGGTCGCGACCATTCGTACGCCGTCGTGTCGCGAGACTTCGGGGAGCCGGGGGCGTCGATCGCCGTCCGCGGCGACGCGACCACTCTCACGACGCGCGCGTTGCGGGTGACGCTACGCCACCGTCCGTTCCGTGTCTCGATCGCGGACGCGTCGGGCAACTCCCTCTACGAGGACGACCCGGCCATGGGCATCGCCGTCTCCCGACAGGGCAGCCGCGTCTACGCGCGGCTGCGTCCCGACGAGAACGTCTACGGGCTCGGGGAGAAGAGCGGGAAGCTCAATCGCCGGGGGAAGATGCTCGGCGGCTACAGCTTCACGATGTGGAACTCCGACACGTTCGGGTACGACGCCAGCATCGACCCGCTCTACGCGTCGTTTCCGTTCCTGCTCGTCCTGCGGAACGGCCGCGCCCACGGGATCTTTCTCGACAACACGCACCGCTCCAACTTCGACATCGGGCACCAGTTCCATGGCGT
The DNA here is from genome assembly GCA_035463475.1 of Vicinamibacterales bacterium. Lineage (GTDB taxonomy): Bacteria > Acidobacteriota > Vicinamibacteria > Vicinamibacterales > 2-12-FULL-66-21 > JACPDI01. The sequence goes on from DATHTE010000069.1 coordinate 7,413, forward strand.
GCTGTCGTTCGGCGCGGACGGCGGGGAGCTGGACTACTACTTCATCGACGGGCCGGACCCCAAGCAAGTGATCGCACGGTACACGCAGCTCACGGGGCGGATGCCGCTGCCGCCGCGCTGGGCGCTCGGCTTTCATCAGTGCCGCTACAGCTACTATCCGGAGTCGCGTGTCCGGTTCATCGCGGACAATTTTCGCGAGCGCCGGATTCCCGCCGACGTGCTGTGGCTCGACATCCACTACCTTGACGGCTACAACCCGTTCACGTGGGACCGGCAGCGCTTCCCCGATCCCGCGCGCCTCATTGCCGACCTGCGCGAGAAGGGCTTCCGCACGGTCACGATCATCGATCCGCATCCGAAGAAGCAGGCGGGCTGGGATGTGTACGACAGCGGCCTCGCAGGGGACCACTTCGTGAAGAACCCGGACGGTTCGGTCCTCGAAGCACCCGTGTGGCCGTCGAACGCGGAGAAGGATCCCGGCCCCAGCGTGTTCCCGGATTTCAGCCGCTCTGCCACGCGCGAGTGGTGGGGAGGGCTGTACAAGCGGCTCGTGGACATCGGCGTGGCGGGCATCTGGAACGACATGAACGAGCCCGCGCTCTTCGTGCCGCCGACGGGGACGATGCCGCTCGACGCGCGTCACGACGGCGAAGGGGAGCCGACCGATCATCGCGAGATTCACAATGTTTACGGCATGCTGATGACGCGGGCCACCTTCGAGGGGCTCCTGCGCCTGCGTCCCGACGCGAGACCGTTCGTCCTGACGCGCGCGACGTTTGCCGGTGGGCAGCGTTACGCGGCGGCCTGGCCCGGCGACAACGTGAGCACGTGGACGGCGCTCCAGGGCACGATCCCGATGCTCGCGTCCATGGGGCTGTCCGGCATGCCGTTCGTGGGCAGCGACATCGGCGGCTTCGCCGACGTGCCCACTGCGGAGCTCTTCACCCGCTGGCTCCAGACGGGCGTGTTCTACCCGTTCATGCGCGCGCACACCACCTTCGGCACCGACGACCAGGAGCCCTGGTCGTACGGCGTGGCGCACGAGATCGTCAACCGCCGCGCGATCGGGCTGCGCTACGAGCTGCTGCCGCATATCTACAACGTGATGCAGCAGGCGAGCGAAACGGGCCTGCCGGCGCTGCGTCCGGCGTTTCTCGAGTTTCCGTCCGACCCGCGGACGTGGGACCAGGACGATCAGTTCATGTTCGGCGCGGACCTGCTCGTCGCGCCGGTGCTGCGGCCGGGCGAGCGCGTGCGCGGCGTGTACCTGCCGAAGGGAGCGGCCTGGTACGACTTCTGGACGGGACGCCGCTACGAGGGAGACCGCTTCGTGCCCGTGCCGGTCACCCTCGCGTCGCTGCCGATCTTCGCGCGCGAAGGGGCGTTCATCTTCCAGCAGCCCGCCATCCAGCACACGGGCGAGATGCGAAGCCAGCCGCTGCACGTCGCGGTGTATCCGGCCCCGTCCTCCAGCGCCGCGCTGTATGAAGACGATGGCGAGAGCCTGCAGTACCGCCGCGGCGCGTTCCTCAAGCGGCGGTTCACGCAGGCGCGCGCCACGGATGCCGATGGCCGCGACGCGAAGGTGACGATCGATGTCGGCGCGCCGGAGGGATCGTGGCGGCCGGCCGCGCGTCCCCTCGTCCTGTCGGTGCGGTGGACCGGCGACGTGCGGGCAGTGTCGGCGACCGCCGCCGGCCCGCTGCCGCGGCTGGCGCCGGAGGCGCTCGAGCAGCAGCCGACCGGGTGGACTGTGACAGACGAGGGGTTCGTGCGCGTGAAGCTGCCGGATCGGTTCGAGGCGGTCAGCGTGACGATTGAAAGGTAAGGAGGCGGAAAGCAGAAAGCAGAAGGCAGAAGGCGAAAGGCGAAAGGCAGAAGGCGAAAGGCAGAAGGCGAAAGGCAGAAGGCCGGGCCCTCTGAAGGCTGAAGTCGGACACCTCGATCCCACAGGCGGACACCTGCGCCTTCAGCCGGCGGCATTTGCCGCGCCATCTGCGGGTACGCACGTTGCCACTCGACGCGTCATGAGCCAGTTCCTCCTGGATCTCCGCGTCGCCGTTCGCGCGCTGTCGAAACGTCCCGGGTTCACGGCGGTGGCGGTGCTGACACTCGCGCTCGGCGCCGGCCTGACCACCGCGATCTTCTCCGTGGTCTACGGCATCCTGCTGCGGCCGCTTCCCTACAACGACTCGGAGCGGATCGTCATGCTGTGGCAGACTGCGCGTGACGATCCCCGCCCGAGCCCCGGCGGCAGCACCTCACACCTGAACTACCTTGACTGGCGACGGCAGGCACGGAGCTTCGAAGCGCTGGCCCTCTACAATCCATCCCGCTTCGTGCTAAGCGGGCTCGGTGACGCGGAAGTCGTCCGCGGCGCCATCGTCACGCCCGGTTTCTTCGAGGCGTTCGAGGCGCGACCGGTCCGGGGCCGCACCTTCACCGACGCGGACGACGTGGCGAACGGCCCGCGCGTGGTGATCGTCGGTCACGGGTTCTGGATGGAGCGGCTCGGCGGCAGGCCGGACGTCGTCGGTTCCACCCTGGAGATCAGCGGCCGGAACTGGGAGATCGTCGGCGTCGCGCCTCCCGGGTTCGATTTCCCCCGCGACGCTCGTCTCTGGCGGCCCGTGCAGAACGACGACGAAGCCTGCGGTCGCGGCTGCGTCTACACCGACGGCATCGGGCGTTTGAAACGGGGAGTCAGCGTGGAAGCGGCCCGCGCCGAAATGGATGCGATGGCCCGCCGGCTCGAGCAGGACTATCCCGCCGACAACACCAACGTCGCGATTGGCGTCGCGTCGCTGAAGGACGCAATGGTCGGAGACGTCCGCCCGGCGCTCCGGATTCTTCTCGCGGCGGTCGTGATGGTGCTGCTGATTGCCTGCGCGAACGTCGCGAACCTGCTCCTCGCCCGCGGCACGGCGCGACAGATGGAGATCGCCGTGCGCGCCGCGCTCGGCGCCAGCCGCAGGAGGCTCGTCGGGCAGATGAGCGTCGAGAGCCTCGTGCTCGCGGCGCTGGGCGCGGGGCTCGGCGTGCTCATTGCCGTGTGGGGCATCGACGTCATCAGGCAGTTCGCGCCCCCGGAGATCCCGCGCCTCGACGAGATCGGCGTGGACGCGCCGACGTTCGTGTTCGCCGTCGGCCTCGTCCTCGTCACCGCGGCGCTGTTCGGGCTGGGCCCGTCGCTGCAACTCGTGCGCGCGCCGCTCATCGCGTCGTTGCGCGAAGGGGGGCGCGCGGCCTCGGGCGGCGCCGGCGCGGGGCGCGCGAAGTTCGCGCTGCTGGTCGCCGAGGTGGCGCTCTCCCTGGTGCTGTTGCTCGGAGCGGGATTGATGCTGCGGAGCTTCGCGCGCCTGCAGTCGGTCGATCCGGGGTGGCGCGCCGATGGCGTCAGCACCTTCACCGTTTCACTGCCCCCCGCGCGCTACGCGGATGGTGCCGCGGTGGTCACGGCCGCCGACGAGCTCGACGCGCGGCTCAGCGCGATTCCGGGAGTGGATCGCGTGGGTCGCATCCAGGGCCTGCCGCTCGGCCCCCAGGTGAACGTGCACACGTTCAGGCGCACCGACCGCCCGGCGCCGCGGCCCGGCGAGGTGCCGCAGGCGCTCTACCGAACGATCGATCCCGATTACCTTCCCGCGATGAGCATTCCGATGCTCGCCGGCCGCAACTTCACCGATGCCGATCGGCAAGGCGCGGCGCCCGTCGTGATCGTGAGCCGCCGGATGGCCGACGTGTACTGGCCCGGCGAAGATCCGATCGGCAGGCAGATCGAGATCAGCGCCGGGCCCGTGACCGCCACAGTCGTCGGCATCGCGTCCGACGTCCGGTCGGAGACCTTCGCCGGAGCGCCGCAGCCGGAGATGTACCGCCCGCACCGTCAGGCCGTCGACCGTTCGTTCTCGTTCGTGCTGAAGGGAGCGCGGGATTCTGCGCAGGTGCTGGCCGACGCGCGAACCATCGTCGGGGCGTTCGACTCGCGGCTGCCGCTCATCTCTCCCTCCACGATGAGACACCTCGTCGATCAGGCGACGGCGCAGCCGCGGTTCTACCTCCTCCTGGTTTCCCTGTTCGCCGCGCTCGCGCTTCTGCTCGCGGCTGTCGGGATCTACGGCGTGGTTGCCTACGTCGTCGGTCAGCGAACGCGTGAGATCGGCCTGCGGATGGCGCTCGGCGCGCGCAGCGGGGAAGTCATCGCGCTGGTGATCTGGCAGGGGCTGCGGCCCGCGCTGGTGGGCGCGGCCATCGGGCTGACGATCGCCATGGCCGGCGCGGAGGCGATGCGGAAGATGCTGTACGAGATCGGCCCGCGCGACGGCGCGACGCTCGTCGCGGTGACCGCGCTGCTCCTGGGGATCGTGCTCCTGGCCTGCGGCGTCCCAGCTCTGCGCGCGACACGCGTGCCGCCAACCGACGCCCTGCGCGCGGAGTAGCTGGCAGCAGGGTTGCTCGCTCTGGCCGCGGAGGCAGGGATGGCGAAGCAGCAGATGAACCGGGCTACCGTTTTTCCGCCCAGCACACCCGAGTACGGCCTGAGCGGCGACGCTATTCGAAGCGAGCAGGTCGAGGGGGGCGGCGTGGGCACCGCGCCCGCTCCGGGCGACGGGATGCGCCGCTACCCGACTGAGCCGCCGGCGCCGGAGGTCGGTGCGGCGCGACGGCTGAGCCCGCGGGCCGGCCGTGTCGGCTGGTCAGTCGTCGGCGCCGCCGCCGGCGCCGCGCTCGCGCTTCTCGGAACGCGACTCAGGCAGAAGAGCTAGACCGGTGAATCCGTATAGTCAGACAGTCGAACAGTCGGGCAGTCGGCCAGTCACGGAGTCCGCAGTCGGTCAGTCGACGGTGACTGTCTGACTGCTCGACTGCGTGACCGTTCGACTGTCGGACGGTTCGACTGTTCGACTGCGTGACGCTTCGCGGTCGGACCTACGCCCTCCTGAAGGCCGCGTGGGTGGTCGCGGGCTCGATGAGGACGAGCACGAGAAACGAGGCGATCCCCGCGACCACGAACAGCGGCGCGGCGCCCGCGTCCGCAATTGCCGCGGCCAGGCCGGTCGCGAACAGCAGCGCCTGGTACACGAGATCGAGCAGCACCAGCGGGCGGTGGACGCGCGCTCGCTGAACGGGCAGCACGTCGCGATCGAAGCGCGACGAGAACCAGAGGTGCAGCCGCATCGTGACAGCCGCGGTCTGCGACGCAAGCCCCGCGTAGAAGACGCCGTTTCCCCACGGCGCCGGAAACCAGTCGCGCACCAGCCAGAGCGCGACGAGCATCGACGAATGAAACGCGGCAATGGCAAGCTGGTGGAACTGCCACCACCACAGTCCTGCCTCGTTCAAGACGGGCGCGAATGCCGCAGGGTCTTCATCAGACATCAACGCCGCGAGCAACTCGGCGCCGGTCGAAAACCGGTCTGCGGGTGCGGGCTGCAGGCACTTGCGGATGATGGCGTCGAGGCGCCGTCCGGTCAGTGCGCCTGACCCGCTAGCCGGCGCGATCGCCGACGGGTGATGGCCGGTCGCCAGCTCGTACATCAAGACGCCGAACGCGAAGATGTCCGCGCGCGCGTCAACCGCCTCGCCGCGGAGTTGTTCGGGCGCCATGTAACCCGGCGTGCCGAGGGCGAACCCCGTCATCGTCAGCCGCGTTCCGGGAGCCATGCGTTCTCCGGAGAAGGTCCGGGCCAGCCCGAAGTCGAGGACCTTCACCTGCCCGTCCTCGCGCCGGATGACGTTTTCGGGCTTCAGGTCACGGTGCACGATGCCCTGCGCGTGCGCGGCCGCGAGCGCCCCCGCGATCGCGCGCGCGGTCTCGACCAGCGCCCTCGGATCAGCCGGGGTCGTCCCGATCTCCTCGCGGAGCGTGTGTCCCTTGACGTATTCGCTGGCGATGAACAGCTCGCCGCCTGATTCCTCGAGCGCGTACACGGTCGCGATGGCGGGGTGCGACAGCGCGGCAGCCGCGCGGGCCTCACGGCGGAGCCGCTCGCGCATGCGCGCGTCGCGCGCGAGATCGGGCGCCACCGCCTTGAGCGCCACCGTGCGTCCGAGCCGCGTGTCCTCCGCGCAGAACACGACCCCCATGCCGCCGCGGCCGATCTCGGAACGGATCAGGTACTGCCCGATGGTCCTGCCAATCATGTGCGCCGAGTCGTCGGGCGCGAGGCCCGGATCCAGCGCGGCGGCGGGGACGTCGAGAAAGCCCCGGGTGGAGGCGCGCTCGTGCGCTTCGAGAAGGGACCGCAGCTCCGACTCGATCTCGCGGTCTCCGCCCGCGGCATCGCGGATGAACGCGGAGCGGGCGTCCGGCGTGAGGTCGATGACGCGAGCGAACAGCTCACTCACTCGAACCCACCGCTCCCGGTCCCGTTCGGTCATGAGGAGGATTGCAGCTCGCGGGCGAGCCAGGCGCGGGCCACCGCCCAGTGCCGCTTGACCGTGGCGGGGGAGACGCCCAGCGCCTCGGCGGTCTCCTCGACGCTGAGGCCGCCGAAGAAGCGCAGCTCCACGATCCGCGCCTGCTGCGCGTCGAGCGCGGCGAGCCGCGTGAGCGCTTCGTCCAGCGCCTGCAGATCGACCGGCGGCTCCGGGCTCGCGGCGAGCTGCTCGTTCAGGGTGATCCGCGGAGCGCCGCCGCCGCGCTTCTGCGCGCCGCGCGCGCGCGCCCGCTCGACCAGGATTTGCCGCATCGCATTTGCGGCGATGGCGCAGAAATGCGCCCGGTTCTGAAAACGGGGGTGCTGGCCGGCCAGCCGCACGTACGCCTCGTTCACCAGCGCCGTCGGCTGGAGCGTCTGGCCCGGGCGTTCGCGCCGGAGGTAGGCTGCCGCCACACGCCGCAACTCGGCGTACACCTCCGGCATCACGTCGTCAATTTCCGACACGGTCTGCTGGGAGACCACTTTACCCGATCTCCGGCGCCCAGGACGCCGCCCGCCCAGGCGCTCGTCGCAGTACAATGTCCGCGCCCCCACGCACATGGCCGAACACTCCGAAACGGAACTGACGTTTCGCACGCTGCTCGAAGAGGCGTCCGACGGCATCGTCGTGTTCGACGATGACGGGCGGTTTCTCGAGGCGAACCCAAGCCTGTGCTCGATGCTCGGCTACACGCGCGACGAGATGCTCGCCATGCGCGCCGACGACATCATCGACCCCGCCGACCTCGCCCAGGAGCCGATCCCGTGGGAAGTGCTGCGCGCCGGGCTCGTCCGCGTCGTGGAGCGCACGTTCGTGCGCCGCGACGGCGGGGCCATCCCCGTCGAGACGAAGACCCGCCGCATGAGCAACGGCCGCTACCTGTCAATCGTCCGCGACATCACGGAGCGCCGGCAGGTCGATCGCGCGCTCGCCGCGCTCCGCGAGCGGGAGGAGCAGCTCCGGCAGGCGCAGAAGATCGAGGCGATCGGCCGGCTGGCCGGCGGCGTCGCGCATGACTTCAACAACGTCCTCACGGCGATCATGGGCTACACCGATCTCCTTCTGGACGAGTTCCGCGCCGACGATCCGCGCCGGCAGGACCTCGGCGAGATCAAGAAGGCGGCGGAACGCGCCGCCGCGCTGACGCGCCAGCTCCTGGCGTTCTCGCGCAAGCAGGTGCTGCAGCCCATCCTCCTCGACCTGAACGCGATCGTCGGCGGCGTCGACAAGCTCGTACGCCGCGTCGTGGGTGACGAGATCCAGGTGGTGTTCGAGCTCGCGAGCGAGCTCGGACGGGTCCTCGCAGACCCGGGGCAGCTGGAGCAGGTGCTGATCAACCTGGCCGTGAACGCGCGTGACGCGATGCCGGAAGGTGGGCGCCTGAAGATCTCGACACGCGACGCGACGATAGGCGAAGGGGACGCGCGGCGCCTCGCGCCCCTCACGCCCGGCGCGTATGTCGCGCTCGAGGTCGCCGACAACGGGCAGGGCATCGAAGCAGACGTTCTGCCTCACATCTTCGAGCCATTCTTCACGACGAAGGCGCAGGGGAAAGGCACCGGACTGGGGCTCGCGACGGTCTACGGGATCGTCAAGCAGAGCAACGGGTTCATCTTCGTCACGAGCACGCCAGGTGCGGGGTCCGTCTTCACCCTCTACCTGCCCCGCGACGGCGCCGCGGCCGCGCCCCGCGTCGAGGCGACGTCGCAGCGTGTCGTGCTGCTCGTCGAGGACGAGGCGGCGGTCCGCTCGCTGACCGCCGGCATTCTCCGCCGGCAGCAGCTGACGGTCCTCGAGGCGCCGGATGCGACGGCCGCGCTCCAGGCGGCCGCTACCCAGCATCGCATCGATCTGCTCCTCACTGACATCGTGATGCCGGGCGGCAACGGCAACGAGCTGGCGGAGCGGCTCCAGGGAGAGCGGCCCGGTCTCAAAGTGATCTACATGTCCGGGTTTTCGGACGAGCGGGTCAGACGGGCGGCGGAGGAGCACGGCATTCCCTTCATCCAGAAGCCGTTCACCCCGCACGCCCTCGTCAAGGTGGTGAACGAGACCCTTATGACCTCTCCTTGAAGCCCGCGGGGATCTCGAGGTCGCCGGGCGCCACGCTGGACGACACGCTCAGGACGTTGTGCGTGACGGTCATGATCGTGGACTTCGCGCCTGTCGTCTCCGGCTTCTTGCGCACCCGGCGCGCCAGCATGCCTCCGAGACCGCCGCCACCGCCCGACTGTTCTTCCTTCGCCTGCGACATCTGCTCGGCGCTCTTCACGCCTTCAACCGTGAGCACGCTCTCGAGCGGTGTGCCGTCAAGCTGGCTTCCCTCGGCCTGCATCCGCGCCAGCGCCTTCTGCAGACCCGGATACATTGCCAGCGCCGTGGCCAGCTGCTCGGCCGAGGCGCCCGCGGCGCCGGTCACGTCGATGGCCTTCGCGTAGCGCACGTCGAAGTCCGCGATCTCCTTCATCGCCGGAATGCGCGGCGCCATCCACGCGTCCGAGGTGAGGACGAGGCCGCCCCCTTCCTCGAGCGTGCGCCCCTTCTCGCGCACCGTGATCGTCGTGATGACCTGGCGGGTGTCGTAGCCGGCAATCGATTTCTTCTGGCCGGTCTCCTTCACGTCGAAATCGATTTCGACTTCCTTGCCCTTCTCGGCCGTCTCCTCCTTGCCCTCCGCCTCGCGCGCCTCCTTCTCGGCGCGCTCCTGCGCTTCGCGAATCTGGCGTCGAATCTCCTCGAACGTCGTCACCTTGTAGGTCTTCTTCTTGAGATCGACGTCGTACACCTTCTCTTCGCCGAGATCGATGATCTGGCCGCCGTTGTCGCTCATCGTCGCCTTGCGGTCACCGCTGACCGCCACGTTCGAGACGACGCCTTCCTTGGCCGCCTTGCCACCGAAGAGGTTCATCATGCGTCCGAGCATGCCTTCGAACTTCACGTGGCCCTTTTCCTGCGTCTTCACGTCGGCGTTGACGCCGGCGGCCGGAATCCAGGCCATTCCGAGCGCAAGCAGGGCGGCAACAGTCACACTTCTTGCCAGTTTCATAAGAACGAACCTCCGTTCGCGGGGAATAGGGCAGTGTACAACACACCGGCCGGAGGAACCGCGCCTGGCACCGGTCTTTCAGCGCTGATACACACGTCTGCACAAACCAGCTGCGCCGCTCGAATCGGCGGGCTGACGGACTGTCCCGCAACTCTGTTAACGTCGTCCTGGCCGCGCCGTCTATATGAGTGAGCCGTTGAAGGTGGGCACAGCTGTCGGGCTGCCGATTGGGGAGAGCATTCTGACCACGGACGAGCGCGCCTCCGCCCGCGCGGAGGAGAGCGCACTGGTCCGCGCCGCCCGGGACGGGGACCAGCGCGCGTTCGAGCGCCTGTACGTGTCGTACGGGCGCATGGTCCACGGCATCCTGCTCGCTCGCGTCCCGCGCGTCCAGGTGGATGACCTCGTCCAGGACGTCTTCATCGCCGCCTGGCAGCGGCTGCGCTCGCTGCGCGACGATGCCGCGTTCGGCGGCTGGCTGGCGGCCATCGCCCGGAATCGCGCCACCGACCACCATCGCCAGGTCGTCGATACGGTCGCGCTGTCCGAGGACCTCAGCGGTCACGGTGGCATGCCCGACGCGCCATACGAGGCGGCGCGGGCGCTCGAGGCCATTCGCGCGCTCCCGGACGCGTATCGCGAAACGCTCGTGTTGCGACTGGTGGAAGGGCTGAGCGGACCGGAGATCGCCGACCGCACGGGGCTGACGCCCGCCTCCGTACGGGTCAACCTGCACCGCGGGATGAAACTGCTGCGCGAGAAGCTGGGAATACAGGCATGAACGACGAGTATCTGTGGAGCGGAACGGGAGCGCCGGATCCGGACGTCGAAGCGCTCGAGCGGGCGCTCGCGCCGTTCCGGCACCGTGGGACGCCGCTCGCGTCGCTGCCTTCACGCCGCGATCGCGCGGCAGGACGGAACGTCATCGCGATCGACGCGCGCCCGACGCGTCGCCGCGCCACCGGCGTCGCGGGTGTCGCGATCTCCGCTCTCGCCACCGCCGCCACGCTGGCGCTCGTTGCCTACACGGCGTGGTTCGCGCGGTCGATGGACCAGGGCTCCTGGGAGATCCGGACGCTTGGCGGCACGCCGCGCATCAACGACGATGCGGTCGGCCGCTCCGCGCGCTGGCGTGTGGGGGACCGCCTCGAGACCGACGATCGATCGGTTGCCGAGATCGTCGTCGGGGAGATTGGCAGCGTCGAGGTCCGGCCGAACAGCCACGTGACGATGCTGCGCGCGCGGGAGTCCGAGCACCGGGTCGCGCTCGAGCACGGGAGCATTCGCGCGGTCATCTGGTCGCCGCCGGGGTTGTTCTTCGTGGACACTCCCGCGGCCGTCGCGGTGGACCTGGGCTGCGCGTACACCCTCGACGTTGCCCCGGACGGTTCCGGCTTGCTGCGCGTCGAGCACGGCTGGGTCGGTTTTCGCGACGATGACGGGCGGGAGTCGTTCATCCCGCAGGGCGCGGTCTGCGCCACCCGCCGCGGGCGCGGGCCCGGCACGCCGTACTACAAAGACGCCCCCGCACCGCTGGTCTCGGCGCTGCTCGCGATCGATTTCGGTGGCGCCCCCGAGCGACAGGCGGCGCTCACGGCGGCGCTCGACCACGCGCGCCCTGGCGATGCGCTGAGCCTGTGGCACCTGTTGTCGCGCACGACCGGCAGGCAGCGCGCGCAGGTCTTCGATCGGCTCGCGCAGCTCGCGCCGCCGCCCGCCGGCGTGACGCGTGACGGCGTGCTCGCCGGCAACCGGCCGATGCTCGACGCGTGGTGGGACACGCTCGGCCTCGACTCCGCGAGCTGGTGGCGGGTCTGGCAAGGCAGATGGCCGCGATAAAGAGCAATGCCGAGTGCCGAATGCCGAATGCGTCGCCTGAACCCTGAACCCTGAAGCTTTGCATTAGACTGTGCGCCATGCGACTCACCGCACCTGCCGCCCTGCTGGCGGCTATGGGAGTGCTGGCCGTGCACGCGCAGCCGCTCGATACCTCTTCGCTTCCGTTCAGACCGGCCGTCGTGGCCGGGGGGCTCATTTACGTCTCCGGCGTCATCGCCACCGACGCGCAGGGAAACACGCGCGGCGACATCCGCGAACAGACCCGGATCGTTCTGCAGCGCATCAACGAAGTGCTGGCGGCGCACAAGGTGTCGCTGCACGACGCGGTCAAGATCACGGTCTACCTCAAGCGCGCCGACGACTTCGGCGCGATGAACGAGGTCTACAAGACGTTCGTCGGCGACGCCCCCGCGCCGCGCACGACGGTGGTCGCGAACCTGATGGTGCCGGACGCGCTCATCGAGGTCAGCGCGATCGCGGCAGCGAGCGGCACGTCGCGCCGCGTGCTGCATCCGCAGGGGTGGCTGAGGTCGCCGAACCCGTACAGTTACGCCGTGGAAGCCGGCGACACGGTGTTCCTTTCCGGCCTCGTCGCGAGGAACGCCGCCGACAACTCCCTCGTGCCCGGCGACATGACGGCGCAGTGCAAGACGGTCCTCGAGAACGCGCGCGCGTTGCTGAACGCGGCGGGCCTCGGCTTCGAGCACGTGGTCAGCGCGCGTGTGTTCGTGACCGACCTGTCGCAGTTCCAGGCGATGAACCAGGTGTATCGCACCTACTTCCCGAAGGCCCCGCCGGCGCGCGCCACCGTTCGCGCCGCGCTGATGCAGCCGTCGTACCTCGTCGAGATGACGTTCGTGGCCAGCCGCGCGCCCAGGGAGGTGATCGCCGGCGACGGGCCGCCGAACCCGAACCTCAGCCCGGCGGTTCGCGCGGGATCCCGGCTGTACCTCTCGGGGATGCTCGGCGTGACTCCCGATTCGCGTTCCGACGCCGGCGCGCAGACGCGCGAGACTCTGCGGCGTCTCGGCGCGACGATGACGAAAGCCGGGTTCGCGTGGTCCGACGTCGTGGACAGCATCGTCTACCTCACGCGCGTGTCGCACTTCGGCGCGATGAACGCCGCCTACCGCGAGATCGTCCCGCGGCCGTTTCCGGCGAGAGCGACGGTGGAAGCGGGCCTCGCGGCGCCCGACGGGCTCGTGGAGATCATGATGACGGCGGTCAAGCCGCAATGACCACGGTCCTCCGCGTGGACGGCGGGTCGGTCGCGCGCCTCGAGGACGCGGTCGCCGTCGAGGAACCGCTGGAGATCCGGCTGAACGGATTCTCGTTCGCCGTGCTCATGCGGACGCCGGGAGACGACGAGGCGCTGGCGGCGGGGTTTCTGTTTGCGGAACGCGTCATCGCGGCGGCTCGGGACATCGAGCGTCTCGAGCCCTGCACGGACGCGGATCATCCGCACGCCCGCAACGTCGTCAACGTGACGCTCGGCGGCGAGGCGGCGGCGCGGCTCGAGCGCACGCTCACCGAGCGCCGGTGCGTGGTCACCAACTCGTCGTGCGGCGTGTGCGGCCGGCTCTCGATCGAGTCGCTGCAGGTGCACGCGCCGTTCATCGACGGTGCCTTTTCGGTGTCCGCCGACGTGGTCCGCGCGCTGCCCGAGACGCTGCGCCGGCAGCAATCGTTGTTCAACACCACCGGAGGGCTGCACGGCGCGGGTCTCTTTCGCCGCGACGGCGCGTGCGTGAGCGCCTTCGAGGACGTCGGGCGGCACAACGCCGTGGACAAGCTGGTCGGATCGGCGCTCTTGTCCGGCAGCCTGCCGGCTTCCGATCTGATGCTCGCGGTCAGCGGCCGCGCGTCGTTCGAGCTGGTGCAGAAGGCGTTTCTCGCCGGCATTCCGCTGCTCGCCGCCGTCTCGGCGCCCTCGAGCCTTGCGATTCAGCTCGCCGAGGCCGCGGGGATCACGCTCATCGGCTTCGTGCGCCAGGGGAGCTTCAACATGTACACCCACGAGCGGCGGGTGAGCGGCGATCGCCAATTGATAATCGGGTGATCGGGTAATGGCACGATCGGCAATCGCTAATCTCGCAATCGGGTAGTTTGATCGGCAATCGGGTAGTCCCCGATTCCCAATCAAACCACCCGATTCCCGATTGCCCGGTTGCCGATCGTGCGATTACCCGGTGTCCCGATTATCAGTTGCCGATTTCTGACACTCGCTGCACCAGTACGTGGATCGCGCGTGCGCGCCGGCGCGCTTGACGCGGACGATCGATCCGCAGCGCCGGCACGGCTGGCCCGCGCGGCCGTAGACGTACAGGCGGGCCGCCGGATTCGCCGCCCGCGTCGTGTTGCGGCCGATCGACCGACGCGCGATCGCGGGACGCTCCACCCCGGCCACGTTGTCGCGCAGCAACCGGCGGCAGGCCTCGACGATCTCGAGCAGCTTCTCCGTGGGGACGGATCCCGCAGCGGCGTACGGATACGTGCCCGCCAGGAACAGCGCTTCGGATTTCAGCACGTTCCCGATCCCCGCGATCCGGCGCTGATCGAGGAGCGCCTCTTCAATCGGCAGATCCTCTGCTCCGCGCAGGGCCTCGGCGGCCTCCCGTGCGTCGAAGCTGGCCGCGAGCGGATCGGGTCCCAGGGTCCGCAGCCGCTCGCTGCGCGCGAGCGACCGATCGTCGTGGAACTCGGCGATCGGCAAGCCGAACCCGACGGCCTCCCACTCGTCGGTCACCAGCCGGGCGCGCATGTGTGAGCGCGGCCGCCGCCACCGCTCGCCCGGGCGGTACAGGTGCCACGACCCGTTCATCCGCAGGTGCGTCAGGAGCGTGAGACCGTCTGAGAACCTGACGAGCAGGTACTTGCCGCGAGCCTCGACGCGCTCCACCAATCGTCCGATCAGCCCGCGGCGCTCCGCGAACCCGGAGAGCGCCGGCAGCGGCGACTCGAACGCGCGGACCGCACGCCCCGCGAGCGCGCGATGCATCATCGCCGCCGCGCGATAGATGGTGTCTCCCTCAGGCATCGGGATCGTCGTCCGGGCCGAGCGGCGCGAGGCGCCAGGGGCTGGACGTCGGCCGGCGATCTCGCGCGGCGGAAGCGCCCGCGCGTGCCGGGACGGGGGCGCGCGGCGATCGTTCGACGGGACGCGGCAGCTGCATGCCCATCGAGGAGGGGATGAATCCTGCATCTCGGAGAAACGTTGCGAGCGGATGCGACTCGGCGGACACGCCGCTGATCTCCGACACGAGCAGGCCGCCGCCGCGGCCTGCTCCCTGCCGTGCGAGTTCGGCCAGCCGCGCCGCGAGCGCTCGCCCCGCGGTGGTCCGCGCCGGCTCGTCGTCGGGGAGGAACGCGAGAATCTGACGGCCCCCGCGGCTGACGAACCCGGCGACCGCGCCGTTGACGAGCAGGACGCTCGCGCCGACCGATCGCGTCGCGCCGCGCCCCTCGTCCGCGCCCGCGGAGGGCCAGCGCAGCAGCGCGCCGTACGGGTTCGCCGGATCGGTTGCCGCGAGCGATACGACGTCCGCCTCCTCCGGCTCGTCCTTCCGGGCGCGGAGAAGGTCGAGCGCGGCCGGCAGGGCGAACTGCGTCGCGGCGACCCCGGCGACGAAGAAGCCGCGGCGCAGGCGTCCGGCGTCCTCCATCGCCTTGAGCACGTCGTATACCGACGAGAAGCCGCCCGCGATCCCCTCGGCGGCCACGGCCTCCCGCGTCAGCACTCCGTAGCGCGCGAGGAGTTGCTGCGCGAGCGCGGCTGAACGTTCCGTGGCCGTGACGAGCCTTCCGACGCGGGCCGAGACGAGCGTCCAGCGGCCTTCCGCGGCCGGCGGCGTCGTGCGGCGCGTGCGGAAGGGCCTCCCTGTGTGCGCGGCCTTCCGATCGCGCTTTCCCGCCGGCGCGATGAACGCGCGCAGCGCGTGCAAGGTGTCGTTCGTGAGGACTCCACTCCACACGAGGTTCCAGATCGCGTCCACGGTCTCAGCGGGATACCCGCCGCCCGCCGCCTCGTGAAGCTCGCCGAAGAAGGACGCGCCGTGACGCTCGAGGTGGGCGAGGATCGCGCGCTCGCGATCCGCGAGTGCGCGGCTCCGTCGTTCCGGCTCACGAGGCGTCCACAAGCGCGCCAGATGATCGGCGAGATACAGCGCGACGCGGCCGTCGCGCTCGCCCAGCGGATCGGCGCCGACCCAGACGACCTCGCCGGCGGCCATCAGCGCGTCGAGATCGGAAGGCTCATACCCCTCCACTCGCGCCGGAAGGATCTCGCGCTCGAGGACCGACGCGGCGACGGGTGCGCCCTGCAGTACCTCGATGGCGTCCAGCAGCGCGTCGAGGCCGCGGCGCGGCCGCGTGACTCCCTGCCAGGAGGTCAGGAACCGGCCGAGCACCTGTGGTTCGACCGGCTCGACCTCCTTCCGCAGCCTGGCGAGGGAGCGGCGGCGCACGGCCGCGAGGTTCTCGGGATCGCACCACTCCCGGTCCCGGCCCCCCGGGCGGAACTCACCTTCGAGGAGCTGCCCCGCCGCGGCGAGCGCTGCGAGCGCGGCGTACGCAACCGCCTGTCCGAGTCCGTAGCGGGCGGCAAACTCCGGCGTGGTGAACGGCCCATGGGTGCGCGCGTAGCGCCGGGCCAGATCGTGCAGGGCGTTCGGCGCCGGCGCCAACAGCGCCTCGGGCACGCCGGTGGGCAGCGGCACGCCGAGCGCGTCCCGGTACCGCGCCGCGTATTCGACCGGGATCCACCGTGCCTCTCCCGCGATGCGCACCTGGAGCAGCCGCCGGGCGGCCGCGAGGGGGGCGACCCAGGGCGTGGAATCCACGCCCGGCGTCGCACGGGCGGCGATCTCCGCGTCGGTGAGATCGCCCAGGCGGAGCAGCAGGTCGTGCAGCGAGTCGGCGGACCGCGCGCGGCCGCGCTCGTCCAGGTGCTGGCGCTGCCGCTCGAGATCCTCGAGCGCGTCGGCATCGAGCAGCTCGCGCAGCTCCGCCTCGCCAAGCAGCTCGCGCAGCTGCGACTGGTCGATCGCGAGCGCCTGCGCGCGCCGCTCCGCCAGCGGCGCGTCCCCGTCGTAGAGGAAGTTGGCGACGTACCCGAACAGCAGCGAGGCGGCAAACGGAGACGGGTCTTCCGAATCGAGCGTCACCGCCCGAATCCGCCGGTCGCGCGCGAGCCGCATCGTCTCGACCAGCGCCGGCATGTCGAACACGTCCCGCAGGCACTCCCGGTACGCCTCGAGGAGGATCGGAAACGATCCGTACTTCGACGCGACGCTCAGAAGATCCGCCGCCCGCTTGCGCTGCTGCCAGAGCGGCGTCCGCATCCCGGCCCGCCGGCGTGGCAGGAGCAGCGCGCGCGCCGCCGACTCGCGGAACTTCGCCGCGAAGAGCGAGGACGCGCCGAGCTGATTGATGACCAGCGACTCGACTTCCTCGGGATCGATCATCAGCAGTGTCGTATCCGGCGGCGCGTCCGTGTCCGGAAAGCGGATGACGAACCCGTCATCGCTCCACATCGTCTCGACCACGAGGCCGCGCTCCCGCCGCAGGCGCTCGGTCACCGCGAGCGCCCAGGGGGCGTTGACGCGCCCGCCAAGCGGCGAGAGGACGCACACACGCCAGTCCCCCAGTTCGTCGCGCACCCGCTCGATCACGATCGTGCGCTCGTCCGGCACGGCGCCCGCTTCCGCCTGTTCGCGGAGGTACGCCACGAGGTTCTCCGCCGCGGTCTGATCGAGATCGTGCTGGCGGACCAGGCGATCGATGGCGGCCGGCGCGGGGAGCTCGCCGAGCGTTCGGATGAGGGCGCCGATCTCGCGTCCGAGCTCGAGAGGACGGCCGGCGGCGTCCCCCCTCCAGAACGGCATCTTGCCCGGCTCGCCAGGCGCGGGCGTCACGAGCACGCGGTCGTGCGTGATTTCTTCGATCCGCCACGTCGAGGCGCCGAGCAGGAACGTCTCTCCCACGCGGCTCTCGAAGACCATCTCCTCGTCCAACTCGCCGACGCGCGCCGCGCCCTTGCCCGCGCCGGCGAGAAACACGCCGTACAGGCCGCGGTCCGGGATCGTGCCCGCGTTGGCGATCGCAACGCGCCCCGCGCCTTCGCGCGCGTCGATCGTCCCTTTCACGCGGTCCCAGGTGAGTCGGGGCCTGAGCTCGGCGAATTCGTCGGACGGATAGCGCCCGGCGAGCATGTCGAGAACGCCGTCGAAGGCGGCGCGCCCCAGCTCCGCGTACGGCGCCGCCTGGCGCACGGCTGCGAACAGCTCGTCGGCATCCCACGTCTCGACCGACGCCATCGCCACGATGTGCTGGGCGAGCACGTCGAGCGGGTTGCGCGGGTAGCGGCTCGACTCGACGCGGCCCTCCTTCATCGCGCGCGTGACCGCGGCGCACGCGACGAGGTCGCCGCGGTACTTCGGAAAGATGACGCCGCGGCTCGGCGCGTCGATCTGGTGGCCGGCGCGGCCGATGCGCTGCATCCCGCTCGCCACCGAGGGCGGCGCTTCGATCTGGACGACCAGCTCGATCGCGCCCATGTCGATGCCAAGTTCGAGCGAGGAGGTCGCCACGAGCCCGCGGATCGCGCCCGCCTTCAGCCGGTCTTCCACCTCGAGCCGCTGCTCGCGCGCCAGCGAGCCGTGGTGCGATCGGACGAGCGTCTCGCCCGCAAGGTCGTTGAGCGCGCCGGCGAGTCGCTCGGCGATGCGGCGGCTGTTGACGAACACCAGCGTGGTCCGATGACCCCGGACCAGGTCGAGCAGCCGCGGGTGAATCGCGGTCCAGATCGACGGCGCCGTGGGACCGAGCGACGCGGGTCCGCTCGGAATCGTCGTCGCCGCGAGCCGCGCCATGTCCTCGACCGGCACCTCGACGCGCAAATCGAGCCGTTTGCGCTCCGCCGTATCGATGATCGTCACAGGACGGAACGACGGCGGCCTCCGCCGCGCCGCGAACTCTCCATGCAGCGCTGCTTCAGCGGATCCCGCACCGGAGCTCCTTCCGAACCCGAGCCCGAACCCGAACCCGAACCCGAACCCGAACCCGGAACCTTTCGAACCTTTCGAACCCTTCGAACCCTTCGAACCCTTCGAACCCGTCGAGCCTCTCGACTCAGCTTCACATCCCCCCAAAAACCTCGCGACTTCGTCGAGCGGGCGTTGCGTCGCCGACAGGCCGACGCGCTGGAGCGGCGCGCCGGCGATTCGCTGGAGCCGCTCGAGCGAGAGCGCGAGGTGCGCCCCGCGCTTGGTCGGCACCAGCGCATGGATCTCGTCCACGATGACCGTGTCCACGCTCGCGAGCGCCGCACGGGCGCGCGACGTGAGGAGCAGGTACAGCGACTCCGGCGTCGTAATCAGGATGTCCGCCGGCTCGCGCTGGAAGCGCGCGCGCTCCGACTGCGGCGTGTCGCCGGTGCGGATGGCGATCGCCGGCACGTGAAACGCGTCGCCGCGCGACGCGGCCGCCTGCGAGATGCCCGCGATCGGCGCGCGGAGGTTGCGCTCGACGTCCACGGCGAGCGCTTTGAGGGGCGAGACGTACACCACGCGGCAGCGCCGCCCGGCTGGCGGCGGCTCGGTGAACATCACGCGGTTGAGGCACCAGAGGAACGCGGCGAGCGTCTTCCCGCTGCCGGTGGGCGCGAGGATCAGCGTGGATTCGCCGCGCGCGATCGCGGGCCAGCCCTGCGCCTGCGCCGAGGTTGGCGCGTCGAACGACGCGTCGAACCAGGCGCGCACAGCCGGGTGAAACGACGCGAGCGCGTTGGTTCGCGTTCCCACACCGGAATCTTACGTTATAGTGGGATGCAGTATGGGTGATTCAGGTGAAGGCCTCATCGACGCGGAAGCCCGCATCCAGGAGAAGATCGACGAGCGGACAGCGGAGCGCGAGCAGCAGAAGAAGCTGATGCCGTTCGACCCCGAGCGGCTGCAGGCGGCGGAATCCCTGCGGCTTGCGCGCGTGCAGCTGGAACAGCAGATCGCCGCGGCGACTCACCCCGTGCGCAAACAGCAGCTCGAGCTCGCGCTCCAGGAGATCACGCGGCAGCTCGCGGACCTCACGGGCGAGACCGCTTGATCATCGGCACGAACCGCACCGGAATCGTCGTCTCGCGTACGATGCCCTTCGCGGTCTTGCGCACGACCATCAGCTGCTGGAGGTAGTCGCCGACGGGCACGACCATGGTGCCTCCCTCCGCCAGCTGCTCGACCAGCGCCTGCGGGATCTCCGGCGGCGCCGCCGTCACCATGATGCGCCGGAACGGCGCGCGTTCGGGCCATCCGGCGTAACCATCTCCCGCGCGGACCTGCACGTTGCGGTAACCCAGGCGCTTCAGCGTCGCGTAGGCGCGCTCCGCCAGCTCCGGGATCAGCTCGATCGACAGAACCTCTTTCGACAGCTCCGCGAGTACCGCCGCCTGGTAGCCCGACCCCGTGCCGATTTCGAGGACGACATCCGACGCCTCCGGCTGCAGCAACTCCGTCATGTAGGCGACGATGTACGGTTGCGAGATCGTCTGGCCGTACCCAATCGACAGCGGGCCGTCGACGTACGCCCGCGGCGCCAGCGCAGGCGGCACGAACTCGTGCCGCGGCACCCGCTGCATGACGCCGAGCACGCGAGGATCCTTCACGCCGCGCGCTTCGATCTGCGCGCGGACCATCTCCCGGCGCTGGATGTCGAACGAGGGCGGCGCCTCCTGCGCGCAGACGCCCGCGACGGACGACACCAGCAGCAGAGCTGGGAGCTTTCTCACCACGCCCCTCTCCTGCGATCATACGGCTGATGCTCTGGATCCTGGTGATCGCCGTCGGCCTGAAAGTGCTGTCCCATACAGCCCCGTTCCCGTTCCTGATCGAGGCGTTTGCGCCGCGGCAGGCGCTCTGGCGCATGCCGGCCGGAAACGTCCCCACGATCTATCTCACCTTCGACGACGGCCCGAACCCGGCCGCGACGCCGGCGCTCCTCGACGAACTTCGCCGGCACGGCGCCAGGGCCACGTTCTTCCTGATCGACGATCACGTGTCCGACGAGACGGCGCCGATCGTCCGCCGCATGTTCGCCGAGGGGCACGCCGTCGCGATCCACTCCAATACCCGCGCGTTGATGCTCAGGACGCCGGAGGCCTTTTCCGACTTCCTGCGCGGAGCCTCGGAGCGAATCGAACAGCTCGCCGGCGGCACGCCGTGCCGGCTGTTCCGGCCGCACGCGGGATGGCGCAGCGGGCCGATGTACGCTGCCGCGTCGCGTGACGGCTACCAGATCGTCGGCTGGGGATGGGGATTGTGGGACTGGAACTGGTATCGCGCCCGCGACGGGCGCGAGATCGCTGCGAGGGTCGCCAGACGGGCATCGGCAGGGGACATCGTCGTGTTGCACGACGGACATCACCGGAACCCTGCCGCCAATCGTCAGTACGCGGTTGAAGCGGTCTCGCGCCTCGTCCCGGCGCTGCAGGAGCGTGGGTTCAGGTTTGGCACGCTCTGCGCCTCAGGCGCCGGCGCCGTGGACGACTGAGCGCGCCGTGGAGGACTGCTGCGCGATGCCGTGGCGCGCCAGCACCGTCTTGATCTCGTCGGCGTCGAGCGACTCGTTCTGCAGCAGCGCGCCGGCGACATCGCGAACGGCCTCACGGTGCCGCTCGAGCAGCGTCTTCGCCTGCGCGTACGCATCCATCACGATTCGCTCGATCTCGGCGTCCACCCGCTGCGCCGTGGCTTCGCTCAGCTGGTGCGCCCGCTCGCCCTCCTGCTGATTGCCGGGGCGCGCGAACTTCATCGGCCCCAGCGGCGACATGCCGAACTCGCACACCATGCGTTCGGCGATGTCGGTCGCGCGCTCGATGTCGTTCGAGGCGCCGCTCGTCATGTGATCCATGAAAACCTCTTCGGCGACGCGCCCCCCCATCAGCATCGCGACCTGCGTCTCGAGGTACGACTTCGTGTACGTGTGCCGATCCGTCTCCGGCAACTGCATCGTCACGCCCATCGCGCGCCCGCGCGGGATGATGGTGACCTTGTGCAGGGGATCGGCGCCGGGCAGCAGCGCCGCCGCCACCGCGTGCCCCGCCTCGTGGTACGCGCAGTTGACACGCTCCAGCTCCGTGAGCACGACGGATCGCCGCTCGGCGCCCATCATCACCTTGTCGCGCGCCGATTCGAAATCCGATGCCGACACGTACGGGCGGCCGTCTCGCGCCGCGCGCAGCGCCGCCTCGTTCACCAGGTTCGCGAGGTCGGCCCCCGAGAAGCCCGGCGTGCCGCGCGCGATCGCGCGCAGGTCCACGTCGGGGCTCACCGAGACGCGCTTCGCATGCACCTTCAGGATCTCGTCGCGTCCCTTCAGGTCCGGGTTGCCCACGACAACCTGCCGGTCGAAGCGGCCGGGGCGGAGCAGGGCGGGATCGAGGATGTCCTGCCGGTTCGTGGCGGCGATGACGACGATGCCCTGCCGCGCGTCGAAGCCGTCCATCTCCACGAGCAGCTGGTTCAGCGTCTGCTCGCGCTCCTCGTGGCTGAGCGATTGCCCGCCGCGCCGGCGCCCCACCGCGTCCAGTTCGTCGATGAAAACGATGCACGACTTGTGCTTGCGTGCGTCCTTGAACAGCTTGCGCACGCGGGACGCTCCCACGCCCGCGTACATCTCGACGAACTCCGACCCGCTCGCGAACAGGAACGGGACTCCCGCTTCGCCCGCGATCGCGCGCGCGAGCAGCGTCTTCCCCGTCCCCGGCGGTCCGACGAGCAGCACGCCTTTCGGGATCCTGCCGCCGAGCGCGGCATACCGCTCCGGTTCCCGCAGAAACCCGACGATTTCGCCGACCTCCTCCTTCGCCTCGTCCACGCCCGCGACATCGGTGAAGCGTACTGTCGCCTCTCCCGGTTCGGCCACCTTCGCCCGCTGCTCCATCGACGGCAGGCGTCCCGCCGTCACGCGATACACTGCAAAGCCGACCAGGGCGATCGCGAAGAAGCCGACGACGAGCGGGGCGTACACCGCGATTGCCGACTGGCGTTCCGGTACCACGGCGACCTTGACCTGGCGCCGCGCGAGGTCCGTCACGAACGCCGCGTTCGCGGCGAAGAACGCGGGCGGCGGAAACGTGCGCTCCGAGCGCCCGTCTCGCAACACGACGTCCAGCGTGCTGCCGGCAATCGTGATCTCCTTGACCGCGCCGGCCTCCGCCTGGCGCACGAACTCGGAGAACGGAACTTCCGGGAGGGGCGCAGCCGACCCCTGACGCCACAACGCGGTCAACGCGATGAGCACGGCAAAAATGCCGACCGCGAGGGCAAGCTTGCGAAACTGGCGTGAGATGCGGGAAAACACGGAACGACCCCTTCAGCCCGGAGTTGGCCGGGCGCACGTCCGTCGGGCCGGACGCGCAGTTGAGTTGTCCGGAAGCACAACCGCTGGGGAACGGGTGTACTGGCAATTCTACACGACCCCAGGAGAGGTGTAAACAACTGACAGCCAAGGTTTTGCCTCGACTGTATCGCTCAGCCGCCGCCTGGACGGTCCACGCCTATACCGCCCTGGGAGCCGTGTTCGCCCTGTTCGGGCTCATCGCCGTCGTGGCCGGAAACGCCCGCGAGGCCTTCGCCTGGATGCTGGCAGCCACCGTCGTGGACAGCACCGACGGGCTCCTGGCGCGGCTCGCCGACGTCCGGACCTACGCGGCGTCGCTCGACGGAGCGCGGCTCGACGACATCGTCGACTACCTGACGTTCGTCTTTCTGCCCGCGTATTTCGTCTATCACTTCAGGATGCTCCCGCCGGGGTGGGACATCGTGGTGGCGACGGCGTTACTGCTGTCGAGCGCCTTCGGGTTCACCGCGCTGGACGCGAAGACCGCCGACCACTTTTTCACGGGCTTTCCGTCCTACTGGAACATCGTCGTGCTGTATCTCTACACCCTCGGCGTCTCCCCGGCAGCCAACGCGCTCGTGCTCCTCGCCCTGGCCGCGCTGGTGTTCGTGCGAATCGGCTACATCTACCCGTCCCGAACGCCGCGATGGCGCGTCCCCACGCTGGCGCTCGGAGTTCTCTGGGCGGTCGCCGTGGCCGTCATCGTCTGGCAGCTGCCGGATCCGTCGCGGGTCCTGGTGATCGCCTCGCTCGGCTTTCCCGCCTACTACGTCGTGCTGTCCCTGGTTTTGCAGCGGCAGCGCTCATGATGCTCACCCTACGAACCCAGCGGCGGGCCGCCGCGGTGCTGTTCGTCGTACTCACCATCACCGGTGTGGCGTCCGCGGGCTGGGTGCTCCGGTACGGCTGGGCGATCCACAAGTTGACCCGTGGCGTGGGAGACACGGTGTTCCTCGATAGACACGGTCGCGCGTGGTTCCGGATGGACGAGCAGCGGCGTGACGTGCCGCTCGCGAAGATTTCGCCGCACCTCCAGCACGCCGTCGTCGCCGTCGAGGACCACCGCTTCTTCCGGCATCCGGGGATCGATCCGCTGGCGCTCGGCCGCGCCGTCGTGCGCAACGTCGCCGACGCCGGCGTGGTCGAAGGGGGGAGCACGCTCACCCAGCAGCTCGCCCGCACGCTGTTCCTGACGAACCAGCGCACGTGGGGGCGGAAGATCCGCGAGGCGGGCATCGCGCTCCTTCTCGAGAGCCAACTGACGAAGGGAGAGATTCTCGAGCTGTACTTGAACCGGATCTACATCTCCGCCGGGCACTACGGCGTGGAGACGATGTCGCGCAACCTGTTCGGCAAGCCGGCGGAGCAGGTGACGCTGCCCGAGGCGGCGCTGATCGCGGGGCTCATTCGCGCGCCGGGCGCGCTCTCACCGTGGAGCAACCCGGAGCGGGCCATTCGCCGGAGCCACGTGGTGCTGACGCGAATGCGGGAGCAGGGCTTCATTACGGCGGCGCAGGAGGCGCAAGCGAAGCGCACGCGCGTGCGCATGCGCCCGTACCCCGCAGCGCAGCAGGCGCGCGCGGGTTACGCGAAGGAATACCTGCGCCAGCAGTTCCGCAACCGGTTCGGCGGGGACCACCCGCCAGACTGGACCATCGAAACGACGTTCGACCCCGCGCTGCAGGATCTCGCCGAGCGCGCCGTGCAACAGGGGCTCCGCCGCGTGTCACGGCGGGGCGATCTGCAGGCCGCGCTCGTGGCGATCGATCCGCGCACCGGCGACATCCTGGCGATGGTCGGTGGGCGTGACTTCTCGAAATCGCAGTTCAATCGCGCCGTGCGAAGCCACCGGCAGCCGGGGTCCGCGTTCAAGCCGTTCGTCTACGCCGCGGCCCTCGAGCGCGGGTACTCGCCCGCCTCGGTCCTGCAGGGTCTTGCGTCGATTCCGCCGCAAGGCCCGGACGAGTGGCTGCCGCGGAACGCGGACGGGGACGAAGCCGCCGACGAGCTGACGCTGCGGCAGGCGTTGATCGAGAGCGACAACCGCGCGGCCACCGCGATGCAGCGGAAGATCGGGGCGCGGCCCGTGCTGCGCCTGGCCTCGTCGCTCGGGATGAAGGACCTGCCTGACGTGCCGTCGCTCGCGCTGGGATCGGGCGAGGTGACTCCGCTGGAGCTCACGGCGGCGTTCGCGGTCTTCGCGAACCACGGCTCGCGGGTGCGCCCGCGCGCGCTGCGCCGCGTGGCCGATGCGCAGGGCAGTACCGTGCTGCGCCAGGACGTCGAGGAAGAGCGCGTTCTCAACGCGCCCGTCGCGTTCCAGATGCAGTCGATGTTGCGGGACGTCATCGATCGCGGCACCGGTTCGGCGGCGCGGCGGTTGGGCGTGCTGTTTCCCGCCGGCGGCAAGACGGGAACCACCGATGATTTTCACGACGCGTGGTTCGTCGGGTTTTCCAGCGAGATCGTCGTGGGCGTGTGGGTCGGTCTCGACCAGCCGGCCACGATCGCGCGCGGCGCGTACGGTGCCAGGCTGGCGCTGCCGATCTGGGCGGACTTCATGCGCCGCGCCGCGCGAGCGTATCGGCCCCAGGAGTTCGAGCGCCCGGCCGGTCTGCAGGAAGAGACGCTCTGCAGCATCTCGTACCTGCGTCCCGTCGAAGATTGCCCCACCTACACGGAGTACTTCAAGGAAGGCGACGACGTGCCGGGAAAGCTGTGCCCGCTGCACGAGGGCTCGCTGAAGCAGCGCGCGCGCCGTGCCGTGCAAGAGTTCCTGTCGGAGCTCGGACGCGCGCTGAAGGACGTGTTTCGAGACGCGCGGGAATGAGCGTCAGTTCCCCGCGCTCTCCGCGGTGAGATCCCTCAGGCAGGCGGTTCGTCGAACGTCACGAGATCTCGCCGGAAGCCGCGCGTCCGGATGGCGCCGTAGATCACGCCGGCCGCGAGCCACGCGCCCCCCGCAATCTTCGCGGGCGTTCGCAGGCTCCACCAGAGATAAAAGCAGAACGCGAAGCCGAGAAGCGGCCAGAGAAGATTCGTGCTCCGGCGCTCCTCCGCGCGGACCCAGTAGCGCACGAACGCGGCCAGGTTGACGCCCATGAACGCGATGAAGGCGCCAAAGTTCAGCAACTCGGCTCCGAGCTGATAGGTCAGCAGCAGGCCACCCGCGAGCGCGAACAGGCCGACGAGAAGGACGTTGTTGCGCGGGATCCGCCGCCTGGGATCGACGGCGCCGAAGAACCGCTCCGGCAGGGCCCGGCTGCGCCCCATGCCGTACAGCAGGCGCGCCGCGCCGATGTGCGCGCTCGTGCCCGAACCGATGTTCGCGATGAGCAGCGTGGCATTGAGAAGGATGAACATGACGGGGCCGCCCGCCTTGCCTGCGACGTGCACGAAGGCGGTGTCCACGTCGGGGAAGCCGCCCCACGTGCCCCACACCAGTTGCGCCGCATAGACCTGGATCAACGCCAGCATCCCGGTGACGAGGCACGTCAGCACGGTTGCCAGCAGGATGTCGCGCCGCGGGTTGTTCGCCTCTTCGGACAGCGTCGAGATGCCGTCGAATCCGATGTAGGTCAGCGATGCGATGGAGGCGCCGGTGAACACCAGCGGCCACGCGAACGTCGCGGGATCGTAGAACGGACGCGCCAGCGCCGCGGCGTCGAGCGGCACGCCCGCCAGGTAGCGGACCGAGGCTGCGAGGAAGAGCAGCAACACGACGAACATCGCTACCGCGAGCACCTCGTTCGTCCGCGCGCTGGCCTTGATGCCTCGCAGGTTGAGCAGGGTGAACAGCACGGCGAACAGCACCACCCACGCGGCGTAGGGCACCTCCGGTACGAAGTTCATCGCCGCCTTGCTGCACCAGATCGTGCAGATCATCGGGTTGAGCATGTAGTCCATGACCATGCTCCAGCCCGTCACGTAACCGAGCCCGGGATGCAGCTCCTGCCCGACGTAGGTGAACGCGGAGCCTGCGCTCGGATACGCGCGCGCCATGCGCCCGTAGCTGAGCGCCGTGAGGAGCATCGCCACCATCCCGATCAGGATCGCCGTGACGACGTGCCCGCGCGCCTCCTGGCTGACGACGCCGAAGATCCCCATCGGGGCGACGGGCTGGACGAGCACGATGCCGTAGAACAGCAGGTCCCACAGCGTGAGCGCTCGCCGCAGTCCCGGCGCGCCGCCCGACGTCACAGCTGTCTCATCGCGCCACCGGCGCGTTCCACGCCTCGGCCGTGACGGCGGGCCGAACCTTCGCGGTCTCGGGCGCCCTGACGGAGATCTCGCGGGTCTCGCCCGGGAACAGCTCGAAGTAGTTGTCTTCCCAGAGCACGGGCAGGATCTCCTCCCCGCTCGCCGGATCCACGAACTTGAGCCGCACCTGGAAGGCGAGCGCGCGCCCCGTGTTGCGCACCGTGACGCGCGCCGAGGCGCCGGCCGTGGACGGCTGCGGCTCGCCGCGCACGTCGAGCGTCGTCTGCGGCAGAGAGGAGAGCGCACGCAGGTTCGCGTGCGCCTTCGTTGGCGTGAAGTACCACTTCGTGTTCGCCCAGTCGATCTGATCGTCCTCCGTGGAGAGCCAGTAGAAGTTGCGGCTGACGTTCCTGCCGTCCCGATCGCGAAGGCCGAGCCGCACGAAGTACGCACCGGTCACGCCCGCAGGAGCGGGCAGCGAGAAGGCGCGTACGACGCTGTCGGGACCGAGATCGATCGTGACGGCATGCGAGAAGATCTCCTTCAGATCCAGGTCGTACATGCGAGCCGACACGACCAGTCCCGCCGCGGGTTCGAGCCGGTCGTTGACGACCGCGACGGAGCGATCGTCGTACGAGAACTGGACGTGCAGCGGCTCGTTCGCCTTCTTCGCTCCGAAGTACCCGCCCCCCGGCCGGAGGTAATAGTCGTAGAGATGCCAGATCATCGAAGGCCAGGCGTTGTTCAGCATCCACTGGATCACACCGGTGGCGACGTATTTGTTGCGACCGTACGCTTCGAACATCGCGCGCTCTCCTTCGTAGGCGAGCGCCTGCGCCTTGCGCGCGTAATCCTCGGCGGAGGTCGCCTGCCCGTAGCGTCCCTCGAGGGCACCGGTGAACAGGGACAGGTCCTTGAACTCGTCGCCTCCGGCATGGAAGCGCCACGCGTCGTTGATCGGCCAGAGACGGTCGGGCGGCAGCATGCGGCGGAGGCTCTCGATCGGTGGGACGGCCGCGCCCGGTCCCACTTCCGTCGCGAAGCCGAACGCGCCGCCGTTCTTCCGGTCGAGCAGCCAGTAGGACGGAGGCACGTAGTCGTACGGGCCGCGCATCTTGACGCCGGTCGGGCCGCTCACGGGCCCGGGCGCGTCGGTGGCGTTCGACAGCAACGGCTTCCGCCAGTCGCACGTGCGCGCCACGTCGAGGTACGTCCGTTCGACGTCCGCGGGCGGCGGAAAATCGCTTCCGTTCAGCCACACCAGCACGCTCGGATGATTGCGCAGGCGCAGCAGCTGCGACTCGAGCGAGGCGGGCGCCACGCGGTGATCTTCCGCGTCCCACTTCTTCCACGTCTCCCACTGGTCGCAGCAGCACCATCCCGGCATCAGCAGAATGCCCATGCGGTCGGCCAGATCGTAGAACTCGTCGGTCTCGAGCTTCCCTTCGAGGCGGATCGTGTTCAGGCCCATGTCACGGACGTACCCAAGCTCCGCTTCGAGGCGCGCGCCGCTCTTCGGCCGGAGCAGCATGTCGGAGGCCCACCCGCCGCCGCGAACGAGGATCGGTTTCCCGTTGACGGTGAACTGACGGTGCCCTTCGCGTGTGAGCGTCGATCCCATCTCCTGAATGCCGAAGCGGACCTCGGCGGCCTCCGAAACGGCCCCCTCGGTCTCGACCTCGAGCGCGAGCGTGTAGAGCGGCTGGTCGCCGTACCGGTATGGCCACCAGACACGAGGCCGATCGATTGTCAGTTCCCGGATCTCTTCCGGCGTGAAGCGGAGAGTCCGGGACTTGCGTGCGCCGAGCGAGATGTCCTTGCTGAAGCGGATGTCGTCAATCGCGCCGCGAACGCGCGCGGTCACCGGAGCGGAACTCTGGTTCGTCAGATCGGCGGTCACCGTCAGCCGCGCGTTCGTGAGCGCCGGGAGGTCGAGGTCGGTGGCGACATGCGGGCGCCGGAGCGTGACGGGGCCGCTGTGAGTGAGGTACACGTCGCCCCACAACCCCATGTTCTTGTCGGCCGGCGTGGGGTTCCAGTCGACCCACATGATGGCGAGATCATCGGGCTCCGGCCCGAACACCTCCACCGCGAGCGCGTTGGCGCGTCCGGCCCGAATGACGTCGGTCACATCGAACTCGTACCGCCGGAATGCGCCCGCCACTTCCGATGCCCGCGCCAGACGCCGGCCGTTCAGCCAGATGTTCGCGCGGTAATTGATGCCGTCGAAGTGGAGCGCAAACCGGCGGCCGCGGCCGGCTGGCGTCTCGAATTCCGTGCGATACCACCACGCGGGCTTGAACGGGCTGTCCTTCGGCGTGGGCAGGAGCGTGAAGCGTTCGCCAACCGGATACGTCGTCCCGGGAATCGTGCGGAGATTCATGCCGAAGTACGGGTCCTGGTACACACCGGCCTCGACGAGCGCGCCGAGGACGGTGTTGGGCACGGTGACCGCGTGCCACCCGCCCGTGTCGGCGTCCGGGCGCGACAGCGCCGCCCCGCCTTGCGCCGTCTCGGCCGACGACCGCAGGGCCCAGCGCGTGAGCGGCACGCGGGTCCCGGACTCCGCCGCGGCGGATGCCGCCGGGCAGGACGACAACAGCAGGAGCCACACGACCAGACGTGGCGAAGCGGACATAGACGATCCCCGGCGTGAAAGCGCGAGACTAGTCCCCGTGCAATTCGCCTTGCAAGCATTTATTAAGCGCCTTTAAAATCCGCACGAGCGCTCAATGACCAGGCATCGCCCGGGTGCCTTTGCCGGAAGGCATCCCGAAAAGGCGACGCTGCATCCGGCCGAGTTGCGGCGAGCCAACCTCGACCGCGTCCTCGCCGCCGCCCTCGACCGCGCCGGGCCCGTCACGCGCGCCGAGCTGATCGACGCAACGGGTCTCTCCGCGCCCACCATCGGTAGCCTGACCAGCGAGCTGATTCGCCTCGAACTTCTCCACGATCTCGGCACCGGCCCATCGCGCGGCGGCCGGCGCCCGTCCGTGATGGAGTTCAACGCGCGGTACGGCTTCGTCCTCAGCATCGATATCGGACCAACGCGAACGCGCCTCGCAATCGCGGATCTACGACAGGAACGGCTGGCGCATCACATCATCAACACTCCGGTCGCGAACGGGCCCTGCGACCAGCTCCAGGAAGTCGTCCGCGAGGTTCACGAGCTGATGCACCGAAGCGGCGTCCCGCGCGACCGGCTGCTCGCCGTTGCCGTCGGCGTGCCGGGGATCGCCGACGTCAAGACCGGGAAAGTGACGCTGGCGCCGAACCTGGACGGGTGGCGCAACATTCCGGTGGGGGAGGTCCTCGCGCGCGCGCTGCGCGCGCCGGTGGTCGTTGAAAACGACGTGAACCTGGCGATCCTCGGCGAGCACTGGTGCGGGGTGGCCCGCGGCCACGACAACTGCGCGTTCATCTTCGTGGGCACGGGCATCGGCGCGGCGATGCTGATAGACGGCCAACTGCACCGGGGTCAGCACTTCATGGCCGGCGAGATCGCCGTCATGTGCATGGGCCCGCAATACATCGACCGCGACTTCGGCACGCACGGGTGTCTCGAAGCCCTGGCGGGGCTGCAGGCGCTGGCGGCGCGCTTTCCCGAGACGGCCAACGGCGACCCCGCCACCTGGATCTCGAAGGTCGTCGACGCCGCGCAGCAGGGAGACCAGGCGGCGCGGGCCGCGGTGCTGGAGACCGCGCAACTGATCGGCATCGCAGCGGGCAACGTGGCCGCGGTGGTCGATCCGTCGGTGATTGTGCTCGGCGGCGCGCTCTTTGCGCAGGCGCCGCCGCTGGTGGAGGCCGTCGGCGCCGTCATCATGCGGATCGCCCGCGCTCCCGTCACGGTGGCGCTCTCGGCGCTCGGCAAGGAAGCGCCGCTCTGGGGCGGTCTGCTCGTGGCCCTCACCGCGGCACGCGACCGCGTTCGACAGGAGTTGAAGCAATGAGGCGAACGAGCGATGTGCGGGCGGTGAGCCGAACGAGCGGCCTCATCACACGGCTGTCTGTCGTGCTCGTGGGGACGCTCGCAGCGACTGGTGTCGGGGTTTCCGCTCGACTTCAGGAGACGCCGTCACGCACGGTGCAGGAGCGCCTCGGATACCCCGCAGACGCGCGGCTCCTCGTCATCCACGCCGACGACTTCGGCATGTCGCACTCGGTGAACCGCGCCACGATCGAGGCGTTGACCAACCGGTGGATCACGTCCGCGAGCATCCTGGTGCCGTGCCCGTGGTTTCCCGAGGTTGTCAGGTTCGCGCGCGCACACCCGGAGGCGGACCTCGGGGTCCACATGGCCGTGAACAGCGAATGGACCACGTTCCGGTGGGGGCCCGTGAGCTCCAGGGCGGACGTGCCCTCGCTGCTCGACGCCGACGGATACCTGCCGCTCGTCGAAGCCACGGTTGTGGAGCGGGGAAAGCCGGCGGAGGTCGAGCGAGAGCTCCGCGCGCAGGTGGACCGCGCGCTCGCGGCCGGCATTCGCCTGACGCACCTCGACTCGCACATGGCGACGATGTTCCGCTCGCAGGCGCTGTTCGACGTCTACTGCCGGCTCGGCGCGACGTACCGGCTGCCGCTGCTCCTCGAGCGACTTGGCGAGCGCGGTGGGGAAGCGGCCCCGCTGGACCCTGCCGCAGCCGCCGACGCGCTGGTCGACCGCGTCCTGTCGATCGCGCCGGGCGTGAGCGCGGCGGACTGGCAGGCGGCCTACGAGAAGATGCTCGCGCCGCTCCCACCGGGCGTGTACCAGCTGATCGTCCATCTCGGGTATGACGATGAGGAGATGCGCGGCGCAACGGCTGACCATCCGGACTGGGGCGCCGCCTGGCGGCAGCAGGATCTCAGCCTGGTGCGGAGCGAGTCGTTCAGGAAGTTCCTGGCCGATCAGAAGTTCGTGCTGGTGGGGTGGGGGGAGCTCGCCAGGGCACAGGGTGCACGCTGACAGTCCGACAGTCCGATAGTCAGACAGTCAAACAGTCAGACAGTCAAATAGTCACGTAGTCGAACAGTCGAACAGTCGTTGTCCAACTGTCCGACTGCGCGACTGTCCGACTGCGTTGATGTCCGACTGTCCGACTGCGTGACTGCGCGACTGTCCGACTGCGTTGACTGTCCAACTGCGTGACTGTCCGACTGTCCGACTGCGTGACTGTCCGACTGCCTGCCCTCACCTACG
>DATHTE010000070.1:0-55629 GCA_035463475.1 Vicinamibacterales bacterium
GCGAGGCCGAATGCAGGGAATGATTCGCGGGTTGCTCGCCGATCGTTTCAAGCTCGTGATGCGGGTTGAGCAGAAAACGATGCCCGTCTACGCTCTCAGCGTCGCAAGCGGAGGTCCGAATCTCCAGAAGTCCACCATCGCGGAGAAGGACTGCATTTTTGACACAGGCACCCCGGAAAGTTGCCATAACTTTATCGTGGGTAGGGGCCACCCCCTGAATGCAAGAGCTATCAACATGGACGACCTTGCCCAGTACATTGAGAACTGGACAGATTTGCCGGTGGTGAACCGCACGGCAGTCAGCGGGCTGTTCGCCGTTGAGACGGAAGGCTGGACTCCCATGCGGCTGCCGCCTCCTCCGCCAGGCAACCCGCCGGCCGGGCGCTTCGATGACCTCCCCACAATCTTCACCGTGCTGCGCAAACTCGGTCTCGAACTGAAACAGCAAGAAGCCACAGTGCCCATATACACTGTGGAGCACATCGAGCGCCCGGTGGGCGAATGAGGATGACGCACGATAGAGCGCGTTAACGGTTGCGGATTCAAAAGTGTTGAGGAACGTCCGATCGCTGAAAATGACTTCACTGAGCCGCCGCTGATTTTCAACGGGCGATGGGACATCCCCCCGCGGGTGAGCCGGAGCCGTTGATATGGCTGCGACTTTGGGGTGGCAAATGAAGCAAGCCTCGCTCGTCCTCGGCGTCATACGCATTGTGGCGTCCGTTTGCGGGGCGGCGCTGCAGCCGCTGGTTGCTCGGCCGGTGACTCAGCTTGGGGCTGGCGGGTCCTGCTCGAGCATCACGATCCAATCCACGACGCGTACTACGTTGACCGACGCAACCGGAGACCGCCGACGTCTCCGGTTGCGTTTCTCAGCCATGGGACCGGGGTACGAATCCCCGTACCGGTACCATTCATCCGATTGCCTCGCCGCTGAAACCCACCTACAATGACGAAGCTTCCATCCAACCAGGGGTGACAGGTGCGGACTGGCGCCGACGCCCTGACCGGCCGCGTGATCGCTCACTACCAGATCCTTGAGAAGCTGGGCGAAGGCGGTATGGGTGTGGTCTACAAGGCTCGCGACACGCACCTCGACCGGTTCGTGGCCATCAAGGTGCTTCCTTCCGGCAAGCTCCGCGATCCCGACAGCAAGCGGCGATTCGTCCAGGAGGCCAGGGCGGCTTCCGCCCTCAATCATCCGGGCATCATCACCGTCCACGACATCTCCTCGGAAGGCGACCAGGACTTCATCGTCATGGAGTACCTGTCGGGCAAACCGCTCGATCAGCTGATTCCGCACAGAGGCGTGCCGCTCGACGAAGCCCTCAGGTACGCGTTGCAGATCGCCGACGCGCTGGCAAGGGCCCATGCCGGCGGCATCATTCACCGCGACCTGAAGCCGGCCAACATCATGGTGGACGAGCACGGCCTGGTGAAGGTGCTGGACTTCGGCCTGGCCAAACTGGCGGACCCGTTCGAAAGTGAATGGGCGTCAACAAGGTCGGTACCGGTGCGCACCGTGGAAGGCAAGATCGTCGGGACGGTCGCCTACATGTCCCCCGAGCAGGCGCAGGGAAAGCCGGTCGATGCGCGCTCGGATATTTTTTCTTTCGGCGCCGTTCTCTACGAGATGGTCACGGGCCGCCCCGCGTTTCGCGGCGACACGAGCATCTCCACGCTGGCCGCCGTGATCAACGAGGACCCGCAGCCGGCCGGCCCCGACGTCCCCCGGGACCTGCAGAGGATCATTGCCCGTTGCCTGCGGAAAAACCCCGACCGTCGTTTCCAACACATGATCGACCTCAAGGTCGCGTTGGAGGAACTGAAGGAGGAGTCCGATTCGGGCTCCCTTGCCGCGGCGCCGGCTGCGCCGGCGCGTTCCCGCAGATGGGGACCCGTGGCGGCGGCGGTCGCCGCGACAACGCTCATCGCCGCGCTCCTGCTATGGGGCAAGCTGTCCGACAATCCGGCACAGACGCCGAAGGTGACGCGCATCACTGCCGACTCCGGATTCACCACTGATCCCGCGCTCTCCCAGGACGGCAAGCTGGTGGTCTACGCCTCTGATCGCGCCGGCGAAGGGAACCTCGACATCTGGATTCAAAACCTCGCGAGCGGTGAGACGCACCGGCTGACCGACCATCCGGCCGACGAGCGTGCCCCGTCCTTTTCGCCGGATGGAAGCAGGATAGTTTTTCGTTCGGAGAAACAAGGGGGCGGCATCTTCACGGTCTCTGCGCTGGGGGGCGGCGAGCCGCGCCCGGTGGCTACAAGTGGACAGGCTCCGCGCTATTCCCCCGATGGCTCGCTGATCGCGTATCACACCGGCGTCGCGCAGGCGGTCGGTGGTTTGGAGGCCGAGCTCCGTGTCGTGGCCGCATCAGGGGGAAAACCAAAACGCATCGAGACCGGCGTCAAGGAAGCCTGGAATCCGCTCTGGACTGGTGACGGCGAGCACCTCGTATTCGTCGGAGGCAACGACAGAGATCACGGGGATTGGTGGGTCGTGCCGATCGCGGGCGGTCCCTCCGTTCCCACCGGTGCGTTCGACGCCCTCCGCCGCGCGGGCTTCAAAGTGCGGGGCGACGACGTTCCCGTGTTGACACCGGATGCGTGGCTCGACGACTCCATCATCTTTTCGGGACAGATCGGCAGCACCCGAAACCTGTGGCGGCTCCGCATCTCTCCCAGGACGTGGAAAGCCATCGAGCCGCCGGAGCGCGTCACTTCGGGTAGCAGCGTCGAGACGGCGCCCACCGTCGCCACAATCGCCGAACGCGGGACGCCTGCCGTCCGCCTGGCGTTTGCCAGCCTTGTGTCCACCCTCAACGTGTACGAACTTCCGGTTGATGCGAACCGTGGAACCGTGCTGGGCAGCGAGCCCCGCAGAGTGACGTCATCCGCGTATGACGCGCAGTCGTCTCTCTCCGCCGACGGCAGGAGACTCGCGTTCGTCTCGACACGAGCGGGCAGCGCAGACATCTGGCTGAAGGACCTGGACTCCGGGAAGGAAACGGCGTTGACTGCCACGAGCGCCGACGAGTTCGGACCGGAGATCTCGCCCGATGGGAATACGGTCGGCTACCAGCTCATCGAGAACGGCCGGTGGGGCTTTTTTCTGCTGCCCATCGGGGGCGATGGCCAGCCGGGGGTGGCGGAAAAGGTGTGCGAGGACTGCGCGCGGGTCTGGGACTTCTCGTCGGACGGCAAGCACCTCCTCGTCGTTTTTCAGCCCGGCATCGAATCGATGTCGTTGGGACTCTACGATCTGGTATCCCGACGCAAGACCGAACTGGTCAACGCGCCACGCAAGATACTGGCGCGGGCTCGCTTCTCGCCCGACGACCGCTGGATCAGCTTTCACGAAGTCACCGGTCCCGGACACTCCCGCGTCGACATCATGCCGTTCGCTGAGGGAACGGTTTCTTCCCCGGACCAGGTGATCGCGGTTACCGATGACAAGACTTTTCACGACAAACCGGTGTGGTCGCCCGACGGCAACCTGATGTACTTCACCTCCGATCGCGACGGGTTCCGCTGCATCTGGGCCCAGCGTCTGGATCCAAAGACCAAGCGACCGGTCGGCCCTCCGCTCGAGATCTACCATTCGCACAGCGCGCGGCGCTCGCTCCTGAACGCCAACATCATTCCGCTGGAGCTGCACGTCGCTCCTGGGCGGCTGCTGTTTCACCTGGGCGAGAACACCGGCAATATCTGGATGGTGGAATGGAAGCCGCGCTGATGGGGCACGCCCCACGATCTCAGCCTTTGGAGAGACGGGTCGTAGGAGTCGCACTCGCGTTGCTGCCCAGCAGTTGGCCGTCGTTGTGACTGGCCGCCTCCTGGTGATGCTCATTATGCAGCGGTGCCGGCGAAGGAGCAACGCATGTCAGACACCGTAGCGCGACCGATCACCACGACGCACCTCCGCTCTGCCGCACCGACGTTCCTGGTGCCGGATGTGAACGCGACCGCCGAGTGGTATGCGACGCACTTGGGATTCGAAACGGCCGGGATTTTTCCCCCGCGGCCGCCGGCGAGCTGGGCGAGCCTGCAGCGAGACGGCGTCGAGATCATGCTTCAGCGCTTGCCCGGCTATCAGAAGCCTGATCTTTATCAGCAGCGTCCAGGCGGCGTCTGGGACGCGTATATTCGGACGGTGGGCGTGCACGCGCTGTACGAGCGCCTGCGCAGCCACTCGTTCATCAAGATGCCGCTGACAAAGCAGCCGTACGGCGATTGGGAGTTCGAGATCGTCGATCTGAACGGATACGTGCTGGTGTTCGGCGGGGACGAGACACTCGATCGTGCGCCGGCCGGCTAGCGATGCCGTTGCTCTCGTCCTAGATGCCTGGTCGGCGTCGGGAGCCACGATATGACCACCGTCGGCCTCGTTGGCGGGCTCGGGCCCGAGTCCACGATCGACTACTACCGCCGCATCCTGGAGGCGTGGCAGCGGACCGAGCCGGGCACCGCGCCGTCGATCGTCATCGACAGCCTCGACGTTCAGCGCGGGCTGCGCCTCGTCGAAACGGATCTGCCCGGCCTGGCGGAGTACCTCCTCGGATCGATCCGCAGGCTGGCCGGGGCGGGCGTGGACTTCGCCGCGATGACCGCCAACACGCCCCACATCGTCTTCGACAACCTGGCGTCCCGATCGCCGGTTCCACTGGTGAGTATCGTCGAGGTGTGCGCCAACGACGCGCGACGACGAGGGCTCGGTCGATTGGCGCTGCTCGGCACGCGCTTCACCATGGAGGCCCCCTTTTACCCCGCCGTGTGCGCGCGTTACGGCGTTGCCGTGGTCCTGCCGAATGACGCGGAACGCGCCTGGGTGCACGAGCGATACGTGGGGGAGTTGCTGAAGGGTGAGTTCCGCGACGACACGCGGCAGCGGATCGTCGACCTGGTCACACGTCTGCGCGATGAGGAGCGCGTTGACGGCGTGGTTCTGGGCGGCACCGAACTGCCGCTGCTGTTGCGCACGCCGGTCGTCGCGGGCGTTCCCGCGCTCGACACCACGGCGCTGCACGTCGAGGCGATTGTCGCGCGCCTGCGGCAGGACGGCTGACGAGCCCGTTCGCCCCGATCGGGTTCAGCGCGCACGAATGGCGCTGAGCGCTTCACCGGCGGCCTTGCGGATGTCCGGGTCGTCGCTCGTGAGGAACCGCGCGACAACAGGCTCCGCGGCGCCGGCGGCCCGGCCGAGCGCCTTGAGCCGATGCAGCACCGCCAGGTGCGTCTCTCCGTCGTCTTCGGCGTTCAGCGCGTTGACGAACGACGTCACGACTGTCGGCGCCGACTTCGGATCGACGAGCGCGATGGCGACGCCGGCGTCAATCTGCACCATGCCCGTGTCACGATCCCACACGCGGATCAACACGGGCAGCGCCGACGACGCGCGCGGCCCGAGCCGGCCGATCGCCCAAAGCGACTGCAGCCGTCTTGTCGGCCCGTTGAGGTCCGCGTCTGGCCCGCCGATGACGAACGTCCCCGTCCCCGTGGTCTCGCGCGACAGCTCGGTGACGAAGAACGGCAAGAGATCGCGCCCGGCGTCAGGATCGATGGCGACCACGGCGGCCGCCGCGCTGATTGAGATGTCCCGGTCGGCCTCGTGCGCCATTTTCCTGAGCACAGGTTCGGCGGGGCGTGAGGCGGAACCGTACATCCCCAGGCCGGACGCCGCCTGCACACGGACCTCCTGTGACGCATCGCCGAGCGCTGCCATCATGGCCGGCACCATCAGCCCCGGATCAACGTTGCGACTGATCAGCGTCGCGAGCGACTGCAGGCGGACGGTTGCACTCTCGTCACGAACCGCCGCGAGCAGCGCGGGAGCCGCTGATGCTGGAAATTCGTCGCTGCCCATCAGGGCGCCCGCCGCTGTCTGTCGCGTCTCGGGCGAGCTGTCGCGCAGGGCGGCGACGAGGGCGTCGGCGCCGGCAGTTCCCAGCCGCCCGAGGCCCACTGACGCGAGCAGGCGCGGGCTGGATCCCGGAATGCGCACGTCCGACCGCATCATCTCCACGAGCACGGGGAGGGCCGGCGCAGCCTGCGCGGGGTCGACGCTCGTGACCGCGTAGGCCGCGCGGTACCTGATGGCGAGGTCCGGGTCCTTCAGCGTCGCCAGGAGCGCCGGAACCGCCTCGGCGCCGCGCTCGGCGTGCGCCTCGATCGACATGAGCCCGCGCCGGCGGACCTCCGCGTCGGTGGACCGGAGTTGTTCCAGCGCGGTCGGTAGATCCGATTCAGGTGTCACACGGGACCACGTCGGCGGCGGCGTCACGGCGCCGATTCGCTCGAGCGCGCGCTGGACCGAGTTGGCGCAGCTGCTGTCCATGACGTCCACGCCCGCGGCCGCCTGCTTCTGCAGCTCCGGCCCGGCGGCCGCAGCCGCGGGACCGATGGCTGCGATCACGTCAATCGCGCGGCAACGCACGAAGCGGTCGGGATCGTTCAGCAGGCTGACGAGCGCGGGCACCGCGGCGGCCGCACCGGGGCCCATCTCGCCGAGCCCGGAGAGGCCACGCTCCCGGAACGCGCGCTCCTTCGACTGCAGCAGGTCCGAAAGGAGCGTGACAAGCGACGGTTCCGGCTCTGGATCCACGCGGGCGAGCCCCTCCGCGGCGGCCGCGAACATCCAGGGATCCTTCTCGCGCTCCTGGAGCAGCCGCCGCAACATCGGTACCGCGGCTGCGGCCTGCGTTCCGAATGTCCCCAGGGTGTCGATCGCCGAGAACCGAACCTGCCTGTCCGGATCGGCGAGTGCCGCGCTGAGCGTCGGCACAACCGCCGCGATGCGATCGGGCGGCACGTGTCGCAGCGCGTGCGCCGCGTCGTGGCGATCGGTCCCTTCGCCGCGCAGCACGTCCAGCAGCAGACGCTCGATCTCAGGGGTCACCGGTTCGATACTCCCGAGCACGTCGAGCGCTTCCTCCCGCGCCTCCGGCGAGCCGCCTTCCACTGCCGTCGCGAGCGTCGCGATCGCGACCGGGCGCGACTGGACGGGGTCTATCTTCAGCAGCGCTCCTGCCGCCACGACGGCCACCCGGGGACTGGGATCGCTCAACGTTTCGATCAGAAAGGGAATCGCGCCCCTCGCGTTCGGTCCTTCCTCGGCGAAGCTCGCAATCGCGAGCATCCGAAGGTCCTCCCACTCCTCCGGCGAGATGTGAGGCGGCCGGCCTTGTTTCAGCCATGCGATTCCCTGCGCGATTCCCTCGTCTCGAGCGGGCTGTGCGTTCGCAGACGGACCGGCGATCAACCAAATCGCGACAGCGACGTTGACAAGGGGCCTCATCGGATCCTCTCTCGGTGTTCGATTCGCGTGGGTGCCAGGGGGGCTGTGTCGATCTATCGGCTGGTGCGCCGGGGATGGACAGGGTTCAGGGTTCAGGAGGTGGCGGCGCGCGTATAATCCGCCGATGGTGCCATCGACCACCGAGTTCACCGAGACGTTCGAAACGTTGCGCGCCATCCTGAAACGGCATGGCGGCCGGCTCAGGGTCACCGCCGACGCGCCGGCGGAATTCATGGTGGCCTCGCGCGATCAGCTCGATCGGGTGGGGAGGCCGCTGGCGGTGGCGGGCGTTCAAATCAAGAAGAACTACGTCAGCTACCACCTGATTCCCGTCTATGTGGACCCGGCACTCCTGAAAGGGATCTCGCCGGCGCTGCGGAAGCGCATGCAGGGCAAGTCGTGCTTCAACTTCACGTCCATCGATCCGACACTCGCGCGTGAGCTCGCGGCGCTCACGAAGAACGGCATCGAGCGGTTCAAGACCGTTGAGCTGCCGTGGGCGTCAGCAGCAGCCGGCGGAAAGCGACGGTCCGCGAAGGAGCCCCGCCCGCGGCGCAATCGCACGCGATAACGGCTACCGCGCTCGGCCCGTTTCGTTCTACCATTCAGCTAACCCGCACATGTCCCACTGGTCCCACATCGTGGCCGGCGCCGCGGTCCTGCTGCTCGTGCTCGTGCTCCGCGCGATCAGCCTCAACACTTTCGTGCGCCGCCGGCTCGCCCTGTCGGGGTTCCTGTCCAGCCTTTACATCGCCGGGAACCTCTTCCTGGCGTTCGTGCCCGTCGCCGCCGACGCCGACGCGCGGATCCGGTCGTGGGAGCAGCTCGCGCTGACGCTGGCGATCCTGAACGCGGTCGTCGTCGTCGCGATCAACCCGCTGCGCGCGGACCGCCTGCCGGACCGCTTCCCCGGCATCATGCAGGACACGATCCTGGTCGGCCTGTTCCTCGTGATCGCGACCTTCATGTTCCAGGAACGGGTGGC
Organism: Vicinamibacterales bacterium; assembly: GCA_035463475.1. Lineage (GTDB taxonomy): Bacteria > Acidobacteriota > Vicinamibacteria > Vicinamibacterales > 2-12-FULL-66-21 > JACPDI01. The sequence goes on from DATHTE010000070.1 coordinate 8,289, forward strand.
GACGGCGTCGGCCGTCGGCGCGGTCGTCATCGGCTTCGCGCTGCAGGACACGCTCGGCAACGCCTTCGCGGGCCTGGCGATCCAGATGGAGAAGCCATTCCGCGTGGGGCACTGGATCAACGTCGGCGCGTTCGAGGGGCGCGTCGCCGAGATTACGTGGCGCGCCACGAAGCTGCGCACCAAGGCGGGCAACTTCGTCATCGTGCCCAACAACGTCATCTCGAAGGAAGCGATCACGAACTACTCGGAGCCGACCGCGCCGACACGGCTCTTCGTCGAAGTGGGGGCAAGCTACCTGACGCCGCCCGGCGACGTGAAGCAGGCGATCCACGAGGCGCTGGCGAACTGCCGGCGTGTGCTCCGCTCGCCGGAGCCCGACGTGGTGCTCCTGGATTTCGCCGCGTCGGCGATCAACTATCGCGTGCGGTTCTGGGCGGACGATTACGAGCGGGACGAGGGCGCGCGCGACGAGGTGCGGACGGCCATCTACTACGCGTTCCAGCGCCACGGCATCGAGATCCCCTGGCCGATCCAGGTCGAGTACGCGCGCGAGGAGGCGCCGCAGGATCCGCCGGAGCGGATGGTCGCTCGCGCACACATGCTGGAGCGCGTCGACATCTTCGCGTCGCTCTCGCCGCAGGAGCGCGAGCGGCTCGCCGCCTCCGCGCGCGAACGGCTGTACGGCGACGGCGACGCGATCGTCCGGCAGGGGGCCCAGGGGGGGTCGGTGTTCATCGTGTCGGCGGGAACCGCTGTCGTGTCCGTCGATCCGGGCGGAGAAGTGGCGCGACTGGCCGAGGGGAACTACTTCGGCGAGATGTCGCTGCTGACCGGCGAACCGCGCAGCGCCACCGTCTCTGCGCGCGGCCAGTGCCGCGTCTTCGAGGTCGACGCGTCGATGTTCAGGGAGATCGCGGCGGCCGACCCTGCGGTGCTGGAAAAGGTCGGCGCGGCGGCGATGGCGCGCCGCGCCGAGCTCCACGCCGTGCGCGACAGCGCCGCCGCCGCCGTCGCGCCGGAGAGCCCCAGCAGCCTCCTGCTGCGGATGAAGCGCTTCTTGAGGCTGTAGGGGTCAGAACCCCAGTTTGAGGGACTTACGTAATTCGTAAAAATGGGGTCTGACCCCATTTTCACCGTCTGTACCCCTGGTCGTAGCCCTGGCGGAAGGCCTCGCGATACTCCGCCTTCCACTGTTCGCGCGAGCCGTAGCGGCCGTTGTAGTGCCGATCCCCATCCCGATACCACTTGTGCCGCACGGGGTCGTAGCGGTCCCCGTCACGCGCGTCTTCGCGCCCCTTCTCGAGTCCCTCGTTGTAGCCGTACTCCGCGGCCGGCGACCGGTATCCGTACCGGCCGTTCGGATACGCGGCGCCGGGATTCGACGGATACGCGCCGCCCGGGTATGAGGGATAGGTGCCGCGGGGCCCGTCACGATAGACGCCGCCGTAGGGAACGTTGCGGCGGTAGCGCGAGTTGCGCCCGTACGCCTCGCGGTAGCCCTGCTCGTAGCCGCGGCGGAACTCGTACCGATACGCGTCGCGGCTGCCGTAGCGCCCGTTCCAGCCCCTGTCCGCGCGCTGATAGTCGCGCGAGTGCGCGAACGCGAAGTCCCGCCCGCGGCGCGCGTCGTCCACCCCGTGCTCGAAGCCTTCCCGATATCCGACGTCGAAGGCCGGCGACATCACCCGGCCGTAGCGGCCGTCGCGATGGCCGCCGTACTGCGCGTAAGCGCAGGCACTGAACGCGGGCGCGATCGTCACGATCGCGGCCACCGCAATCACGCGCATCCTTCCGGTCATGGTCGTCTCTCCGCAGGCGCACCCCCTGCTGAGGCAAAAGAAATGCCGATGAGAAAGGCCGTGGATTCAGGGAGTTACGAAGCTCGAGCCGCGGTGTGCGCCCTCGTGCAGCGACAGCTACTGCGTCCAAACCAGGACACGGTCGCCGTTTCGATCGCGATGATCGACGAGCAGCGACGGCCCGAGCGCCTCGAGATCGTCGACGGTGATGCGGATGTCGGCCCGCCTGAGCCCGGCCGTATCCGAGAAGACGTCAATCGGCCCGCGCTTCAGCCGGAGCAGCCAGAACGGGATCGCGACCTCCACCACCTTTTCGTCGTTGGCGTCCCAGGCGAGGACGTGCAGCGCTTCGACGGGGGGCGCCGGATCGCGCCGCCGCTCGACGGCCTCGGCGAGCCGCGATCGGCGAATGTCGCCATCGGAGTCGAGTTCGATGAGCGGAGTGGCGTCCTTGAATGGCACGCGGTGCTCTTCGAAGAGCGACGCGGCGTTTGCGGGCGTCGCCTCGCGCACCTGCACCTGGCGGGTGACGAAATAGATGCCCGCGCCGGCCATGGCGACGATGCCGATCACGGCCAGCGCGATGACGATGATGATGGCCCACGCCCAACGGGGCATAAGAGCAATGCCTAATGCCGAATGCCGAATGCCGAATGCGTCACGGCAAGATCCTAAACCCTGAACCCCTGCAAGTATCTACTGCAGATAAGCCCTCTGCTGAAGCCTCTGTGCCTCCTCGGCGCAGAGCGGGTCGTGGTCTGCGTCGCAGAGGGCGGCCGCTTCCCGGTAGTGCGTGCGCGCGCGGGCGCGGTCGCCGCGCAGGTCGGCGAGCTTGCCCAGTTCGACGATCGCGCGCCCGCGAATCCACCGCGGCGGGCTGGCCGCTAGCGCGGCACGCAGATCGCTCTCGGCATCGGCCAGCCGGGCGAGCCTGACGCGCGCGGCCCCGCGCTTATAGTGCCACATTGCGCGCTCGCCCCCCGCGAGCGGCCGACGATCGGCCTCGAGCGCCCGGAGGCCCGCCGAAAGCGCCGCTTCCGCATCTGCCGCCCGCCCGGCCCGCAACGCCGTTGCCCCGTATTCGAGCACCAGGAGTCGATTACGTGGGAACTGCGCGCGAAGTTCGTCCATCACCCGGAGCGCGTCAGCGTGACGGCGTTCGCGGTTGTAGATAAGGATCAGCGCGAACCGCGCCTCCATCCGGGACTCGCCCGGATACGCCGCCGCCTCCTCGATCATCCGGATGCCCCGATCCTTGTCCCCACCGAACCCTGCGATGTAGGCCATCCAGCGCTTGGGCCATGACAGGGTCGCCACCACGTAGCGATAGGTGCCCACGGTCAGCCCTGCGTCTTTCCGCGAAGGGTTCCGGCGCAGCACGCGCTCGTGCGCGTCGAAGGCGCTGCGCGCGGCGCGGAATCCGGCCATCAGCCGTCCTTCGATCGTGGCCGTGTAGGAGGCGAGGAGACCCAGCGACGCGCCAAGGTCGTACCAGGCATCGGCGCTTCGGGGCTCGCGGGCAACGCGCGCTCGAGCGATGGAGAGGGCGCGCTCGGCATGCTGCCTGAATCGCCGATCGAGCGCGGGGGGCGGCTTCTCGACGTGGACACGCTGCCGTGAAACCGAACCGAGGTAATGGTCCACGGTGACGGCCCCGCGCCGGAACAGGAGGTCCTGCCAGGTGCTCGAGGCGATCGCCCGGTGCGTCGCGCCGTCCTGGGGCGCGAGTGCGAGCGCGCGCTCGAGGAGGGCCTCGGCCTCGGCGTGATCGAGGTTGTAGTCGAGGTCGGACGCTTCGCGCCGGAGATCCGCGGCGGTCTGTGCCGCGAGGACGGCGCCCGCGGCAAGAACCGCGATCCACAGCAGCGTCGTTTTCTTTCTACAGCACAAACCCACGACCCAGACCCACCTCGGCCGCGCGCCGGTGCACCAGGTGGGCGGCGGCCACGTCTTCGATCGCCATCCCGAGAGACTTGAACAGCGTGATCTCGCCCGGCGAGCGCCGCCCCTCGACGCGTCCCGCGAACAGCTCGCCCAGCTCGCCGACGATGCCGTCCGCCGTGAATCGTCCACCCTCGATCGGGATCACGATGTCTCCCGCCTCCGCGAGCGCGCCGGGGCGTGAATCGACGTAGACCCGCGAGGCGGCGACCAGGTCGGTCTCGAGCTCGCGCACGTCCGGGCGGCACGCGCCGACGGCGCAGATATGCGCGCCATCGGCGACCCACTCCCGGCGCAGCACCGGAAGCGCCGACGCGGTGGCGGTGACGATCAGGTCCGCCCCGTCGGTCGCCGCCCGCGCAAAGGGGGACGCGACCACGCGCGCGGCCGCTCCCTGGTGCTCGGCCACGAACCTCTCGCGATTGGCAGGCGTCGGGCTCCAGACGCGCACTTCGCGCAGGCGGCGGACGAGGCCAATCGCCTCGAGATGACTATGCGCCTGGACGCCGGAGCCGAGAATCGCCAGCACGGACGCGTCCTCGCGCGCCAGCGCGCGCGTCGCCGCCGCGGAGACCGCCGCGGTGCGCGCTTCGGTGATGTAGCGGCCGTCGAGGACCGCGACCAGTTCACCCGTGGACGGGTCCATCAGGAGAATCGTGGCGAGGTGCGTCGGCAGTCCTTTCGCCGCGTTCGCCGGGCAGACGGTGACGATCTTCGTGCCGAGCGCGGCCGGCTCCCGCTGGAACGCGGGCATCACGCCGAAGAACGACATGTCTTCGCCGGTCCGCAGCACGGTGCGCAGCGGCTGCTCGGTCAGCCCGCTCGAGTACGCGCGAAGGGCGGCCTCCATCGCCTCGATCAGATCCGGCATCCGAAGCAGCTGGCGCACGTCCGCTTCGCCGAGCAGCACAGCCATGTTCAGCCTTTCTCGTCGGGGCTAGGATATTACGTCCGCCGACGCCTTCGGCGGAGGCGGAGAGCATGGCTGAAATCCGAATCCGGACGATTGACGCGCACGCCGCCGGCGAGCCGCTGCGGCTCATCGTTGACGGCTTTCCACCGGTCCGGGGGCGGACCATGCTCGAGAAACGCGAAGACGTGCGGCGGCGGCACGACCGCCTCCGCCGCGCGCTGATGCTTGAGCCCCGCGGCCATGCGGACATGTACGGGGCGCTGCTCACCGAGCCCGTGACCCCCGGCGCCGACGCGGGCGTGCTGTTCATGCACAACGAGGGGTACAGCACGATGTGCGGCCACGGCGTGATCGCTGTCGTCACGATCGCGCTCGAGCGCGGGTTGCTGTCACTTCCCGCGGCGCGGAACGAGCTGGTGCTGGACTCGCCCGCCGGGCCCGTGCGGGCCGTGTTCTCGCGACGATCCGACGGCCGTGTGGAGAGCGTGACGTTCGTCAACGTGCCCTCCTTCGTGCTGCACGCGGGCGTGGCCGTCCGCGCGCGCGGCCGGCAGTTGCGCGCGGACGTGGCGTTCGGCGGCGCGTTCTACGCGATCGTGGACAGCGAGGCCGTGGGGCTGGCCCTCGAACCCGGCGCGCTTCCCGATCTCAGGCGCGCCGGGATGGAGATCAAGGAACAGATCGAAGCGGCGCTCTCAATCGTGCACCCGCAGGAGCCTGGCCTGCACGGTATCTACGGGACTATCTTCACCGGCCCGCCCGCCGCACCCGGCGCCGACCTGAAGAACGTCACCGTGTTCGCCGACGCCGAAGTCGATCGATCGCCGTGCGGCACCGGGACGTGCGCCGTGATGGCCGTCCTCGACGCGATGGGTCTCCTGCCGGTGGATCACCCCTTCACGCACGAAAGCATCGTCGGCACCACGTTTCGCGGTCGCGTCCTCGGACGACAGACGGTGGGGGAACTGCCAGCCATCGTGCCGGAAGTGCAGGGCTCGGCCTGGATCACCGGCGAGCACACGTTCATCATCAGTGAAGGTGACGAGTTGCGGGACGGATTCAGACTCTACTGAGCGAGACGCCGAAATCGAGACGCACCAACTTGCCTTTTGACTTCCCCCCTTTAGCCTTCGGGCCTTCTTCCTTTTGACTTTTGCCCTTTGCCTTCGACAGCAAGTGCTCTCAGCAAACCTGCCGCCCCCTCCTTTCGTCTAATCAACTGGAAGGGGGGAACCGCCAATGTGGGACTGGGACTTCTCGAGCACCGCGGAAACCGTCGTCGGGATCCTGCTGATCGCTGCCATCGTGGCCTCGATTCTCGTCTAAGACAAGCGGCAGGTCCAAAGGGCCTCGCTCCAGCTTATGGTGTCGCGGCGCCTTCGGGTGCCGCGAGATAACTCCTGCGCGACCGCGCCGTCATGCCCGGCTTCTTCACGCGGAGTTCGAGCTTGTGCACCTTGCCGTCCAGGCGGTCGGGCGCGAACCCGAGGACGTACTGGCTGTGCAGCTCCTCGGCAACCCGTGTGAACGTTGAGTTCAGCTCAGCTTCCTGCTTCAGTTCGAAGTAGCCGCCGCCGGTCTCCTCGGCGAGCCTCTTGAGAATGCGATCGGGCCGCGACCGGATCGGACCCACCACCGTGCGCAGCCCGATCCCATAGATGACGACGTCCTCGGCGCGCGCGCGATCGACGACCGGCGCCGTTCCCATGCGGCTCGCGGTGTCTTCGCCGTCGGTGAACAGCAGCACCACCTTCCGCGTGTCCACGCCGGCCAGCCGCTCCATGCTCTCGTAGATCGCGTCATAAAGCCGGGTCGGATATCCGAAATCCAGGTCCTTCAGCTCCGCCACCAGGCTGTCGCGGTCGCCCGTGAGATCTCCCACGTAAATCTTGTCGCTGAACGCGCCGACCGAGCCTCGATCGTCGGGATGCAGGCGGATCAGGAACTGTTCGGCCGCTTCCTTCACGCGGTCGAGCACGAGCGTCATGCTGCCGCTCGTGTCGAGCATCACCACGACGGCGATCGGCAGGTACTCGTTCTGAAAGAAGTCGATGCTGCGGACCTTGCCGTCCTCGAGCAGCTCGAAATCGTCCTTCGCCAGATCCGTGACGAGCCGTTTCTCGCCGTCGGTGACTGTGACGTACAGCGGCACCATCCGCGTCCCGCTCTTGAACACCTGGGCGTCAAGGTGGTAGACGAAGGCCGCAACGAACAGGAGCAGGGTGAGCAGTGGCTTCATGTCATTTGCCGGTGGCTGTGGCAGGCATCGGGCGCGGCGGAAGCGAGAGCGCCTGGGCGAACCGGGCGGTGCCCACGCCTACGACCCCCACGCTCAGCACGAGCAGCACGGAGGCCGTCACGCCGAGCACAAGGTTGCCTTCCGCCGTCGCAAGGTTGTTTCGAATCAGAATGACGAGCGCCGCGAGCGTGGTCACGATCATGAAGGCCGCCGGAACGAGCGCGTAGCGGTACGTGCGTCCCCGCTGGACCAGCCACACGCTGACCGTCGTGAGCGCCAGCGCGCCGATGAGCTGGTTCCCCGCGCCGAACACCGGCCACATCTGGCGCACCGTTGAACTGAGCGCGAAGAACAGCATCAAGCCCACCGCGAACGCTGTGTTCACCCACGGGTGGCGCAGCACGGCGGGGGCCTGCCCCTGGAAGGCAAAGGCCCAGAACTCCTCGATCAGGTACCGGCACAGCCGCACCGCGGTGTCCAATGTTGTTACGACGAACCCTTCAATCATAAGGATCCCGAGGACCACCGCGATGGCGACCGGGATGAAGGGCAGCGCCGCGTTCATGAGGCGTCCGGACGCGAGGGCGAACGCCAGCACCGGGTTTGACGGCGCCGAGGCCGGGTAGACGATCGAGAGGTATTCGGCCCGGGGGAGCATCGACGCCACGGCCGTCAGCACGAGGAGCGCGAGAAAGCTCTCGAGGATCATCCCGCCGTAGCCGACGCCGCGGACGACGGTCTCGCGGGGGATCTGCTTGACTGTCGTGCCGCTCGCCACGAGGCTGTGGAAGCCGCTGATCGCGCCGCAGGCGACGGTGATGAACAGGATCGGCCAGATCGCGCCGCGCACGAGCTCCTGGCCGGCGCTGACCTCCAGCGCGGGCGCCTGGAGCGTCAATCCCGACAGCCCGGCGATGATCGCAGACAAGAACAGAAGGCCCATCCCGCCGTACAGGATCTGCACGTTGATCAGGTCGCGCGGCTGCAGCATGAGCCACACCGGGATCGCGCACGCCACGAACACGTAGCCGCTCATGACCCAGCGCCAGGTCTCGCCCGAGAACGTGATCGGCCAGAAGAACCCGGCCACCACACTCGCCACGCAGACGATGGCGGCGACGATGTACGCGCGGAACGTAGTGATCCGATCGTGCCGAATGAGGTAGCCGAGAAACGGCGCGACGGCGGTGATGATGAAGACCGAGGTGGTCGCGATGCCGCCGATGCGCGCCTTGGTCACGCCGTCTTCGACGACGGTCCCGAGCATCTGCTGGTCGGGCGCGAGGCCGAGCGCGGTCAGCGGATAGATTGACGTCAGCGCTGTCACTGACAGGTTCAGGAAGATGGCGTTGACGATCGTGAGCACGAAGATCAGCACGAAGAGGTTCAGCAGATAGCCGGCGGGCCCGAGCGTTCGCCGCGCGATCTCGCCGATCGTCCGGCCCCCTTCCCGCACGCTCGTGAAGAGGACCGACATGTCGTGCACCGCGCCGAAGAAGATCCCGCCGATCACGATCCACAGCCAGACCGGCTGCCAGCCGAATGCGAGCGCCAGCGTGGGACCGACGATGGGACCGGCGCCGGCAATCGCGGCGAAATGGTGCGCGAAAACCACGTGCGTGCGGCTGTGCACGTAATCACGATCGTCCGCGAACAGCACGCAGGGAGGCGTGTTCCGTTCGTTCTCCGCGAAGACCCTGGCGATGTACCGCGGGTAGAGGCGCAGGGCAACGAAGAAGATGGCGGCGGCGAACGCGAGCGGGACCAGGATGTTCATCAGCGCGCCCTCCGGCGCACGGCACCTAGGAAAAATCGTAACATACGCCGACCTGACCACCTGGAGCGGACCGATGCGTGTATGGCTGGCGTTCCTCGTTCTTGGCCTCGGCGCGGCGGGCATCCTGACCGGACAGGGGCGCGTGCCGAGCGAGTACGAGACCCTGTACTCCGAGCTGTCGTCGCACCTCGATCGCTTCTCGGCCACGATAAAGTCAGGGGCGTCCAGGCCGTTGTTCGCCGCCGAACTGCTGCCGGCAAACGGCAACCGCGGCGAGGCGCTCCTGGTCGAGCAGACGTTTCCGGGAACGGTGCTGTACCTGGACCGCCTTCAGAAGATGGGCCTCCAGGGCGTGACCATCCAGATGCCCTATCCATTGCTCGCGCCCGGCTACCCGCGAAGCGAGGAGTACTGGAAGTACTACCGCCGCGTGGCAGCAGAGGTGAGACGCCGCGGGCTCAAGCTGCTCGCGAAATCGGGGCTCGTCTTCACCGAAAAAGAGATCAGCCCCGTCATGCCCGACTACTCCCGCGTGTCGTGGGACGAGTACCTCGCGGCGCGCTCGCAAATCGCCGCGCGCATCGCAGCCGAGATCGCGCCAGACTACCTGACGTTCCTGAACGAACCGTCCACCGAGGCGATGGTGCTCGGCAAGCCGGCGCAGCCGGCGTCGAGGTATCGCGCGTTCGTGCGCGACACCCTCGGCCGCATCAGGACACGCGGCGGGTCCTCGCGGACGCTCTTGGGCGCGGGGGCGGGCACCTGGGACAACGTGGAATTCATCCGGACGCTGGCCGCGACACGGCTGGACTACATCGACCTGCACGTCTATCCGCTTGCGAGCCGCGGGGCGGATTTCCTGGAGCGCGCCCGCGAGATGGCGCGCATCGCGCGGCGCGCGCGCAAGCGCGTCGTCATCGGCGAGTTCTGGTTGTACAAGGCGGCGGCCCGCGAGCTGACCGGTGCGCCGGTGCACGTCGAGATGTTCGGCCGCGACACCTTCGGGTTCTGGTCGCCGCTCGATGCGCGCATGTTCGAGACGGTCGCGGCGTTTGCGTCCGCGGAAGGCGTCGACTACGTTTCCGCGTTCTGGTCCAAGTACTTCTTCGCGTCGCTGGACTACGAACGCCTCGGGTCCTACCCGCCGGGCTCGCTGCTGCGCGAGTCGGACAGACAGGCGGCGCAGAACATCCTGGCGAACGTGCTCAGCGACACCGGGCGCGCGTATCAACGGGTCGCGACGGCGAGGTGACGATGAAGAACCTGGTGACTGCAGCCCTTCTTCTTCTCAGCGTGTCGAGGCTTGACGCCCAGCCACTCTGGCCGGGCTCGACCTACGACCCGAAGATCCCGACCATTCAATCCGTCCTCGGCTACGACTTCGGCGACGAGATCACGTCGCCCGACAACATCGTCGTCTACCTGAAGGCGCTGGCGGCAGCCGCGCCCGATCGCACGCGCCTCATCGAGTACGCGCGGACCTGGGAGAAGCGCCCGCTGCACGTCCTCGTGGTGTCGTCGGCCGAACGCCTGGCGCGGATCGACGAGATCAAAGCGGGGCTCGCGCGGCTCGCGGATCCGCGCGGGATGGCCGCCGGCGAAGGAGAGCGGCTCGTGCGCGAGCTGCCGGTGGTCACGTGGCTGCTGCACGCCATCCACGGGAACGAGATCTCGTCGTCGGATGCGGCGCTGGCGGAAGCGTACCACCTGCTCGCCGCGCGCGGCGACGCGGACGTGGACCAGGTTCTGCGCCAGTCGATCGTGCTGATCGACCCGCTCGAGAACCCGGACGGGCGCGCGCGTTTCCTGTCTTCCAACCTGCAGGGACGCGCGGCGGCGCCGGATCCGGAGCCGTTCGCCGCCGAGCGCGACGAGCCGTGGCCCGGCGGGCGGTCGAACCATTACCTGTTCGACATGAACCGCGACTACCTCGCGCAGTCGCAGCCGGAGACGGAGGGGCGTCGCAAGGTGCTGCTCGAGTGGCGGCCGCAGGTGGTCGCCGACCTCCACGAGATGGGGGGGAACTCGACGTACTACTTTGCGCCACCCGCGGTGCCCATCAACCCGAACATCACGAAAGATCAGATGAAGTGGTTCGAGACGTTCGGGCGCGCCAACGCGGCGGCGTTCGACGCGCGCGGCTTCGCGTACTTCACCCGCGAGGTGTACGACTCGTTCTATCCCGGGTACGGCGAGTCGTGGCCGATCTTCCAGGGGGCCGTGGGGATGACGTACGAGCAGGCGTCGCCGCGCGGGCTGGTGCTGCGACGCGACGACGGGACGCTCCTCCGCTATCGCGACGCCGTCCATCATCACTTCACCGCGGCGGTGACGACGGCGGCGACCGCGGCGAAAAACCGCGAGGCGTTGCTGCGCGACTTTCTCGAGTACCGGCGCAGCGCCGTGGCGCAGGGAGAGCAGGGCACACGCGAGTACCTCCTGGTGCCGGGGGCGGACCCGTCCAGGGCGGAGCGGCTCGCGCGGCTGCTCACGTGGCACGGGATCGACGTGCGGCGCGCGGAGGAACCCGTGAAGCTCGCGTCGCGCACGCTGCCCGCGGGGACGTATCTCGTCTCGGCGGCGCAGCCGACGGGGCGGCTGATTCGCAACTTGCTGGAGCAGCAGGTGCCGCAGGACGAGGCCTTCATCAAGGAACAGGATCGCCGCAGGCGCGAGCGCATAGGCGACCAGATCTACGACCTCACCGCGTGGAGCCTGCCGCTCGCGTTCGACGTGGAGAGCGTCACCTCCGACCGGCCGGTGACGGTGAAGGCGAGCGCGTTCGCGGAACAGCCGCGGGTGTCGCTCCCGGCGGCGAAGGTGGCGTACTTGATTCCGTGGGGCAGCGGCGCGGCGGCCACGGCGGCGCCACTCCTTGCCGCCGGCGTGCGGCTGGACTTCGCGAGCCGGCCGTTCACGATCGCCGGCCGGAGGTTCGCCGCGGGCACGGCAATCGCCCGCGTCGCGGGCAACGTGCCCGATCTCACCGAACGGCTCGAAGCGGCCGCGGCGAACAACCCCGGCCTCGAGATCGTGCCGGCGGACAGCGGCTGGGTGGACGAGGGCATCTCGCTCGGCAGCGGACAGGTGCAGCGCCTCAAAGCGCCGACGGTGGCGATGGCATGGGACACGCCGACCTCGAGCCTCTCCGCCGGCTGGATGCGCTACGTCATCGAGCGGCGCTTCCGCCAGTCAGTGACCGCTGTCCGCGCCGCCAGGCTTGGCAACATCGACCTGCACAGGTTCGACGTGCTCGCGCTACCTTCAGGCAGCTACAGCTTCAGCGAGGACGTGCTGCGCCGGCTGAAAGACTGGATCCGCGCCGGTGGCACGCTCGTGACGGTGGGCGAAGCGTCGCGCTGGGCCGCGCGCGAACGCGTCGGCCTGCTCGAGACGCGCACACTGCTTCGCGATGGGACGCCGGAAACGGAGCCGGCAGAGGACCAGAAAAAGCCGGACGCCAAGCCGGACGCCGAGTACGTGAAGGCTGTCCAGCCTGAGCGCGAGCGGCCTGAGAACACCCCCGGCGCGATGCTGCGCGTCGCGCTCGACCAGGAGCACTGGCTTTCGTCCGGCTTCGACGGCGAGATCGCCGCGCTCGTCGAGAGCAATCGCGTGTTCGCGCCCATCCGGCTGGACAAGGGTCGCAACGTCGGGCTCTACGCGAAGAAAGACCGCCTGCTCGCGAGCGGCCTCGCGTGGGACGAGGCGCAGGCGCTCCTGGCCGAGAAGCCGTTCCTGATCCACCAGCCGCTCGGGCAGGGACACGTGATCGCGTTCGCGGAGGACCCGAACTACCGCGCGTTCGCCGAGGCGACGGAACTGCTGTTCATGAACGCGATCCTGCTGGGGCCGGCACACTGAGGGTGCAACTTGAACGGCGTCAGACCCCCTTACGAAAAACGTAAAAATGGGGTCAGACCCCATTTCCGAGGTGTTATGCGTCACGCCATTGTGTCGATTCTCTTCGTTCTCCTGGCCGGCCTCGCGCCGCTCGCACAGCAGAAGCCTGCGCCCGCGCAGGCGACCGACGCCGACGTGTTCGCGGGGCTCAAGGCGCGGTCGATCGGTCCAGCCGGCATGAGCGGCCGCGTCGCGACGGTCGCCGCAGACCCGTCCGATCCCGACACGCTGTACGTGGGCGCCGCAACCGGCGGCGTCTGGAAATCGGCGAACGGCGGCGCGACGTGGGAGCCGCTCTTCGACGACCAGCCGGTGCACGCGATCGGCGCGATAGCCGTGGCCCCCTCGAACCCGTCGGTGATCTGGGTGGGCACCGGCGAGGGCAACGTGCGGAACAGCGTGTCGATCGGCAACGGCGTCTATCGCTCGCTCGACGCCGGCCGCACGTGGCAGCACATGGGCCTCGACAGGACCGAGCGCGTCTACCGCATCGCCATCCATCCGGCCGACCCGGACGTCGTCTTCGTGTGCGCGCCGGGCCAGGAGTGGTCCGAGAACAAGGAGCGCGGCGTCTTCCGCACGCGCGACGGTGGCCGGTCGTGGACGCACGTCCTGTCCGTCGACGAGCGAACGGGCTGCGGCGACCTCGTCATGGATCCCTCGAACCCGGACAAGCTGTTCGCGTCCATGTGGGAGTTCCGCCGCTGGCCGTGGTTCTTCAGGTCCGGCGGTCCCGGCTCCGGGCTCCACGTGACGCACGATGGCGGCGGCACGTGGAGGAAGCTGCAGGAAGAAGACGGCCTGCCGAAGGCGCCGTACGGCCGCATCGGCCTGGCGATCTCCGCCTCGAACCCGGAAACCGTTTACGCGATGGTGGAAGCGCCGCAGAGCGCGCTGATCCGATCGGATGACAGCGGGCGCCGCTGGCGCAGCGTGAACGCCCGTCCGAACGTCAACCCGCGCCCGTTCTACTTCGGCGACATCACCGTGGATCCCCAGCGGCCCGACCGGCTCTACAGCATCGATTACGAGATCCGCGTCTCGGACGACGGCGGCAAGACGTTCCAGACGCTGCCCGGGGCGAGCTGGGCGCAGCTCCACGGCGACTACCATGCGCTCTGGATCGATCCGCGCAATCCCGAGTTCATGCTCGCCGGAAACGACGGCGGCATCGGCATCAGCCGCGATCGCGGGAAGACGTTCCGCTTCGCCGGCAACCTCCCGCTGGCGCAGTACTACCACGTGGCCGTTGACAACGAGACGCCGTACAACATCTACGGCGGCCTGCAGGACAACGGGTCGTGGCGCGGGCCGTCGAACGTGTGGCGCCGCGGCGGCATCCGCAACTACGACTGGCTCGAGGTTGGCGGCGGCGACGGCTTCGAGACGCTGCCGCATCCCAAGGATCCCACGATCGGCTACTCGCTCTGGCAGGGAGGCAACGTGATGCGGTGGAACATCCGCACCGGCGAGGAGAAGCTCGTCAAGCCCGCCGCGCCCGAGGGGGTCAAGCTCCGATTCAACTGGAACGCCGGGCTCGCGACGGATCCCTTCGAGGCGGACACGGTGTACCTGGGCAGCCAGTTCGTGCACAGGTCCACCGACCGCGGCGAGACGTGGACGATCGTCAGCCCGGATCTCACCTCGAACAATCCCGATTGGCAGAAGTCCGATCAGAGCGGCGGGATCACGCCGGACGTCACCGCCGCGGAGAACTTCACCACGATCGTCGCCATCGCGCCGAGCGCGAAGCAGCGTGGCGTGATCTGGGTCGGGTCCGACGACGGTCGGATTCACGTCACGCGCGACGACGGACAGACCTGGACGTCGGTCGAGAAGAACGTGAGCGGTGTGCCCGCGAACACGTGGGTGCCGCATATCGAGCCGTCGCAGCACGACGCAGCCACTGCCTTCGCGGTGTTCGACAATCACCGGCGCGGCGATGCGAAGCCGTACGCGTATCGGACGGACGACTACGGGCGGACGTGGCAGTCACTCGTTGGCGGAGACGCCGGCGTGCAGGGCTACGCGCTCGTGCTTCGCCAGGACCCGGTCGAGCGCAACCTGCTGTTCCTCGGAACGGAGTTCGGCCTGTACTTCTCGGCGGACGGCGGGCGCCGGTGGACGCACATGAAGAAGACGCTGCCGACCGCGTCGGTGATGGACCTCGCGATTCATCCGCGCGATCACGACCTCGTCATCGGCACGCACGGCCGCGCGATCTGGGTCCTCGACGACATCCGGCCGCTGCGCGCGATGACAGAAGGCGCGCTCAAGGCGCCGCTGACGCTCTATCCCATCGCCCCTGCGCAGCAGCACTGGTCGCGCGCGGAGGAGGGGGGCTTCGGCTTCGGCGCCACGGAGTTCCGAGGCGGCGCGCGGCGCTATGGCGCGATCCTCACCTACTCGATGAACCTGCCGGACCTGCCGCTGCAGGACGAGGAGCGGGAACGCGCGCGCAAGGAGAAAGAGCGCCAGACGCGCCTCGAAGGGGAGGCCCGGCGCGAAGCGACGGTGCAGGCGAAGCCTGAGAAGACCGAGACGCCGCCAGCCCCCGAGAGGAAAGAAGAGGAAAAGAAAGGCGAGGCAACAGAGGAACGGCCGCAGGTGGACATCACCATCACGGACGCGGCGGGCAAAGTCGTGCGCCGCTTCAAGGCGCCGGCCGCGCAGGGGGTCAACCGCGCCGCCTGGGACCTGTCGAGCGACGCGCGCAGGCAGGCGCCTCGCCCGGAGGATGCGCCCCCTCCGGAGCGGGAACCGAGCGGGCCCGAAGTGCCGCCCGGCGACTACACCGTGACGATGAAGTACGGCACGCACGAGGCGAAGCAGGCGGTGCGCGTGCTGGCCGATCCGCGGTCGAAGAACACGACGGAGGACTGGCAGCGGCGATGGGAGGCGGTCGGCCGTCTGGGCGCGCTGAACGACGCGGCCGTGGAGGGGATCTGGCGGGTGCGCCGCACGCGCCAGGACGTCAACACCATCCAGGAGAAACTCCGGCAGCGCGCCCGCGACGCCGGCGAGCGCGACGCGAAGAAGATCGACGAGCACCCGACGATCGCGGCCGGCACGAAGCTCGTCGAGAGACTGAATGCGCTCGAGAAGCGCCTCTGGGTCTCGCCGGAGACGGTCGGCATCGTCGCGGACGTGGACGTCTACTCGGACGCCACCCGCGCGGGCTGGTCGATCCTCTCCTCGTGGGACCCGCCGAACCCGACCCAGATGGAGTACCTGCGACAGGGAGAGGCGAAGCTGAGGGCGTTTCTCGAGGAACTGAACGCGTTCTTCGGCAGGGAGGTGGCCGAGTTCCGGAAGCTCGCGGCCGACGTGCAGCTGCTGGGGGCCACCGCGCCTATTGAGATCAAGTGAGTCTGACAGGGCTCATCGTGTGTCGAGCTGCTCGATGAGCGCCGCCGACGGGCCCCGCTCCTTCTGCAGGCGCGCGGCGACGCGCTCCACCTCGCGCATCACGCGCAGGACGTTCAGCCCGATCACCTTCTTCACGTCCGCGTCGCTGTAGCCGCGGCGCAGCAGCTCCGCGGTCAGCGCCGGGTATTTCGAGACATCCTCGAGGCCGACCGGCGTCGACGTGATCCCGTCGAAGTCGCTGCCGATGCCGACGTGATCGATCCCGGCAACCTTGCGCACGTGATCGATGTGATCGGCGACCTGCGCGATCGTCACCTTCGGCTCCGGGTTCTGCTTCTGCCACTCGTCGAGCCCCGCGCTCACCGCTTTCCGATCGTTCGGGAACTGCACGCGCAGCCGGTCGCGTTCCGCCATGCCGCGGTTCATGTGCGCGGCCCCCTCGGGCGTCGTGAACGACGGGACGAAGGTCACCATTACGACGCCGCCGTTCTTCGGCAGCTCGCGCAGGATCGTGTCCGGCACGTTACGCGGCACGTCGCACAGGGCGCGCGTGTTCGAGTGCGAGAAGATCACCGGCGCCTGCGCGACGCCGAGCGCGTCCGCCATCGTCTCCGGCGAAGTGTGGCTGAGATCGACGAGCATCCCGAGCCAGTTCATCTCGCGCACCACCTCCTCGCCGAACTTCGTGAGCCCGCCCGCGACCTGTTTGTCCGTGCCGGAATCCGCCCACGGCGTGTTCAGGCCGTGCGTCAGGGTCATGTAGCGCGCGCCGAGCTGGTGGAACATCCGGAGCGCCGCGAGCGAGCTGTCGATCGAGTGCCCCCCTTCCATCCCGATGAGCGACGCGATCTTTCCGCTCCTGAAGATCCGCTCGACGTCGGCGGCGGTCAGCGCCAGCTCGAACGCCTCCGGCCATCGGCGCGTCATCCGGCGCACGACGTCGATCTGCTCCAGCGTCGCGGTGACCGCGCGCTGGCCCGCGAAGTCGGACGGCGTGTAAACCGACCAGAACTGTGCGCCAACGCCGCCCGCCCGGAGCCGCGCGATGTCCGTCATGATTTGCGGCTGCGGCTGCGAGATGTCGAGCTTGGCGAGGTCGCGGTCGGCCCGCTGGCGAACCTCCCACGGGTAATCGTTGTGACCGTCGATGAGCGGCGACTGGCGGTGCAGCGCCCGGGCGCGGTCCAGGAGGTTATCCGGCTGAGTCGTGGTCATGGCGGCGAGGAGCGCGGCGAGGGTGAAAAACGTGCGCATAAGGGGCGCATTCTACCAGCCTGATATCCGACTTGATTTGTCGGATATCTGGCGATAGACTCCGGAACTGAGATTCATTCTCATTTTGGGGGACGAGGAGACGGAATGCTTCAGTCGTTTGTGATCACGCTTCGAGAGGGGCTCGAGGCCTTTCTGATTGTCGCCATCAGCCTCGCATACCTGCGCAAGACCGGCCGCCACGCCCTCGTGCCGGCGGTGCACTGGGGCATCGCCGCCGCCATCGTCGCCAGCATCACCATGGGGGTGCTGCTCCAGCGCGCCGCCAACCAGGCGCTGTGGGAGGCGGTGCTGGCACTCGCCGCCGCCGTGCTCGTTGCCACGCTCATCGTGCACATGTGGCGCATCGGCCGGAAGATGAAGAGCCAGATTGAAGGACGCCTCGAGGCGTCGGCCGTCAAGACGGGCCGCGCCGCGTTCCTCGGCGTGTTCACGTTCACCGTCCTGATGATCGCGCGGGAAGGAATGGAGACGGCGCTCCTGATGAATGCGCTGCTGTTCCAGGTGAAGTCGCCGGAGATCATCAGCGGCGCGGTCGGGGGGACGCTGCTCGCGGCGTTCGTGGCGTGGCTCTGGTCGCGATACGGTCACCGCGTCAACCTCTCGCGCTTCTTCCAGGTGACCGCGGTCTTCCTCGCCGTGTTCGTCGTCCAGCTGCTCATCTACGGGTTTCACGAGCTGACGGAGGCACATCTCTGGGCGGGCAGCGACTACTGGCACTGGCGGACGGAGCCCTTCAGCGCTGACGGCATCTACGGCCAGTACTTCTCGTACGCGCTCGTGCTGCTGCCCATGGCCTGGCTCGCCGTGTCGGCGATGATCCCGGGCCGGACGAGGCGCGTGGTTTCGGAGACGGCGTAGGCAGAAGGCAGAGGGCAGAAGGCGAAAGGCAGAAGGCGAAAGGCAGAAGGCGAAAGGCAGAAGGCGGAAGGCGGAAGGCGGAAGGCGGAAGGCAGAAGGCGGAAGGACCTCCCCGCGCTAGAATGACCGCGGGGCGCCTTTGATGCCTGAGCGTATCGTCACCACCGCCGACCTGACCTGGGACGGCGACCTGCGGTTCATCGCCAGGAGCGGCGCGCAGGAGATTGTCGTCGACAGCAACGGCGAGCGGGGCCCTTCGCCCATGCAGACGCTCGCCATGAGCCTGGCCGGGTGCATGGCGATCGACCTGGTGGACATTCTCCGGAAAGGGCGCCACGAGGTGCGCGCGCTCCGCGCCCGCTTCTCCGCGCCCCGCGCGCTGGAGCCGCCGAAGCGTTTCGAGGAGATCGCGCTGCACTACGTCATCGAGGGTAACGCGCCGGCGAGCGCGATCGAGCGCGCCATCGCCCTGTCGCGTGAGAAGTACTGCTCCGTGTGGCACTCGATGCGGCACGACATCGACTTCCGCATCACCTACGACGCGCGGCCATGATTCGGCCCTTCGTTGCGCTGCTCGTGCTGGCGCTCTCGGGTGGGTGGCTGGCCCAGGGCCCGCCGGCGGCGCGCGCCCTGCGCGAGCGCGCCGTTCGCGCGCTTGCTCCTCTCGATGGCGAACTCGCGCTCGCGGGGCTGCGCGAGCCGGTGGAGGTCATCCGCGACCGGTGGGGCGTCCCCCACATCTACGCGCGCAACCAGGAGGACCTGTTCTTCGCACAGGGGTTCGTCGCAGCGCAGGATCGGCTGTGGCAGCTCGATCTCTGGCGGCGCGCGGCCGAAGGGCGGCTCTCGGAGGTGCTCGGGCCGGGAGCGGTCGATCGCGACACGTTCGCGCGGCTGCTCCGCTACCGCGGCGACATGGAACGCGAGTGGCGCAGCTACTCGGACGACGCGAAGGCGATCGCCGGCGCGTTTGCCAGCGGCGTCAACGCGCAGATCGCCTACGTCAACGCCCATCCCGACAAGCTGCCGATCGAGTTCCAGCTCACGGGCTCGCGCCCCGAGCCGTGGACGCCGGAGGTCGTCATCGGCCGCCTCGCGGGGTACGTGATGACCGGCAGTGCCGCGAGCGAGGTCCGGCGCGCGATTCTCGCGCGGGAGGTTGGTGCGCCGAGGACCGTCGCGTTCATGCCGGTCGATCCTCCTGTGGCGATCGAGGTGCCGCGGGGGTTGGACCTCGCGGACATCACGCCGGACGTGCTGCGCCTCGCCCGGGAGGCTGACGCCACGCCCGTCTTCCAGGAGCCCGCGCCGGTCGGATCGAACAACTGGGTCCTCTCCGGCGCGCGCACCGCGTCGGGGAAACCCCTCCTCGCCAACGACCCGCACCGCGCCATCCGCCTGCCGTCCCTGCGCTACACCGTCCATCTGAACGCGCCGGGATGGGACGTGATCGGGGCAGGGGAGCCGGCCCTCCCCGGTGTCGCCGCCGGCCACAACGATCGCGTCGCCTTCGGCTTCACGATCGTTGGCATCGACCAGCAGGACCTGTACGTCGAAGAGTTGCACCCGACGCGCGACGACCGCTACAAGGCGGGAGGGGAGTGGGTCGCGATGGAGATCCAGCGGGAGCGGATCGCCGTGAAGGGAGAAGCGGCGCGCGAGGTCACGCTCCGCTTCACGCGCCACGGACCGGTGCTCCACGTGGACAGGGATCGACGCCGCGCGTATGCCCTGCGATGGGTCGGCATGGAGCCCGGCACCGCCGGCTATCTCGCCTCGCTGTCGCTGAACCGCGCGCGCAACTGGCAGCAGTTTCTGGCCGCGGCCGCCCGCTGGAAGGTGCCGTCGGAGAACCTCGTGTACGCGGACGTGGACGGAAACATCGGCTGGATCGCCGCGGGGCTGGCGCCGATCCGATCACGCGACAGCGGACTCCTGCCGGTCCCGGGCGCGAGCGGCGCGCACGAGTGGACCGGTTTCCTTCCGATCGAAGAGCTGCCGCAGGCGTACAACCCGCCGAGCGGTTACATCGCCACGGCGAACCACAACATCCTGCCCCCCGGCTACTCACGCGCGCTCGGCTACGAGTGGAGCGCGCCGTTTCGCTTCCAGCGCGTCGTCGAGCTGATTGAAGGAGGCCCGGCGAAGCTCACGGTGCGCGACTCCGAGCGCATGCAGCACGACGAAACCTCAGTGCCGGCGCGCCGCCTGCTGGCTTGGTTGAAAGAAGCGGTCGGAGCTCCGGGCGTTATCGCCGAGGCGGACGCCGTGCACGTCGTGGAGCTGTTGACGAACTGGGACGGTACGCTGTCGGCCGATTCCGCGGCGGCCGCCGTGTACCAGCTCTGGCTGCCTCATCTTACGCAGGCGGCGATCACGGCCACCACCAGGCCGGAGGATCGGAAGCACTTCGGCAGGGGTGGGTCGGCGCAGCTGATCATCCGCCTGCTCGAACCGATCGATCCTGCGACACGCCACCGCGTCATGACCGGCACGTCGCTGGCAGCCGCGTGGGCCGACGCGGCGGAGCGCATGGGAATCGAGGACAAGACCTGGGCGTGGGGGCGGATCCACGAGAGCCGCTTCGAGCATCCGCTCGCCAGCACGCCAGAGCGCCGCGAGCTGTTCAACCTGCCGCCGCGCCCGCGCGGCGGAGACGGCACGACGCCGAATTCGACAGGGAACGGCCGCTGGCAGACGCACGGCGCGTCGTTTCGGGAAGTGATCGACCTCGGGGACTGGGACCGCTCGACGATGACGAACGTTCCGGGCCAGTCGGGACAGCCCGGATCTCCCTACTACGGCAACCTGTATCCGCTCTGGGCCAGCGGCGAGTACCACCCGATGCTGTTCTCGAGGAGTGCGATCGACAAGCACGCGGAGCACCGGCTGGCGCTGCGACCCTCGAGTTCGTCGAGTCGTAGGTGAATCGAGGCCTGAAGAAGGCGTCCTCTACGGTTCGCTTACCTGCCTTCGCTTGCCTCAGCGTTCTCTCAACGCGCGGCGGCCGTGTCCGTCTTCGCGCGCTCCACGCCCGTGTCGTTGTAGTGCATGAGCGCGTTGAAGACCATGTTGAACTCGCCCCAGTTCTGCCAGCGGTAGATCGGGTTCGTGGCGAACAGCAGCACGCGGCCGTGCGACACGGGCATGTCCACGATCGCCGGGCGCTGCCGGATCTCGTTCGGGTTCCGCATCAGGCCGCTCAACACGCCGGGTTCCCCGCCCGTGTACCGCATCAGTGTGGTGCGCGCACGCGCCGGCTCCGCCACCTGCAGCAACGGGCCGTTGACGTACTTCACCGGGATTTTCGTCTTCGTGTAGCCGTAGAAGATCGGATGTTCCGGCTTGAGGATCTCCGCCTCGACGATCGGCCGCGGCGCGTAGAACTGCGACGACGTGCGCGACGCCTCCACGTCGTCAACCACGCCGAACTCCGGCGGGAAATAGCTCGCCGCGCCGAGCGTGATCAGCACGCCACCCTCGTTCAAGAACTTCTGCAGCTCGATGACCCCTTCGAGGCCCATCCCGCCGCGGACGTCTTCCGACTCGCCGTACATGCCCAGGAACTTGAATCGGTCTGTCTTCGTGTACGCGAGCGGCTTGCCCTTCATGTCGATGTCGTACACGAGGTCCTTGCCGCCTCGTGACTGGCTCGGCACGACGATGACGTCGTACGCCGTCCGCAGGTTCCCCTTGCGGACGCGCTCCTTGTAGATCAGGTCGTACGGCACCTCGAACCGATCGAAGGCGTGACGCACCCACCCGGGATCCTGCGTGCTGCCCCAGGTGCTGTAGACGGCGATGCGCGGCATGTCCACCTCGTGCGCCGGCACATTCGGCGCCGCCGCTGCCGCGGCCGCCACCAGCCCGAGCTCCTCGACCGCGCGCCGTGCGCGGTTCGCGTCGCCCCCCTCGACGACCAGCGATCCGGCGGGGAAGTCGCGACCGGCGAGGCTGAAGGACTTCTCGGCGGCGCGGACCTTCGCCGCGCCGAGCCGATACCGCAGCGTGATCAGGTTGTTCGAGCCGTTGTGCGCGACGGCGAGCACGGGGCCCGAGCCGGCGATCGTTCCGACTGGCTTGTACTCGGTCACCGCGGTCGTCGCGGCGTCGAGAATCGTCTTGTCCGCGATCTCGTTCACCTCGACCTGCGCCATCAGTCCCATCGTCCACCCGCTGTCGTCGTACGTGCGCAGCGAGGGATCCGGATACGCCTGTTTCTCGAGCAGGATCTTCGCGAGCCGCCAGTACGGCTGGCCTGCCTTGATGACGAAAGAGCCTGCGGGGAACGTGCCGTCCTTCACCTTCAGCTCCGCCTTCGCCTGCCCGATTTCGATCCCCTGCAGCCGGAGGACGTTTACGAGGAACGCCACGCGGGTCGGATCCGGCTGGCCGCCCGGGATGACGAACCCGTGGGGCGGAGACGTCTTCCCCATCTCGACGGAGTTGCGGCTCTTCAGATAGAAGTTTTCCAGCACGACGTGCGGGAACGCCGCCGCGAGCTGGAGCCCCGAGAGCACCCCGGTCTGCGCGTAGTTGACGTTGTTGCGCATGGACCAGACGACCTCCTTGTAGGGAGGGAACGGCCGGTACCATTCGCGCGTCGTCTGATTGCCGCCCGGCCCGCCGCCGCCGGGGCCGCCACCCTCGCGCGCGATCGTCCGCTTCATCGTCGTCGCGCCGCCGTTGTTGAACACCTCGTACATCCGCATCATCGCGTTGTGGTTGTACGACATCGATCCGAGATAGCCGGGCGACCACGCGTCCATGAACGCGTGCGTCCAGACGCCGGGCATCCCGTACTTGGCCATCTGCGCCATCTCGAAGTTGGCAAACCACGGCATCTCGCCGTACAGGATCGGATCGAGGTTCGGGTTCTGCGGCGCCTGGCCGCTGTACGTGTACAGGAACGGGATCGACTCGTGGAGTTCGTGCAGGATCGGCGCCTTCCAGGTCATGTACCAGTCGAGCAGCGCGCGCATCGTCACCTGCGAGTAGTTGATGTCGCGGTTGTTGTCGTGCAGCACGTACTTGCCCCAGTACGGCGCGCCTGCCACGCGATCCTGTTCGTTGTCGATGTCCACGAGGTGCCGGTAGTACCAGTCCACGTAGCGGTCGCGGCCGTCAGGGTCGGCGACCGGCGTGATCGTCACAATCAGGTTGTCGCGAACCTGGCGAATGAGCGGCGAGTTCTCCGCCGCGAGGCGATACGCCAGCTCCATCAGCATTTCGGAATGGCCGGTCTCGCCGCTGTGCAGGCCACCCATCAAGTGGTAGACCGGCTTTCCCCGGGTGATGATGTCGCGCGCCTGCGCCTCGTTGATCGTCCGCGGATCCGCGAGCTGGTTCAGGTACTGCCGGTACTGATCGAGCGCGGCAATGTTCGCTTCCGACGACACGAACACGACGATGTAGTCGCGCCCCTCGTCGGTCTTGCCGATCGACTGCACGCGGACGCGAGGGGACTTCGCCGCGAGTGCGCGGTAGTAGCCGGCGATGTCCGCGTAGTAGGTGAGCTTCTTCGGCGCGCCGACGTGGTAGCCGAGGATCTCCTTCGGCGTCGGGATGCCGTCGGCTTTTGGCAGGTGGTCCACCAGGGGACTGATGAACTCGGGTCTGGTGGTCCATTCCTTCACCGCGCGCGCGAAGTCCTCGTCCTGGGCCTGCGCCGGGTCGCGGAGCTGAAGGACGCTCTGCTGCGCGAAGCTGGCCGCGCCGAGCGCGCACGCGAGCGCGAGAGAGAGCAGCAGCGAGCGGGACGTCCGAACCATGGGTAACTCCTTGCTGGTGTGAGAGATGGCGTGACGGCCAGGCGGAACGCCCCCGGGGCGGCCTTGAGTTTGCCGCAGCGTTAAGCCTATAAATGCGCCCTATGATTCACGTTGCCGCAATCCGGTTGCAGCAGTTTGGCGTGGCATTCTATCAGGCTTCGCTGAGCGCCAAGGACATCGACAAGCTGGTGCGCTTCGAAGTGCTGAGTTATGGAGAGGCCGGCCATCCGCCTGTCCGGGGCGGCGCCAGGGCGAAGCAAACGCGCATCAACTGGGACCTGCTGGAGCGGCGAATCGCGGCCAACGAGCAGGCCTACCAGCGCCAGATCATCCGCCGCAAGATCGACGAGCTCGTGCAGTACTACGAGCAGTGCCGGCAGGCGCGCGACCTCCCGTCCATTCCGGGCGCTGTCATCATCTCCTCCGACGAAACGCTGCGGTTCGACGCCCATGAGGAGGGCTCGTCGCTGGGCACGCTCAAGATCCCCGAACGCGAGGGGGTGTTGCGCGCGATCGACGGCCAGCACCGCCTGCTCGCGCTGCATGCGGATCTCGAGAAATTCGAGGGAGAGCAGTTCACGGTGCCCGCCATCATCTTCGACAAGCTGCCTGAGGACCACGTCGTGCAGATGTTCGTGACGATCAACGCGAAGCACACGCGGCTGAACGCGTCGCACCTCGTCTCGCTGTCGGGCCGGCAGTTGTACCGGGACGAGGCGCTCGCGGCGGCGCACGACGTGGTGCGCGCGTTGAACGATCGCGAGGACTCGCCGCTGTACGGCGAGATCAAGCTGCTCGGCGTCGGGACCGGGCGGGTCGCCCAGGCGCCGCTCGCGCAGGAGCTGAAGAAGCTGTTCGGCGCGGAGGCGTTTGGCGGCGGGCGCAAGGGGCAGGAGTTCCAGGAGGACGCGAAGAAGTTCTTCGTCAACTACTTCAAGCAGGTGGCGATGATCTTCAACGCGGCGTGGAACGGCCGCAAGTACTCGATCAAGAGCGCGACGGCGCTGCGCGCGTTCGTCCGCGTCGCGCCGGACATCGTCCGCCGCCTCGATCAGGAACACGTCGATCGGTCCGACTTCCGCGCGATCGGCCGGGTGATCTCGCCATGGGGGCGCCGAATCGGCGACCTGCGGTTCGAAACCGACGGCGCCTGGAAGCGCTCCGGGACCACCGTCGATTCGCTCGCGAAGGAGCTGAGGCTCGCGCTGCAGTACCCGGAAGGGGCGGCGGTGGGCTAATTACAGTCGATCGGGGAACTGATAATCGGGCCATCGGGTCATTGCACGATCGGCAATCTGCAATCGAGCGATCGAGTAGTTGGATCGTGGATCGGCAATCGGCGATCGGCTCATCGTCGGTCATCGCATCGCCAGTCATCGTGTGCCGCGCGCGGCTGGCCAATCGTGCGGCGGTCCGATGACCCGATTGCCCGATCCGATAGCCCAATTGCCGATCCCCGATTACCCCGATCCAACTCCCCGATTGCCGATCACCCGATTCCCCGATCGTGCGATTCCCCGATTACCCCGATTATCAATTCCCGATTCCCTAGAACTCGTACCTCAGCGCAAACTGCATACACCGTCCCGCCTGCGCGTCGCAGGTCGCGAGGGTGCCGTTGTAGCGGCCGAACCCTGAGCGGTCGGGGTACATCGTCATGTTGCCCACGTCGTACTTCGGCGTGTTCGTCACGTTGAACGTGTCCCACCGGAAGCGGATGCGGTTGTCGCCGAAGAGCGACCAGGACTTGCTCACGCTCAAATCCAGCGTGAAATAGCCGTCGCCGCGCAGCACGTTTCGGATGCCCACTTCGCCCGGGAGCGAGCGGCGGAAGTGGGTCAGCGCTTCGGTCGGGTCCGCGAACGGGCTTGGGCGGCCGTCCACCGCGTTCAGCGTCGTTTCCGTTTCGGGCAGCCGGTTCGGATCCACCAGCATCGCGTTCCCCTGCAGGTTCCAGTTCGTCGGCCAGCACGAGCGGCAGTTGTACACGTTGAACGGGAAGCCGCTCGTCCACCGCGTCAGCCCGGCGATCGACCAGTCGCCGATCACCTGGTTCAGCCAGCCCGGAGCGTTGCCCGCGAGCGTGCGTCCCTGGCCGAACGGCAGGTCCAGGATCCAGTTGAAGTTCACCTGGTGCCGGATGTCGAAGTCGGAGAACGACCAGTGCGCTTCGGGATCCCACGTGTTGAGGAGGAATCCCGTGTAGCCGCCGTTCGAGAAGTTGCCGAAGGCGGAGCCGCGCTCGACCGCCGACCCGATGTCCTTCGACTGCGAGAGCGTGTAGTTCAGGTCGAACTGGTATCCGCTGCTGTATCGCTTCCGGAGCGTCAGCACCATGGCGTGATAGTCGCCGTGCCCCACCGAGCTCAGCGCGGCGAGCGAGTCGTACTGATCGGCGAAGTACGCGAACGGCCCGTAGATGCTGCACGCGGGGTCGCAGGACTCGTCGATCTCGTACAGCGCGGTGATGTAGTCCGGCGCGTTCCGCATGAACGCCTGCGCCATCACCTGCGTCGCGTTCAGGCCGCCGCCGGCGGCGTCCGGGAAGAGGTTCTCCCAGTAGGGAATGGCTCCGAGCACGGCATAGGCCTGCGCCGGAGAACGTCCCGTGAGCCCGGCCGCCTGCGCGTTCGTGATCAACTGCTGCACCGCGGTGAAGTAGTCGGCGCCCGACTTGGGATCCGTCAGGTTGAGCGGCATCGCCAGGTCGCGGCGCACGAGCTGATCCCGGCTGAAGCGGCCGATATACCCCCCTTCCACCGCGAAGTTCGTGCCGAACTCACGCGCGACCATCAGGTTCACCATGTGCGCCGACGGCGTGACGATGGTGTCGTCGATGCTCTGCGTGATGATGCCCGCCCGCCGCGGCGGCGTCTGCGGGAACCCCCCGGCCGGCGCCGCCGGAATCGTCGGCGGCATCGTGTTCAGGTCGCGGAAGCGCACGTCGGGGTTCGCCTCATACGCGCCGCCGAACGGGCTGCTGATCGTCGTGGACATGCCGAAGGCGAACCCCTGGTCGAAGTTGAGCGCCAGCCCCTGCCCGAGGCGATCGAACACCTTCGAGTAGCCGCCGCGCACGACGAGCCGCGTGCCTCCCGTCAGCGCGCCGAGGAATCCGCGGCTCGCCTGCGGGTTCCACGCGAACGAGAAGCGCGGCGCCCAGTTGTTCTTGTCCCAGTCGTAGAAGCCGCGCTTGCCGTTCTTCGGTCCCGCCAGGTCGAACGTGACGAGCGGGAGCTGGTTCGACGGGACGCCCTGCTTCATCCCCGCCTCGCGGTCCTTGAACCACTGCCCCATGCTGATCGTCGGCGCGACCTGATAGCCGTTCACCTCGTACGGCGGCGAGTAGAGGCTGTAGCGGACGCCGCCAGACACGGTGAGGGTCGGATGTAGCTGCCACGTGTCCTGCAGGTAGAACTCGTATTCGTCCGCGGCGTAGTCGCGCTCGATCGCCTGGCCGATCGGCAGCAAGTTGCCGTCGCGGTCGTAGTTGGCGCGCAGGGTGGACTGCGAGAGCACGCCGAGGACGTTGAGCCACGCGTCGGCGTAGCCCGCCTGCCCGGCGC
Source organism: Vicinamibacterales bacterium (assembly GCA_035463475.1). Taxonomy (GTDB): domain Bacteria; phylum Acidobacteriota; class Vicinamibacteria; order Vicinamibacterales; family 2-12-FULL-66-21; genus JACPDI01. The sequence continues at coordinate 35,700 of DATHTE010000070.1, forward strand.
TCGCCACGGCCGGCACCTCCGAGCAGATCGGCGCCGTGCAGAACGCGCTCCCGGGCATGTTGCGCCGTCCGATTCCGGCGACCCACGAGGGGTTCACGGTCGCAGACAGGTACGAGCCGCTGTCGCGGGTGGTCGGGATGCGCGAGAACCGGAGGTTCGTCCCCAGCTTGAACGTGTGCGTTCCCTTCAGCCACGACACGTCGTCCACGATGTTGTGCGTGGGGGACTCGCGTTCCGTGGTGAAGGTGATCGGATCGAAGTTGTCGAGGAAGCGGAACGTGATGTAGTTGGACGTCGTGCGCCCGAGGTCCTGCACGTCGATGCGAGTCAGACCATACCGGAAGCTGTTCACCAGGTTCGAGCGCAGCGCCGAGTCGTAGCCCACGGCGAGCCCGATGTTCTTGACGAGCCGCTGCGACGTGGGCTGCTGCCCCGGGAACTGCGGCGTCCGGTTGATCGTGTCGTCCTGTGCGTTGAAGCGGAAGAACAGGCTCTGCGACCCGGCGGGACGGAAGTCCAGCCGGCTGATGTACGTCCTGAACTTGTTCTCGATGGGCGCGGCGAACCGGAAGTCCATGATGTTCTGACCATCGAGCCCGGGTTCGTTGGGGAGCGGGAACTGCTTCCAGTACTGTGCCGCGGCCTGGCTCGGCCCGATGTGCAGCGGATCGAGCTGCGCGATCTGCTGCGGCGACAGGCCGTACCAGCCGGACGGCACCGCGTGGCTGTTGCTGAAGCCCCGAACGCTGCCGCCGGGACACACGGCGGCGGACACGCACCGGTACATCAGCACGCCGTCACGGAACGAGGCGGACGGCACCGACCGCACCTCCGGCGTCTCGCTCTGCTCCTGCAGCCCCTCGAAGTTCCCGAAGAAGAACATGCGGTTGCGCATGATCGGTCCACCGAGCGCGCCGCCGAAGATGTCCTTGTCGAGCCTCGGCGGTTTGCTGGGCTGCCCCTGCGACAACTGCGCGAGCTTGAGGAAGTACTCGTTGCTGGAGGTCCCCGTTCGCCGCGCGAACCAGTAGGCGGACCCGTCGTACTGGTTGGTGCCGCTCTTGGTGACGAGCGACACCTGCGGGCCGCTCGACCGGCCCATGTCGGCGCCGTAGTTGCTGGTGCTGACGCGGAACTCCTCGAGCGCGTCCTGCGTAATCCGGACCGCCGACGTGAACGCAGCCTGGAGCTGCGGATCGTTGACGTCCACGCCGTCCAGCGTGACGTTCTGCTGGTCGGCCCGCGCGCCGGCCACCGCGCCGTAGCGTGGGTCCGATGTGTTCGGGTTCGTCGTCGGGATGAAGACGGCGCCCGGCTGCAGACTGAGCAGATGAACGACGTTGCGCGCCTCGACGGGCAGCTGCCGGATCTGCTCTTCGCCGATCGCGTTGCCGACGCTCGCGTCGGTCGTGTTGATGATAGGGCTCTCGCCCGTCACCGTCACGGACTCGGACAGGTTGCCGACCTCGAGTTTCAAGTCGGCCAGTCGCGAGGTCGTGTCCACGCGGAGTTCGACGTTCTCCAGACGGACGCCCTTGAACCCCGCGAGTTCGACCTCCACCTCGTAGTGACCGGGGCCGAGCGAGCTGACCTGGTAGATCCCCGACTCGTTCGTGACGACCGCACGGGACGCCCCCGTGGACCGGCTCGTGATCGTGACAGTGGCCCCGGGAATAACGGCCCCCTGCTGGTCGGTCACGCGCCCCGTAACTGATGCCGTCCCCGACTGGGCCCACGCCGTGCCTGACGCCAGGCCGAGCGCGACGACAGAGGCACCCAACACCCTCGAAAACAGACTCACATCGCACCTCCCCCTGTGACGGAAATTCGCATAAGGGCGGGGGAGGTGCCGGAAGACTGGCGCAGATTAGAAACGAGGTCCGGCCGCTCTTTCAAGGAGAAACCGAATCATGCACTTACGGTTCCGTGATCGAGTGTCCAAAAGCGTGGGCCTGGCCGTCGCCGGCCGGCGCGGGGGCGAAAGCCGCTTGCGGATTTCCTAGAAAAATCGCGGCCGTTTTGCCCCCGATCGAGTGGCATACCCGCTGCTATTACACGCGCAGGCGGCCTGAAAATTACGGCAGGGAGCCGTGAGTTGCTGGGGAGCCGGGTCGCCGACTGGGCTGGGGCACCATGATGAATGGTGCCCCTCTTTTTTTGGCGGAAGCCCGCAGCCAAGCATGCGGGCTTCCTTAGTGGCGCGCGGCCGCGGCCAAGCACGCGGCTCGCGCTTAGCGGCGCGCGGCGGCGGCCAGGCACGCGGCTCGCGCTTGGCAGAGCAGCCCGCAGCCAAGCGTGCGGGCTTCCTTAGTGGCGCGCGGCCGCGGCCAAGCACGCGGCTCGCGCTTAGCGGCGCGCGGCGGCGGCCAAGCACGCGGCTCGCGCTTGGCGGCGCGCGGCGGCCAGGCACGCGGCTCGCCCTTAGCCACCGCACGCGAGCGCCGGTATAATCCGCCCCTTCAGTGGGGGGGATTATGGGTCGGCTCCGCGGTGCCTCGATTCTGCTTGCCGTCGTTCTCTCGCCGGTCCTGTTCGCGCAGGGCCGTCCGCCCGCGCCTGAGCGGCCCGACCGCGGGTTCTCGCTGGCGCTCACCGGCGATTCCATCCTGACCCGCCGGCTGTCGGTCTACACAGAGCCGCAGTTCCTGAAGCTGATCGAAGTCATCCGTGGCGCGGATGCCGCGTTCACGAACCTCGAGATGCTCTTTCACGACTACGAGAGCTATCCGATGCACCAGAGCGGCGGGACGTACATGCGCGCCGACCCCGCACTGGCGCGGGACCTCGTGTGGGCAGGCTTCGACATGGTCTCGCGCGCGAACAACCACACGGGAGACTACGGCGTCGAGGGGCTCCGCCTCACGACGCGGTACGTCGCGGAGGCAGGGCTCGTGCAGGCGGGCGTCGGCGAGAGCCTGCAGGAGGCGCGCGAGGCGAAGTTCCTCGAGACGGCGCGCGGCCGCGTCGCGCTGGTCTCGGCTGCGTCGACATTTCCCGACCACTCGCGCGCGGGCAGCTCCCGCGGCGACATCCCGGCGCGTCCAGGGCTGAACCCGCTTCGCTTCACGACCACGAACATCCTCCCGAGAGCGGAGCTGGAGAGCCTCAGGGGAATGGCGAAAGGCCTGGGGCTGAACGTGCCGCAGGCCGGCGACGAGTTCCGCGCGTTTGGAGCGCGGTTCGCCGTCGGCGAGTCGCACGCGGTCCGCACCGCGCCGAACGAGGAGGACGTCAAGGGAATGGCGGCGGTCGTGCGTAACGCAAGCCGCCTGGCCGACTGCACGATCGTGACGGTGCACGCCCACGAGCGTGCCGCGAACAACTTCGTCCCGGCCGAGTTCCTCGTCACGTTCGCGCGGGCGATGATCGATGCGGGCGCCGACGCCTTCGTCGGACACGGGCCGCACGTGCTGCGCGGGATCGAGATCTACAAGGGCAAACCGATCTTCTACAGCCTCGGCGACTTCGTCTTCCAGAACGAGACGCTGCTGCGCCTGCCGTCGGACAACTACGAGCCGTACGGGCTCGGCCCGGACGCGCACGTCGCCGACTTCAACGACGCGCGGTACGATTTCGACAAGCGCGGGTTCCCGGCCCAGCGGGAAATCTGGGAGGCGGTGGTCGCGGTGCCGGTATGGCGCGAAGGGAAGCTCGCGGAACTGCGGCTGCACCCGATCGCGCTGGGGTTCGGCCGCCCGCCAGCCGAACGCGGCCGGCCGATGCTGGCCGAAGGGGACGCCGCGCGAAAGATCATCGACGACGTTGCGCGGCTGTCGAAGCCGTTCGGCACGACCGTGCTGTTCGAGAACGGCGTCGGGCGCGTCGTGCTGCCCGTGGGTGCGACTCAGTAGAGGACGCGGGCTCTTGGATTAGTGAGCTACGTGGTTCACAGGGCGCGACGGGCCATGCAGGATCCGCCCGGGCCGCGCGCCGGTCATCTTCCCGTCCCGAAACACCACTTCGCCGTTGACGATGACGGCGGTGAAGCCAGCGGCGTACTGGTGCGGCTGCTCGAAGGTCGCGGTGTCGCGCACGCGCGCGGGATCGAACACGACGACGTCCGCGCGAAGCCCGGGCCGGAGCAGGCCCCGATCGCCGAGCCCGAGCCGCTGCGCGGGAAACGACGACATCTTCCGCACCGCTTCCTCGATCCGCAACAGCTTCCGCTCCCTGACGTAGCGCCCCAGCACGCGGGCGAACGTCCCGTAGCTGCGCGGGTGCGGCGCGGCCCGGCCGAAGACCGGAATCTCGCCGTCGGACGCGACCATCGTGGCGGGATGGATCAGGATCCGCTCCAGGTCCTGTTCGGACATCGCGTGATACACCGCCTGCGCTCCGCCGCGCTCCACCAGGGTCAGCAGCGTGTCCGCCGCGCTTTCGATCGTCACCGGCACGCCGCGCGCGGCGGTGATGTCGGCCAGGCTCTTGCCCGCGAGCGACGGATCCCACGCGCACGAGGCGATCACGATGTTCGTGGGGTCGCCGCCGCCGCGGTCGTACCTGATGTTCTCTTCGACCGCTGCGCGCACTTTCGCCCGCAGTGCGGGATCGGCGAGCCGCTTGACGGTCGCGTCCTGTCCGCCGTCGAGCGACCACGCGGGCAGGACGATCGTGAGCCCGCTGCTCGACGCGGTGTAGGGATACTGGTCGATCGTCGCGTCGACGCCGCGCGCCCGCGCCCGATCCACGAGATCCAGTGTCTGCGCGCTGGCGCCCCAGTTCTTCACGCCGACGATCTTGTGGTGCGTGATCTGCGCCGGCAGGCGCCCCTGCTCCCCGACGTCGATCGTGTCGCGGACGCTCGTGGTCACCTTCGCGGCCTCGTCGCGCATGTGGGAGATGTACATCCCGCCGAGGGCGCCGGCCGCGCGCGCCAGCTCCACGACCTCCTCGTGAGGCGTGAAGTTGCCGGGGACGTAGATCAGACCGGAGCTGAGGCCGAACGCGCCGTCGCGCATCCCCTGGCGGACCAGCTCCTTCATCCGCTCGAGTTCCTGCGCGGTGGCCTTTCGATCGGCGGCGCCGATCACCTCCTGCCTGACCGAGCCCTGTCCGATGAAGGATCCGAAATTGACCGCCGGCCGCGCGGCGCCCACCTTCTCGAGGAACGCCGCGAGCGGAACGGGCGAGCCGCCGTCCGGCCCTTCGATGACGGTCGTGACACCCTGCCGGACGTAGTTGTCGGCCGTCGGCACCTCGAAGATCCCGCGGCGCGCGTGCGTGTGGATGTCGATGAAACCGGGCGCGACGATGAGTCCGTCGGCGTCGATCGCCGGAGCGCCCGCCGGATCGATGCGCGGCGCGATGGCCGCGATCGTGTCCCCGGCGATCGCCAGGTCTGCCCGGTACGCCGGGTTGCCGCTCCCGTCCGCGATCCACCCGCCGCGCACGACGAGGTCGTACGACGGGCGCTGCGCGCCGCCGTGCACGACACACGCCAGGGCGGCGATCCCGCCGGCTACCAGCGCGGCGCGCCGCTTCACTGGCTCACCTGCCCGGACGCGCGCGCATCCAGGATCAGCTGCACCAGGCGGCCGAACTGGTCGGCGGTGACGCTGTTCCCGCGAATGTCCGTGTTCACGCGATGGACGATGACAAGGTCGTATGAAGGCACCACGAGGATGTAGTGCCCGCCGGCGCCGCGCGCGGAGTAGCTGCCTCCCGGCAGTGAGGCTCCGGGCACGTGGCGTCCACCCGCGGCGACCCACCACAGATACCCGTACCCTCCCGAGCTGCCGGCCTCCGAGTACGACGTGACGCTGTCCTTCACCCACGACTCGGGAACGACCTGCCGGCCGTTCCAACGGCCGCCGCGCAGGAACAGCAGGCCGAAGCGGGCCATGTCGCGCGCCGTCATCCGGAACGGGTACGCCGGCCACACCGAATCGGCCCCGGTGACGTACTGGCCGTCCTCGATGCGGTAGTCCCGCATCCCGATCGGATCGGCGATGCTCGCCTTGAACTCGTGAAAGACGTTCGTCTTCGTGAAGCGCTCGAAGAGGGTCCCAAGCACGTTGAAGTCCCAGTTGTTGTAGTACCAGAACGTGCCGGGCGGATGGCTCCCGCGCGCGGGGCGCGCCGCCTTCATGCCGGGCGTTTCGTACAGCGCGGGGTGATAGACGCCGGATCGTGCCTTGAGCAGGTCGTGAACGGTCGCCTGCTTCTCGACCGCTGTCAGCGAGGGCTCGTTATCGTCGATCCCGAGTTGCCCCATCGTCTTCGACAGGTCGATGCAGCCATCGGCGACGTGTACACCGTACATCGCGCTGAGGAAACTCTTGCGGATCGAGTGGACGTTGTAGCGCGTCGCCGTCTCGCCCCACTCGTCGATCACACGGCCGCCGGCGACGATCATCACTGCCGCGGTGGGAATGGTCTGCGCGTAATCGCGGGCGAGCTTGAGCCTGTCGGGGGCCCATCCAGCTTTGGCGGGATCGGTCACCCGCTCCCAGCTCGCGCCGGGGTACACGCCTTGTGCGGCGGCGGACGGTGGGGGCACGCCCTGCGCGGCCACGGACGCGACCGAGAGCAGGGAGAACGCGAGCGCAACGGCGGCGGAACGGAAGCGAAGCTGCCGCATGAATTCCTCCGAGCGCGATATTATGTGCCGCTGCCCGGGAGGTCCAGATGCGAATCCATCGCCGCGGTTTTCTCCAGGCGGGTTCCGCCGCGCTGGTCGGCATGACACTGCACGGCGGCGGCGCCGCGGCGCGCCAGCTCGCCGAACGGCAGGCCGGGCTGGGGGACCCTCCCGGCGACCTCTTCGACCACAGCCTCGTCGTCGACGCGCTGTCGGTGGACGACACCTGGGACGACGCCGTGTGGGGGGCGTTTCAACGTTCGGGTGTGACCGCTATTCAGACGAGCCTCAACAACCGCAACCTCGCCCTCGCGGTCCGCGACCTGGCCGAGTGGCAGGAGAGGTTCGACCGCTTCCCGGACCGGCTGGTGAAGGTGCTCACCGGACGCGAACTGGCGGATGCCAAGCGTACGAAGCGGCTCGCCGTGATGCTCGGGTTCCAGAATGCCACCATGCTGGAGGGCCAGCTCGCAAACCTGGACGTCCTGCACCGACTGGGCACGCGGTGCATCCAGCTGACGTACAACTCGCGGAACCTGCTCGGCGACGGCTGCACGGAACGGACGAATGCCGGCCTGTCGGATTTCGGCGTCGCGGTCGTGGAGCGCATGAACGCGCTCGGCATGATCGTCGATCTGTCGCACTGCGGGGAGCAGACAAGCCGTGACGGCATTCTCGTGAGCAAGCGTCCGCCCGCCTTCACGCACACGATGTGCAAGGCGATCTACGACCACGTCCGCGCCAAGCCCGACGATCTGATCCGCGCGCTGGCGGAAAAAGGCGGCGTCATCGGCATGGCGACGCTCGGCTACTTCATCGGGCCCACGGCCGAGACCACGTTCGACGATTACCTTCGTCACGTGGACCACGCGGTCAAGGTGGCCGGCATCGACCACGTCGGGCTCGCGTCGGACTACTCGATCCGCGGCATCGAAGCCACGGCCACGCGCGAGACCTGGTACGAACCGCGGCTGAAGATCTTCAAGCCTTCGTACCGCGTCCGCTGGCCGCCGTGGATCAAGGAACTGGATCCGCCGGAGCGGTTCCGCAACATCGCTGACGGTCTCGCCCGGCGCGGATACGCGCCTGCGCAGATCGAGAAGATCCTGGGCGGCAACTGGGCGCGGTACTTCCAGGAGGTGCTGCTTGAAAGGGGTCAGACCCCATTACAGGTCTGACGCGGGATCGCTTGGTCAAAACGGTAATGGGGTCTGACCCCGTTCAAGCTTCTCCTGCTTTTCCTCCGGCGCCTGTTGCCAGGTGTAGGTCCGCCCGCGGGCGTGCTTCTCGAACCAGTCGAGCTCCACGTTCATCTTGAACAGCTCGTGGCGTAGTTCCTGCCAGCCGTGCGGCTCCCGCGGCGCGACGTAGAGCCGCGTCGGTACGCCGTTGCTCTTGAGCGCGCGGTACATCTCCACTGACTGGGGCATCGGCACGCGCGGGTCGCGCTCGCCTACGAGGAAGATCGTCGGCGTCTTGACGTTCGCGACCTGCTTCAACGGCGAATGCTCCCAGTACAAATCGATTGGAGCGTCCTTCTGCCAGGGGGTCCCGCCGAACCAGGGCGTCCGATACGTCCGCACGTCGCTCTGCGCGTACATCGACACCCAGTTCGCCGCGCCGGCCCCGGATGACGCGGCCTTGAAGCGATCCGTGAACGTGATGATCTTGTTCGTCATGTGGCCGCCGCCGCTCCAACCCATTTTCACGAGCCGGCTGCCGTCCGCAACGCCCATCTTGATGACGTGATCGACCCCGGTCATCACGTCCAGGTGCGAGTTCTTGAAGTAGCTGCCCACCATGTCCCGGAGAAACGCATCGCCGTACCCGGTGCTCCCGCGGTAGTTCGGCTGCAGCACCGCATACCCCATTGCCGTCAGCACCTGTACGTAGTTGCCCCAGCGCCCGAATCCGAACTTGTCGGATGCCTGCGGCCCGCCGTGGGTCTGGACCACGAGGGGATAGCGCTGACCCTGGCGGTAGTCGAGCGGATAGAACAGCAGCCCGTCAACCGCCGCGCCGTCCGCGCCTTTCCATTCAACGCGCTCCTGCCTCGGCAAGCTGAACTCCCGCGCCAGGTAGTCGAAGACGTGCGTGACGCGCGCGGGCGCGCCGCCGCCACCCGGGATCGTCCAGAGATCTCCGGCGTTGTCCGCGGCATTGATGGAGACGACGTGCCGGTTGGCTTTCGGTTCGAAGCTCCATCCGGTGATCGAGTGCTGCCCCTTCGTGAGCGCTTCGGGTAGGCCTCCCTCAGCCGGCACGCGCAGCAACTGGCTCTCGACGCCAGTGTTGGCGGTCACGAAAATCGATCGGCCGTCCGGCGACCACGTGGCACGCTCCACCTCGTACGGAAGCGTGGACGTCACGGCGCGCGCGTGGCCGCCGGACGCGGAAACAACGAAGATCCGCCGGTTGTAATAGACGTCGAATCGCTCGTTCGCCTGGGCGAGAAACAGGACCTGCGTGCCGTCGGGCGACAGCATCGCGTTGCTCTCCGGCACGGTGTTGCGCGTCAACTGGCGGGCGTTTCCCCCGGTCGCGTCCATTACCCAGACCTCGCCGCGATCCCCGTCGCCGAACAACGGGCTGGGTCCGCGGTGAAAGGCGATGCGCCGGCCGTCGCTCGAGATCGCGAAGTCCAGGATCGAATAATCCCCCTCCGTCAACCGCGTTTCGGCTTGCCTCGCCGGAGCCTCGGGCAGTGTCCGGGCTTGCCTCGCCGAAGCCTCGGGCGAAGGCCGGGCCTGCCTCGCCGAAGCCTCGGGGTCGCCGCCATTCGCGGCCGTGGCCGCGGTTGAAGTGGGCACGTCAACCGTCCAGAGGTGCTGCTGCTTGTAGTTCTCGTCGAAGGCATACACGTCGTCTTTGGCCTTCGCTCGTCGCTTCTCGTCCTCCGACTTGGGATCCTCTGCCACGAAATAGATCGTCCGGCCGTCCGGCGCCCACGCGAAATCACTGACGGAGGTCTCGTGCGCGGTCAAAGCACGGGCCTCTCCGCCGTCCGCGCCGATCAGGTGAATCTGCGTCTGCGCCTCGGCTGAATCACTGTCTTCCTGACGCTGTCCCGCCGAACCGCGCCGAGCCAGGAACGCGATTTTCTTGCCGTCCGGCGACCAGCGCGGGCTGCGTTCCCCCTCCGCACCGTTGGTCATCTGCGTGGTGTGTGACCCGTCGAGCGCGGCACGCCAGATGTGGCTGATCCGGCGGTTCGATTTCCAGTTCGCCTCGGCAAGGACGTACGCGACATAACGCCCGTCCGGCGAGAGCTGGGGGTCGCTGAGCTGCGGAACGTTCAGCAGATCGACCAGCGTCATGGGCCGGGGGCCCTGGCCGGTCACCGGGAGGGGTGCAATCGCGAGAAGCGCGCTGATGGTCAATAGCAGGCGGCGGGCGAGCAGGCGCATTCGTACCTCCGTTCGTGTCATGAGTGTTTACACCAAACCCGGGTCCGTTGTAGAAGTGAACTGATAATCGGGCTGCTGATTTGGGTCTGCGCGCCGTGCGCCCCTGTAACGCGTGCTCTCATTCTGGAGGGGGAACGATGCAGTGCAGACCGTTGGGTTTCTCGGCCGCGATTGTTGTAATCGCGGTGCTCTCCGGTACGGCTTCCGCTCAGACGGGCGGCAGCCTCAGCGGATACATCAAAGACGAGCAGGGCGCCGTGCTTCCGGGCGCCACGGTAACCGCGACAGGCTCCGAACTGATCCGGCCGACCACCGCGGTCACGGACAACGCGGGATATTACCGCCTCGTCAACCTGCCGCCGGGCGAGTACACGGTCACCGCTGAGCTTGCTGGTTTCACGACCGTCCGGCGTGAAGGCATCCTCCTGCGAGCAAACGCGAACTTCGCCGTCGACCTGACGATGAGGGTGGGGACCCTGCAGGAGTCGATCACCGTCACCGGTGAGTCGCCCATGCTCGAGGTGTCCCGGCCCAGCAACGTCCTGAACATCGACGGCGAGTTCCAGAAGGAGCTGCCGATCGCTGCCCGTCGGAACTGGACCGACTTCCTCGAAATCACACCGGGCGTACACTCGCGACCCTTCGACGACGGCAGCGGACGAATGGTGTATTTCGGACACGCCACCGAGCACTTCGCGCACGTCGTCCAACTGGAGGGAATGCAGGCGGGCAACTACAACGACTTCCAGCTCACCTACGTTCAGATGGGCTCGGACATGATCCAGGACACCCAGGTGAAGACAGGCGGCGCGGACGCGTCGACGCCCATGGGAACAGGCCTGGCGATCAACGTGATCACCAAGAGCGGCGGGAACCGGTTCGGCGGGAGCGCCGGCTTCGCATACCAGCCGCTCGACTGGAACGCGGACAACGCGTCGGCCCGGACCGAGTTCAGGATGGACGACGCGATCCCCGTAGCGGCATGTCCGGACCGCACGTGTGTGTCCACCGGCGGCAGCCCGGTGCAGACCGACATCAAGCAGTTCGACGGCTCGTTCGGCGGGCCGATCGCGCGCGATCGCCTCTGGTTCTTTGGATCCCTGCGCGTCTCGCGCGTCGAGACCGGCATCGGCCGCATTGACAAGCAGGTCAACGACATCCAGGCGTACTTCCCGGGCTCCGAGCTGTTCCCGAACAAGATCAAGGGCTACCAGCCGTATGCCAAGGTGACGGGCCGCCTCGGACCGGTCCACGAGCTGCAGGTGGTGTTTCAGCGCGATCGGACGGCCGGACAGAACAACTGGGAGTATCTCTACCAGCCGATCGACGCGTATTCGAACGGCGGCAACCTGTACAACGTGAAGACCACGTCTGCATGGAGCAACGCGCTGACGTCGTCCTTCTCGGTCGGCTACAACGATAAGAGCGGAAACGACGCAAACACGTACAGCGTGTTTGGGTTCGAGGGCACAGGTCCGAACATCGAGATCTACGAGGGCACGCGCATCGCGTCGGGGTTGATCACCGGCAACGGGCTCATCCTCGAGGGCGGGAACGTGGACTTCAAGACCCTCGCGCCGGCCTCGCTCTGGCTCATTCGCGGCGACCTCACCTACTTCAAACAGGGTTGGGTGGGATCGCACGAGTTTCAGACCGGCGTGTTTTTGGAACCGCGCAACACCTACGATCAGATCCGCCAGTACTCGAACGACGGGTTCTACCAGGAGCACCATACCCCGATCGACCCGGCGGACCCGTCGCGCGGCACGCGCCCCTTCCGGCGGTATTACGCCGACCCGATCGAGATCACGACACGCAAGGCGCGAGACAGCAACTACGCCACGTACGTGCAGGACACCTGGAAGCCGAACACGCGGCTCACGACGAGCCTCGGCGTCCGGTTCGACTACGTGCGACGCGACGACAAGGTCAAGAACATCACCCGGCAAACGTCGTGGACGATCCAGCCGCGTCTGGGCTTCACGTACATGCTCACCCCGGACGCGCGCACCGTGCTCCGCGGAAGCTGGGCGCGGCTCGGCGAGCAGGTAATGGGACGCGATGCCGTGACGACGTTCGGGGCCGACGACACGGTCTCGCAGCGAATCGAGTACGACAACAACCTCGACGGCGTCTTCGAGACCGTCGTGGTCAATCCGGCCACGGCGAGCGATATCGCGGCAGCGCAGATCGACCCTGACCTCCACCAGCCGTACCTCGACGAAGGGATCGTAGGCTTCCGGAAGCAGTTTGCCGGACAGATCGGTCTCGACGTTGCCTACATCAACAGGGTTTACAAGGACACGTGGGCGGAGCTCGAGATCAACGGGTTCTGGCCGTCGGCGCCAGGGCAGCCATTCGGCGGATGGGGCAGGATCGACCCGAATCGGGGCGTCATCACCCAGCAAACGAACAACTCCTGGAGCAGGCTGAAGTACCAGGCTATCGAGCTGACCGTCACGAAGAACATGTCGCACGGCTTCCAGTTCATGGCCGGCATCAACCGCCAGTGGCACAAGATGGACGGCACGTGGAATCCGACGGACCGCGCGGGATACATCGCGCCTGACGCCTTCGCGAACGATGCCAACCTCTACATGCCGCGCGGCAACAACGATCGGGACTCGCTTCCCGATACGGGCAACGCCCTGAGCTACGGCCCGACCTGGATGAAGTACCGGTTGAACTTCGGCGGCGTGTGGCAGGCGCCCTACGGCATCAACGTGGCGGGCAACCTCACCGTGCAGGCGGGGCCCTGGTCCGGCGCCATCCTGTATCAGCTGCCGGTGGGCGATCCCGAAATTGCCCGCTACGGACAGGCCAGCTTCAGGCTGCCGAACGGCACGACGGCAGCCAACCCGCTGGCGACGCGCAACCGTTACGTGTACAGTAACCGCGGCGAGGGCCAGGTCCAGGCGCCGCCGATCACGACGGCCGGCATCAAGATCGGGAAGGTGTTCCGCCTGGCGGGCTCGCAGGTCGAGGTCGCGGGCAACATCTTCAACCTCTTGAACGCTGGGGACTTCACGCAGTACAGCTACAACAGCGCGTACCAGAGCTGGAGCCCGAACTTCCTCCAGATGCGCAACCGGCAACCTGCTCGGGCGTTCCAGTTGACTGTCATCGGCCGGTTCTAGAGAAAAGGGGGACAGTCACACTTTCCAACCTGCCACGGCCGGAAAGTGTGACTGTCCCGTTTTGCGCGTACAATTCGCCGCCATGACTCTCGGCATGGCCGCGATCCTTCTCATGGTGTCCGGAGCGGTCGCCGCCCCTCCGGACACCCTCCACCAGCAGGTGTCCGCGTACGTCGCGGCGCACCAGCGCGCGATCGTCGCCGAGCTGCTCGAGCTCCTCTCCATTCCAAACGTCGCGGCAGATCGCGCCAACATCCGAAGAAACGCGGAGCACCTCAAGGGCATGCTCGTCAAGCGGGGTTTCGCCGCCGAACTGCTCGAGACAGCTGGTAACCCGCTCGTCTTCGGCGAGCTGCGCGTCCCTGGCGCGGCGCGCACGCTGTTGATTTACAGCCACTACGATGGCCAGCCGGTCGATCCCTCTGCCTGGAAACAGGCGAGTCCGTTCACGCCCGTGCTGCGTGACGAAACGGGGACAGTCACCAATTGTCTTCAAGAGAGGACAATTGGTGACTGTCCCCCTTCCACGCGCATCTACGCCCGGTCGGCGGCGGACGACAAGTCACCGATCGTGATGATCCTCGCCGCGCTCGACGCCCTCAAGGCGAACGGCCTGCAGCCCACCTCGAACATCCGCATCATTCTCGACGGCGAGGAGGAGGCGAGCTCGCCGAGCCTGGTGCCTGCCATCGCGAAATACCGCGATAAGTTCGCTGCCGACCTCATGCTGATCTTCGACGGCCCGATCCACACCAGCTCACGGCCAACCGTCGCCTTCGGCGCGCGCGGCATCGTCACGGGCCGGTTGACGGTCTACGGGCCGAAGTCGGGCGTGCACAGCGGCAACTACGGAAACTGGATTCCGAATCCCGCGCTGCGGCTGTCGCACCTGCTTGCCTCGATGAAGGACGACGCCGGCAAGGTGCTCGTGAAGGGTTTCTACGACGGCATCGCGCCGCTCTCGCCCGAAGAACGGCAGCTCGTTGCGGCGGTCCCTGACGATGCCGACCGGATGCTGCGCGCGTTCGGCGTGGCGGAACCGGAGGTCGCCGGTCGCAGCCTGCAGGAAGGGTTTCAGCTGCCGACGCTGAACATTCGCGGCCTGGCCAGCGCGCACGTGGGCGCCGGCTCGCGGACGATCATCCCGGACCGCGCGGTCGCGGAGATCGACATCCGCCTGGTGAAGGAAACGCGCGCCGCGGATATGAAGGCGAAGCTCGAAGCGCACGTCCGGGCGCAGGGCTATCACCTGCTCGACGCTGCTCCCGACGATCAGACCCGCGCCTCGCACGCGCGCATCGCGTCCCTCGATTGGCGCGAGACCGCCACGGAAGCGTTTCGCACATCGCCGCTCGACCCGCAGTGCCGCGCGCTGGTCGCTGGCCTGGAGCGGGTCCACGGTTCACCGCCCGTCCAAATCAGGACGCTCGGCGGCACGGTTCCCATCGCGCCGTTCATCGACGCGCTCGGGTTTCCGGCGGCGCTCGTTCCGACCGTGAACTTCGACAACAACCAGCACGAGGAAAACGAGAACCTGCGCCTCGGGCACTTTTTCAGTGGCATAGTGACCGCCGCAGCCGTGCTGCGCATGTAAGGTAGACCCTCTCGCGGAGGATCTCGATGAAGCGGTTCATGGGCGTCATCCTTCTCGCCGCGATGGCGGGGCTGGCCGCCCCGGTGCCGGCGCCGCTGTCGGCGCAATCGGCCCGGGCTCGCAGCCTCGCGTCGCTGTTCGACCTGAGTTCGGGCATCGTCCGGGACACCAACGGTGATGGCCTCGCGGACGAGGTCGCCGCGAGGGTGATCATTCCTGCCGCGCCCGCCGTCGAGGACGTGCAGGCGGCGACGAGTGTCGCGGGCCGGCTCGGGTTCGAGACGACCGCCGCGACGTTTCCGCTGATGGCGCGCGACACCGAGGACCCGCCGCGAGAATCGGTTCCGATCCTGATAGGCACGAGCAATCGCTTCGTCCAGCAGCTCGCCGGGGCAGGCGTGCTCGACTTGAAATCCCTGGCCGCGGGTCAGGGCGTGATCGCGCTCGTGCCGCTCCCGGACGGCCGGGATGCCGTGGTCATCGCCGGACAGAGCAACGAGGGCACGCTCGCCGCCGCGAACCTGTTCGCCGCGCGACTGCCGCGGCTCTGGTCGCCGACCGGCATCACCATCAAGGCACTCGAGGAGCAGGCCGCCGGCTACGCGCGCGCTGCCGGCGCGGCCGTCGCTGGCGCATCGCTGCACAGCATCATCGTCGAGCCGGAGCGGCGAGGCATCGGATCGGTGCATGTGGCGCTGGCCCTCGGAGGAGACCGCGCGCGCGCCGCTCGCGCGTTCGAGGAGCTCGATGCCCGGCACCGTCGCGGGCTGGACACGAGCGCACTCAACTTCGCCAACGTTGCCGCCACCGTCCTGGAGCTTGGCGGGACCACCGTGCAAGTGCGGCGCAGCGGTCTGAACGCGCGGACGCTCACGCCGCCGATCGATCCTGACGAGCTCGCCCCGGATTCCCCGGGAGAGCGCGGGGCGCGATCCGAAGAGGCCCGCCCGGCGGGACCCGCGAAGAACTACGACCTCGCCGGCGTGTACACGATCGAAGGCTGGCTGGGCGATAGCTATGCCGATCTGATCCCCGACAGAACGGAGACGTTGCTCGTCGTAGCGGACGCGGCGCAGGGCGCGGGCGCCGCGCACGTCGCGGCGCGGCTCGGGCTCGAATCGACCGGGATCACGCTGCCGATCACGCGCGAACCGAAGTCGATCAAAGAGCCGGCGCGCGAGGCGAACCTCGTGCTGTTCGGCCGCGAGAACGCGCTCGTCAAGGAGCTGGAGAAGATTGGCAAGGCGTCTTTCGACGACCTGCGGGAAGGCGAGGGCGTGGTGCAGGTCGTCCCGCGAGCGTTCGGGAACACGCCGGCGACGGTCGTGGCGGGCGCGGACGCGGCCGGGGCGGAGCGCGCCTCGCTGCACCTCGGGCGCCGCGTGCCGTACGTGTGGGAGACCGCGCGCGGCTCGCTGACGCTCGGGGATGTCGACACCGAGGCGACCAGGTTCTTCGCCGCGAAGACCGCCGGTGCGCAAGCGGCCGCGGCGCTCGGCGCGATCGACGAGGCGTTCCGCGAGCTGAAGCCGGAGGAGATCGAGACAATCGACGGCAAGGTGTTCATCGAAGCCGACGAGCCGGGGCTGGACAAGCTCCTGGCGGCGCGCCTCGCGGCGAAGGCGCCCGCCGCGAAGGTGACCGTCACCACGCAGGCGGTCACGGCCGCCGTGCCGGTCTTCGAGGACAAGCCCCAGATCCCATGGGAGGTCGACGAGTTCTGGAAGCACCTGCGCGAGAAGGTCGTTCCCGCGGTCTCCGCCGGATCGAACGTGACGCTCGAAGCGAGGCTGAGCGAGCCGCCGGAGGTGCGTCGCGACATCGCGGCGCGCGCGCGTGCCGAACTGGTGAAGGCGGGGGCCGCGTCGGCCGACGTGAAGATCCGCTCCGCATACAAGCAGGGCTTCTTCTGGCTCACCGAGGAAGTCATCCCGCAGCTCAAGTCGCGCGCCGTCCGTTCGGTCAGGATCCGCGCGCTCGCCTACAGCCCTGACCTCACGAAGAAATACAAGTTCTACCAGGTGCCGAGCCGCTGGCTTCACGAGCTGTATCCCGTGGACGAGGTGATGCAGAAGGAGCTTGGCATTCCGGCCGACGCGGTGTCGCTCGAGCTGGTGGACCGGGCGAAGGAGATCTACTCGGTCGAGGCGCTCGACGGCGCCGGCGCGGTCGTCTACCGCGGCACCTTCAGCCCCCGGTTCGCCGAACGCGAGTACCTGGACACGTTCCCCGGCTGGTCGCGCGTGGACGTCACGACCGGCTGGCTGAGCGCCGCGGTGAACGGGAAATCGATCGTTGACGACCGCATCCAGACGGACCCCGAGCGCTTCTGGGACCACTACCAGGCAAAGGTGCTGCCGCGGATCTACGACCACGTGATGAAGGTCACCGAGGGCAAGCCGCTCCCGGACAAGCAGCCCTTTCACCGCGACCTCGACGTCGAGATCTGGATGAGCGAGCCGGACTTCCGCATCGGCATCGACGAGGAGCTGGTGTCGTCGCTCGAGGCGCTTCACGAGGACCTGTACTTCGTCACGCTTGACTTCTACGACGCGCTGGGAAGGACGACGGTGAAGCGCCGGCTCGCGGCTCCCGGGAAGATCTATCCGATCGTTCACCCGCCCCGCGCCGGCCAGGCTGGCGAGGCGCGAATCACGTTCGCGGGCAACGCCTCGCCGAAGGCTCGGCTCGAGCTGAGTTACCGCACGAAGGGAGCCGACAAGCCCGCGAAATTCAGCCGCGACCTGACCGGCATCGAGTCGCCGGATGTCGCGGTCCTGCGTGAGGTGATCGCCTCCGACCGCGTGCGCAGCATCGGCCTGCAAATCGACGTCAAGGACGACCGGGAGGCCACGCGCGCCGCCGACCTGCTGGACGGGCTCGCCGCGCTGCACCAGGCCGGCCTGTTCAAGACGACGTTCTCATACGATCACGTGGGCGGCCTCACGGTGGCGATTGTGACGAAGGAGGCGCGCGCCACGCGAGTGATCGCAAACACCGGCGCGTCCGAGCCATCTCTCGTCCATCGATCCACGGCGCGGCCATCCGGGCGCGTCGTCACCTGGGACCATGTGATCAGCCCCGACGAGTCCGAGCAGCTCGTCGCCAAGCTGGCGGCGTTCCCTGAGGTCGACGCGTACGTGGCCGGCCGCTCGTATCGCGGCCGCGGAATCTCCGCGATGGAGGTCACGCTGCCGGCGCGCGGCGAGCTGACGTCGCCGTTGAAGCTGA
Source organism: Vicinamibacterales bacterium (assembly GCA_035463475.1). Classification (GTDB taxonomy): domain Bacteria; phylum Acidobacteriota; class Vicinamibacteria; order Vicinamibacterales; family 2-12-FULL-66-21; genus JACPDI01. The sequence goes on from DATHTE010000070.1 coordinate 53,649, forward strand.
GCGCGCTCAAGCCAACCATCCTCATCACCGGGCGTCAGCACGCGAACGAGGTGTCATCGACCAGCCACATCCTGCGGCTCGCCGAGCTCCTGGCCACCGATCCCGAGTACCGTTCGATCCTGAAACGCGTCAACGTGATCCTGCACCCGGTGGAGAACCCCGACGGCGCACAGATGTCGTACGAGCTGCAGAAGCTCACGCCGACGCACATGCTGCACGCGGGGCGTTACAGTGCGCTCGGCATGGACGTCGCGTCGCAGGTCAACGAGCCCGAGCCGCTGCTGCCGGAAGCGCGCGTGCGCGGGCGGCTCTGGCGCGCGTGGCTGCCTGACATCTACCTGAACCCCCACGGCTATCCATCGCACGAGTGGGTGCAGCAGTTCGCGGGCTATGTGCCGCCCGGCTTTCGGAGTTACTGGTCGTCCCGCGGCTGGTACACCAGCGTGAGCGGGCTGAGGGACCCGCGGTACCCGGAACACGCCCGCGCCGTGGCGGCGATTCGCGAGCTGATCGTCCGGGAGATCAACGGCAGCCCGGATGTGCGCGCGATGAACCTGCGGCACCAGGCGCGGTACCGCAAATGGGCGTACGGCTTCGGCCCGCACACCTTCGGACAGGAGATCTACAAGGAGACAGCGATCTACTACAGCGACCCGGAAACGGGAGAGCCAACGGGCAGCCGCCGGGCGGGCGCGTCGCGTGGGGGCCGCGCGGGGCGACCCGGGATGAACGCCTGGCCGCAGGTCACGTATTTCACAGGGGGGACAGAGGCGCCCGACGAGACGGCGCAGGGGGACTGGCTGGCGCTGGTCACCCGCGCCGGCTTCTCGTACCTGATGGCCGCCGTCGGCTACCTGCGCGACGGCCGCTACACGATCGAGAGGATTGGCGAAGAGGGGCAGCGGGACAGCGTGAGCCTCACGCTGCTGCGCGTCCGGCCGGTGTTGCCGGGCCCTGCGGCCCCGCCAACGACGACGTATTAGAAGAAGTGGGACAGTCACACTTAATCCCGTTTTCGAGAAGAAGTGTGACTGTCCCCCTTTTCCAGCCACAGGAGGGGACATGCAGAAGGGGGTATGGGGCGCGGCGGCGCTGGCGGTGTTCCTGCTCGGCGCCGGCAGCGCGTCGGCGCAAAACGCGACCGTCGAGGGGACCATCAGAGACTCGTCGGGAGGGGTGCTGCCCGGCGTCGCGGTCACGGCCAGGAACGAGGAGACCGGCCTCGCGCGGACGGCCGTCGCCGACGCCGCCGGCCAGTACCACGTTCGGGCGCTGCCGCCCGGCCGCTACACGCTCTCGGTGGAGTTGAGCGGCTTCACGACGGAAGAGCGGCAGGGAATCGTGCTCATCATCGAGCAGGTCGCGACGCTCGATTTCACGCTGAAGCCGGCCGCGATCGCCGAAACGCTGACGGTGACCGGCGAGAGCCCGATCGTGGACACGTCACGGTCCGACGTCGCCACCAGTGTGAGCACGCAGCAGATCCAGGACCTGCCGGTCGCGTCCCGACGATGGATCGATCTGGCGATGCTCACGCCGGGGACGTCGCAGGACAACATCCGCGGCTTCTTCTACCGCGGCAACGTCAACGTCGGCGCCGGCACGCGCGAGTACTCGAACGGGTTCATGGTGGACGGCGTGAACAACACCTGGGCCGAGATGGGCGAGCCGCGCCAGAACTTCGCGATGGACTCCATCCGTGAGTTCCGGGTCTCGACCTCCACCTACAAGGCCGAGTACGGGCTCGCCACCGGAGGAGTCGTGTCGGTCGTGTCGAAATCCGGCACCAACACCTTCCACGGCTCAGGGCTGCTGTTCTTCCGCGACAAGTCACTCACCGCGCGGGAGTTCTTCCAGGCGGCGAAGCCGGATTACCGCCGATACCAGTACGGCGCCACGGTGGGCGGCCCCATCGTCAAGGACAAGACGCACTTCTTCTTCGCCTACGAGGGGACCAAGGAGAACCAGTTCTTCACCGTGA